>NZ_JBFPKN010000004.1:0-489146 GCF_040948805.1 Paraburkholderia sp. BR13439 | reverse complement strand
CAGCATCTACAGCCTCACGGCAAAGGAATCGCAAATCACGCGGATATTAAAAATCAGGTCGTACACCGTACCGGGCAAACGTCGTGCGCAGAGGTCTACTCCTTCGCGCAAATCCCACGCGCGTCCGTGAAGTCGGTGAACAGCAATCTGCGCAAATAAAATGAGCATCGAATACGAGCGGTGCCAACGTGCGGCGCAGGAAAACGTGTCACACGCGCAGCAACCCTGCGTAACCGGGGAGCGGAAAGCGCAAATAGATTGAGTACCCCGTGTGCATCAAAACACAAACGAAGACGATCATCCACGGCCCATAAACCGTAGTTGACATACAGCGAAAGTCCTTACAGCAGGATAGGCTATCGCCGGTTTTGGGCGCCATTAGAGATGTGGTGTTGCGGGAAACTCAGATTAGTCAGACCACCAAGCGGCCCGCCCAATGCTCCAGTCAGCGCGCAGTTTGGCCAGAACACAGTTCCGTCCCTAGCCGAGTAATCCAAATCGTCGTCAGTCCGCCAGCGGATATCCAGCTAACTCTATAGCCCGTCTGAATAGCACTTCACGGGAACTGCGAACGCCATGCAAAGCGGCTAGTAGCAGAACGCATGGAGCGCGCAGCCGACACCATGCACCACGCCGATCGCATCGGGATTGAATCCGGACTCGGTACGTACGATCGGCTGAAGAAGCGTCAGCCGATGTTCCGCTGTACGCGCACAATGGCCGAATCGATCAAAACATGCTTGATTTCGGTTTCATCGGCCCCGGCGCGAATCACGCGGTTCCCGCACACCCTTAGCAACGTTACTTGGAACAACGCATATACACGGTATGCCGTCGTCCGAACGCCTTCGGAATATCGCGCCACCGGCACATGATACGGATGACTCGCTATGTGCGCGTACCCGCCGCAATTGCGCCCGTCTTCAGCCGTTCAAGATAATCGGCCCACTCCTGCATCATCGTCCGACGTTCTCTAATGAATTTCGTGCGATTGTAGGCAGAGCCCAAGTTATCAGGCACCGCATGCGCGAGCTGATGCTCGATCACCTCTGGTTTATGTTCAAGCTCTTCATGCAGGATCGTTCGTGCCATGGCGCGAAAGCCGTGGCCCGTGATTTCCGTGCGTGTGTCGTACCCCAAGCGGCGCAGCGCCGCGTTGATCGTGACTTCACTCATTGGACGCTTGCGATCGCGCGCGCCCGGGAACACGTATAAACCATTGCCGGTCAACGCCTTGAGTTCCCGCAAGATAGCGACGGCCTGCGCAGCGAGCGGTACAAGATGAGCCGTATCAGTTTTCGTCACCGCATAGCGCCATTCGGCGCGGTCCAGATTTATGTGGCTCCATTCTGCCTTACGAAGCTCGCCAGGCCGGACGAACAGCATCGGAGCAAGTCTGAGCGCGCAGAAAACCGGAAATGTGCCGCTAAAGCCGTCGAACGCGCGCAGCATTTCACCTACTTTGTCCGGTTCAATGATCGACGCGAAGTGGGTTGTTTGCGCGGGTGGAATAGCCCCAACAAGATCGCGGGCTGGGTCCGACTTGCAGAAGTTCTCTTTGATCGCATATCGAAAGACTCGGCTAATTGCTCCGCGCAAGCGATGGGCGGTATAGCGCGCGCCGCGGCTATCGACGCGTTTCAGAGTCTCAAGAATCTCTGGGGCATCAATCTCGGAAATGGGACGTTTGCCGAGCCACGGGAACGCATCGTTCTTCAAACGCGCGAGCGTGTTCTCATGCTGGCGAGGTTCTACGTAGGATTTACGTTCTTGCATCCATGCCAATGCAATCGCTTCAAACGTATTGCCTGCTGCGAGTCGGGCTGCACGCTTATCAGCCTTTTTACCGCACTTGGGTCCATGCCCGCAGCTAGTCTCGCACGGACCTCGTCGCGCTTCTTCCGTGCCGCAGCCAATGACACATCCGGATAAACGCCGAGAGCGAGTGTTTTGTCCTTGCTCGCGAACCGGTAATTCATACGCCAGCATTTGGCGCCAGACTTGTCCTGCTGGAGGTACATGCGGCCACCATCGGACAACCGATTGCCGGCGCCCTCTGGGTTGTAACGTGCGGTCCGCACCTGTGTGTCGGTGAGCGGCATGGTGGTATCTCCTGCAGTACCACAGCAGAAATTCAGCCGATACCACCAAAAATACCACCAATTGTGCTGGCTGTCCCAGCACTTCACCGCACAATGCAGGAAACAAAAAAACCCGCGAAGCCTTGTGCTGTCGCGGGTTTCCGTATTTCTCCGGAACTTGCCGGAATATACTTTGGTGCCCAGGGCGGGATTTGAACCCACACGCCTTTCGGCGCTACCCCCTCAAGATAGTGCGTCTACCAATTTCGCCACCTGGGCAGAGGGGCGCCATTGTATCAGCTAAATTTTTTTTTGAAACCCCTCGCGTGATTTTGTTCGGCGGCTGAGATGCCGGGGGAAGAAACGATGTGGTCCCACGCAGTAACTCTCCCCGGCGACCGACTCAAGCGCTGCCCGTCGTCTCGCAACAGCTAGTAAGGTTTGACGTTTGTGGGCCGCTACTCCGGGGAATGCGGCAAATGGTCGGCCGCTATGCTCGCACGCTGATGCGCTGAAAGAGCGCGCTCCACTGCGGACACACCATGTCACCACGACCCACACATTCTTTGCGACTTCGGCATCGTCTTCTTCTCGCGTCGCTGCTGACGTCGCTATCCATGCTGCAGGGTTGCGCAACGACGGCGGAAAATCTTGCTGTAGGCTTTGGTCTCGGCGCAGTCGGCACCGTGTCGGCGTTAGGCTGCCTGCTGGCCTGCGAGATGGCCAATCCGCACTGGTGAAAGGCCGCACGGCATGCAACGGGCGGTTAGTATTCCCATCTCGACATCGTTGACTAACAAAACGGAGCCCGTATGCCACAAGACCGCCTCCACCTTTACACCGACACCCAATTCGCGAGCCCCTACGCGATGTCCGTCTTCGTGACGCTGCGCGAGAAGCGCTTGCCGTTCGACCTTTCGACCATCGATCTCGCAAGCAAAGCAAATCTCGCCGCCGACTACGCTGCCCTTTCAATGACGCAGCGCGTGCCGACGCTGATACACGAAGACTTTGCGCTATCGGAGTCCTCGGCGATCACCGAGTACCTCGACGAGACTTTCCCGGACACTCCGGTCTATCCGCAAGATCGGCGTCTGCGCGCACGAGCGCGCCAGGTGCAAGCCTGGCTGCGCAGCGATCTGCTGCCGATTCGCGAAGAGCGTTCCACCGAAGTCATCTTCTACGGATCGCGCGGCGGCCCGCTTTCGTCGCACGCACAGGAAGCGGCTCGAAAACTCTTCGCCGCCGCCGATGCATTGCTTCCAGCCAATTCCCCAAATCTGTTCGGCGAGTGGTGCATCGCCGATATGGACCTCGCATTGATGCTCAATCGCCTCGTGCTGAATGGGGATCCCGTTCCGCACAAGCTCAAGGACTACGCCACACAACAATGGCAGCGCGCTAGCGTGCAGCAGTGGGTCCAACTGGAGCGTCCAGCGCTATAACTCGATCGGCGTGGCTGCATGCCACGCCGAAAAACCGTCAATAGAAGTGGCAAAGACCAGCAACATATCTGAATAGAGAAGCATTAAAAGATGCAGTAAAAGCGAATATTACATTCGCGTTTTATCAGACCGTCGCTTCTCCGCCATTGCCCGATTTCGCGCCCTCTCCCTTTGCTGCCTCACGCGCAGGATGCTGACAACGATCAGCACGATCGCAAGCAATGACAATTCGATGATTGCGGGAATTCGAATGGGATCATGAAACATGGCGGGCCTCCGTCACATGATTTCATCATAGTATGCTGGGCAGGCCGCGCCTGAAGTATTGCGCCGCACCATTGCAATCTTATCGCCGCCAATACATCAACGTTTATCCCGCTGGCAAAAAAAAGTGCGAGCGACAAATTGAAAACATTCTGTCACGCAAAACTTACACGAGTCAGATAGCCGTCCCTAAACAGCTTATTTGCGCTAGAGTACACAAGCGATCAGTTGGATCGTGAGCCGTCCCGACATTTCAAAGGTGTTATCTGTCACGCTTTTGCTTGCGTGTACTAAAGAAGCACCTGGACTCGTTGAAGACATCGCGCCATGCCATATTTTCCTGTCGCCTACTGTGGTCCCGCGGCTGTCCCCGAGAGCTTGTGGTTGCGCTGGAATACCGATCCGCCATTGCTGGTCGCGCTCGCGGCGCTCGCATGGGTCGTGGCGAGCGGCCGCTCGGCGAATGCACGGGCGGGATGGGGCGCCGTCGCGCTGATGGCCCTCGTGTTCGTGTCGCCGCTTTGCGCGTTGTCCTCGGCATTGTTCTCCGCGCGCGTCACTCATCACGTCATGTTGATCGCTGCAGTAGCTCCACTGCTCGCCCTTGCGTTTCCGTTGCCGCGCCTCGTGCATCCACCGCTTGTACCCGTGGTCGCAGCGCATGCCGTGATCATCTGGCTGTGGCATGCACCGGGGCCCTATGCGTGGGGACTGTCGAGCGTACCCGGCTACTGGCTGATGCAGATCACTTTGCTTGGCAGTGCATGGCTCATGTGGCGCAGCATCTTCTCGCCGTCGCTGCCGACCGGCCCCGCGCTGATGGCGCTGGTCGCGACGATCGGCCATATGGGTTTGCTCGGTGCGTTGATCGTGTTCGCGCCGGTGCCGCTCTACGTCGCGCACTTCGCGACCACCGCCGCGTGGGGACTCACGCCGCTCGCCGACCAGCAACTCGCCGGACTGTTGATGTGGGTACTGGCGATGATCCCTTATCTCGCGGCAGGACTTTCGCTCGTCTGGTCAAGCCTGCGCGTCAGAGAGCCCGCGCTGTGACGACCCTTCTGAAGTTCGTTCATCTGGCCGCGATCGCAATCTGGTCGGGTGGTTTGCTCGTGCTGCCGTATCTGTTCTTGCAGCGTCGCGGGCTCGCGGCCGGCAGCGAGCTCGACCGGCTGCACCGCATCACGCGTCTCGTGTTCGTGGAACTGACTTCGCCCGCCGCTTTCATCGCGATTGCGAGCGGCACCGCGCTGATTTTTCTGCAGGCCACCTTCGTCGAATGGTTCACCGCGAAGATGGTATTCGTCGGCATCATGGCGATGCTGCACGTGCTGGCCGGCCTCGTACTGCACGATCTGTATCTGCCCGGCGGCCGCTTCAGCCGGGCTTCGGCGATCGCGCTGACCATCGCTTATCTGGTTGTGATCGTCGCGATCATCTGGATCGTGCTGGCCAAGCCCCACATCGACTCGAACCTGCTGGCCCCGCATTTGTTCGAGCCCGGCGGACTTGGCCGATGGCTGCATCACTCCTTTGGCGAAACGAGAATCCCCACGCCATGATCGAACACGAGCTTGCCCCCATGCCAGCCGGCGAAGCCCGTCATCACCGAGCTGAGCACCGACAGCACGAGCCCATGCGGCAGGATCTCATCGGGGTAGTAAAGACGCACACCCCAGTTCGCTCCCGCGAGCGCGACGAGCGTCATCGCGGCGACCGCATGCGACCAGCTCGCTTCCTTCAGGCGGATGCCGCGCACCAGCAGCAACTCGGCGGTACCGACCACGCTCGCGGCCACGCCGCTCCAGAACGCGAAGCCGGCGGCCCACAAGCCGGCGCGAACCCAGAACGGGTCGCCCGTCCACCAGTAGATCACGTCGACGCCCAACGTCGCGACGACGAACGCGATAGGGAAATGCACCATCATCACGTGAATCGGATGACCGACGAGCGCCACCGCCGAGCCCTTGTCGAGCCGCAACAGCTCGAGCATCACTTCGCTTCGCGTCTCGTTTCCAGCATTACGTTTGTTTGCCATGGTGGTGTGCCCTCGCATCGAATGCCTGGTGCTGCAAACCATCATAGCTGCTTGCGTCTGACGGTCCAAGCCGGATCGCTCGCCGCGTTGTCCGGCTGCAGCGGGCCGCTGTCGACGCTCGAGCCGTCGGGCCCCGCCGCCGCATCGATCGCCGGGCTATGGTGGGTGATGCTGGCCGGCGCCGCGATCCTGTTCGCGATGGTGCTCGTACTGTTTCTGCTGACGGTGTTCCGGCCCGGCTGGGGCTCGCATGTGTCACCCGCGCGCTGGATCGCGCTCGGCGGTCTCGTGCTGCCCGCGGTGATCCTGATCCCGTTGATCTGCTATGCGCTATACGCGGGCGAGTTGCTGTTGCCGTTGCGCGCGCCCGCGCCCGCGCGCATCGAGGCGATCGCGCAGCAATGGCGCTGGACCTTCCGCTACCCGGAACTGGGCAACGTCGAAACCGACAGCGTGCTCCATCTGCCCGCGCGCACGCCGGTCGACATCGTCGTGACCAGCATGGACGTCGTGCACGCGTTCTGGATTCCGCGCTTCGCGGGCAAGATCGACGCCGTGCCGGGCCACCACAACCTGCTGCGCATCGAGGCCGACGAGCCCGGCCGGTACGCCGGACAATGCAACGAGTTTTGCGGTATCGGTCACGCGGGGATGCACTTCACCGTGATCGTCGATCGTCCGGAAGATTTTCCGGCTGCTGTCAAAAACGCCGCCGCCAACGGGGAGGTGAAGAAATGAGTGTGCCCGTCGAGCCGCCATCACAGGGCATCACCGCGCTGCGGCTGCATCGCCAGCTTGCCGCGATCTGGGCCACCGGGCCGGGCGTGCAGAAGCTCGCCGCGGTCAATCATACGGTTCTCGGCATGCGCATGATGATCACGTCGTTCGTGTTCTTCGCGATCGCCGGGATTCTCGGCATGCTTACGCGCGTGCAACTCGCGACACCGCATGCGGCCTTCATGGATGTCGAGACCTATAACCAGGTCTTCACGATGCATGGATCGATGATGCTGTTCCTGTTCGCGATCCCGATGGTCGAAAGCTTCGCGGTCTATCTGACGCCGAAGATTCTCGGCACGCGCGACTTCGCGTTTCCGCGCCTGACGGCTTACGGCTACTGGTGCTATCTGTTCGGCGGCACGATCCTGACCGTGGCGCTGATTCTGCGCAGCGCGCCCGACGGCGGCTGGTTCATGTACACGCCGCTCAGCTCCAACGTATACACGCCCGGGTTGAACGCCGACGTGTGGCTGCTCGGCATCACGTTCGTCGAGATTTCGGCATTGTCGCTCGCGATGGAAATCGTCGTTTCGATCCTGAAGATGCGGGCGCCGGGCATGTCGCTCGATCGGATGCCGATCTTCGCGTGGTACATCCTCGTCACCGCGATGATGATGATCGTCGCGTTTCCGCCGCTGATCCTCGGCTCGATCCTGCTCGAGGTGGAGCGCGCGTTCAACCTGCCGTTCTTCGATCCGACGCGCGGCGGCGATCCGCTGCTATGGCAGCATCTGTTCTGGCTATTCGGCCACCCGGACGTCTACATCATCTTCCTGCCGATGGCCGGCGTGCTGTCGACGATGATTCCCGTGTTCGCGCGACGCCGCCTGATCGGCTATCGCGCGATCGTCGTCGCGATCATCGCGCTCGCGTTCCTGAGCTTCGGCATCTGGGTGCACCATATGTTCACGGTGGGCATTCCGCATCTGGCGCTCGCGTTCTTCTCGGCGGGCTCGGCGATCGTCGCGGTGCCCACCGCAATTCAGTTCTTCGCGTGGCTCGCCACGCTGTCGCACGGCCGCCCGCGCTGGGATGTGCCGATGCTGTACATCTTCGGCTTCTTCTTCGTGTTCACGTGCGGCGGGCTCACAGGCGTGATGCTCGCGATCGTGCCGTTCGACTGGCAAGCGCACGACACCTACTTCGTCGTCGCGCACATGCACTACGTGGTGGCCGGCGCGCTGGCGTTTCCGATGCTCGCCGCATTCTATTACTGGCTGCCGCTGCTGACCGGGCGCACCGCCGTGCATAAGCTGTCCGTGCCGGCGTTCTGGCTCGTGTTCATCGGCTTCAACATGACGTTCTTCATGATGCACCTGACCGGCCTGCTCGGCATGCCGCGACGCGTCTTCACGTATAGCGGCGACGAAGGCTGGAACGGGCTCAATCTGCTGTCATCGGTGGGCAGCTTCGTGATGACGATCGGCTTCGCGCTCGTCGTGATCGACATCATCGTGCAACTGCGTTTCGGCCAACGGGTGCGGCGCAACCCGTGGCAATCGACCACGCTCGAATGGGCAATGCCGATTCCGCCCGCGCCGTACGCATTCGCGTCGATCCCGCACATCGACGCCGAAACCGAAAAGGTGTCCCCGGGCCAGCTGGCGACCTCGCTCGCACGCGGCGACGGCTACCTCGGCTTCACGCGCAACGGCTGGCAGGAGGCACTAGGCGTGCATATGACTTCGGGCGAGGCCGAACAGCTGATCGTGCTGCCGAACTCGACGTATCTGCCGCTCGTCACTGCACTCGTGACGGCCGCGGCGGTGCTCGCGATGCTGTTCAAGTTCTATCTGCTGTCGGTCGCATTCGCGTTCGTGACGTTTGGTCTCTTCATCTACGCGGGCCAGAGCGCGGGGCACGCGCGCGATTACGGCGCACTGCCGGTCGGCCGCGGCGTCAGCGTGCCGCCGCATACCGAGGTGGCCGGTGCGCCGTCATGGCTTTCGATGATCTGCGCGCTGGTCGCGGACGGCACGCTGTTCACGTCGCTGGTCTTCGGCACGTTCTATCTGTGGATCGCCGCGCCGAACTGGCCGGCTGCGGTCGCGCCGCATCCGAACCGTCTGCTCGCGCTCGTCGCGGTCGTCGCGCTCGCGGTGGCCGCAGCCGCCACGCGTGGCTCGTTGCGCGCGGCCGCCGCCGAGCGCAAACCGCACGGTACGATCGGGCTCTGCGCGATCGCGCTGATCGTCGTGCTGGTCGCCTGTGTGATGCTGATCGACGGCGTGACACCGAATCCGCGCGAGCATGCGCTCGGCGCGACGGCGGCGGCGCTGCTCACGTATATCGCGGTTCACGCGGGCGTCGGGCTGCTGTTCCTGATCAGCAACGTGCTGCGTGTCGGCGCGGGCTTCGTTTCCGCGCGACGCCTGACCGATCTGCGCCTTACGCGCTTGTGGGTCGATTACACGCTGGCGACGGGCGTCATCGCGCTCGGACTCGTGCTCGCGTTGCCGAGCCTCGTCGCCATGCTGGGAGCGAGACCATGAGCGCGCGTCCGCTTTCGCCGCTTCGGTTGTGGTGGCTCGCCGTCGGCTTCACGATCTGGTGTCTCGCGTTCGTGATCCTGTATGCGCTGCATGCAATTGGCTGCGCGTTCGCGTGGCCGGCCGGCCCGCTGCGCGCGAGTCTCGCGATCATTCTGCTGCTGCATTTGGTCGCAATCGGCTGGCTATGGCGCTATCGCGCCGCGACCCGCGACCCTGGGCCCGAACGTATCAGCTCGTTCGTGCATACCGTCGTCGTCTGGACCCTGATGGCGGCGCTGGTCGCGACCGTGATCACGTTCGGGCCCGCGCTGCTGCTCACCACCTGCGTCTGAACGTGCACTGAGCGCGAGGGCGGCCGCCGCACCCCGGCATGGACAAGCACCGACGCAGCCCGCTCGTGCTACTGTTTGGCGGCAAGAGCTGGGACTCGTTGACGCTCGGCGAACTGAAGGTGCCGCGCATCCGCTACCATTCCGAGCACTACGGTTTCGTCGCTTTTCCTCATGCTCGAAGGTTGAATCGATATGCCCTACTTCTTTGGAATTGGTCTTCACGTTTTCATTGCGATCTTTTTCGCCATCCACGCGATGCGCAATAACCAGGGCATCTACTGGCTGTTCATTCTGTTTGCCTTTCCGCTCCTCGGCAGCGTCGTGTACTTCTTCGCGATCTATCTGCCGGGTCTGCGCCATACGCGCGGCGCGCGAGTGGCCACGCAGGCGATCACGCAATTCGTCGATCCGAATCGCGCGCTGCGTGAAGCGCGCGCCGCTTTCGAGCGCGCGCCGACCGTACAGCATCGGATGCGGCTCGGCGAGGCCTTGCTCGCGGCCGGCAATCCGCGTGAAGCACTCGAACATTTCCAGGCCGCGGCGAATGGTCCCTTTGCGAACGATCCCGCGCTACTGCTAGGTCTTGCGCGCTCGCAGTTCGGCCTCGGCAACTACACGGCCGCCGATACGACGTTGGCAAATCTGTTCTCGGTCAATCCGCACGCGCGCAATCAGGGCGAACCGGCGCTGCTGTATGCGCGCACGCTGGCCGCGCTGAACGCGCCCGGCGCGCGCGCCGCATTCGAACACTCGCTGACCTGCGCAACCGACGTCGCGGCGCGCTGCCTGTTCGCCGACTGGCTCGCCGCGCAACCGGAAGACGCGGACCGCCGCCGCGCCGGTGCCCTCTACGCCGAAATCGTGCAGGACGCCAAACATTGGCCGCGTCACGCGCGCGAACACAATCGCGAGTGGCTGCAGCGGGCGCAGGCCGCGTTGGCGTCCGGTGCGGCTCGAACCTGAGCATGCCGAGGAGAACATCGATGCGACGCGCAACCCGGTCTTTCGCTTTGGCGCTGTATGCCGCGATGGCGGCGATGGCTTTCGGTAGCGGCGGCGCCTCGACTTCCGCGCAGGCCGCCGGCACGGAGAAGCCGTTCAAATGGCCCGCCTCGTTCGTCGTGCTCGGCAATGGCTATCCGCACCCGGGCGATGTCTGCCGGCGGCTCGGCGAGTCGGCTGCGACCGCGAACTATCTGGACCATATGGCGATGCTGGTCGGTTGCCCAGGTCCGCGCGACAGCGCCGCCGTGCGCGCGATCGTCGAGCACCAGCGGCGCGCGCGCGTGGTCGGCGAAGCGGATGGCGTGACGCTGATTTCCATTTCGACGGAAGGCGCTCAGACCAGTTCGCAGAATGGTCACGCGCCCGTGAAGGAATCGCCGATCAGCGCGAGCGGCACACTGCCATGCGAGCGCGGCAACGGACAGATCAGAACGATGTGCAAGTTCGGCGTCCTGCATCACAGCGATCGATCGGCAACGGTCGTGGTGTATTGGCCGGACGGCACGACGCGAGCGATTTTCTTCGCCGTCAACGGCCGTGTGATGGGCACGGCTGCGTCCGCGAACGATCAGCCGACGCCCGGCGACACGCTGACGCGCAAACATGCCGGCATCAACCTGATTTCGGTCGGCAACGAACGCTATGAAATCGAGGACACGATTCTGTCCGGTGGTTGAATTGCGTTGAAGTACATCGGCGCAAGCCATGCGCGGTTGAAGCTCTGATTCGCCGCGCGTCACTTTCATTTCGATTCCCCTCGCTTCACGACGTCGCGCTGATTCGCCACGGCGCTCGCAATCACGTCATCGCGGCAGCATGTCGCGTGTGTCGCACCGGCCAAAATATTAGTAATAATTCCGTAAAGCTCCGCATGTATGCGGAATGCTTACCCGCATGCAGCTTGATTCTTTCATTCTCTAAAGGCTCGGATACGGGATTACCCCATGCCGGAAGATCGATATTGTTGACTAATATTATTACCGGCCGGCGTTAGCCGCCAGCCCCAGCGGCCGTCTTGCGGAGCAGCCAACAATAAGTATTTCCAATCGATCAGCGGTTCAAACAGGAGGAGGTCATGATGTCCAGAAGAATAAGATTAGTGGCGGTCTGGCTGGCGATGGTCGTCGGACTCGCCGCGTGTAATGGCGACAATAGCGGCGTATCGACATCGCCGGTGGCGAACGCGGCCACCTCGAACGCCGCGGTATCCAGCAACGCATCGCAATCGAATTCGAACGCATCGGCGAACAACAACTCGACCACTCCGCCGCTGCCCTGCGACGCCGCCGCGACCGCCAACACGCCCTGCTCCGCCGCGCACAGCGTGACCCGGCTTCTGACGAAGAACTACACGGGCCCGCTGTTCCAGATTCAACGCGCGTCCGACAACACGACGCTCGACGTCTATCCGTACACCAACAGCACGCTGAAGGGCGGCGACCGCTCGCTGGTCGGCTCGGCGAATGTGCAGAGCGCGCAATCCTTCTGCGACAACACGACCTGTTCGGTTACCTACATCTACGACCAGATCGATCTGGTCGCGCCGCTGAAGAACGGCGCGTTCGGTAATGTACCCGCGACGCTCACGCTGAACCAGGACGGCACCGAATCGCTAAGCGTCCAGAACGGCAGCAAAACGACCACGGTACCGGTGCTCAACGGCTTCGCGACGATCACGCTGCCCGGCACCTCCGGCACCCTGACCGTGCAACTGCTTCAGCCGCCGACCGCGTTGACCGCACAGACGCCGACGCAGCAACTGACGATCGGCAACGACTTGCCAGCGCTGCCCGGCACACCGGCCAAGCTCGGGTTCGTCACGACGAACGGTGTCCAGATTGCGGCTCTCGGCACGCTCGCCGGGCAGGCCTACCGCAAACGCTTCGGCACGGTGAACCAGTCGATCGGCGATAGCGAAATCGCCGAGTACATGGTCGCTGGCGCGCACTACAGCCAATCGTCGACCTGCTGCGGCACCTACGGCAACATGGAAAGCAGCGCGAATCCGAGCACCTATGCGCACGGCGAAATCGAAGGCGAAATGTTCGCGCTCGCGTTCTCGAACGGCAACGCGGCCGTATTCGGCTATTGCGACGGCGACTCGATTCAGCCGTCGAACGTGAAGGACCCGGTGTGCAATGCACTCGATACAAACTGGCCGGGTGTGGATGCCGAAGCCGGCGTCTATCTGTACGGCCCGCAGCAGCCGGCGGAAGAGAAGTTCGTCACGGTGCTGTCGAAGTACTCGCCGGTCAACGCGTTGAATCTATTCGCGGTCAAAGGCGGTTCCGCTTCGCAAAGCGTGTTGACAGCGCTGTACGATCAGGCGCCGCCTGAAGCGCTGATCTTCGGCAACGATGCCGGTCACGCATTCAACGGCCAATGGCAAGGCGGTCTGTCGCTCGGCGAAGGCGGCGACGGCAGCGCCGCGCCGATCCAGTTCTTCGAAGGCGCGATGATCACCAAGGCGACGTCCGATACGACCGACAACGCGATCCAGTCGAGCATCGCAAGCTTCTACGGACCGCCGGCCGACGCGGCCGCGTCGGCCTGCTACGCGAACAACCTGATCAATTCGCCGCTCAGTCTCGCGACGCCGGATGCGTGGTTCCAGTCGAACGGCGGCACCGCCGTGCCCGCCACCGACATCTCCGGCGTCAATCGTGGCGCCGCGACGGTCACGAGCACGAATGGTTCGTCCGTGTCGAACATCCACGAAGTGATCCGGGTACAGGGCGGCCAGTCGTACACGTTCACCGACTATGTGCTCGCCACCACCAACGCAACGGTATTCCCCGGCGGCTCGATCCAGACCGACGACCCGAGCGGCACCGAGTTCGGCTGGGTGCTGAACACGAACACCGGCGCGATCGTGCGCGGCACGTGGGGCGCGGGACAAGCGACGGCGCTGAGCGCGGTGAAAGCCGACAACTGGTGGAAAGTGACGATGACGCTGACCGCACCGGCGGGATCGAACAACGCGCAGGTGTTCATCGATCCGCCGACGTCGAACAGTGCAGGCGTGCGTTCGCAGCAGGCCGCGTATTTGAGCGCGACACATTACTGCCCGAGCCTCGCGATTCTGAGCGGCACGAAGTCGTAATCACGATCAGCGCGACGCAGTTATCGATGATTCGTTGACGCGTCGCGCGATCGAAGGCACACTCGCTCACTATGCAAGCCCTCACGACCCACTCGATCGCAAAGCATCATCATGCGCATACCCGCGTGGGACTGCCTGTGGGGACTCGCATACGCATACGTATACGCCGCTAGACATCATTCGCAGCGGCACGCGCCAGAAAGCCCCGCCGGCAACGGCGGGGCTTTTTGTTTTCCACGACCTTATCCGCTCATCGAACGAAGGATTGCCGCCATGACGCAGGAAGCACAGACGCCAGCCGTATCGAAGGCCTTTGCGACGCCCATCGATCTTTACCGCGCCCTTGCACGTGTGTGGGCCGGCGATACGTCGAGCCCGACCCACGCGTGGTTGTCGACGAATCCGGCGCAGAATCATTGCAGCGTGACGTCTCTGATCGTGCAGGACTGCTTCGGTGGCGAGATTCTGACGACGCGTACCTCCGGCGGCACGCACTTCTACAACCTGATCGACGGCAAGAGATGGGATCTGACCGTCAGCCAGTTTGCCGAACCGATTCCATTCGACGATACGCGTTCGAGTCGTGAGGCGGCGTTCGCGGATACGTCGCGGGAGAAATATGAACTGCTGAAGTCGAGGCTCGCGGAAAGCCAGCTGAAATAAACACTCAATCGAACACGCGCGGCCGAACCGCATCGATATGCGATCGGCCACGCCATGTCACCTCAACCAACCACTTCCTGCTTCCCCGGAATGCCTTGCCCGCGCAACGAACACCCGCGCGTTTCAGGCACGAAGACCAGCGCAATCGCACCAACGACGCACGCCGCCATCATGTAGTAAGCGGGCACCAGCGCATTGCCCGTATGCGCGACCAGCCATTCGTTCGCCATCGGCGCCGTGCCGCCGAAAATCGACGTCGACACGTTATACGCAATCGCCATCCCCGCGTAACGGACCTGGGTCGGGAACATCGCGGGGAACATCGCCGAGATGCTGGCCAATTGCGGCACGTACAACAGCCCGAGCACCGCAAAGCCGATGAACGCACCGGTCACGCTGAGCTTCATCAGCAGGAACATCGGAATCGCCGCGACGAACAGGCCGACCAGCGAAAACCACCACACGTTCTTGCGTCCGACGCGATCCGAGAACGTGCCCGCAAACGGCAGGAACACCATCATCGCGAGCATGCCGATCAGCGGCACGAGCAGGGACATGTTGTCGCTCATGCCAAGCTGCTTCTGCATGAAGGTCGGCATATAGGCGAGCAGCACGTAGTTGACGACATTCAAAGCAACCACGAGTCCGCCGAGCTGGATCAGGGGTCGCCAATAGTCGCTCAGCAATGCCTTCAGCGTGACGCAGCTATGCTGCTCCTTGTGCATCGTTTCTTCGAGCTCGCGAAAGACCGGCGTGTCTTCGAGCTTGGAGCGCAGATAGAAGCCGATCAGGCCGAGCGGCGCCGCAATCAGAAACGGCAAACGCCATCCCCATGCATGCATCGCCGTGTTGCCGAGCGCGACCGAGCAGCCGAGCATCAGAAACGCGCCGAGCGAGAAGCCCGACAGCGTCGCGAATTCGAGGAAGCTGCCGCAAAAGCCGCGCTTCTTGTCGGGCGCGTATTCGGCCATGAAAGTCGCCGCGCCGCCATATTCGCCACCCGTCGAAAAGCCCTGGATCATTCGCAGCACGACGAGGATCGTCGGCGCCCACCAGCCAATGCTTGCGTAAGTCGGCACGAGTCCGACCAGCAGCGTTGCGACCGACATCAGGATGATCGTCAAAGCGAGCACGTGCTTGCGGCCGAGGCGATCGCCGAGCGGCCCCCAGAACAGGCCGCCTAACGGACGCACGAGAAACGAAATGGCGAACGTCGCGAGTGCGAATAACGTAGCCTGCGACGTGCTGCCGGGGAACAACGCGGCCGAAATGTAACTGAGGCCATAGGCGTAGATACCGTAGTCGAACCACTCGGTTGCATTGCCGAGCGCCGATGCGGCGATCGCGCGTCGCAGCAAGCTGCGCGCTTGCGCCTGCGGTTGCGCGCTCTGCGCGGTCCATGAATGTGCGTAATGCATGTCTCCTCCTGGGATGTCTCTATGCGACACAGGCAACGTCGCCCGAATCCAAGATACCGGCGGCACGCTTCCGCAACGATGTTCTAGGACGATGCAGGCATCGGGGTTTTCCATAAAGCCCGCACTGGATGCGGTAATCCGTACGCGTGCGTCGGCGATGCGTCGTGCGCGATCGGGAAAAACAACACGATTCGGGTGCAATGCACGCTTTAAAATTTCAAGCCGTCGTTCGTTCTACCGATAAGCATTCGAGTGCGAGGCCAACCGGTGAAAGCAGCGCTCTGCATATGTATCACCGCTTTGTCGATGCCATCGGCAGGGTGTTACGCCGACGCTGCCAGCTATCCGCCATTGCCGGCGCTCAACATCGATATCTCGCAGACCTCCGTCTCCGGCCTCTCGGCGGGAGGGTTCATGGCGGTGCAACTGGCGGTCGCGTACTCGTCGATCATCAAGGGCGTGGGCGTCGTTGCGGCCGGTCCGTACTATTGCTCGCGAAACAGCCTTCTGATCGCCACCACCCGGTGCTCATGCACCATCCGACCGGCGAGCGCCTGCCGGGTCTCGCCTGACAGCACCAATGTGCCACGGCTCGTCTCGATGGCCAGGACGTTTTCGGCCAGTCGCCTGATCGACGATGTCGCCAGCATCATGGGCCAACGAATCGTCACGATATCGGGTGCGAAAGATGCGACCGTGCCTGCGCCCATCGTCGCCCAGTTGCAGGCGTTCTATGCGGCACTCGGCGTGCCGGCACAGAACATGACTCAAATCGGCATTGCCGCTGCGGGCCACACGATGCCCACCATCGACTATGGCGTGGCCTGCGCAAAAAGCGAATCGCCTTTCATCGGCAAGTGCGATGTCGATGGCGCGAAGCAGATACTGGGCTGGATCTACGGACCTGCTCCGCTCGCGCCGCCTGCCGCGGCAACGCCACCGGGACGCTTCATCCGCTTCGATCAGAGCCGTTATCTACCGGCCAGCCAGCCAGCGAGCTTTTTGCGCAGGACGGGCATGGACGCCACCGGATGGCTGTATGTACCGAGCACATGCAATGCCGGAGCACCGTGCCGGCTGCACGTTGCGCTGCACGGCTGCCGGCAGGGGCAGGCGTATGTCCCGCTCGGCTCACCGACCGGGCTCTCCTATGGAACCACGTTCGTCCGGCACGCCGGCTATACGCAGTGGGCGGACAACAACCGGATCGTCGTGCTATATCCGCAGGCGGTATCGATTCCAATAACCAACCCGAACGGATGCTGGGACTGGTGGGGATATACCGGCCGACATTTCGCCGATCAGCAAGGCGTTCAGATGCGCGCGATCCGCAACATGATCGAACGGTTAACGTCGGGCGCAAGCCACTGAGTGGCTGAAAGCCCGACGTCATTCGTATCGGCGCATCAGCAACGGCAGCGTCATCAAACGCCCCTGCTCCGGCCTCGCGTCGTTCTCGCCGCACAGCCGCAAACACATCCATGCGGTCGCGAGATTGCTGCTGACCACCGGCTTGGCCGTAGCCTCTTCGATTCGCGCGATGATCCGCGCGGCTCGCACGGCGGTGCACGAGATAAACAGCGCGTCGGAGTCTCGCGCCGTCGCTTCGCGCGCAAAGGCGACGATATCGTCGTGCGAAATCCGTGCCATCTCCCGGTCGTCGGTCAGACCGACGCAAGAGAAGCTATCGATCGCGAAGCCTTGTGCGGCAAAGTACTCCGCCATTGGCCCACTCGTTTCGGCGGTGTACGGCGTCAGCACGCTGATACGCCGCGCGCCGAGCGTGTCGAGCGCAGTGACCGCGGCAGTCGTTGGAGTGACCACTCTGGCCGATGGCTTCGCTGCATGAATTGCGCGCTCGATCTGCGCATCACCGATCATCACGGACGCCGACGTGCACGAATACATCACCATGTCGAGCGTTTCGTCGGGCAGGATCAGCGCCGCGGCCGCGGTCAGTGACGGTTGCATCGCGCGCAGATTGTCGGGCGTGACCGGGTTCGCATACGGCACGCGATTCACGTAGATGCCGATCCGCTCGCTCGCAATGAGTGCCGCGAAATCCGGCTCGGTGGTGTGATCGGTCGCGAGAATCACGAGGCCGATACGTTTTTCGAAAGCGCGTTCGAGCAGATGTGGCGCGCGCTCGAACTGCCGAATAGTTATTTCCATCGTTCAATGCCCCGGAGCCGGAAACCGCTTTTCAAGGAGGCGCACACAGGCCACCGCGATCAGGCTGATGATCAGGAACAGCACGCCGACCAGCGTCATCGGCTCCAGATAGCGGTAATCCGTATTCGCGATGATCTTCGCCTGATTCATCAATTCGAGGACCGTGATCGCCGACAGCAACGGCGTTTCCTTGAACATCGAGATCAGGTAATTGGCGAGCGCCGGCACCATCGGCGGCACCGCTTCGGGCAAGATTACGTGCTGCCAGGTTTGCGCGGGGCTCAGATTGCAGGCCTTCGCGGCTTCCCATTGCCCGCGCGGAATGCTTTCGATGCCGGCGCGATAAACCTCGGCCGCATAAGTCGCATAATGCACGCCGATTGCGAGCACACCGGCCGCGAGCGCCGGCATCCGGATGCCGATGTCGGGCAGCACGTAGAACACGAAATACAGCTGCACCAGCAGCGGCGTGCCGCGAATAAAGCTCGCAATCGCCGATGTGCTGCGCGACACCACGCGATTCGGTGCGAGCCGCAAGATGGCTATCACCATACCGACCACGGCTGCCACTACAGCGCCCAGCAAGGTAGCCAGCACGGTGATCTCCAAACCTTGCAGCAGCAGCGGCAGAATCTCGCGCACGAAGCTCCAGTCCCATTCCATACGTCTATCTCCTGATGCGGTCGAGACCGAAACTCATCCGGCTTTCCAGCTTGCGCATACCGAACGAGATCAGACAGGCCATGCCGAAGTACAGCGCGAGAATCGTCGCGAACGGGATCAACGTATTGCCGGTTTGCGAGCGCACCACTTGCGCCTGGAAGGTCATGTCGCCGAGCGAAATCAGCGACACGACGGCCGTGCCCTTCAGCAGCTCGATCGCGTTGTTGCCGAAGGTGGGCAGCATCAGCGGCAAGGCCTGTGGCAGGATCACGTGCCGCATGCGCTGATAGCGGGAAAGATTCAACGCAATGCAGGCGCTGCGCTGCTCGTGGCCGATCGCGGCGACCGCGCCGCGCACCACTTCGGCGCCGTACGCGCCGACGTTAAGCCCAAGCGCGAGCACGCCGGCCTGCAGCGGCGTCAGCGTGAGGCCGGCCATCGGCAACACGAAGTACGCCCAGAACAGCTGCACGAATATCGACGTGCCGCGAAAGAACTCGATATACGACGTGGCCAACGCGCGCACCACGAAGAAGCGCGACAGACGCCCGAGCCCCGCGACGAACGCCATTACGAGCGCGAGTACCGCGCCCATCAGCGTCAGTTCGACGGTTGTCCGCGCCCCCTGCAAAATCAGCTGCAAATAACCGGACCAGTGGTTCATCGACGCACCTCGCGCGCAATGTATCGGGGGCCATGCGCGCGACCGTGCCGCGCGCATGGCGTGCTATCGCGACCTCAGTTCTTCGCCGCGCACAGTTGTTCGCGGTTCGCGGACATCGCCGCCTTCGCCGAGAAGCCATAGGGCTCGACGATCTTCGCGAACTCGCCGGAATCCTTCATCTTCTTCAGCTCGACATCGAACGCATCGCGCAGCGCGGTGTCCTGCTTGCGGAACGCGACGCCGTCGCATTGCACCGGCGTGTTCTGCACCGGCGCGATCGAATCGAGGTTCGGGTCTTTCGCCTTTGAAAGCAGATCGGTGATCGAAAGAAGCGGCAACGCGAATACGTCGATGCGGCCGTCCTGCAGCATCTTCAGACCGCTTTGCCCGTCCGGCACGATGATCACGCGATCGGTCGGAATATTCGCGGCGGTCGCGAGCTTCTGCTCGGTCGTGCCGCCTTCCACACCGATCACTGCTTTCGGATCTTTCGCGATTTCCCCGTAGGTCTTGATGCTCTTCGTATTGCCTTTCTTGACCGCGAACGCTTCAACCGCGCACAGCACCGGCTGCGAATAGGCGACAGCCGCGCAACGCTGCGGCGTCATGAACAGCCCCGCCGCAATCGCGTCATGCCGCCCGGCCGCGAGGCCCGGAATCATCGCGCCATACTCGGAGACCGACGCGACGACGTCGTTGACGCCCAGCTTCTTGAACCCCGCGCGCGCGACATCGGGGGCCGCGCCCGTCACTTTGCCGTCTGCGCCGACTGCGGTGAACGGCGGCTCGTTCGCGATCGCGATGCGCGCGAAACCTTGCTGGCGCAGCTGCGTGAGCTTGTCGTCGGCGGCATATGCGAGGCTCGCGAGCGTCAGCAGAGACAACCCTCCCGCAATCAGAATCCCCTTCAGCTTCATGATCTCTGGCTCCTTTGGCGTAGTGGTATGACGTAGTAGTGGGTGATGTGCAGCATGGGAAAAACAATCTGTTGCGGCTCGGCTCAGATTCGATGCCCCGCGGCGAGGATCTTGCGCAGGAAGGTCTGGGTCCGCTCATGCGCGGGATGAGTGAAGATGTCCTCGGGCTTGCCTTCCTCGACGATCCTGCCGCGATCGAAGAACAGCACGCGGTCGGCGAAATCGTGCGCGAAGCCCATTTCGTGCGTGACGAGCAGCATCGTCATATCGGTTTCGCGCGCGAGCCGCTGCATCACGTTCAGGACTTCCTCGACGAGTTCGGGGTCGAGCGCGGACGTCACTTCGTCGAACAGCATGATTCGCGGCGCGAGCGCGAGCGCCCGCGCGATCGCCACGCGCTGCTTCTGGCCGCCCGACAGTTGCGCGGGACGGCTTTTCGCCTTGTCGGCCATGCCGACCATGTCGAGCAGCTCTAGCGCGCGTTTCTCCGCCGACTCACGGCTCTCGCCCTTCGTCAGCATTGGGGCGAGCGTGACGTTGTCGAGCACGCTCTTGTGCGGAAACAGATTGAAGTGCTGAAACACCATGCCGATCTTCTCGCGCATCTTCTGCAGATGCCTTTCGTTCGCGGGCACCATCTGGCCGCCGCGCGGCATATGAAACAGTTGTTCGCCGTCCACCTCGATATGGCCGCCATCGATCGTCTCGAGCGTCATCAGGATGCGCAGGATCGTCGTCTTGCCCGATCCCGACGGACCGATCAGCGCCAGCTTCTCGCCGGGCATCACGTCGAGCGATAGTTCGTCGAGCACGGTCAGCGCGCCATATCGTTTCGTGATCCGGTCGAGTCGGATCAATGGCTTATTCGCGGGGCTTTGGTCGCGGCGCGCCTGAGTGCTTGCGGGCGTGGCCGTGCGCTCGGAGGAAAGACTTGCCGGGGCGATGCCTGAAGCGCTCAATAGATCGGTAACTCGCGCAGTGTTCATATCGATTCGATCCCGTTCGTCGTACGTGACTTGAGTCAGTGGAATGCGGCTGCGGCGCCGGAAACGCCAGTGATGCGGACCAGAATACGCAGCCATATTTGCAAACCGGATTGCTCTAGAACAATTCTTTTTTCCGCGCGGCCAAAGGCGGGCGAAGGGTGCACCGTAACAAGACCGCAGCATGCGTTGATAACGTCACCGACATTGAACTAGCACATTCGGAGGCGTTTTTTCGCGGCATTAGACTGCGGCGAGAAATACCCGTGGCGCCGCATTCACGTGCACCGCGCGCCACGTCCCGCAACGACGTCACGCTCAGAGAGAGGGGAAGATGTCAGATACGACGCAACAGAAATCGCGAATTGAGGTGCCCGTCGTGCGCCTGCCGTTCGAACGCGACGAATATGCCGCGCGTCTTGCCAAGACGCGCAAGGCCATGCTGGCGGCCGGCATCGAGCTATTGATCGTGTCGGACCCGACCAATATGGCCTGGCTCACCGGCTACGACGGCTGGTCGTTTTACGTGCATCAGTGCGTGCTGCTCGCGCTCGATGGCGAGCCGGTCTGGTTCGGCCGCGGTCAGGACGCGAATGGTGCAAAGCGCACCGTCTTCATGCAGCACGATCAGATCGTCGGCTATCCTGACCACTACGTGCAATCCACCGCGCGGCATCCGATGGACTATCTCGCGCGCGAGGTGATCGCGGCGCGCGGCTGGGCCAACGCGAAGATCGGCGTCGAAATGGACAACTACTATTTCAGCGCCGCCGCCTACCGCTCGCTCGTTGCGCATCTGCCGGACGCGAAATGGCAGGACGCGACCGGCCTCGTCAATTGGCAACGCGCGGTCAAATCTCTACGCGAGATCGAGTACATGCGCGTGGCCGCGCGCATCGTCGAGAAGATGCACGCGCATATCCTCGAGCGAATCGAGCCGGGCATGCGCAAGAATGACCTCGTCGCGGAGATCTACTCGGCAGGCATTACCGGCATCGACGGTCATGGCGGCGACTATCCGGCGATCGTGCCGCTGCTGCCGACCGGCGCCGACGCGGCCGCGCCGCATCTGACCTGGGACGACACGCCGTTCGCGAAGGACGCCGGCACGTTCTTCGAAATCGCCGGCTGCTTCAAGCGCTATCACTGCCCGCAGTCGCGCACCGTGTATCTGGGGAAGCCGCCGAAGCATTTCATCGAGGGCGAGCGCGCGGTGGTCGAAGGAATCGAGGCCGGACTTGCCGCGGCGAAACCGGGCAATACCTGCGAGGACATCGCCAATGCGTTTTTCGCGGTGCTGCATAAATACGGCATCGAGAAGAACAGCCGTTGCGGCTATCCGATCGGCGCGAGCTATCCGCCGGACTGGGGCGAGCGCACGATGAGCCTGCGTCCCGGGGACAAGACCGTCCTCGAACCCGGCATGACGTTCCACTTCATGCCGGGCCTGTGGCTCGACGACTGGGGCCTCGAAATCACCGAGAGCATCCTGATCACCAGGACCGGTGTGGAGACCTTCTGCCGCACGCCACGCAAGCTGTTCGTCAAACCGTAAGCGCACGGGCGTCGTGCCCGCATCGACTCGCGGAGCACGATGCCCGTCTCAACACGAGGGGAAACATGCTTCCGAAAACGATGAAGGCCGTCGTGCTGAGCGGGCACGGCGGCCTCGACAAACTGGTCTATCGCGGCGACGTGCCGGTGCCGTCCTGTGCGGCCGGCGAAGTACTGATCGATGTGACCGCATGCGGTCTCAACAATACCGACGTGTGGGTCCGCGAGGGCGCCTACGGCACCGACGACGACCCGCAAGCGGTTTCGACGTGGCGACGCGGCCGCTCGACGCTGACGTTTCCGCGCATTCAGGGCGCGGATATCGTCGGCCGCGTGGTCGCGGTGGGTCGCGGCGTCAGCGATGCGCGTATCGGCGAGCGCGTGATCGTCGACGCGTCGATCTACAACCGCGACGACGACAGCCTCGCCGATATCGACTACATCGGCCACGGCCGCGACGGCGGCTACGCCGAATACACGGCCGTGCCCGCGGAAAACGCGCATTGCGTCGACTCCAGCTATTCCGACGCCGAGCTCGCGACGTTCTGGTGCGCTTATCACACCGGCGAGCAGATGATCGAGCGCGCAGCCGTCAAGCGCGGCGAAGCGGTGCTGATTACCGGTGCGTCCGGCGGCGTCGGCTCGGCCATTATTCAGCTGTGCCGCGCGCGCGGCGCAATTCCGTATGCGGTGGTCAGCAAGGGCAAGGAAGAAGCGGTGCTCGCGCTCGGCGCGCAAGGCGTGATGCTGCGCGACAGCGGCGATTTCATCGCGGACGTCGAACGGATGACCGGCGGCCGGCCCGTCGACGTGGTTGCCGATCTGGTTGGCGGGGCGCTGTTCGGCAAGCTGTTGAACGTGCTGCGGCCAGAGGGGCGATACACGACCGCGGGCGCGATCGCTGGGCCGGTCGTGCAACTCGACTTGCGCACGATGTATCTGAAGCAGTTGCAGTTGAATGGATCGTCGCAGGGCACGCGCGGCGCGTTCAAACGCGTGCTCGACTATATTCAGAGCGGTACGATTCGGCCGGTTCTCGCGGCGACTTATCCGCTGTCGAAGTTTCATGAGGCGCAGACGCGGTTTATGGAAAAGCGCTTCGTGGGGAATATCGTTGTAATTCCGGATCGGCATTACGGCGACGAAGCTTCGCATTAACTCTCATTGCGATTAAAACTGGCCGATGTATTACGGCCCTTCCCCGCCCTAGCCGCACACTGTCACCCTCCGAGCCCGCCCCTCATGGCGGGCTTTCTTTTTCGCGCGTAGCAGTCGTCGTCAATGTTTTTCAAGACGGTCTTATCTCGATTTAAAGCTGTTGACGTGGTTCGTTTCGATGGGTAAGTATCCGACATCGCCTGGAAATTCATGAGGAATCCAATGGAGAAACGGAATCAGGATGGCACTGGAAAGACGATGCCGGACGAGGAGGTCTGTGACCTTTGTCGCATTACCTATTCGATCTACGCCAACTTCCCGCCGATGCCGTCGGCACAGGCTATGAATGCAGAAACCGGACAGTTCTTTCCTTTTGATCGGCTGCGTTCGCTATCAACCGGTTATGACATGGCTAAAGCGCTAGGTTACGCATGGGCGTGTGATTGTCGCGGACGTACCCCGGTCACCAGGCGTATCAACTACAACGAGCAATTCCAACTTCTCGACACTCACACGGGTAAGCCTTTAGTCAACATTGAATATGCCGTCGAACGGGCAAGCGGCGATATAGAACATGGAATGACCGACGCGAGCGGCTATACGCACCGTCTTTCCATGACCAGTTCGGCTGAAGAAATCAATATTTATTGCAACGGCGCGAAACATGCCTAAGACCGTAATCTCCCCTTCGGGCAAGCATCTCAACCATGCCGCGCGAAGAACGACGACGAGTACCGCCGACAGCGCCGCGAAACAGGTTCGCGTTGCGTCACGGCAGAAGACGCGCCTCGAAGAGAACGAGGAATATTTCAAGGATGCCCACGTCAAGGCGTTCCTCTATATGATTGGGAAATCTGAAGGCGGCGACTATCACGCGAAGTACGGGTGGTATCCGGGAAATACGACGTGGACCTTTACGGACGAATCAACTCACCCGGGGCCGGGTATAGATGGACACACTACCGCTGCCGTTCTGTACCAGATTAACAGAGCCGCGTGGACCGAACATGGCAAAAAGGCGATGGGTCTCGACGATTTTTCGCCGCACACTCAGGACCTTATCGCGGTTGAAGACGTTCGCGTCCACAATGTAATTGACTTGGTGATAGCCGGAGACATTAAGCCTGCCATTGAGAAACTAAAGCCTCATGAATGGGTGTCCTTTCAGGTTCATGACTTTGCGATTCTGAAGGCTTGGTTCATTGCGGGCGGTGGGTCACCAAAATGAAGAGTACTGCTATCGTGCTACTACTCGCAGGCCTTACGACTGGTCATGCATTTGCCTCAGACATTTTGTTCGAGAATCGAACTGAAGACTCAACGAGCGGATGGGCTCACGTCACTCATGCGTTCGCAAGCACATTGATGAGACGTGAAGAGCAAGCGCAGGATCTAACTGGCTATGCACAAGCTGGCGAGATCCCGAAGGAACCGAGCACAAGGCTGGTATGGAAGGCCGTCCCAATCAGCCTTAAGGGGCGGGAAATCCGATTCGTGCGGCCCACCTTGGACCCATATTTCGCACCTTTCTATGGTGCCCATCAATTCCAGCACTGGCTTGTTTCAAACGGGCGCATCTTGCATGAAGGAAGCTCTGATGTTTTTCAGGTCTTGCGAGTAGAGCATGGGGGAATGCGAGACATCGCAGAGACGGCTTGTACGGCGATAACTTGTTACACAACCCAGTTTCGCTTCAATCAGAGAAGCGGTCGCTACGAAGCAGCATCTTGCCGTGCAAGCACGATTTCCAGCGGTTTTGATGCGGGTCCATGTACCTATAGCCGTCAGTGACAAGGCGGCGCGAAGCCGCCGCCATCCGAGGAGGAGCGTGCCAATGCATCGTCACAACGCTGTCGGCTCTCGCCGGGTCAAATTTTCTGGGCTATGAAATGAAAAGACTGCTTCCGCTCTTGTCGTGTCTCCCGCTTACTGCTTTCGCACTAGATGGTACGGGCTCAGTCGATTTCGATTCATCTATCATGCCGCTATTAAATCAGAACGCAGACTTAAGAGAACTCGTTCTCTGCAACTTCGATATCGTCAGCGATCCAATGGGAACGCGAATTGGAGACGTTCAATCGAAAGCTTTAGGGGGTTCGAGAATCGGGCCTTACTCGATGTGGGCAAACTGGCGCGGGAATTCAGGTTCAAAACCAGTAGTTCTGACGATAAACGCGCGTATAGATTTCATCGACTCGCGCGGCAGGAAGGTCAATGGAAATTTGCCTAAGGCAGTCCGCATTGAAGAGCATATCGATAGTGTGACGATACGACCTGCGGAACAAGGTCAACCGGAGTCCGTTCCGGAAGGACTAAAGCACGGCATAGATTTAAAGGCATGCTCGTCCAGATCTTCTGGGTCTTGAATCGTGAATAAAAGGATCTGTGCTCAAAGATTTATGGCTACGCTCGTCGGAGCGCTATTGATTCCGACCGCTCATGCGGATAGATCGGTCAGTTTTCACGGCGACATTGTTCCAATGCTCAGGCCGCGCGCTCAATTTGAACAGTTCATAACTGAAAACTTTTCAGTTACGGATACGGGATGGGGAGACAGGATAGATAGCGCGACAATGCCGCATATGGGCGGCGCTCGGATCGGACCGTATAAATTTCAAGCCGTGTGGCATAGCTCCCACGGTGACGTCCCAGTTACGTTGATAATCGACACGAAGATCCGATTTCTCGACAGACACCAGCACGAAATCGTGGGCGGTGATCTGCGCGAAACACGATCGGTCAGCGAAACGTTGGATTCTATCGAAATTGAACCGCCTCGCACCAATTCCGCCCGAAGTAAATGAAAGGTTCTTCGTAGCAGTCGCCGTCAATGTTTTTCAAGACGGTCTTATCTCGATTTAAAGCTGTTGACGTGGTCAGTTTCGATGGTTAAGTATCCCGACATCGCCTGAAAGTTCTTGAGGAATCCAATGGAGAAGCGGAATCACCGCCGCAGGTCGATATCAAATAAACATTGATACGTGGCGCGAAATGAGCGAAAAAAATGGGCTAAAGGATTTCAGCCCTCATACCCAAGACATTCTCGCCATCGAGATTCTTCGTTCGATTGGAGTAATTGGCTCGCTCAAATCTGGGGATATCAAAACTGCGTTGTCAGCCGCGTCCCGCAGATGGGCGGCTCTACCGCAGGGTAAAGGACTGCCGGGCCGCTATAAGCAGCCCTACGCTACCTATGAGGCATTTTCTTTGCCATACAAAAACTACGGTGGGACAATTGACTAGACTTTCGTCATCGTAGGCGATGGTCGCGATGAATCCTATCGCGGCGGCTCTAGCGCCGTGGGCGATCATGAAGCAATAGCGCCACCACCACCCGAAGCAAACAAAAGCCCCGACCACCTACCACATCCCAGCAGCCGGGGCTTTCTCACACCTCAGTTCATCAAAGCGAAGCAGCCGGCGCAAACACCTGCGACGCAACCTCATCCACCGCTTCGCGCGTCAGCTTGACGATCTCGTCGACATCACTGCGCGACGTCACCAGCGGCGGCGCAAAGCCGAGAATGTCGCCATGCGGCATCGCCCGCGCGATCAGTCCGCGCTGCATCGCGGCAGCCGACACACGCGGCCCGACCTTCAGCGCCGCATCGAACGGCGTGCGGAGATCCTTGTCGGCCATGAACTCCAGCGCGGCCAGCATACCCTCGCCGCGCACTTCGCCAACGAGCGGATGCGAGTCGAACGCCGCATGCAATTGCTGGAGCAGATAAGCGCCGGTTTGCGCCGCATTCTGCGTCAGGTTCTCGCGCTCCAGAATGTCGAGGTTGGCGAGCGCCGCGGCCGCGCAGATCGGATGGCCCGAATACGTCCAGCCATGCCCCAACGCGCCCGATTCCTGCGATGCCTTATCGATCACATCCCACACGCCTTCGCTGACGATCACGCCCGACAGTGGCGCGTACGCACTCGTCAAACCCTTCGCGACGGTGATCAGATCCGGCTGAATGCCGTAGTGCTGCGCGCCCATCTTCGAGCCGAGCCGGCCGAAGCCGCACACCACTTCGTCGCAGATCAGCAGAATGTCGTGCTTCTTCAGCACCTGCTGGATCGCCGGCCAGTAACCGGCCGGCGGCGGTACGATGCCGCCCGTGCCCATCACCGGTTCGCCGATGAAGGCCGCGATCGTATCAGCACCTTCGCGCGCGATCAGCTTTTCGAGTTCATCGACGCAGTATGCGACGAACTGCGTTTCGTTCATGCCCGCCGGCGCGCGGCGATACCAGTGCGGACACACGGTGTGCTTCACGCGCTCGACCGGCAGATCGAAGAACTGATGGAAGCTCGGCAAGCCCGTGAGACTACCGGTGACGATACCCGAGCCGTGATAGCCGCGGTCGCGCGAAATGATCTTCTTCTTGTTCGGGCGGCCCTTCACGTTGTTGTAGTACCAGACGAGCTTGATCTGCGTTTCGTTCGCGTCCGAACCCGACAAGCCGTAGTACACCTTCTTCATGCCCTTCGGCGACCAGTCGATAATGCGCGACGACAGCTCGATGATCGTATCGGTCGAGTGGCCGACATACGTGTGGTAGTACGCGAGCTTCTTCGCCTGCTCGTAAATCGCCTCTGCCACTTCGGTGCGGCCGTAGCCGATGTTCACGCAGTAAAGGCCGGCAAATGCATCGATAAACGACTTGCCTTGATGGTCCTCGATACGGATGCCCTTCGCGCCGGTCACGATCCGGCCCGGCAGCGCGCCGCTCGCGTGATCGTGCGCGTGCGTCGACGGATGCATGAAGTGTGCGCGATCGGCGCTCAGCAGTTGATCGAATTGAGTCATGGGTCGCTCCTTCGTGTGATGTCTTGATGAATGAATCAGTAGGTTCAGGCCGTTGCGTCCGTCGCCATCGCGTGTGCCGCGGCACGAGCGGGAGCGCTGTCGCTGACCGGCAAGCCGAGCTGGCCAAGGCAGAAATAACGTGTCTCGACGAACGGCTCGAAGCCTTCGACGCCGCCTTCGCGTCCAAGCCCCGACGACTTGATGCCGCCGAACGGAATCGGCGCGCCGGTAAACTTAGCGCCGTTGATGGACACCATCGCGAAGTCGAGTCGGCGGATCAGTTGAAACACAGTGTTCAGCTCTTTCGCGCAGACGTAGGCGGCTAGTCCGTACTCGGTGTCGTTCGCGCGTTCGACCACTTCGTCGAGCGAATCGAACGGCGTGACCGCCGAGATCGGCGCGAAGTTCTCTTCGTCATAGATGCGCATGCCGGGCGCAGCATCGGCCACCACGGTCGGCTCGAAGAACCAGCCGCCGCGCTCGTGCGCCGAGCCGCCCACCGTGATGCGCGCGCCCTTCTCGCGCGCGTCGGCGACGCGCTGCACGGTCGAGTCGAACGCGGCCTGGTGCATCAGCGGGCCCACGTCCACGTGCGGGTCGAATGCATTGCCCACTTTCAACGCCCTCACGGCATCGCTGTATTGCGCGACGAACGCTTCATACAACGAACGCGCGACGAAGATCCGGTTCGCCGCGCAGCAGTCCTGGCCCGAGGTCTGGAACTTCGCAGCAACCGCCACGCGCACGGCTTGTTCGAGGTCCGCATCTTCGGTCACGATGAAAGGCGCGTTGCCGCCCAGTTCGAGCGCGGTCTTCTTGATGCCTGCCTGCGCGGCCGTTTGCATCACCAGTGCACCGACGCGCGTCGATCCGGTGAAGCTGACCGAGCGCACGCGGCTATCGGAAACCAGCGTTTCCATCGCCATTTGCGGCTCGCCGAGCACCACATTGAACACGCCTGCGGGAAAGCCGGCTTCTTCGGCGAGTTGCGCGAGCGCGAGTGCGGAGAACGGCGTCTCGTGCGCGGGCTTCGCGACCACCGTGCAACCTGCGGCCAGCGCGGCAGCGGCCTTGCGCGTGAGCATCGCGCACGGGAAATTCCACGGCGTGATCAGTGCGGCGACGCCGACCGGCTCGATGATCGTGCCAAGATGCGCGCCATCGATATGCGTCGGAATCGTGCGCCCATTCAGGCGCCGCACTTCATGCGCGAACCATTCGACGAAGCTCGCGCCATACGCGATTTCGCCGCGCGCTTCGGCAAGCGGCTTGCCCTGTTCGAGCGACAGGATCGCAGCGAGATCCTGCTGATGACGCAGTATCAGTTCATGCCAGCGCAATAGCAGCGCCGAGCGTTTGGCGACCGGCACCCAGCGCCACGTGTCGAACGCGCGCTGCGCGGCATCGACTGCGGCGGTGATCTGCGCCGCGTCGAGCATCGGCACATGGCCGAGTACTTCCTGATTCGCGGGATTCTGCACTGCGACGCTCGCGGCGCTCGCGCTATGGACCCAGCGTCCATCCACGTAGCACAGCGATTTGAATAGGACCGGATGACCCAGCAACATGACGACCTCCTGTGTGCGATGTCTCTGCTATCACTGTAGGTCCTCGGGCACTGCGGATTTTTTTGTTGTCGCGGTTGGAAGACTGCGTTTTTTCTGCAATTCGCCGCGTGATTGATGTTTTTTCGGGCGGGACTTTTGACCGTATTTGGACCGCACTTATCGCGCCATTCAACCGTTCTCGCCAATCGATTGTTCCGCCCAATCAGGCAGTCCTTCGGCGCCGCTTTTCACCACCTTCGTGACGATATAAGTGAAGTACTTCTCGATGCCCAATTCGTCGGTGAGCAACGTATCGATGAAGCGCTGATAGTGGTCGATATCGCGCGACAGCACGTGGATCACATAGTCGACGCCGCCGCCAGTCGCGAGGCATTGCACGACTTCGGGCGCGGCCGCGATGCGCTCCTCGAAGCGCCGCATGTCCGGCGCGGTATGACGCGCTAGCGTCACCTCGACCACCACGCGGCTGCCTTTGAACGCGCGCACCCAATCGATATCCGCGCGATACCCGCGAATCACGCCCTCTTCTTCGAGGCGCTTCACGCGCTCCCATGCCGGCGAAATCGACAGATTGATTTCTTCGGCGAGGCGCGACTTCGTGATGCGTCCGTCGCGCGCGAGAATGCGCAGAATCGCGAGATCGTAGCGGTCGAATTTCATCGCGCGTTCAGACCGTTACCGGTATGCCACGTTCGAGCACGTCGGCGACCACCGCAACCGTATCGCCGATCCGCACGAGCCCCGGAAAATGCCGCGCGGCGAGCATGCCCGCGCGTCGCGCGCGATATTCGATCGGCGCGGCGCCGGTGCGATTCGCATCGTAAACCCGCGCGATCACCTCGCCGCTATCGACCATCTCGCCGAGGTCCTTGCACAATTCGAGCAGACCATCGTGCTCGCTCGTCGTGTAGCAGCTGCCATCGGGCATATCGAGCAGCGTGGTCGTGCGTGGCGCGTTACGGCTCGATTCGTCCTGCTCGATGATCCCCGCATGCTGCAGAAAGCCGCGCACACCACGCTCGGTAATCGCCACGCTCTGCACCGTTGCGGTGCCGCCGCCGCCAAGCTCGGTCGACACGAACACCTTGCCGGCTTCCTCGACGGCCGTGTCGTAGAGCCCGACGCTATCTAGCTCGAGCATCCGCATCGAGTACGGCGCGCCGAACGCACGCATCGCCGTTTCGCAGCGTGCCTGCTGCGTCGCGTCGGGCAGCACGTGAATCGCGGCGAACGGCACGAAGTCGAGCGTGCGGCCGCCCGCGTGCAGATCGAGCACATAGTCGGCGAGCGGCAGCAGATAGCGCTGAAAATAATCGGCGATCTTCTCGGTCACGGTGCCATCCGGCTTGCCCGGAAAGCTGCGATTCAGATTGCCGCGATCGATCGGCGACGTGCGCGTGCCCGCGCGAAACGCCGGAAAATTCATGAAGGGCACGATGATCACGCGCCCGCGTACGTCACTCGCCTTCAAGGTGGCGGCGAGCTTCGACAGCGCGATCGGCCCTTCGTATTCGTCACCGTGATTGCCGCCCGTTAGCAGCGCGGTCGGTCCCTCGCCGTTGCGGATCACGGTGATGGGGATCATCTCCGCGCCCCACGCGGAGACATCGTGAGAATGAGGCAGCTTCAGGAAACCATGCTGTTCGCCGTCGGCGTTGAAATCGACCGTCGGTTGAATCGGGGATGCCCGCATCTGTGCTACTCCTTCGTGAGCCGCTTGTGCGGCGTTTTACCGTTGATCGCGCGTCATTTCAGCGGCGCGCCGTTGCCAAATGTCGTCCCCGCCTTCGCGGCACGCGCGCGCTGCAAGGCGAGCGCGGCAATCGCGGTGTCCTGCGCGCCGGTTCCGGTCAGATCGCAGATCGTCACGTCGGTGTCGCTCGTGCGGCCCGCCGCCTGTTTGGCTATCACCTGACCCAATTCGACGATCGCCGCATCGTCACGCATCGTGCCCGCGGCAATCGCGTGATGCAGTTCGCCGAGCACCCGCGTCTGCTGCGCGCGGTCGCACACGTAGCGCGCCGCCGCGAGCGCGGCCGGCGCGATTTCGTTCTTGTGTTCGGCGTCCGAGCCCATCGCGGTGATGTGCAGGCCCGGATGCAGATCGGCGGCTTCGATGAGCGGCGTGCGGCTCGGCGTCGTCGTGATCGCCACGTCCGCTTCGGCGAGCGCGTCGTGAACGCTGGCCGCGACGTCGCAGCGCACGCCGAGCGTGTTGTTCGCTTCTGCTGAGAAACGTAGCGCGCTCGCCGCGTCGCGCGCCCACACCCGTACGAGTTCGACGCGGCGCACCAGCATCAGGGCGCGCAGTTGCAGGCGCGCCTGCTCACCCGCGCCGATCACCGCGACGTGCGGCGTGTTGGCTTTCGCGAGCCAGCGCGCCGCGACCGCGCCGGCGGCCGCCGTGCGTATCGCGGTCAGATAGCCGTTGTCGAGCAGCACCGCCTCGGTCAATCCGGTCTTCGCCGACAGCACCAGCATCAGGCCGTTCAGGCTCGGCAAACCAAGCGACGGGTTATCGAAAAAGCCCGGACTGACTTTGATTGCGAAGCTGTCGAGGCGCGGCAGCCATGCCGTCTTCACATCGACTTCGCCGTTATGCGCTGGCAGATCGAGCCGCAGGATCGGCGGCATCGCGACCGCTTCGGTCGCGAGCGCGACAAAGGCGGCTTCGATTTGGTCGATAGCCGCGAGATCGAGCGGCACGAGATTGCGAAGCTCGGCTTCGCCAAGGAGCGTGATCGAGGTCATGATGCGGTATGTGGGTTCGGTGGCGGTGCGGCTTGCGATGTTTCGTTGCCGACGATCCGCCGATGCAGATCCATATCGATGTTCGCGCCCGTCACGACGAGCACGAGCGGCCCGCGTGCGATGCGCTCAGCGGGCAGCGCGCGATCGAGCACCGCGGCAATCCCCACCGCCGCCGCGCCTTCGACGACGAGCCGTTCCTGCCGATACGCATGCGCGATACCGCGCGCGATCGACGCCTCATCCAGCAGCACGGTTTCGTCGATCAGATCGCGCGTCAGCGCGTACGTGTAGCGGTTTTCTAGTCCGATGCCGCCACCGAGCGAATCGGCCAGCGTATCGACTTCCTCGACCAGCACCGGCTGACCGACCGCGAGACTCGCGTGCATCGCGGCGCCGCGCGCCATCGTCACGCCGGTCAAACCGATCGCGGCACTCGTGCTTCTCGCGGCGAGCGCGATGCCGGCAAACAGCCCGCCGCCCGACAACGGCACGACGATGTTCGCGACGTCGGGCAAGGCCTCGACGATTTCGAGCCCGATCGTCCCTTGTCCAGCGATCACGCGCGGATCGTCGAATGGCGGCACGTAGGCATAACCTTCTTCGCGCGCGAGTCGCAATGCTTCGTGCTCCGCCTCGTCCTGGCTTTGGCCGGTAATCCGTACGTGCGCGCCGAGTGCGCGCACCGCATCGACCTTGTTGGCGGGCACGAGGCGCGACAGACACACGGTTGCGTCGATACCGAGCGCGCGCGCCGCATGCGCGAGCGCGCGGCCATGATTACCGGTCGATGCGGTCACCACGCGAGTGCAGCCCTGCTCGGCCAGTTGCGCGAGCGCATTGGTCGCGCCGCGCAGCTTGAAGCTGCCGGTCGGCTGCACGGTTTCGAGCTTCAGATAGACCGGCGTGCCGGCGTGCGCCGACAGGCTCGGTGATTCGACGAGCGGCGTACGGCACACGCGGCCGTCGATACGGCTGCGCGCGCGGTAAATGTCGGCTAACGACAGATCGGCTGACGATGGAACGGACATGCGCGAGGCCCTGCATCAAAGTGGTCGATTCGCTATTCGATGCGGGCACGGCTGTCGCAGATAAACGCAGTGATTCGCGGCCGCATCGTTTTCCATGCAGCCCAGTCTAGTGTTCTAAAAAAGGATTTCTATTGTCCTAGTTCATTTCGGTCAGAGTGCACGCAATTCGCGCACCCGCGCGATCAGGTGAAGTCGTGCACCTGCGGGTATTGCTCGAACACATCGTGCATCGTTTCGAGCGCGGTTTTGTAGGTGTCTTCGCTAACCTCGGCGCCGACGCAAACGCGCACCGCATTAGGCCGGTCCGCGTCGCGCACGAGGAATGGATCGGGCGACGTCACCGCGATGTCGCGGTTGCGCAGTTCGCGCACCAGCCGGTCGGTGCGCCAGTGATCGGGCACCCGCAACCATGCCGACAATGCCTGCGGATGCGCGCCCAGGACATATTTACCGAGCGTCTGCTGCAATTGCGCCTGACGCCGCCCGAGCCGTTCACGCTGAATTTCGACGAGCCGCGCGGCCGTGCCGTCGACGATCCAACGCGTGGCGATCTCGGCCATCGGCGGGGTCGCCATCCAGCTGCTCACGCGCAGCACGCTCTCGGCGCGCAGCGCGAGCCGGCGCGGCGTCGTCAGATAGCCGATGCGCAAACCGGCCATCACCGACTTCGTCAAGCTCGTGCAGTAGAACGACAGATCGGGAATCAGGCTCGAAATCGGCGTGGAATGTTTGGCGGGCAACGGGCCGTACACGTCGTCCTCGATCACGTAGACGCCGTAGCGTTCGGCGATTTTCGCAATCGCGCGACGCCGCGAATCGGGCATCAGCGCGACGGTCGGGTTGTTCAGCGTCGGCGTGCAGACGAGCGCGGAGATGCGCTCGCTGTCGCACATCTCCTCGAAGTGTTCGGGGTGTATGCCGTACTCGTCGATTTCGAGGCCCTTCAGCGTGAAGCCGAGCACGTTGGCCGAACCTATCACGCCGTGATCCGTCAGGCTTTCGCACAGCACGGTGTCGCCCGGTCCCACCAGCGAAGCAAGCGCGAGAAAGATGCCGTGCGCGGCGCCGTTGGTGACGAGCAGCGTATCGGCCGAAGCCGGCATGCCGAGCGACGCGAGCCACGCAATGCCCGCCTGGCGATGATGCTCGAAGCCCGCGATCGGCCGGAACGCGCGAATCCACGGCTGATCGTCGAGCGTCGAGAGCGTCGCGCAGACCTTGCGCCACATCGCATCGTGCTCGGAGGTGTGAATGATGCGCGCGATCGAAAAATCGACCACCGAGCGCTCGGCCGTATCGAGCATGTAGCTCGACATCGTTTCGGTGACGCGCGCCGCGACGAAGCTGCCGCGCCCTACCTCGCAGCGGATCAGCCCTTGCCGCTCCAGTTCCTTGTATGCGTTGGTCACGGTCTGCACGCTGATCGCGAGTTCGGCGGCGACGTCGCGCTGCGGCGGCAGGCGCGCGCCCGGCGGCAGCGACGTGTTCTCGATGTCGCCGGCAATCGCCTTGACCAGCCGCTTGTATTTCGACTCCACGCCGTGCACCGCGCGCACGGCCTCGCGCCATTGCTCGATCACCGTTGCTCCTCCGTTTATCGCGACGCCGGCTCCGTTTGAAGTCGTGTCGTCTTGCCTGATCTCCAATAGTGAGGCAAAAACGGGGCGGAAAATAATTGTCCTAGAGCAATTGGGGCGAAAAAATGTGGGGCGGGATGCAGGCGATTTTTTGGTTCATCGCCTGAGCACAGTCACGGCGGGAAATCGCGTCAGATACTGAACGTCTCGACTGGCGAAGGTAGTTGTGTTCCCCCGCGCTACAGCAACCCCGCAAAATGCATCAGCACAAAAACGATCGCCCCTCCCGCGATCAGCACCAATGCATTGATACGCGTCCTCATCACGAGCACGGTCGCGATGGCCGCGGTGAGCCACGCAATCCATCCGCCTTCGAGGTCCTTGATCAGCACATAGACGGCCGCGAGAATCAGCCCGGCGGCCACGGGGCGCAGCCCAGCCTGCAACGCATTCAGCCAGCGCGCGCCTTCGTGTCGATTCCACACGTGCACGACGCCATACATCAGAAACGCCGTTGGCCCGAAAAGCGCAACGGTTGCGACGAGCGCGCCGCCGACGCCGCCGACCTGATAGCCGATCAGCGTCGCAAGCAACGAGCCGGGACCGGGCGCGAGCCGCGCGATCGCGAAGTCGCTGAGAAATTGCGCATGGGTCATCCAGTGATGCACGTCGACGACCTGGCGTTGCACTTCGGGGATGATCCCCTGCCCGCCACCGACGGTGACGAGCGACAGCGGCGCGAAAACCGAAAACAGCGCGATAAGAGTTCTGAGCACGGCGGAAGCTTTAGTGGGTTTGACTTGTGCGACAAAAGCCGATCAGGGCTGGCGCGCCTCGCGCACGTACTCGTAGCCAACGCTCAACGCGCCGGCGATCAGCACGGTCCACACCAGCGACACGCGAAACACCGCGGCGGCCGCGAACGTCGCGAGCAGCACCAGATAGGGAAACACGCGGCGCGGCAAGCGGCGCGCCGCGGTGATCGCCATCGACAGCGACAGCCCGATCGCACCGGCCGCGGCGCCAGCGAGCGCAATATGCGTGAGCGGAAACGACGCGATCGCCGAAAAGAACGCGCCCAGCAGAATGATCACGACGGCGGCCGGAAAAATGATGCCAAAAAATCCCGCGACGGCGCCGCGCCAACCGAGCAGCCGGTAACCGATCCAGATCGCCAGATTCTTCACGTTGACGCCGGGCAGCGCCTGCGACAACGCGAGGCCGTTGAGAAATTCGTCTTCGCTCATCCAGTGCCGGTCGTGCACGAACTCGCGCATGAACCAGCCGCTCAAGCCGCCGCCAAAACTCGTCAGACCGATGCGAGCGAAGATCAGAAAGAGGCCCAGCGAGGTCACATCGCGAGGCGGTGTGTGGTGTGGCGCGTCATCTTCGGGTGCCGATACCGGGCCGCTGACGTGGTGCCCGTGGATGCCTTTGGCCAATTGCTCGTCCTTAGTCGTTTTGATCGTGCCGCGCTTGCCGCGCGCCCGGCATGATAGCCGCAGATGTCCCCGCTGACGCAGCCGATGGAGCAGACGCAGCCGACGGCGAGGAAGCCGCAGACGCAGCCGGCGATGCAGCCGCCGCCGGATGCCGCGGATCATGCAGCTCACCGGTCGACCACCCGCCGCCCAGATCGCCAAACAACGACGCCGCGTGCAGCAAGCGGGATTCCTGCACGTTCAGCGCGGTCTGCCGCGTGGTCAGCTGCGTCGCTTGCGCGGTCGCGACCGTCGTGTAATCGACGGTGCCCGCCTGGTACTCGTTGAACGCGATCTCCGCGCCTCGGTCCGCATCGCGCACCGCCGTTTCGAGCACGTCCGCCTGCTCGGCGAGAATGCGCAGGCCGGACAGATCGTCCTCGACGTTCTGGAACGCGCCCAGCACCGTGCCGCGATAGTTGGCAACGGCCGAGTCGTAGGCCGCCTTCGCCGCATCGACGTTGGCGCTGCGCAGGCCGCCGTCGAACAGCGTCTGGGTCGCGCTGCCGCCGAGCGACCACACATAGTTCGCGACCTTCAGCAGACCGGACAGCGGCGACTGCGTGAAACCCGCCGCGGCCGACAGCGAGATGTCCGGGTAATACGCGGCCACCTCGACACCGATCGCCGCATTCTGCGCGGCCATCTTGCGTTCGGCGGCGGCGATGTCGGGCCGGCGTTCGAGCAGCGTCGACGGCACGCCGACCGGCACCGACGGCAGCGCCGGCATCGCGGTGCTATGCGTGATCGACAGCTCCTCCGGGTTCTTGCCGACCAGCACCGCGATCGCATGCGCTTGCTGCGCGCGCGCGACGCCGAGCGCGATCAGATCGGACTTCGCGGTATTCAACTGGCTGCGCGCGGTGATCACGTCGCTCGGCGGAATGGTGCCCGCGCGATCCTGCTCGGTGACGACGTCGAGAGAATGCTGATATGCGACGACCGTTTGCTGCAGCAGGTCGATGTTCGCGTCGCTGGTGCGCAATTCGATGATCGCCGTTGCGAGCGCGACCTGCTCGGAGAGCGTCGCATTCGCGAGCGTCGCTTCGCTCGACTGCGCGCTCGCGGCGTTTTCCTCGACGGTGCGGCGCACCTGACCCCACAGGTCCGGCGCCCAGCTCACGTTGCCTTCCAGCGAACCCGAATTGACGATGCGCGTCGACGTACCATTGACGAAGCTTCCCGCTGCACTGACCGAACCGCTGCTCGCGCGTTCGCGCGTCGCCGAGCCGGTTGCGCCGATCGTCGGGAACAGCGCCGCGTGCGCGGCGCGCACTTCGGCGAGCGCTTGCTGGTAGTTCGCGTAGTCCGCGCGCACGGTCTGGTTCGACACCGCGACGAGCGGTTCGAGTTCGTCGATCAGCGGATCGTTGAACGAGGTCCACCACGTGCCCTTCGGGCCGGTCGCGTTCGGCTCGGCCTGGGTCCAGCCCGGCAGCTCCGAGTACGTGGCGGGCACGCTGACCTGCGGCCGGTGATATTCCGGGCCGACCATGCAGCCGGCGTTGAACAGCGCGAGCAGCGCGACGGCGAGCGTCGCGACGCCCGGCAACCCGGCGCGCGGCCCCGTCATTCGTTCAGAAGAAATCTTCATCGTCATGCCTTCGTACCCGGTTGTCCCGGCGTCGCGTCGCGGTTCCAGCGCAGCCCCGCGGACCATCTGACCAGCCGTGCGCGCAGGCGGTCGAGATACAGATAAATCACCGGCGTCGTATAGAGCGTGAACATCTGGCTCAGAATCAGCCCGCCCATCACCGTGATACCGAGCGGCTGGCGCAGCGAGCCGCCCTGGCCGATGCCGATCGCGAGCGGCACCGCGCCGAGCACGGCCGCGAACGTCGTCATCATGATCGGCCGCAGACGGATCAGCGCGGCCGCGTGGATCGCGTCGCGCGCGGGCATCCGGTCGTGGCGCTGCAACTGGATCGCGACGTCGACCATCATGATGCCGTTCTTCTTGACGATACCGATCAGCAGGATGATGCCGATCATCGCGATCACCGAGAACGGCGTGCCGAAGATCAGCAGCGCGAGCGTCGCGCCGATGCCCGCGGACGGCAGCGTCGACAGGATCGTCAGCGGGTGGATCGAGCTTTCGTACAGCACGCCGAGCACGATGTAGACGACGCCGAGCGCCGCGAGAATCAGCAGCGGCACCACGCCCAGCGACTGCGAATAGGCCGCCGCCGCGCCCGCGAACGAGCCGTGAATGCTCGCGGGCATGCCGATGTCGCGGATCGTCTCGTTGATCGCCGCGCCTGCCTGGCTCAACGACCCGCCGGCCGGCAGGTTGAACGAGATCGTCGCGGCGACGAGCCCGCTCTGGTGGTTCACCTGCGTCGACGTATGGCTGTTCCTGTACGACGTCAGCACCGAAAGCGGCACCATCGTTTCGGCAGCCGTACTATCTGCGCTGCCGGTCGAGCTGCCGCCCTTGCTATTGGCGATGCTGTTGTTGGTCGCGTTCGACTGCGCGTCCGAGTTGCGCGAGTTCGTGTTCGACGATGCGCTGGCCGTGGTCGCGCGAGTCGTCGCCGACACCGTGCCATGCGGCATCTGCGTCGCGGCCGTGCCGGCCGGATTACCCGCGGACGCGCTCAGATAGATCTGGCTCAGCGTCTCCGGATACTGCCAGTACTCGGGCGCGACCTCCATCACCACGAAGTACTGGTTCAGCGGGTTATAGATCGTCGACACGGTGCGCTGGCCGAACGCGTCGTACAGCACATTGTCGATCTGGTTCGGCGCGAAGCCAAAGCGCGCGGCGGTCGCGCGATTGATCGTCAGGTAGGTCTGCAGGCCGTTCTGCTGCAAGTCGGAGTTCACGTCGAGCAGCCGCCCTCGCTCCTTCGACAATGCGACGACGAGTTTCGGCGTCCACGCGAACAGTGCGGCGGAATCGTCGCTCGTCAGCGTGTACTGGTACTCGGCCGCCGATTGCCGCCCGCCGATGCGCAAGTCCTGCTGCGCCTGCAGAAAGAGCCGCGCGCCCGACACTTCGTCGAGCTTCGGACGCAGGCGGTTCACGACCTGGGTGGCCGTCGCGTGCCGCTGCGATAGCGGCTTCAACTCGATGAACACGTTCGCGGTATTGAGCGCGCGTCCGCCGGTAAAGCCCGCGACCGACTGCACCGCCGGATCTCTCTGCACGATCGACTGCAACTGCGCGAGCTTCTTCTGCATCGCGGTGAACGAAATGCTCTGATCAGCGATGATCTGCCCGATCACGATGCCGGTGTCCTGCTCGGGAAAGAAGGTGGCGGGCACCAGCTTCAGCATGAACACGTTGCCAACCAGCAGCGCGAACAGGAGCAGGATCACCAGCAGCGAATGATCCAGCACGGCCGTCAGCGAGCGCGCATAGACATCCTTGAAGCGATCGAACTGCCGCTCGATCCACTGCGCCCAGCGCGCTTTCGAATGACCCGTGTTGTCGCGGCTCAGCACGTACGCGCACATCGCGGGGGTGACCGTCAGCGAGATCACCAGCGAGATCAGGATCGCGATCGACAGCGTGATCGCGAACTCATGAAACATCAGTCCGACGATGCCCGGAAACAGAATGATCGGCAGAAACACCGCGATCAGCGACAGACTCATCGAAATCACCGTGAAGCCGACTTCGCCCGCGCCCTTCACCGCGGCCTCTTTCGGACTCAGTCCCAGCTCCATGTGCCGCACGACGTTTTCGAGCACGACGACCGCGTCGTCGACGACGAAGCCGGTGCCGATGGTCAGCGCCATCAGCGACAGGTTGTCGATGCTATAGCCGAGCAGATACATCGGCCCAAAGGTACCGACGATCGACAGCGGCAACGCGACCGCCGGAATCAGCGTGGCGCGCGGCGACTGCAGGAAGATGAACACGACGCCGACCACCAGCAGCACCGCGATGAACAGCGTGCGCTCGGTATCGCCGACCGACGACGTGACCGACTGCGAGCGATCGATCGCGACATCCACGTGCACGCTGCTCGGCAACGTCGCTTCGATCGCCGGCAGTACGTTGCGGATCTGCTGCACGGTGCTGACCACGTTGCTGCCCGGCATCGGATAGACGATCACCAGAATCGCCGACTTGCCGTTGAAAAGCCCGGCATTGCGGATATTTTCGTTCGAGTCGCGCACCTGGGCGACGTCGCGCAACTTCACCGGCGCGCCGTCGCGATACGCGACCACGAGGTCGCGATACGGCGCCGCGTGCGTGATCTGATCGTTCGAGGTGACCACGTAGCGCTGATCGCCGACGTCGATATGCCCCTTCGCGCTGTCGGCATTGGCCGCGCTGATCGCCGCGCGCACGTCTTCCATGCCGATGCCGTAGCTATTGAGCTTGCCCGGCTGCAACTCGACGCGCACGCTCGGCAACGCGCCGCCGCCGAGCGTGATCTGGCCGACGCCCTGCACCTGCGACAACTGCTGCTGGATCACCGAATCGGCGGAGTCGTAGAGTTGCGCTTTGGTCAGCGTGTCCGAGGTCAGCGACAGCACCACGATCGGCGCGTCGGCCGGGTTGTACTGGCGGTAGCTCGGATTGCTGCGCAGCGTGGTGGGCAGATCGGCGCGCGCGGCCTGGATCGCCGCCTCGACGTCGCGCGCGGCGCCATTGATGTCGCGCTTCAGACCGAACTCGACGATGATCATCGACGAGCCGACGTAGCTGATCGAGGTCAGCTCCTCGACATCGGCGATCGTCGCGAGCCGCCGTTCGAGCGGCTCGGCCACCGTCGACGCCATGATGTTCGGGCTCGCGCCGGCCATGTTGGCCTGCACGACGATCACTGGAAACGCGATGTTCGGCAGCGGCGCGACCGGCATGCGGAAATAGGCGAGCGTGCCGGAGATCAGGATCGCGATCGCGAGCAGCGTCGTCGCGACCGGTCGCCGGATGAAGAGCGCCGGGATGTTCACCGCGTGCCCTCCGCGCCGCCTGCGTTGCGCTTAGCGCGCTCGGCGCGCCAGCGGTTCACGCGCGTGGCCATCCGGTCGAAGAACAGATAGATCACCGGCGTGGTGAACAGCGTCAGCACCTGGCTCAGCGTCAGACCGCCGATGATCGCGAGGCCGAGCGGGCGGCGCAGTTCCGAACCGGTGCCGGTGCCGAGCAGCATCGGCAGCGCGCCGAGCATCGCCGCGAGCGTGGTCATCAGGATCGGGCGGAAACGCAGCAGCGACGCCTCGAAGATCGCCTCGCGCGGCGCCTTGCCGTGATTGCGTTCGGCGTCGAGCGCGAAGTCGACCATCATGATCGCGTTCTTCTTGACGATGCCGATCAGCAGCACGATACCGATGATGCCGATCACGTCGAGATCCATCCCGGCGAGCATCAGCGACAGCAATGCGCCGATGCCCGCCGACGGCAGCGTCGACAGGATCGTGACCGGATGGATGAAGCTCTCGTACAGCACACCGAGCACGATATACACGGCAACGAGCGCGGCGATCAGCAGGTAGACCTCGCTCGATAGCGAATCCTCGAACGCCGCGGTCGCGCCTTGCAGCGACGACGTGATCGACGGCGGCAGGTCGATCGCCTGCTCGGCCTGGTGAATATCCTTGACCGCGGTGCTCAGCGACGCGCCCTTCGCGAGATTGAACGAGATCGTCACCGACGGGAACTGCGCAAGGTGACTGATCACGAGCGGGGCCTTCCTGATCTCGATCTTCGCGATGCCGGACAGCGGCACCTGACCCGTGCTGCTGGTCTGGCTCGGCAGATACAGATTGCCGATCGATTGCACGGTCGGCATCGACTCCGGCTTCGCGACCAGAATCACGCGGTACTGGCTCGACTGCTCGAAGATCGTCGACACGATGCGCTGGCCGAGCGCGTCGTACAGCGCGTTGTCGATCGTCGCGGGCGTGATGCCGAAGCGCGCGGCCAGTTGCCTGTTCACTTCGACGTTCACGCTGAGGCCGTCGGTGTTGAGGTCGCTCTGCACGTCGGACAGCGACGGAATCTGCTTCAGACGCGCGACGAGTTCCGGCACGTACTTCTGGAACGCCTGCTGGCTCGGTCCACGCAACACGAAGCTGTACTGGTTCGGCGACACGGTCGTGTCGAGTGTCAGGTCCTGCTCGGGCTGCATGAAAAGCTTCACGCCCGGCACATGCGCGACTTCCTGCGCGAGCCGGCGCGCGATTTCCTGCGCGTTGTCTGAACGCTTGTCCTTGTCGCGAAGATTGATCAGGAAGCGGCCGTTGTTCAGCGTCGCGTTGGTGCCGTCGATGCCAACGTACGACGTCAGCGACACCACGTCCGGGTCCTTCAGGACCGCATCGGCGAGCGCGCTCTGCCGCTTCACCATCGCCGCGTACGACACCGAGTTGTCGGCGACGCTGATGCCCTGGATCACACCGACGTCCTGCACCGGAAATAGCCCCTTCGGAATCACCACATACAGGATGCCGGTCAACACGACGGTGGCGACCGCGACCATCAGCGTCAGCGTCTGATGGTCGAGCACCCAGCGCAGGCCACGCTCGTAGGCAGCAAGCGTCTTGTCGAACAGACGCTCGCTGATGCGCTCGAAGCGGCTCGGATGCCGCTCGGCCTGCGCGCGCAGCATCCGCGCGCACAGCATCGGCACCACCGTCAGCGACACGACCGCCGAAATCACGATCGTTACCGCGAGCGTCACCGCGAACTCGCTGAACAGGCGCCCGATCACGCCGCCCATGAACAGCAGCGGAATCAGCACCGCGATCAGCGAAATCGTCAGCGACAGAATCGTGAAGCCGATCTGCCCCGCGCCTTCGAGCGCGGCTTCGAGCGGCGACATGCCCTCTTCCAGATAGCGCACGATGTTCTCGATCATCACGATCGAGTCGTCGACCACGAAGCCGGTCGCAATGATCAACGCCATCAGCGACAGGTTGTCGATCGAATAGTTGAGCTGGTACATCACCGCGAGCGTGCCGATCAGCGAGACCGGTACCGAGATGCTCGGAATCACAGTGGCGGGCACGTTGCGCAGGAACACGAAGATCACCGCGACGACCAGCACGATCGCGAGAATCAGCTCGAACGCGGCGTCCGCGACCGACGCGCGAATCACGCCGGTACTGTCCGACACCACCGTCACTTTCATGCCGGCCGGCAGCGTCGATTCGAGCTGCGGCAGCACCTTCATGATCTGATTGACCGTCTGGATCACGTTCGCGCCGGGCTGGCGCTGCACGTTCAGCACGATCGCGGGCGAGCCGTTGTACCACGCGCCGCGCTCGACGTCCTGCGCGGCCTGGCTCACCCGCGCGACGTCGCGCATGTAGACCGGCGAGCCGTTCTGATAGGCGATCACCGTGTCCAGATAGTCTTTCGGGTCGGTGATCTGATCGTTGCCGTTGATCGTGTAGTCGAGATCGGGGCCGTCGAAATTGCCCTTCGGCTGACTCACGTTCACGTAGCTGAGCAGCGTGCGCAGATCGTCGATATTGAGGCCGTAGGCGGCGAGCTTGTGCGGGTCGGCCTCGACGCGGATCGCGGGCACGTTGCCGCCGCTCGTCGTCACGACGCCGACCCCCGACACCTCCGAGATCTTCGTGCCGAGGCGATTGTTCGCGACGTCCTCGAGCTGCGTCAGCGACATCGACTTCGACGTGACCGCGAGCGTCAGAATGGGCTGGTCGGCGGGATTGACCTTCGCGTACGTCGGCGGCGCCGGCAGGCCCGATGGCAGATAGCTGTTCGCCGCGTTGATCGCCTGCTGCACGTTCTGCTCCGCGATGTCGAGGTTCAGCGACAGATCGAACTGCAGCGTGATCACCGACGCGCCGTCCGAGCTGTACGAGGTCATCTGCTGCAGGCCCGGAATCTCGCCGAGCTGCACTTCGAGCGGCGCCGTCACGGTGGTCGCCATCACCGTCGGGCTCGCACCCGGATAGAAGGTCTGCACCTGAATCGTCGGATAGTCGACGTTCGGCAGCGACGACACCGGCAGCACGCGCATCGCGATCAGACCGATGAGCACGAGCGCGATCATCAACAGCAGCGTCGCGACCGGGCGAAGTATGAACAGGCGGGAAATGTTCATCGGCGCGGCGGTCCGTTACGACGAAGCGGCTTCTGACGCGGCCGCCGCGGGCGATGCCGCCGCGCTCGACGCCGGCGCTCCTTCGGACGCCGCGGCGGGCGCCTTCGGGCCGGCGGCGGCCGCGCCGCTTGCCGCGGCGGCGGACTTCTGATGCGCCGGCTGGATCTTCGCGCCGTCGTTCAGACGATCCGTACCGTCCGTCACGACCTGGTTGCCGGCCGCGAGACCCGACTCGATCACCGTATTCCTGCCGTCGCTCGGGCCCAGCTTGACCTTGTGCACGGACACAGTGCTGTCCGGATTGACCAGATAGACGAAGTCGCCCGGCGCGCCGGACTGCACCGCGGCGGTCGGCACGAGCACCGCGTTCTGCATCGTGTCGACGAGCAGCTTCACGTTGACGAACTCGTTCGGGAACAGCGCTTCGTCGTCGTTCGCGAAGGTCGCGCGCAACGTCACGGTGCCGGTCGCGGTCGCCATCTGGTTGCTGACCGCGTACAGCGTGCCGGTCGCGATCTCGCGCGAATTGTCGCTCGAATACGCGGTGACCGGCAGCTTCGCGCCGGTGGACAGACGCTGCACGATCGACGCGAGCGAATCCTGCGGCACCGTGAACTGCACCGTGGTCGGCTTCACGGTCGTGATGACGACGATGCCGGTCGTCGACGATGCGGTCACGTAGTTGCCCGGATCGACGAGCCGCAAGCCGACCTTGCCCGCGATCGGCGCGGTGATACGGCAATACGCGAGGTCGAGATCGAATTGGGCGATGTTGGCGAGATCGACCTTCACCGCCGCTTCGTCCTGCTGCACGAGAAACTGCTGATCCGCGTAGGTCTGCTGCGCGATCGACTTGCGCTCGTTCAGCTGCGTATAGCGCTCGAGATCGGCGCGCGCCTGCGCGAGCAAAGCGCGGTCTTTCGCGAGCGTCGCCTGCGCCTGCTGCTTGCTGATCTGATACTGGCGCGGATCGATCTGCGCGAGGAACTGTCCTTTTTGCACCTCCTGCCCTTCGTGATAGCCGACCTCGGTCAGATAGCCGCTCAGCTGCGGCAGCACGGTCACGGTCGCGATCGGAATGACGGTGCCGAGCTCGCTCAGCGTGACCGGCATCGAACCGAGCGTCGCCTGCGCAACGGTGACGACGATCGCCGCGTTCTCGCGCGCTGGCTTCTTGCGCGTCAGCAGATGAACCACGACGAGCGCGACCAGCACGAGCAGGACAACCGCGAAGATGATGAGCCCGCGTCGCGAGCGCTTTGGCGGCGGGGACACGGTTTCGCTCATGTTGATCTCCGGGAACGGATATTGGTGTCGAGATTCGGCTGGAAGCTCGTCCTCTGACGGGACTGCGCAAAAGTGACACGGTTCGCGCGCGTTGTCATCAGTCGAAGCCCTCGGGTCCTGTTGTTATGAAGACGTAAGAAAGCGGGACGCGACTTTGGCGTGGGGCATGCGTGAATGTAGCCGGCTTGCGCAGGGCTTGAGTTACAGGGGTGCAACATGTTGGCGGGTGAAAGGATCGGGGTGTCGATCAGGCGGCGCGCGGGCGGCGGACATCCGCATGGGTCGAGTTTTGAGCGCGGCGGGACAGCGCAACATGCGGTAACAGACGACAGCCAAATGAAAACCGGGCCGTCCGTCCAGAGTCGTCACATTCGTCCGATATCATCGCGAGCCAGCGTCGCGCGCCGCGACTGTCACGACACCCCACAAGCTCGCCCCGATGTCCATCACCGTCAATTTCCCCGCCGAAGTCCGCGACTGGATCGCCGCCAATCTTTCGCGCGGCGTCGCGCCGCAAGCGATCGTCAACGAACTGGTGAGCCGCAACAACGCGGCCGAGCTGGCCGCGGCGATGGTCGAGGCGGTCGCGTCGGCGTTCCTGTACGGCATGGCGCTGCCCGGCGACAAGCTCGAAGTCGGCGGCGCGCCGCTCAGCTACCAGCCCGAGCCGCTGCGCGTGCCCGAAGGTCCTCTGATCCAGCTCGGCGAGCGCAAGGTGCGCGTGCTGTCGCGGCTGCAACGACCGGCCGCCGTGCACCTCGCCAACTTCCTGAGTGCCGACGAATGCGAGCAGCTGATCGCGCTCGCACAGCCGCGGCTGGACCGCTCGGCCGTCGTCGATCCGGTGACCGGCCGCGATGTGATCGCCGCTCATCGCAGCAGTCTCGGGATGTTTTTCCGTTTGGGCGAGACGCCGCTGATCGCGCGCATCGAGGCGCGCATCGCGGAACTGACGGCGACGCCGGTCGAGAACGGCGAAGGCCTGCAAATGCTTCACTATGAGGAAGGCGCGGAGTCGACGCCGCACGTCGACTATCTGATGACGGGCAACGCAGCGAATCGCGAGTCGATCGCCCGCAGCGGCCAGCGCATGGGCACGCTGCTGATGTATCTGAAAGACGTGGAAGGCGGCGGTGAGACGGTGTTTCCGCAGCTCGGCTGGTCGGTCGTGCCGCAGCGCGGGCATGCGCTCTACTTCGAATACGGCAACCGCTACGGGATGTGCGATCCGAGCTCGCTGCACGCGAGCGCGCCGCTGCGGTCAGGGGACAAGTGGGTGGCGACCAAATGGATTCGCACGCGGCGCTTCGTGCCGCGCATTCAGGCTTGAGAAGGATCGACCGAAGCGGGGACGGCTCGTGCGAGCCTTGGTCAGCTTCGCGCTGCTAGCCGAGGCGGGCTGCGGCGCGAAGCCAGTGTGAGTAGGGGCGCGTCAGACGCCGCGCCCTCTAAGCAAACTGATCAGAACTGCTCGATCCACGTGGCGAGGCGATCGGCGGCGAACTCGCTACCGCGCTGCGCCGGCCGGAACGCGATCGCATTGCCTTCGCGTGCCGGCTGCAATGCACCGTCAGTGCCGTCGAGCCACAGCAGGCTCGCCAGCCATGCCGCGTGTCCGCTCGACACCGTGTTGTTGCCGGGCTCCGCGAGAAACTCCGCGAGTATGGCCGGCTGGTCGCACACGAGACCATCGCCTGCGCGGCGCACATTGATGCCAGCCTCGGAAAACGCCCCGGCCAGCGCCGTCAACGCGTCACTCGCGGTCACGCTCGCGCCGCCGTGCCGGTTGCGCAGCGTGGCGAGGTGCGCCGCGACCGCATGACCGAACGCGCCGCTGCGGGCACTCTCGGCCGCGATCAGGTCGGAGTAGTCCTGCAGCAGCCAGTCCGGCTCGGAGTTCGGCACTTCGGCGAGCACCGCCGCCGCAAGATACGTCTCGACCGGCTGGAAGCGCTCGGGCCCGATCAGCGTAGCCGACAGCGAACGCACCAGACCAATGCGGGTGGCGACCACCTGCTTTTGCAGCACGCCTAGCTTCTCGCGCACCAGCGTGTCGCGCTCCTTGCGCAGCTCGGCCAGTTCGAGCGCCTGCTTCAACTCCATGCGCAGCGCCGTGATGTCCCAAGGCTTCTTGATGTAGCGATGGATGTGGCCGAGGTTGACGGCCGCGACGGTCTGATCGATTTCCGAATACGCGGTGGTCAGAATCCGCACGACATGCGGAAAGCGCTCGCTCGCATAGCGCAGCAGCTCGTTGCCGAACTCGCCCGGCATGCGCTGGTCGGAGACGAGAACGCCGACCCTGTCGCCGTGCTCGTCGAGCAGCGCCTTGCCCTCTTCCACCGAGCCGCCAGTCAGGACCGGCGCCAGGCTTCCGATGGCACGCTGGAAGTACTTTACGGCGGTAGCTTCGTCATCGACGAAGATGATCGCCGGCGCCAACTCCTCTGTGGCTTTTGCTTCGTTCATCAACAACTCCTGTGCGTTTGACCTTTGATATGGGGGAAATCCAGCACTACGGTGGTGCCTCCCCCCGACGTGGACTCGATCCTGAGTCCGCCGCCACAGGACTGCATGACACGGTTGCATAGAATCAGGCCCAAGCCGTTCCCCCCGGATTTCGCGTGCGTTGTAATTGGGTCCGTCAACAGGCGGTCTTTGATCTCGGGCGGAATTCCGGGCCCGTTGTCGCAGATGCCGATGCTCGGGTGGGGTACCGTCGCTACGGTAAAGCGCACCGACGGCGACGGCACATCCGCGAGCGCGCGCAACGCGTTGGACAACAGCGACGAAAGCACTAGCGCCACGCAATTCGGCTGCGTGAGCACCGCAAAGTCGCTTTCGACATCGACATGCACCCACGAGCGCTGCGTGGTCGTAAACGGATACGTATCGAGCAACGCCGAGATCAGCCCATGCGCGGTGCTCTCGATACGCGCCTCGTCGCCCTCCTGTTGCCGGCGCCGCCCGTTGTGCACCGAGCGCCAGAACGACGACACCACCGCCATGCAGTACTGCGCACTCTCGCGCATCGATTTCGCGGCACCGAGAATTTCGCCTTCGGCATCGCGCTCCGCGTCGGTGCGATCTTCGATGCTGTGCGCGTTCAACGCGATCGCCGCGAGCGGCGTGTTCAGTTCGTGCGCGATGAACGCGAGGGTTTCGTCGATCGCGATCAGACGCTGATTCTGCATCGCGCGTTCGTGGTAGCGGTCAAATGCCAGTTGCAGCGTATCGCGCACCGCCGCCGGCTTCAGCGGCTTTTCGAGGATGCGGAACACCTCACCGGTGTTGACCGTCTGCAACAGCATCTCGACGTCTGCGTAAGCAGTGACCAGAATCCGCACGATGTGCGGATACTCCAGCGCCACCTGGCGCAGCAGGTCGCCGCCGTCGCGCCCCGGCATGCGGAAGTCCGTGACCAGCACCGCGATCCGGGCACTGTCCTGCTCGAGGATAGCGATGGCCTCGTCGCTGCTCGTCGCGAGCAGGACCTCGTAATCGGCACCGACCGTGCGCGCGAAATATTTGCACGCCAGCTCTTCGTCATCGACGTAGAGAAGAGTGGGCTGTGTCTGACGGATGTCATTCATGGTGTTTCTCAGGGTGCGGGCGACAGATCGAAACTGAACGCAGCCCAACTTCCCAGCTCGCTCTCGGCAAACAGCAGGCCGCCATGGCGCTCGATCACCGCATAGCTGATCGACAGTCCGAGGCCCAGGCCCTGTCCCACTTCGCGGGTGGTAAAGAACGGTTCGAACACGCGCGCGATATTCTCCGGCGCGATGCCCGGCCCATTGTCTTTCACCGTCACGTGCAGGCGCTCTTCCGTCCATCTGACGTTGACGTGGATCGCCGGCGCGGGCGTGCCCGCCTTGCGCATCGCCAGCACCGCGTTCGACAGCAGGTTGATCAGCACGCCGATGATGGCCGCCTCGTCGCCCTGCACCAGCGTATCCGCGGGCAGCTCGCGCGTCACGGTGACGCCGCGCAATTCATGCCCGACGAGCCGGATCGCCGAATCGAGCGCCTTTTCGAACAGGAACGGCGTGCCCAGCTCCGCCTCGGCGCCGGGCTTGCGATACGCGAACGTCTTCAGGTCCGACACGATGTGCTGGATGCGCTGCATGCCCTGCCGCGCATCGACCAGACATTCCTGCAGCGTCGGCTCCTTCTTCGAGATCGGTTCCTCCAGCGCAACCTCGATCGCCATCAGGCAGAAGTTCACCGGGTTGTTCACTTCATGCAGCAGGCCCGCCGCGAGCGTACCGATCGCCGCCATTTTTTCCTGCTGCAGCAGTTGGCCCTTGATGTCGAGCAACTGCCGATTGATCACTTCGAGCTCGGCGTTCTTCGCGGAGACCTCCGCGTTTTTCTCGGACACCTCGGCCTTCAGGCGAAACAGCATGAAGCGCACGCGTTCATTGAAGAACGTGTAGACCGCACTCGCGGCCGCGGCGAACAGAAGCAGCAGAACATTGACGGTCAACGTGCCGAGCGGCAAGCCGTCATGCGGAGGCAACAGGCAGGCCAGCAGATACAGAAGGCACGACAACACGCCAAACACGAGGTTTTGCCACAAGCCAAACGGCAAGGCAATGCCGGACGCGAAGATGGCCAGATTCAGCCCCATATAGTAGGGCGACAGCACGCCATCGGTGCGCCAGATCATCCATGAAATCATCACCTGCGGCAGCAGCAGCCAGGACAGCGTCAGCCATGGAGTAAGCCGTCGCCCCATGTCGGTGTCGAGCAAGGCGACGATACCGCCGATCATCAACGACACGAGCAGCCGCGCGAGCGCGAACGACGTCTGATACTGCGGATACTGCGCGTAATCCAGCCCCACGCCGAGCAGCACGAGCGCAATCGCGGTGCACGCGCCACCCCGGCTGAACGTGACGCGAAAGTCGGCGAGCTCGGTTTGATAGCCGCTCTGCAGGGGACTGGTAGTCATGGACAGGGATGTCGACACGGTTTCAGAGGATCGTTGCTTCCGCGAACACATTCACCCCGGTCTCGTCGACGTAGAGCTTCTGGTCAGTGGAGTTGGGGGGAAGCAGCGAGCTCATGCCGCTCTCGTTCCGATAGATCAGGTACCACTCGAGCAGATGCTCCATCCCGTACTTCTCCGGATTCGCGGAATGGACGTTGGTGACCAGCAAGTGGCCGCCGGGTCGGGTGCGAGCGGCGAAGTAACTGAGCAGACGTGCGCAGACCTTGTCCGACAGATAGTCGAACAGACCGGCGCAGTACACCGCGTCGAATTCGCGCGCGGAGGGGTCCGTGGAAATCTTACGCTTGAGCAGGTCGTGCACCGACTGATGCACCATTTGCACCGAGGCTTTATGGCCCGCGGCGTGCGCCGAGCTCTCGATCGCGTCCTTCGTAAACGCCAGCGTTTCCTCGCTGAAGTCGACCAGCTCGAACGACAGCAGCTCCGGATGCGGATATTCACGCACGAACCGCTGGATCTCGAAAGCGGGCCCGCAACCGACGTTTAGAATGCGGAACGGCCTGCCGGCCGCGCGCGCCGCCTCGGCCTGCCGCGTCAGAAAGTCGATCAGCAGCGTGATGCGGTTGCGGTGCGCGGTCGCGACCGCCGCCTGCAGGAACGCGGTATTGACGATCTGAAAGTAAGTGGTCGGCCCCTGCTGCGGATCGCTGAGGATCTGATTGACCATCTCGTAGTCGCCGGCATAGCCGAGCGGCTTGGTGAACGTGCGGTAGACGAACGGCGCGCGCAGCAGCAACGGATGCAGCGCCGATTGCGCATAGGTACGATGCACGGGTGCGATCTCCGCGTCGACGCGCTCGGCTTCTTCCTCGAGACGGTCGAGGTAGGACTTGATCTTGAGCATGATCGGCGTGGCGAGCTCGTAGAACAGGTCCTCGCGCAGCCGGCCGCCTTCGGTCTTCGGCAAGCTCTCGGTCAGATCGACCTGCTCCACCCAGCGCGACACTTCCGACAGAAACGCGCGCATCTCGTTCACGACGATCTGATAGTCGCGGCGGATATTGAAGCGCGCGTCCCAGTCGCTAATAAAGAGTTCCGCTTCCCGCCCGACCGACTTCGCTTCATTGGGCAGAACGCTAAGCTCGCGCCATTCGTCGATGAGTGCCAGTGAAACCACCGCGGTCAGACCGGTGTTCACCAGACTCACCACCACCGCCTTGCCGAGATAGGCATTCTTGGTGCCCATGCGCACGCTCAGTTCGCTTAAGACTTCGCTGACCTGCACGATGGAATAAGGGTTATAGACCTCCATGACCAAAGACTTTCTCTGGAGGTTAATGATCGTCCCACGCACATGCTCGCGCTGCGAGTTGCGGAAGCTGACCACCGGGTCGATTTGCGTTTGAGAGTACACGGTATTAGTACCTGAGGAATCCGGGAACGCAGCAGGGTGTTGGAGAAGTCCAGTGAATGGCTGCCGCACGCACGACACCAGCGACAAGTCGTGGACGCGTTTCAAACCACAGTTGAGCTGGAAACACCAAAGCCCTTTGCCAGAATGGCTCCAGCGGCTTGCAGTGTAACATCAACAGATTCAATTCTGAATGAGGTTCAATTTAGGTTGAAACGTATACGCAAGGTTTTCTTGCGAGCATGTCCATGCTATTGAAAGCAGTTTTTGCAAAGAATAATTTGAAACGAGTTGGCGACCGCGTCGGCGCAATCGCCGACAATTCGTTTCCCGACAAAGACTTGCAATCGCATTGCCACGACGGCGACACGATCCGCTAAAGAGGGGGAGCGTTACGTGTGCCTTTCCGATCTATGCCCGTTGGATAGACCTGTGCTTTGACGCATTACCGCTTCGAGACTCGAAACGATGTGAAATGAAGCGGCAATTGATGCCTCGTGCATTCGCCGAATAAGCTTTTTTGTTTTAACGCAATTCAGGTCCGGCGCGGCAAACGCTTTTTTAAGCTTCGGCGCGAGTGCCGTCGACAATCGAGCGGCTCGCGCACTCGTCGACTCACTCGTGCAAGGCCAAACCTTTCACGGCCTTGTCGACGGCTTTCTTCGGTCCGTGCAGCGCGAGACCGACGAGGTCGAGATTGGCCGCGTCCTCGGCGCGAAACACTGCGCGATTCGCCGCGTCATGCCCCGTCGAAAACATCGCGTGCACATACGGCACGATTCTGAGCTCGCGCGACAGCGCCTGCCGGTGCGCACCCTGCAGACCGGAGCGGTCGGCGGCGAACACCATCATCGGCTGGCCGAGCATGCGGCCGTAGCGGTGCCCGGCGGCATCCTCGTAGGGCTCGCCCAGCGCATCGGGCGCCGCGGCCGCGACGCCGATCGCGAGAAACGCGACCACATTGAGCTTCTGCCAGACCGCGAGATCGCTGCGCACGATCAGCGCCACTTTGGTATCGAACATGACGACTCCTTCGTTGAGCCGCTCATGATCGACGATGCCGCGCGATCAGTCTGGAACGTTTGTGCACATCTGCCGGTACGCGGCTGGCGTCATCCGGTACGCGCGACGAAACCAGCGGCCGAGATGGCTCTGGTCGGCGAAGCCGACTTCGGCGGCGACCTGCGCAGGCGTGCGGCCGGCCGCGAGCAGGCGCCGCGCGGCGCGCAGGCGCAGGCGCACCAGATACGCGTGCGGCGACGTGCCGAACGCGCGCTGGAACAGACGCGTCAGCCTGAACCGGTCGATGCCGGCAACTTCGGCGAGTTCGTCGAGCCCGGGATTGCCGTCCATCTGTTCGTGCAGCAGATCGCGCACCCGCGCGATCGCGGGCGACGCGGCGGAGTCGCCGGCGAGCGGCGCGTCGCGCAGCTGTGCGCCGAGTCGCAGCAGCAGACGATCGAGCGTCTGGTCGCGCGCGAGCCGACCCTCGTTGCCGTGAATCGCGACGAACGCCTGGCGGATCGCATCGACGAGAGCATGGTCGTCGACGAGCGTATGGCCGAACGCCGCCTCGACGCCGGCCAGTCCCGGCAGGTCGAGCCGGCGCGCCGCGCGCTCGACCCAGCCTTGCGGCAGATACAGCATCGCGTACGTGAAGCCGGCCGCCTCGGGCGCGTGACCGTCGTGCAGCGCGCCGGGCTCGATCAGGATCGCGCGGCCCGGCACGCTGGTGTGCAACGACCGATGACACTGGAAGCGTTGCACGCCCTGCTCCGTGTAGCCGATCAGCATGTCGTCGTGATCGTGCGGATCGTAGGCGTGGCCGCTGAAATGCGCGCGCAGGCTTTCAATGCCGGTTTCGGCATCGCGGCGGGCGGTTAGCCAGTTGGCGGGATCGAGTGGAGTGGGCATGGGTTGGAGCTGACGGCCCGCGGGCGATGCGGCCAGCGGATAGTGTACGGCAGCGTGGGAATCGGGATCGGCGGGCTCGCCAGCGCCTGGCGCATGCGAAGCGAGCCGCGACCGGGTTCACGGCTTCTTCGAGCGCGGCGGCCGGGCGTTGACGAAGGGGTTGTAGCCGTGCGGGCTCGCCGGCCGATCCGGTTGTTGGTTCGTGCGGCGGCGCTTGCCGGGTGGTTCGTTGCCGGACAATTGCGCAAGCAGTTCTTGCGATTCCGTTTCCGTTTCCGTTTCCGTTTCCGTTTCCGCTTCCGTTTTGTCCGCCGGCGCTACGGCTTTTCTACCGCGTCTCGCGGGCTCCGGTTCGGCTTGCGAGGCGACGCCCGCGATGTGTTCGATCACGGACATGAAGGATGCCGATGACGATCGCAGCGGCTGTCCGGGCAGCATCGTCAGCACGACGATTTCATGCAGTGAACGGCCATCGACTGAACGGCCCTGCACGGGGCCATGCCAGTCGACATCGGCTTGTGCGAAAGCGCCGACGACACGTTCAAGCACCGCCGGCGACAGCACCCCGCCGTCGTACAAGCGGATGACGACGCGCTCGAAAATCTGAAACGAGCTGATGTCCGTTGCTTTCGGCGCCACGGTTTGTCGCCTGGTGAGTTTGTCTTCCGGTTTCAGTCAGCAAATGGCATGCCGAGGCTAACGGGTCGAGTCGTCGGTATCGGTCTATGCGAGCAGTAGCAACGCGTCCGCCAGTGACAGCACCGTCGTGCGTGAATCGAATGCCGTAGCAAACAGATGTTCATGGACCACCTGGTCCGGGTCGTAACAGCAATCCTTGACCGTGTACAGGCGGAAGTCCGCGTCGCTCGCGTACGCGACCGAGGAGAGCACGACTCCGGTCGACGCGATGCCGACCATCATCAGCGAATCGATACCTTGCGCGGAGAGTCGCGCCTCCAGGTCGGTGCCGAAGAACACGCTCGCACGATGCGCGATCACGAGTGGTTCGTTGGCCTGCTGGCCCAACTCCGGCGCGGTCCGGTCTTCGAGGAAGAGGCCAAGTTTTTTGATTCCCTGCCCGTTCCTGTTCAACGGGCTGACTTCCGAATAGCCCGGACTGAACCTGAGATTGGCGAAATAGACGCTGACGCCTTTGGCCCGGGCCGCGTCGCATAACCTGCGCGTATTGGCGAGCAACGCCGGCGCGACCGATGGAAATAGTCCGAGAATGTCGGTCTGGTAGTGCATCACGATGAGCGCGGTTCGCGATGGTGCGATGGCCTCGTTCGCGATGTCGTCAGAACCTGCGTTGCTTGTCATTGCGCCACCTTTTTTCCGGTTCCACGTCCTGTTGTCAGAGCGGCCGTTCCGGTGCCGTGGCAATCATACTTCATCGCATCGCGGGCGAGCATCGGCTCCGCCCGGTGCATGCTCCATCCGCTTCAACGTCCGTGCCCGCTTGCTACACTACGTACCAAGGTCGCCGGCACTCCTGCAAGGACAATGAAGCACCTGCGACGTAACTTCGCAAAAACAGAGGATGAACATCCAAATGACGCTTTCGACGAGAAAATTTGGTCGTACCGGCTGGAATGTGTCGGAAATCGGTTTTGGGGCATGGGCGATCGGCGGCTCGTGGGGCAGTGTTGCGGAAGATGACGCCAAGGCCGCGCTGAACGCCGCGCTCGATAACGGTGTGACGTTCATCGACACCGCCGATGTCTACGGCGACGGTCGCTCGGAACGGATCATCCGGGACGTGCTGCGGCAACGAGGCGGCGAACGTCCCATCGTCGCCACGAAGCTCGGGCGCCGACTCGACCCGCATGTGACCAGCGGCTATCTGAACAGGCGCGAGCTCGAAGCGTTCATCGACCGGAGCCGCTCGAACCTCGGCGTCGACACGCTCGACCTGGTGCAGCTGCATTGCCCGCCGACCGAGGTCTACTACCGTCCCGAAGTGTTCGACGCAATGGACGACTTCGTCGCCGCCGGCAAGATCCGCTATTACGGCGTGTCGGTCGAAAAGGTCGAAGAAGCGCTGAAGGCGATCGAATATCCGAATGTGGTTTCGGTGCAGATCATCTACAACATGTTCCGTCAGCGTCCCGCCGATCTGTTCTTCAGGCAGGCGCAAAAGAAAGACGTTGCGGTCATCGCGCGAGTGCCTCTGGCGAGCGGCATGCTCACGGGAAAGCTGTCCGCGGAATCGGTTTTCGCGTCGGACGATCATCGTGCATTCAATCGGCATGGCGAGGCGTTCGATGTCGGCGAAACGTTCTCCGGCGTGCCCTACGACATCGCGTTGAAGGCGGTCGACGAACTGCGCGGCCTCGTACCCGTGGACGCCTCGATGGCGCAACTGGCCCTGCGCTGGATCCTGATGGAGGATGCCGTCTCCGTCATCATCCCTGGCAGTAAAAACGCCGCCCAGGCGGCGTCGAACGTATCGGCCGCGAGCCTCGCGCCGCTGTCCGACGAGCTCATGCAGCGGGTCCGGGAAATCTATCAGCACCATATCGCACCCCACGTCCACCAGCGCTGGTAAAGGCAACGCGGTGGCGGCTTCGCCGCGGGCGCATTCGACATGCAGGGAGCACTCGGAGTAAATTGTGCTGGCACCTCGACTCTGGAGAACCTCATGACGGACATCGCACTTGCACGCAAAGATGCTTGCCTCGCAGTGGTTCATGCGGTACTGACGGACTTGAGCGACGACAGCAATCTGATTGGCGCGGCGCTACGTGTTGCGGATTACCTCGTCGATGATCTCGAAGGCAAGATCACCGAGACCGACGCGATCCTGCTCGCCGTCACCGCGCTAACCAAGATCAATCGCGCGATTCGCGAGTGGAACGACGTGGACGGCAACGCGATGGACGCGATGAGAGTCGCGGACTTCGTCATCGATGAACAAATGAACGGGTACGACAGCGCAACCATTCCGCATCAGCCTACTTCGTCCGCGGAAAGAATCGAGGCGCGAGCGGCCGCGGTGATCCGCCCGACGGGGTCGCCGGTACGGCCCGTTCACCACTGAGTTTCGACTCTCACTGCGGGCGCGCTACCGCAGCCCGATTCATCGGCTGGAGGGTGGCCATCGCGAGCCCCGCTCCAGCGAACGCGCACGCGGCGCAAACGAGGGCGACGGCGCGCAGCGCGTCGGTCATCGAATCGGCTTGCGCGCGCGCCACGGCTGCGTCGCGCGGCGTAGGCGAGGCGCTTGCTGCCGCTCCCGCTTGCTCCACCGGCGCCAACAGTTGCCCGCTCTGGCGCACATCTTGCGGTACGTGCAGTTCGTCGAGGCGCGCCGATAGCGCCGCGTGGTGCGACCACAGGAAGACGATGCCGAGCACCGCAATCGCCAGCAGGCCTGCCACGCGCGCAACCGCGTTGTTGATGCCGGACGCTACGCCTGTGCGGTCGCTCGGCACCGCGCCCATCACGGTCGTAGTGAGCGGCGCGACGGTGATCGTCATGCCGAGCCCAAGCACGACGAGCGCGGGGAAAAATCCAGTCAAGTAGCTGCCGCGCACGAACGGCAGCGCCAGCAGCGTGAAGCCGATTCCGGCGACGCCCGGGCCAACGGTCAGCAGCGCGCGCGAACCGAAGCGGCTCGTCAGACCGCCGGTGAAGCGCGATAGCAGACCGATGATGAAAGGCACCGGCAACAGCGCCGCGCCCGCTTGGGTCGCGCTGAAGCCATGCGCGCGGATCAGCGTGAACGGCAGGAAGAAGAACGCGCCGCCAAGGCCAAAGTAAAGCAGCAGGGTGACGAGATTGGCACCGGTGAAGTCGCGCGAGCGAAACAGATCGAGCGGCACCATCGGGTTAGAGCTGCGCGCTTCAACGATCACGAATGCCGCGAGAATCAGCACGCCGGCGCCAATCGCACCGAATACGAGCGGATGCGCGAAGCCACGCGCCGATGCTTCGGTCAGGCCGAACGTGAGCGCGGCCAGTCCCGTGGCCGCGCTCAGTGCGCCGGGCCAGTCGAGCTGTCGCGGCGCATCGGCGCGGTGGCTGTTGGGCACCGCCAATATCGCGAGCGCGATCGTCAGCGCCGCGAGGGGGACGTTCAGGAAAAAGATCGCGCGCCACGACCACGCATCGACGAGCCAGCCGCCCGCCACCGGCCCCGCGGCCGACGTGATCGCGCCGACGCCCGCCCAGGTGCCGATCGCCCGTCCGCGCGCGGCGTCGTCGAACACCGCGCCGATGATCGCGAGACTGCTGGGCACGAGCAGCGACGCGCCGATGCCCTGAACCGCGCGCGCGGCGACCAGCGCAGACGCATTCGGCGCAAACCCGCAAGCGACCGACGCCAGCGTGAAAAGCCCGACGCCCGCAATGAACACCGTGCGCCGGCCGAGTTTGTCGCCCATCGATCCGCCGACCAGCACGAGGGAGCCGAGAAACAGCAGATACGCGTTGACGACCCACTGCATCGCCGCGACGCTCGCGCCGAGTTCGCTCTGAATGGACGGCAGCGCGACGTTGACGACGGAGCCATCGATGAACGCCATGCTCGAACCAGCGATGGTCGCGGCGAGCGCGAGCCGCTTGCGCCGGCACGGGCGGTCGATCGTGAGGGGCTGTGTGCGAATGACGAGCTCGTCGCACGGACTCGCCTGCGCGGCAATGATGCGCGCCGTATTCGGCTTGGCCACGTTTCCTCCAGTGCTGGTCGATGGAGATTTAGAGCCTGTGCGTGCCACCGAGGCTAGTCAACCCCGCAGCGCAACATCGCGGAGCGCGTTTTGTCCATTCGGAGCGCCCGGCGCCGCCGGGCGGGACGCTAAGGACTTCGCCGGCGGAGGGTTACAGGCGATAATCGGTCGGAAGCAATCGATCTGAAAAGGCGGAGAAGGAATGGACAAGCAAGGTTTCACCACTGGCATCGTTCACGGCGACAGAACCGCGGGCACTGAGCACGGCGCCTTGCGTCAGCCAGTTCATACGTCCGTGCAATATGGTTTCGAGCGCGTCGAGGACCTGATCGGCGTGTTCCAGGGCACGAAGAAAGGCGGCTTCAATTACGCACGGCAAGGCACCCCCACCACCGCCGCGCTCGAGCGCAAGATCACCAGCCTCGAAGAAGGCGTCGGCACGGTCTGCTTCAGCACCGGCATGGCCGGCATCACCGCGACGTTCCTCACGCTGCTGCGCGCGGGCGATCATCTCGTGTCGAGCCGTTACGTGTTCGGCAACACCAACAGTCTGTTCGGCACATTGCGGGCGCTCGGCGTCGAAGTGACGACCGTCGACGCGTGCAACCTCGACGACGTGGAGAACGCAATCCGGCCGAATACGCGCATGGTGTTCGTCGAAACCATCGCGAATCCGGGCACGCAGATTCCGGACCTGCAAGGTATCGGCGACGTGTGCCGCGAGCGCGGCATCGCGTACGTGGTCGACAACACGATTACCTCGCCTGCCTTGTTCAAGCCAAAGGCGGTCGGCGCGAGCCTCGTCATCAACTCGCTGACCAAGACCATCGCGGGTCATGGCGCCGCGCTCGGTGGCGCGGTGACGGATACGGGCCTGTTCGACTGGAGCGCGTATCCGAATATCGCCGACGACTATCGGCGCTCGGCGGCGAAGGATCAGGGGCTTCTGCAGATCCGCAAGAAGGGCCTGCGAGACATGGGAGCGTCATTGTCGTCCGAGCAGGCGCACTCGATCGCGATGGGCGCGGAAACGCTCGCCTTGCGCGTGAAACAAAGCAGCGACAATGCGCTCGCGCTCGCGCAGTTTCTCGAAGGGCACGAAGCGATCGGCAAAGTGTTCTATCCTGGCCTGAAAAGCCATCCACAATACGAGATCGCTCAGACGCTGTTCAAGGGCGCGTCATGGCTGTTGTCGTTTGAATTGCTCAACGCGGATCGCATGGTCGAAGTCGTCAACGCGCTCAAGCTGCCGGTCAAGGCGACCGGTCTCGGCGACACGCGCACGCTGATCATTCCCGTTGCGCCGACGATCTTTTTCGAAGCCGGGCCGGAAACGCGCAAGACGATGGGGATTTCCGACGGCATGCTGCGGCTCTCGGCGGGCATCGAGGACATCGACGACCTGATTGCCGATTTTGCGCAGGCGCTGAAATTGGCGGCGTAGTTGGCGGGACTTTGAAATTGGGGTGAGACTGGTGCGCCGGTCTCGCTCGTCTCACCGCTGGCAGTGCTACTTCCTGCGCCGCTGATTCATCAGCTTCACGATATCGGTCGTCGGCCCGCTGGTCACGAGGCGAGGAATGTCGTCCAGGTGAAACCAGCGACACCTGGATATTTCGTTACTCGGGCGAGCTTTGGCGCGATTCGGAATTTCGCAGGAAAACACGTGATGGTGCTTCTGCTTGCCGCGGAAGTCGAATAGGTGCTTGGCTGACTTCCCGGAGAGTTGTGTTTCTTCCTTGAGCTCCCGAAGTGCGGCGTCGGTGCGGTGTTCGCCGCGCTTGAGAATCCCGCCCGGCAAAGCCCACTTTGATGCACTACGTGCGACCAGAAGGATTCGCTTACCTCTGCGACAGATCACGGTGGCGCGTTTCTTCAAACCGAACTCCCACTTATGCCCTGGATGCTCTCAAGACGCTCACGACGCGGCGGCGTATCGGGCGTTATCAGACATAGTTGAGCATGCTAATACAGAACCGCAGAATGCGGTGATGTTTTCGAAGCGAGGACCATGACCGCGCGGCACGTTAAAGCCCGTCATCAGCGCGTCACAATCGCGGCGGTCGAAACTCCTGTGGTAAGGTCTCGGCAGTATATTTTTTCCGATTCGAGGGCTGCAATGGATATGGATGGTGACTGGTCCTTGCCACGGCCAAATGCGCTCTTCAAGGTCAACCACCGGACGGCCGGTTCATCACTGTCTAAATCGAGTTCCATTGCCAGTACCTTCTCGTCGCTCGCGGCGCCGGTGGTGGCTGAAGCCGTGCAAAGGGCAAAAGAGCTATCCACGCAGAGCGACGCCGAAGGGTTTCATCAGCTTCGCGTTGCTTTCAGAAAGCTTCGGGCTTTGTACTGGGCGTACTCCCCATACCTCGGGGACGAATCGACCGCCCAAGTCACAGAAGAATTCAAGCGTCTTGCGGCCGTCGCAGGCGGAACGCGTGACTGGGACATAGCAGGCGATCTGCTGAAAGCCGCCCAGCAGTCCGGCGCCTCGATCGAACCGCTGGTGGCCGCGGCGCGCGAGAGGCGAGCGCAGGCGGTCGTGCATAGTCAGACGATGATCAAAAGCGACGATGTCGAGGCGTTCCTGAACGATGCCCTGCTTCGCGCGCAAACCACACTGCTGTCGCGCTGCGACGGTCTACCCATTCGGGCGTTCGCCGAAAAGCGTGTCCGTTTAGCGCAACGCGCACTTCAAAAGCGCAGCAAACGCGCTGCACGTAGCGTGGACCCCCACGAGGAGGATCTCCACGATGTCAGAAAAGCAGGCAAAAAACTGAGGTACCTGCTGGAGTTTTTTCAACCCGTTATCAAAGGTGGACACGGTCGCACCATCAAGGAACTGACATCCGTGCAGAACAAGCTGGGGCAGTTCAACGACATTGCCGCAAGCGAGGCGCTGATTCGCAACGCGTCCTTCAATGAAGTTCCACCCGAGGTCGTGCAGGAATCGCTGCAATGGTTGGAAAAACAGAAGTCCCTACGGATGCAGGCGGCATCGCGACAGGTTCGAGCCATCTCTAGCTGAGACGGGGATCAGTTCGTTGACGCTCGCTTTGCGTCATCTCCCGAATAGCTTCTTTCGCGCGACGCTGCAAATGCGTCTTTGATGTGGGCATTGCCAGGTTCGGCGGCGAGCGAATATGCCTGCTTTTCGGTCATCCAGTACCGCTGGCTGGCTGCTTCCCGGTATCGATAGCCATGACGGCCTCCTCACCTTGCAAAGACAGGGACCATCCACTGGATCAGATCCAATTGCGGATCGGGGATTGGATCGCAGAGCCCTAAACCCGATTGGCAAAGAAGCGCGGCGGGCAAGCTGAATCGGACCGTATCGGACTCAATCCGGCCAGGCGCGAGCGGCGGGCTCGACGGAGGTGTCGTTGTTCAAGCGCCAAACATCATCGACGATGTGATCGCGATTACGATCACAAATCCCGGTCCGCGTCCGGTTCCGCACAATCTGAATATCCAGGACTGGAACTGAAATGTCGAAAATCTCTGTCATCAGCCAAAATGGCAAATTGGTAGGAACCTGGATACCGCCGCAGAACGCAAGATCTCGGGTGCCGATTTCAGTCCCCGTAGCCGGGCCCAATCAGACTCTTCACGAAATCGACATTGAGGACCCAGAATCCTTCGTGCGCCGGAAGGCTCTTCCCGAGTTGCACAGGTTGGTCAGACAGCGTTTGGGGCTCAAATAGATCGGTGCCACTCGACAGTGATCTTCAGCGAGCAGACCCGCCGAAGTCCTGCAGAACAATGATGACCCATTCTGTCGCTTGAGCAATAGAGAGGATTACGCGCTAGACGCCTACTTCTTCATTACCATCATCTCGTCGAAGTTCACGGGACAACTCGAATTGGCCGGATGCCTCCCCGCCGCAACAACAACGAGACGGTCGTCGCGCAAATCCGCTTCCCAATTCATCTCCGAAGATGCTAGCAATATTGGTTCTTCACCGCACATGGTGCGCACTGCAGCCACCTGGTTTTTGTAGTGCGTTTCCTTCAGCAGGAGGTAGCCGGTAACGCTTGCCGCGGCGAGAACCGAGTTCGCGATGGCGACGGCGACTACCACATGGAATAGTTTCCGAGCGGATGAAAAGCCCGCAATGACCAGAAAAGGGACCATATAAAACATCGGGACGTAGCGGGCCCACCACGATTGCGGATGTAGCAGCACGCTCGCTAACGTCGCGAGAAGAAATATCTTCGCAATCTCACCGCCGCCTCTCCTCCTCCAGAACAAAGAAGCGATGCACGCAATAAACATAACCCCGAAGAAGGGTCCGAATGCGCCAAAACGCGTAGCAGCCGTGTGCAGCGCGATAAACGCGTCTCGCAAGTGTGCGTACGACGGGACGAAGGTAGGCTCCGCGTTCTCGCACGGCCTGCAATCCAGTGGCAGCGAGAAATACGAGAGGAATATCCTTTGCAAAGGATTCATTGCAAGAAAGTCTGCTGACACTCTTCCACCGATGATATCGATCTTGTCGCTGCCCAGCACGGGGTAAAAAATGTGTTTTCCAGCGACTATGTTCTCCACGTACGGCGAATAGCCGATCACTACGATAGCAACAAAAGACCAGATGACCAGCTCTCCAATAACTCCCCGGTTCTGAGTCAGAAAGCGTCTCTTTTCGCCGCCAATAAACGCCGCTGTGAAGAGAACAGCAATCGAGATGGCGGCGAAGGCGGGTCCTGTCAGCTTCGAGCCGATCAGAAGCACGAGTGCGATACCTAGTTGAACTCTGGAATAAGGCCTACGCTTGAGGGCGAAAAGCAAATGGACAGAAAAGATGACCCAGCAGAAGTAATGCGCAGCGTCGACATAAAAACTCGTCACCTGGCCGAGCACCACCGGGTTATAAACGCAGCAAGCCGAAGCAATCAGTGAAGCTCTGGCAGATATTCCCGTTGACTGGAGCACACGCATTAGAGCAACACAGGCAGGAACACTGAGCAATAGCGTAAATGACTTTCCACTATTGAATCGTGAAGCCAGAACCTTGGCCGTGTATGCAAAATATTCAAATGCCTTGGGGTAGTGTTCGGCCCAGAAGCTTCCGCCCAGTGCGTCGGTATCGGCGATGCCGTTTAGGGTGTGGTCTATCGATAGCGGTGTCGCGACGTGGTAGTTCAAGCCGTCGAAACTGAATTCTCGCAGGAATCCGAACGCAAACAACACTACCGCGATGAATAGTACCGTAACGATCGTGGTGCGCCATTCGAAACGGGAAACATAGCCATAGATGACGACGGCTACAACGATCGCGAACGCCCAGATTCCCGCCAGCACGCCGCTATTGATGTCGAAGTTGTAGAGGATTGCGGCATATAGCGACGAGCCGAATACGAAAATGAGGATCTGGTCGCACAGCTGCGTCCAGTTCACACGCTCGAGGGCGGCTTGCATCCTCATCGATTTCCGCGTGGAGTTCACGCGCTGAGTGGCGTCTTTCGTCATCGTGGAAATGCGGGCCTTCTCTGGTTGATGGAGACCCCTCGTCCGTCGACGCATGGCCGCCCTCTATCAGGTCACCGCTCTGACCATCGAAGCATGCCCACGACAACACAACGCACGGCCGGGGTTGGGATGAACGAAGTAGAGGAGGAACGATAGCGACGTCGAACACTGCCGATTATGTGCATTTGTGTGGCGTTGCACAAGCTCGCATTGCGCGAACCGCCAAGGCGCTTTTCTGCTGTCGGAGCGCCGCAAAATAACGCGGCTCGATGGGTGGGTGCCTCGAAAGTCGAGGCGTGCACCCTGACGGGGTGAGTGTTCAACGTTATCGGCCAATATCACCACATTCCGAGCCCCTGTCACACCGCTTAGAGCCGGCAGGTCTATGCTCGCTGCAGGTTCTAACGTTTCGCTGCTGCGCAGCGAACGGGCAATAGCCAGCGATTGGCTTCATTGTCCGCGCACGAATCTGTCGTGCTACCCCTATCGACAGATCGATGCGGTCAGACAAGGGTCGAGTGCATGACGATCACGATCTTCATGCAGGGAGCGTGCGCGCACCCTTCACTGCAGCATGGCGCGTTCCAGCCGCAGTTGCGCTTCTCAAGTAGAAAAATTCACTGGAATCAGGAGATGTTCGTGGCTGGCAGAGCCGGCGATTGCGCTCGCCAGACTCCTTTTGCAACGCCATGAAAGTCGAGAACCCGACCGAGCCGACGACGCAGAAATGGGTCGCGGCAGCGGCGCGTGCGCTCGCGGGCTGCTCCAGCGGCTCAATGCGGCTTTGCATTGCTCAAACTTTGGAAGGTTTGATGACGATTCAGGTACATCGAGGTCACTATGGCTGCCATTCCACTTTGCGTTGATCTGGACGGGACACTGACGTCCAGCGATCTTCTGATCGAGTCGTTTTTCGCCCTCGTCAAGCGTAATCCGCTCTATCTGCTTTATTGTCTGGAATGGTTGCTGCGTGGAAAGGGTTATCTAAAAGCGCAGATAGCCGAACGCGCCGCAATCGACGTGTCACTGCTGCCATACAACGGACGCCTGATCGACTTCCTGAAGAAAGAGAGCGCGGCCGGCCGCGACCTCTATCTGTGCACTGCGGGGAATCAACGGTTTGCCGAACAGATCGCGCGTCACCTCGGATTCTTCAAAGGGGTGATGTCGAGCAACGAGTCGATCAATCTGTCAGGCACGAACAAGGCGTCGGTTTTAACGGCGGAGTTTGGCGTGCAAGGGTTCGACTATTGCGGAAACGCGCGAGCCGATCTGCCGGTGTGGAAGCAGGCGCGCACGGCGATCGTCGTTGGAGGAACGAGCATCCAGGCGGCCGCGCGGAAGGTGAATCAAACCACGGTCATCTTCGATAACAAACGGTCTCTCTTCAGACTGGCCGTACGGGAAATGCGCGTCTATCAGTGGGTGAAAAACCTGTTGATCTTCGTGCCGCTTCTTGCGTCGCATCGCTTCACGGATGTCGACGCACTGAAGGTTGCCGGGATCGCATTTCTTTCGTTCTGCTTGTGTGCGTCTTCGGTATATATATTGAATGACATGCTCGATCTCGACGCGGACAGGCGCCATAGTCGCAAGTGCAAACGTCCGTTTGCGTCAGGCGAATTGCCGCTAGTTAGCGGCATTGGCATGTTGTTCGTCCTGTTGCTGGCGTCGGCGAGCCTGGCGGCTTTCCTGCCGCCGGCGTTTCAGCTCGTGCTAGCGTGTTACGTCGCAATGACACTCGCTTATTCCTTCCACCTGAAGCGGGTGATGCTCGTAGATGTCTTCACGCTGGCTGCGCTCTATACCACCCGCATCGTGGCCGGGGGCGCGGCGGTCGATGTCGTGCCGTCAGACTGGCTAATCATGTTCTCGGTGATGATATTCCTCAGTCTCGCGTTGGTGAAGCGCTATACGGAACTCGACAAAATGCAGCGGGAGGGCAAGGACTCCACGTCTGGCCGAGGTTATCTGACGGCGGACATGAGCATCGTGCGCTCGTTTGGACCCGCTGCGGGCTATGTCGCGGTACTCGTTCTTGCGCTCTACATGAATTCTGCTGCCGTGACGGGGTTGTATCGTCATCCCCACAGGCTTTGGATCTTCTTTGTTCTCGTGCTGTACTGGATCAGCCGCGTCTGGATGGTAGCGTTCCGAGGCCAGATGCATGACGACCCGATCGTATATGCGTTCAGGAACCGTTCTAGCCTGGTCATCATGATGCTTTGCGTAGCCGCAGTCCTTTTTGCGATTTGATCAAACGCTAGCTCTTTATTCTGCGCCCAGCCATGCATGCACAGAACCACGGTCCGCTGCGACTGTCACCTGGTGAAGGCGAACACCGTTTGCGGTGGCTCGCTTGTGAGTAAGCATGCTCTACGGCGTGACGACGAGCGCCGTGTGCATTCCCGCTGCATAGTGTCCCGCCTTGTTGCAGATTAACGCGTAGTGGCCAGGCGCAAGCTTGAACGACACGCGCTTGCTCTTGCCCGGCGCGATGTCTTCCACTTCGCCGATCTTTTTCAGCCTGCGCTCCAGCACCTGTCCTTTGCTGACGGGCAGTGCATCGTCCGAGAGATCTGTCTTGAGCACCACGAGTTCGTGTTCCATGTTGTTGTCCGCAGCATTCTTGACTTCAAGCGTGATGGGACCCGCCTTGACGGTGTGCGTCCCGAGCTGGATCGAGTTCGATAGCAATGTTGCATCAACGGTTTGCTCCGCCCAGCTTGAATGCGATGTCATCCCAAGCGCGATCACAGCCGCGAGGATGGCGATCCTGTAAGTGCCATACATGGCACCCTCCTTTGAATCGACATATCGCGCGTGTCTGGCGTCGAGCGCTTGCCGCGGCCAATTCATCGGACAAGCAGGTACCCCTGCCTGTGCGATGGCATTAGCGCTTCGTGAATTGCGCGATACGTGCAGTAAACGTGCGCGGCGGAAGGCTTATTCCGTAAGTCCGCTGAGGCGCGGCATATCGCTTTGCTCGCCGCGCCCCGTGAATAGTGTGGTTCGTTTATTACCTGCCATGTAATTGGCGGGACTCGCGCCTCTGACTAATCTGTGCATGTCGCCCGAACGTACCCAGCGATATCCCCCGAACCTCAAGGAAATACCATGGCCAACTTTCCCACCTATACGCTCGAATCCGCACCCGAACAATCGAAGCCCGCGCTGAACAGCCTCGCCGAGATCTTCGGTATGGTGCCCAATATGCCTGCCAAAATGGCGGGCTCACCGAGACTGATCACTGCCCTCGTGGGTGTGTTCAATCAGGCGCACGGCGGCAACCTCGACGAACAGCAGATGCAGGTACTGCTGCTCACGAATGCGGTGACCAATGGCTCCGCCTGGCCGGTCGCATTCCACTCATTCCTCGGGCTTAAGGAGGGCCTGAGCGAGACCGACGTGCAGGCGATCCGCGAACGCCGCTTCCCGCAGGACGCCAAGCTTGCGGCGCTGTCACGCCTCGCACGCACGCTGATCGAAAAGCGCGGCCGCATCGACGACCACGACATCGCTGCGTTCACCGAGGCCGGCTTCGATCAGGCGCTGGTGCTTGATGTCGTCCTCGTGGTCGCCGCCTCGACGATGACGAACTACACCGCGAACGTCACCCAGCCGCCGCTCGAAGAACTCTTGCAGCCCTACGAATGGAAGGCTTGATGCAAGTTGGGGCGGCGTGAAGAGCAATAGAGCCCGCTGCCGCGGAATGCCTGATAAAGCCCTTTCCTCACGGGGAAAGGGCCTTTTCGCCTGCATGCCTGTTCGGTCAGGCACATGAACCGATTTCTGCCTAAGACACGACAACGGTAAATTCGACCCCCGATTCGAAGTTCAGCGTCGTGGTGGAAAAGCGCGAATCGCCGTCGAGATAGCGCTTGTATGGCCGAACGGCGTCCTCGGCTGTGTACATATTGTCGGCGAGAACGATCGACCCCGGCCGCAGCAGGCGCTCGATCCCCTTGAACAGATTCAGATAGCTGTCGGCCCATATGTCGATAAACACCATGTCGAAAGTACCGTCCAACTCGGCAACGGTCTCGAACACATCGCCCTCCCGCACGTCGACATAAGCGTCTACGCCCGCCATTCCGACATGGGCCCGAAGTTGCGCGCACTTGCCGGCATCGAGTTCAGTCGCGACAACCATGCCACTGCCTAACATGCGAAGAGCCTCGGCGAAATACAGCGTGGACACCCCGCACGAACTGCCGAGTTCGAGGATTCGAGCTGGTTTGTGCGAAAGCACCATGTTGCGCAAAAACCTTCCCGTTTCCGCCGACACCGCCAACGATAAAGGCGGGCCTTGCGACGATTCGAAATCTTCGCTGGATAGTCCGAGCGTTTCGAGAAACCGTCCACGGAGTCGCGGCGCGAGGGTTTCGTAATCCTCCGACAGAGTCAGAAACTCCTCACTCGATCCCTGGAATTGCGCGCGTGCGCGGGCTATCACCTCGGTCTGACTCTGTTCGTGAAGCCGTCGCAGAAGATCCGTGGTTGACGAAGCCATATGCGCTCCTTGACGTGTACCGCTATGCCGTTCTGGCGAGCTTGATCGCGCCTTCGGGGCACGCCGCCACACAAAGACCGCACGACCGGCGCAATCACGCCCGACCGCTGTTTGCAGTCGACCGTCGATTCCTCGCGCATGTTCAATCTCCCTCGCGCCGGTCGCGGTCCGATCGCCATGCCGCCCGAAAATGCTCGCGCTCTTCAGGCGTCATCGCTTCCCATTTTCGCCAGTGACGCCGTCCGCGCCAGCCGCCATGTCCGCGGAATCCGCCAAACAGGATGCGGCTCAAAACCAGCAAGCCCAACGCATGCGCGAAGTCGATCGCGCGGGCGCCAACGAATAGCGCCGGCATCACCCAATTCCATAGCGTCATCACCACCAACCCGAGCACGGCTATGGCGACCACCACGAGCAGCGCTTTACCCACGCATCTGATTCGAAACTTCATCCGTCGACTCCTCTAAATATCCAATTCGTCGTAAATGGCCTGCAGTCGGGCGCGCAGATGCAAGACCGCGTAGCGCTTGCGCGCGAGCAGCGTGTTGAGCGCGACGCCGCTTTCCGCCACCATGTCTTTGAAGGACCGCCCCTCCAGTTCGTGCGCGATAAATACCTCACGTTGATTCGGCGGCAATTCATCGAGCGCATCCTGCAGAGCCTTGAGCAATACAGCGCGAGCGTAGAGGGCTTCGGGACCGGCATCGTGCGCCGGTAGCGCGAGGTCGAGGCGATACTCGCCGCTGGCGTCGTCCTCGGCCTCGGCCTCGGACAGATCCGCCAGCGGTTGCTCCTTCTTCTTGCGAAAACGATCGATGATGCGATTGCGCGCCGCGCGAAAAAGCCACGCGCTCGCCTGTTCGATCGGAGCCGGAAGCCGGTAAGCCTGCACGAATTCGTGGAACACATCCTGCAGGATGTCCTCGGCATCGTCCGGGTCGCGTATCCGACGCCGGATAAAATTGACGAGCCTCGTGCGCTCGCGCACCACGGTCGCGGTGATGTCGCTGTCTCGGTCGGTCATCGGGTGCGCGGTGGGTGGCGGTTCCATGCGCCTGAAGACGTTTCAGCAGCGCGAATATTGTGGCGAGCGCGAAAATTTTTTCCCTGAGAAACTGCCGATTCGCGCGATGCAATGCGTAGCAGGTTTGCGACCGTTACGTAACGGCAAGAAGTGGGAGACCCAGCCATGAAGGTCACGATTGCGTACATCGAAGAGCCCCCGTTCGGTTGGACGGAAACAGATGGTACTGCCAGTGGCGCTGACATCGCTCTGGCCGACACGGTGCTTCGGGCGATCGGTGTCACCCGGATCGAGCACCATCTGACATCGTTTAGTGAACTCCTGCCCGGCGTCGAAGCAGGCAGGTGGGATATGAACGTTCCGCTGTTCGTCACGCGTGAACGCGCCGATAGGGTCGCGTTCAGCGTCCCCGTATGGGGGATCGCAGACGGTTTTCTGGTTCGGACTGGAAACCCGAAAGCGCTCGACAGCTACGCGTCACTCGCCAAACGCGCTGACGCGCGCGTTGGCATCATAGCCGGACAGGTTCAGCACGACTCAGCGAGAGCATCTGGCGTAAGCGAGGATCAGATTACCGTCTTCGAGCATCAGGCCGATGCTATCGAAGCGGTGCTCTCCGGCGCCATCGATGCCTATGCGAGCACGGCCTTGGGGAATCGGATAGTGGCGAACCGGATCGGAGGCTCAATGCTCGAGGCCGTCGCGCACGAACCGGGAACGAAGGGCCAGCAGCAGAAGCCTCCGCTCGGGGCATTCTCGTTCAATAGAAGTAACAGCAATCTGATCCAGGCGGTAAACCAGGCCCTTCGTTCATATCTGGGCTCACCGGATCATCGTGCTCGCATGGCGGCTTTCGGCCTGACACACAACGAGATCGATCCCGCTCTCGCGGGTCGAGGATAAAGAAATCCCGCCGCTCTCGCATCAAGAGCGGCGCTTGTCCATTGCGCGCTTGGCGCTACATTCCAACGCTCATCCCTCCGCCCGCGCTTGTGCCCGTGCCCGTGCCCGTGCCCGTGGGCGTGGTCGTGCCCGAGCTCGACGTTGCCGGATTCAGATCGATTCTTCCGTAGACGCCATCTGCTTCGTCATTCGGGCCTGCCGCGAAGAAGAGCGTGCTGGAAGGCTGATTGCTGAGGTCGTTGCCGAACGCGATGCCCCATATGCCGTGTTCGACGATCGGGCTGTTGTTCGGTCCACTGATCGGTCCCATCGACTGCCCGCTCGATGCGTTGAACGCATTGATCATGCCATCACCGAAATTGCCGATTATGATTGCGCCGCTCATCGAGCCGAAACTCGCGGGCGCCTGCGCAATACCCCACGGCGCGTTCAGCGGACCGCCTGTTGCGAAGCGTTGCTTCAGATTGCCCGCGGTGTCGTACACATCGACCATGCCGAGCCCCGCGCCCGGGACATCGTCGTGTTTGGCTGCGTCCTGCATTGCATAGGTGACGAACAGATTCGAGCCGATCGCCTGAATGCCGAACGGCGCGAAGCCCGCCGGCATCGCCGGGTCCGTGAAGGCGCCGGGCATCGAGACCTTCGTGAACGAGGTATCGAATACGTCGATCTTGTTGTTATGGAAGTCCGTCGCGTAGAGGAAGTTGCCATTGTTCATGGCGGCGAGCGCGAGGCCCTTATAGACGGCACCACCGGCACCATCGTCGTACATGACGAACGCATTGGTCGGCCCGACGGCGGGCGCCCAAGCGGTGATGGTGCCGCCTTCGCCCGTGAAGATGAATGCAGCGACTCCGGACTTGCCGTTTTCCGTGACGAGGAAGCTTTGTGTTCCGTTGAACACGATGCCCGTCGGCGATGCGGAGCCGTTCTTGCCATCGGGTATCGTGACGACCAGCGATTGCGGCACGCCATTGCCGTCATACAGCGTCGCGACATTGGTGCCATTGTCCGCGACCCAGGCGAAACCATTGGGATTGAAGGCGACGCCCCAAGGGTTTTTCAGATTTGCGTCGGTGTGTGCGGCCGGCACCGCGCCATCGGATACGAGCGCCGTCGCTGTGAACGACGACTGAACCGGCGGGCTCGTGCTGCTCGAATTCGAGCTACCGCCGCCCCCGCCGCCGCATGACACCAGAGTCGCGACGGCCGCGCCGCATGCAACGACGCCGAATATAGCGAGTAGAGACTTCATGACCGCACTCCTTGTTCTGCCCCAAAGGACCTAACGCTCAATGAACGAGCACGGCATGGGGTTTATTCCGGCGGAGCGGCTGATTTCGCGGCAGATCTCGTGCGATCGCCATGGTCGCGTTCGTCCAGACAAAAGCGATTGGTACGCAACGAATACGGGGTGTGACTATTCCATACGTGCGGCCAAAAACTTGTATCGAACCGTCATTGCGTGAAATTCAACCGTCGATTCAGCACTGAGAAAACGCGCGGCACGCTGATTGCGACATTTCCTGTAGCGCAGGCGACAACTGTCTGCGTCTATCTTCCAGTCCAATCAAGGAGGGGCGGATCATGAGCAAGGCAACCATAACAGTAGTCGCGGCCGTCGCCGCACTCTCGCTGTCGGGAGGCGCTTTTGCGCAGATGGCCGGAGGTCAGAGCGGCAGCGGTTCGACCGGAAACGCAGGCAGCACCGCCAGTCCGTCGAATCAGATGAACGGCACAACGTCAGGCGGCTACGGCATGCCAGGCAACACCAACTCGGACAGCGGCATGGGCGCCAAGGCGCCGAACTCGGGCCTGCCGAGCAACGACACCGGCTCGACGACCGCCACCCCCGCGCCCAAGACCAACAACACGCTGGCGACCCCGAGCGTGGTATCGCCAGCCGCTACCGGCCATTAACAGCTGGCAAAAATGACCGTCGGCTGCGAACCAGTGCGGCACAAACGCTCCGTTCGCAGCGGCGTAGGTGTAATTGCGACCGGCGCCCAGTTTGTCGAATAGCAGATGCATGGCCGTCACACGCGGCCAACCGCCTGGCTATCGATGCGTCACGGACAGACTCAAAGCCACGTGCCCCCTTGCCGGTCGCTCGGCTCCTGCGCGAGCGCATCGAAGTCGTGAATCCAGTCGAGGTGATGCAGCATGCTATCGCGCGCCCCAAGCCGCGCGTTGCGTTCCTGCGCGGCGGGGCCGTCCGGCAGATGCAGGACGTCCGCGGTGCTGATCGACGCGTATTGCACCTTGCGCGTGCGCCCCCGGCGCAGACGCTCGTAGCCCTCCTGCGCTTCCCGCCAGTTGCCTGGGCCCGCCTTGGCCAGTTGTGCGGCCAGCACCACGGCATCTTCGATCGATTGATTGGCGCCCTGGCCGTGATGCGGCACGAGCGCATGCGCGGCATCGCCGATCAGCGTCACGCGACCCTTGCTCCAGCGGCCGAGCGGCGGACGGTGAAACAGGCCCCAGCGCTGACTGATCGGCACCGCCGTGATCATCTGCACGACGGCCGGATGCCAGTCCTTGAAGAGGCGCAGTTGTTCGCCTTCGGTCGATGGCATGACCCAGTCGCGCGACGGCCACGGCGACGGATGACGCTCGACCAGCAGGAAGTTCTGATCGCCGTTGTCGCCGATCGGATAGTGCAGCAGATGGCCGCCGGGCCCGACCCAGAACTGGATCGTCTCCGGATCGGGCAACAGGTCCATGCGCTCGGCCGGTACGATGCCACGAAAGCCCGAGCAACCGGAATACAGGACGTCGTCGTAGCCGAGCATCCAGCGTCGCGTGATCGAGCGTGCGCCGTCGGCACCGATCACGAGATCGGCATCGATACGCCGACCGTTGTCGAACGCGAGGCTCACACGATCGGGATGCTGCACGAGATCGACCAGCCGATGACTGAGCTCGATGTGCTCGAGACCGACCGCCTTCGACAGCACCGCCTGCAGATCGGCGCGATGGACGCCCCAGTACGCGCCACCGAACTGCTCGCGATAGCTGGGCATGCCGCGATGATGGCCAATCACGCTGCCGCTGCGGCCGTCACGATAGATGAGCCCCGGTACTTCGGCGCACACGTCGTCGAACGCGGAGCGTAGTCCCATACGCTCGTAAAAGCGCGTCGCGTTGGCCGACAGCGCGACGGCCGCGCCCACTTCGCGCAACTCGTCGGTCTGCTCGTAGAGTTGCGCATCGATGCCATGCTCGCGTAGTGCGAGCGCCAGCGTAAGGCCGCCGATGCCGGCGCCGACGATCGCGATGCTCAGGTCCATCCGGGTCATGATTGTGTCTCCGATATGCGGGTTTATCGTGTCGGTATTTTCAGCACTAGACCGTCATTGCTCAATAAGATGAAATGAATCTCCTTCATCACCGAAATGAATGATCTTTAAGTCATGCCGAAGCCATGGAACTGAGCGATCTCGACCTCAACCTGCTGCTGCTATTCCAGCGGCTGATGCAGGAGCGGCGCGTGGCGAGCGTCGCCGAGCAAATGAACATGAGCCAGCCGGGCGTCAGCAATGCGCTCGCGAAGCTGCGCCGCCTGCTGGGTGATCCGCTGTTCGTGCGCGCGCCGGGCGGTGTGGTGCCTACCCCGTTCGCGCTGCGTCTCGCGGAACCGGTCTCGCAGGCGCTCGCCACCTTGCACGCCGCGCTCAATCCGGTGACGGGATTCGATCCGCTGCGCGCAATGCGAACGATGACGATCGGTATGACCGACATCGGTGAAGTCGTGTTTTTGCCGGCATTGCTGGAACGATTGTCGCGCGTCGCGCCAGGCGTCGCGATGAATACGGTCCGCAATACGAGCGTCAATCTGAGCAAGGAGATGGCCGACGGCCGCGTCGATCTGGCGATCGGACTGTTGCCGCAGTTGAAGGGCGGTTTCTATCAGCGGCGTCTGTTCGATCAGCGCTACGTCTGTCTGTTCAGACGCGGCCACCCACTCGAAGAGGCGCCGCTCACGCTTTCCGCGTGGCGCGAAGCCGAGCATCTGGTGGTGGTGTCGGCCGGCACCGGCCACGGTCAGGTGGACGAGTGGCTGAAACGGCGCGGCGTGCGGCGTCAGGTGCGACTGACGGTGCCGCACTTCATGAGCGTGGGCTACATCCTGCAACGTACCGACCTGATCGCCACGGTGCCAGAGCGTCTCGCACTGGAGTTGGCCACGCCGTTCTCGCTCAGCCTGCGTGCGCTGCCGATGACGCTGCCCGCCGCGCCGATCCATTTGTTGTGGCACGAACGGGTCCATCACGACGAAGGCAATCGCTGGCTGCGCGAGGTCGTGATCGACCTGTTCGCGGATACGGCGACGAGTGGCAGGCGAGCGCGGGACGTGAGGAAGAAATAGGGCTTTTTTTGTAAACGTCGATCCTCCGAAGCTTCACGTCTACTCGAACACTCCGGTTCGCACCTCGCCATTGCGCGTGTAGCGCGTGATCAGCACGCCGCCGGGCGTGCTCGTCGCCTGTTCCAGCGTGAAGGCCGACGCTTGTGCGTCGTTGCCGAACAGACGTTTGCCGTGCCCGAGTATGACGGGGTAAATCAGAAGCCGGAGCTCATCCACGAGGCCCGCGGCCAGCAGTTGGCGCACCATGTCGCCGCTGCCGAACGTCAATAGATCGGCACCGTCCTGAAGTTGCAGCGTGCGTATCGCGTCGGCAAGGTCGCCGTTCAGCGGGTGGCTGTTGTGCCAATCGAGCGTATCGGATCGATGCGTGGCCACGTGCTTGCGGACCTGATTGAACTGGTCGGCCATGCCGCGGCTGCGTGAATCGGCCGGGACATGGGGCCAATAAGACGCGAATATGTCATACGTGCAACGCCCGAGCAGCAACTCGAACGGCTGAGCGAGCAGCTCGTGCACACTCACGCCGATCGCTTCGTCGGCGTAAGGGACGATCCAGCCGCCCAGGCGAAAGTTGCCACTGGCATCCTCCTCGGGCCCGCCGGGGGATTGAGTGACGCCATCCAGGCTGACGAACATGGAAACGATGTGCTTGCGCATGATGGGCTCCTGGTCGATGAAGCTGATCGGTTTATCTTTACGACGAACGACTCGCACGCGGATCGACAATCGGCGTGCGGACTGCGTGAAGCCGCGCAAGCGGGCATCGCGCGATCGGCGCAGAATAATTGGACCCACGGGTGCCTGCGCCGCAGGTGTGAAGGTGCGCACCACTCGCCAGCGTATGGTCGGAAGATCGCCCGACACAGTGATGCGCACATAGCAGCCGGCGTAACGTCCGGTCGCCCGTGGCCTTTCGCGCAATGGCCGATGAGTGTTCGCGGCCCGAATTCGCGTAGACGTTCGACGCATGGCTAGATGCGAGGCAACCGCTCCTCCCTGACATTACAATTGCATTTGCGTATAATTTCGCGAAGCCTTCATGCGGTATCACTGAAAAGCAAATAAGCGATACCGCGATAAAAAAGCACTGCTGTGGCCTGCCCACATAGTGCACAAAGACAACATCACCCGAAAAATGTCCGTGCCTTCAGCCACAACCGGATCGCGCGATTCCGCGCGGTTTTTCACCCAACCGAAAGTGCTCGTCATCGTGGCGACGCTATGCTGCCTGCTTTGGGGCAGTTCATACCCGGCAATTAAAATTGGCTACGCGTTACTCGGAATCACACAAAACGATATTCCTTCGAAGCTGATCTTCGCGGGCTACCGGTTCGTGCTCGCGGGACTGTTGTTGTTGATTCTTGCTGCCTTTTCAAACAAGCCTGTTTTCGAATTGAATCGACGCAATAGCGGACAGCTGATGCTATTGGGTTTCACGCAAACGGCCATTCAATATGTTTTCTTCTATATCGGTCTCGCCTACACGACCGGCGTTCGCGGTTCGATCCTGAACTCGACGACGACCTTCTTCAGCGTGCTGCTTGCCCATTTCATCTACAAGAACGATAAGGTCTCGCCACGCAAAGCGCTTGGATGTCTGCTGGGATTCGTCGGCGTGATGGTCGTCAATTTCGGCGACGGTCTGTTTGAATTTGCATTCACCTTGCTCGGCGAAGGCTTTATCGTGATTGCCGCATTCGTGCTATCCGCTGCATCGATTTACGGAAAGCGCATTTCGCAGAGTATGGACGTCATGGTCATGACGGGTTATCAACTCGGGTTTGGCGGCGTCGTTCTGCTTGCGGCGGGGTACGCGACCGGTGGTTCGTTGCACGCGTTCACGCTGGGATCGATGGCTTTGCTGGCCTACCTGGCGTTGCTGTCTGCAGCGGCCTTCACGTTGTGGAGTCTTCTGCTCAAATATAACCAGGTCGGCAAAGTTACCGTTTTCAATTTCCTGGTGCCCGTGTTCGGTACCGTGCTGTCCGCGATTTGCCTGAACGAGAACATCATGGAATTGAAGAATCTCGTCGCGCTGGTGCTGGTATGCGGAGGAATCTGGCTGGTTACGCGCTCGGCGCAACGGAGCGCTGGCTATTCGAAGGCTGGTGTCGCCGTGGGCCCTCAGGGTCGCGGCTGAGTTCGCGGGGTTCCGTAGCGTCGGCTTCCCGTCAAACGCTGTCCGACGCAACCGGCAACCCCTCCGTCCGCCACCGCAGCATCCCACCGGCAAGATTCGCCACCTTGCCGAACCCCGCCTTCGTCAACAATACGCTCGCCTGCGCCGAGCGCACGCCGGACCGGCACACCGCGACCACCGGCCGCTCGCGATCCAGTTCTTCGAGCCGCGCTGTCAATTGCGACAGCGGCACCAGCTTCGCGTCCGGCAGATGACCCAAACGATCGATGAACTCCGGCGCCTCGCGTACATCGACGATCTGAAATTTCGCGCCATGCTCGAGCAGCGCCATCGGCTCGATTTCCCACACGCCGCTAAAGCGCAGCGTCAACGGTGCCCAATCCGGTGTTTCGGTCGCAACTTCGGCGCCGCCTTCCGGCTGCCCGCAACGCATGTTCGCGGGCACCGCGACCGCCATCTGCTTCGGATGCGGCAAATTCAGGTTGTTCATGTACCCGGCAAAATCACCGACGTCGACGTCGCCGCCCAGACGCGGATTGAAGCGCCGCTCCTCGGTCACGCTCGTCACCGTGATGCCGCGATAATCGTGCGCGGGATAGTGGAGGCAGCCGTCCGGCAGCGACAGGATCTGCTCGCGCACGGACGCGAACAACTGCTGCGGACTGCCCTGCTGGAAATCGGTGCGGCCGCAGCCGCGAATCAGCAGGCTGTCGCCGGTAAAGGCCATGCTCTGATCGTCGAGCACGTAGGTCAGGCAGCCATTCGTATGGCCAGGCGTCGCGCGCACGGTCAGGTGACGCGTGCCGAAGTCGATCCGATCGCCATGCGCGAGCAGCCGCGTCACGCCTTTCGCCCCCACGACCGCGGCAAGACCGATCTCGCTGCCGCAACGCAAACGCATGCGCCATGCGCCGGTTACGTGATCGGCGTGCACGTGGGTATCGAGCGTAGTAAGCAGCCAGAGGCCCAGCTCGCGCAGCAGTGCCTGATCGCGCGGCACCTGCTCGTAGACGGGGTCGATCAGCACCGCCTCGCCGCTGTCGCCGAGCAGGTACGTGTAGGTCGAAGAAACAGGATCGAACAGCTGACGAAAAATCATCTGTATCTCTCAAGAAGATCGGCGAGGCGGCCGCGAACGGCCGCCGTGCCGCATCTGTCAGCGCGGTTGCTTGGTGGTGCGCAGATACGGTTTGATGGTCTTGAAGCCAGGGAACACCTGCTGCGCCTCTTCGTTGCTGACCGCCGACGTGATGATCACGTCTTCGCCCTGCTTCCAGTTGACCGGCGTCGCGACCCTATGTTTGGCGGTCAGTTGGATCGAATCGAGCACGCGCAGGATTTCGTCGAAGTTGCGGCCGGTGCTCATCGGGTAGGTCAGCGTCAGCTTGATCTTTTTGTCGGGACCGATGATGAAAACCGAGCGCACGGTCGCGTTGGTCGCTGCGGTGCGGCCCTCGCTGGTATCGCCCGCGTCGGCCGGCAGCATGTTGTACATCTTGGCGACTGCGAGGTCGGTGTCGCCGATCATCGGGTACTTGACGGCGGCGCCCTGCGTTTCCTCGATGTCCTTGGCCCATTTTTCGTGGTCTTCGACCGGATCGACCGATAGCCCGATCAGCTTCGCGTTGCGCTTGGTGAACTCCGGCTCGATCTTCGCCATGTAGCCCAGTTCAGTCGTGCAAACCGGCGTGAAGTCTTTCGGGTGAGAAAACAGGATCGCCCATTGGTCGCCGATCCAGTCATGGAAATCGATGGTGCCCTGCGTGGTCCGCGCGGTGAAATTGGGCGCGGTGTCATTGATACGAAGTGACATATTGCCGTCCTGTGAAGTCGTGGTTAAGCGGAAGACCCGAGCGAGGCCTGTCTGCAACGGTCCAACACGAGCCCGGTTAATCTCGGGGATCGAAAATCACCAAGGCTCACAACGATAGATGAAGCTTTCGAGGCGCATACTCGCGCGGCAAGTAGCGCATCGCCGCATCGCGCAGTGAGAATTCAAATATAGCGCGTTACGCGCAAGCCCATGCTGACACCCATCGAAATCTGGCCGGCTGGCCACTCCGGAATGGCTGACAGGAATGACGTTCATCGGTAAATCATGGACATTCGATGCGTCGGCGTGTGTGCGATAGCGCACAGATTTACCGGGCCCTGCTTTGAACAGACCGTGCCGTCGTCCAATGGGCGGCGCTAATGCGTGGTGCCCAGCGCGGCCGTCTCGCCGTCGAGCCGCTTGCGCAACCAGGCGCCGAATGCATCGTGCACTTCGTTATGCCGCAGCGCGAAGTCGACGGTCGCCTGCAGATAACCGAGCTTGGTCCCGCAGTCGTAGCGTTTGCCGATGAATTCATACGCGAGCACCTGCTCTTCCTCGAGCATCGAATGAATGGCGGGTGTCAGTTGAATCTCGCCGTGAGGGCCGGGCCGCTGCGCGCGCAAGTGGTCGAATACCGCTGGCATCAACACATAGCGCCCCGCGACGCCGAAGCACGAAGGCGCTTTTTCCGGCGCGGGCTTTTCGACGATGCTCGACACGTTGATCACACGCTCGTCCCAATGACGTCCGCCGACCACGCCATGCGCGCAAGCGCCGTCCGCTTCGAATTCCTCGACCCCGATTACCGACGAATCGTAATGGCTGAAGATGTGCACCATCTGCTCGAGAACGGGCGGCTGACCCTCGAGCAGATCGTCGGCGAGAACGACCGCGAACGGCTCGTCGCCGATCAGTTTTTGCGCGCACAACACCGCATGCCCGAGTCCGAGCGGCTCGGCTTGCCGAACATAGATGCAGCTGACGTTGGGCGGTTTGATGCTTTGCACGAGTTCGGCGAGGTTTTGCAGCCCGCGCGCCCGCAGCACGTGTTCGACTTCGTAGGATTTGTCGAAATGATCTTCGATCACGCGCTTTCCGCGGCCCGTGATGAAGATCAGCTCGGTGATACCCGCGGCAACCGCTTCTTCGACCGCGTATTGAATCAGCGGTTTGTCGATGACCGGCAGCATCTCCTTCGGACTCGCCTTCGTGGCCGGCAGAAATCGCGTGTCGATTCCCGCGACCGGAAACACCGCCTTGTGAACTGCGAGCATGATGAACTCCTCGTCCGGCTGGTAGACGGAGCAGCACGGCTGTAGAGCATGGCCGGATGCCGCCGGCTGGGCGTCCCGCTTCGGCTGGCCAGTGCTGCGCGTCGGAGCGTGCGGTACTGATGAAGCGCTTGCAACAAACGTGGCTTCCGTCCGCTCGCAAACATCTGCTGAATGCTCGCCATGATGGCACGGTTTGCCGGCGGATGTGGATATTCGCCCTTGCGGCGCGTCAGTCAGCAGCGCCGGGCGACTCGGGAGAACCCGGGTCGTCAAGGGGACAGGCTCGGGCTAAGCGGCTTTTAAGCTTGCAGGGCGTAACTTCATACCCACGCTGAATGCCGGGCGCCCCGTCGATCGCTGCCTGGCCGCGATCCATCTCAGCGTGCCCGTGAGCGCTCGACATTCCGCACAAGCGCGTTTCGATACTCACGCACGCCTGACTCCCTGTTCACATGCGGACGTCGCACGTCCGATCCGACTTTGATATGAAAAAGCTAGCGCGCTCGATTGACTTCATTCTGTTGACCGCCGCGTCGGTGGGCCTCGTCATGTTTGTCGTCTGGCGAGTGGCGACGGTAAAGGGTTGGCTTTAGGGGTTGGCTTTAGGGGTTGGCTTTCTCCCTCTCTGCGCTCAGACGTCTGCGATGCATGTCCCCCTTGCCTGAAAATAGGTCGCAACAATGCCGTAATAATTCATCCGCACAATTCGACGCCACCAACAACGACAAGAAAGTCTCGTGATGACTCATCTTCGCGTCTCTCTTCCGCTGCGCCTCACTATTCTCGCAAGCGTGGCGGCACTAGCCGCGTGCGGTGGCAGCAATGACTCTTCTACGCCGACGTCCTCGAATACTTCAACGACAACGGCGACGGCCTCGATCCCGGCTCCGCCTGCCGACCCCGGTTTTGTCGACAACGCCGCAATCCCCGACGTGCCCGCGTTCGTCGACACGATTGCGACCAACCAGCGCGGCGACGCTCGATATGCGACGCTCGCCACGAATGCGGGCGTGCGTGTCGTCTCGCGATTCCTCGATATCTGGCAACCGTTGACCGAGATCGTCGATGCGGGCGTATCCGCCCCCGCCAATGGTTCGTTTCCGGCTGTCGTGCAGTCCACGTGGACCGGACTACCCAATGACGGTACGCCGGGTGGGGCGGTCGTGAATAGCGCCGTCCATGCCGCAAATATTCAATTCGTGGTCACCGAAACGACCAACCGCACCCAGGCGCAGGCCGATGCAGCCTACTACGACGACCGGCGCGGCAAAGGCTACAGCGTGACCGACGGCATGGGCCCGCTCACCAACGCGTGGCGCACGGCGGCGCAGCAGACGACGACGATCACGTCGATCCCGGCGGATGCGACGACCGTGCTGTACAACGACGCCGGCAACAACATCGGCGTCGGCAGCAGTGGCGGCAATAGCAATTTCGGCCAGGTTGTCGATCTGCTCAGCAATATGGGCAACAACGCATCGACCGAGCCGGCCAAGCGCTTCTACAAATACGCGCGGCCGTACCGCTGGAGCACGAGTGTCGTGGTAGCTCCGACTCTGGTGCCGGCCGAGAGCACCACGCCTTCGACCGATGGCGGATATATCAGCGGTCACGAGGCGGAGGCGATGCGCGACGCGATGACAATGGCCTACGTGCTGCCGGAGCGGTTCCAGGAGATGGCGAGCCGCGGCCTCGAACTTGGCGAAAACCGTATTTTTGCCGGTATGCATTCGCCGCTCGACGTCATTGCTGGTCGAATGTTTGCACTCGCGGCGACTGCTGCGAATCTCTCCGATCCCAGCAACGCCACCTTGAAGAGCGCCGCATTTAGCCAGGCGCACGCAGCCCTGATGCAGTCGACCAACACCAATTCGACGAACTTCGCCGCTTTCGCCCACTCCGGCACGGCAGCGACGGACCGCTTCGCCGACTATGCGACGAACAAAGCAGACTTCACCCGCCGTATGACGTTCGGCTTTGCTCCGATCGAATCGACCGATGCGCCTCCCGTCGTGCCGAAGGGTGCGGAAGTATTGCTGGAGACGCGCTTTCCGTATCTGAGCGCAGCCCAGCGCCGCGTAGTGCTCAAGACGACCGAGCTTCCTTCCGGCTATCCGGTCATGGATGACGCGGAAGGATGGGGCCGCCTCAACATGTTTGCGGCCGGCGACGGATATGGTGCGTTCAATGGCAGCGTCATCGTTTCGATGGATGCGTCCCAAGGCGGATTCAACGCGTCGGATCTGTGGCGCAACGACATTTCCGGCGCGGGGATGTTGACGCTGCAGGGTAGCGGTACGTTGAAGCTCGGTGGCAACAACACCTGGTCGGGCGGTTCCCTGGTAAGCGGCGGTGTGCTCGAGGCGGATTCTCCGAATGCGTTCGGCACGGGCGACGTGTATGTGGGTGCGGGCGGCGTCACCATCGCGGCGACTTCGCCCGTGTCCATCGTCGGCAAGTACACGCAGCTCGCTGGCACGACGCTCGAACTCGACATCGACGGTAATGGCGCTGGCCAATTGCACGTTGGTAATCAACTCACCATCGCAGGCGGCACGCTGCACGTGAAGTTCGTGAACGGCTTTGCGCCCAAGGTCGGCGACACCATCGATCTGATCGATGGCAATGGGGCGAACAAGCAGTTCACGACGATCACGGTCGACGGCCACAAGGCGACACCCGTCTATTCGGCGAACGGGGTGTCGGTGCACATCGATTCGTAATCCGGCGGATGCGTGAGCTACGGACCGCGCTCGGCCCTCGTAAAGCGAGGGCCGCTCTCGTCAAGTCAGCGCGCGCAGAACGGAGTTCGCACCCCTCGCCAGCATTAGTCCGTCTCGATCCCCAACGCGGTAATCAATCGTTCGCGCCGCGATAGCGCCTGCAAAGACCGCTTCCCCAGATGCGTCGCGACCAGATTGAGCAGGCCTTCGCAAAAGATCAGATACGCGCCCATGCTATTGCTGAAGAAACTGCTGTCATGCGGAATCAGGAACGCGTGGCGCGCGGGCGGCACCAGTGGAGACGCGAGCGTATCCGTGATCGCGATGACCGTCATACCCGCCTCGGCCGCTGCCTTCGCAGCTTCAGCGACGCTGCGCGTGTAAGGCGAAACGCTCGTGACGACCACCACATCGCCCGGTTGCAACTGCGCGAGTCCTTCAGCCACGCCGAGCCCTTGCGCATCTAGCAGTGCGACGTCGGTGCGGATCATCCCGAGCCCATAGCAAAGAAAGCTGGCGAGCGCGCTGAACTGCCGCAAGCCGTGCACGCGCACGCGCGGCGCCCCCGCCAATAGCGCGGCCGCGCCACGCAGATCGTCAGCCGATAGCCGCGCGAGAAACGTCTCCACATTGACGATGGATTCGTGCGCGAGTTGCACGACGACCTCGACCTCGGGCGAGGTTCCGCTATTGACGGGCGTGTGCGCACGCTGCTTTTTCCCTGCAACGAGCCGCTCCGCCTGATTCGTATAGAAATGCCGGTGACGCTCCGCCAGCGAATCGCGAAACACGCTCTGAAAATCCGCGAACCCTGTATAGCCGAGCTTCGTGCTGAGCCGCGTCAGCGTCGACGCATTGACGTCGAGTGCCGTCGCCAGATCGGTGATGGTCCGCACGGCCACTTCCTCCGGCCGTTCGAGCAGCCACGCCAGCACGGCGTGCGCCTTACCGCCGAGCGACAGGCCCGCCTCGTCGCGACCGATGCGCACCACCAGTTCGCGCAGCGCATCGACGCTGCGCGGCGCGCCAGCGACGGCTTCAGGCGCGCTCGCCTCGTCCTTGTTCGCCGGCTTGCGGCGCTTCGTGCGTAGGTTTGTGTCCATTGATCAATCGATATCGCGGCGGCGTCCCTGGTTGTTCATAAACGTCCCATTCTATGTGAGACGCCCTGATCACGATATCAGCGGTTGCGAGCGTGTTTTCGTCGTCGGGATCGGCGGGGTCGGTGCGGTAGATCGGCAGCGATTCGTCGTGCGTGTCGGCGAGGATCGCGAGCGGCTCAGGCGCATGCCCCGCTTCGCTTGCGTCCCGCAACATCCGGTCGCCGCGCGCCTGCCGACTACGCGATGAATCTGTCACGAGTTGGGCGAAGCCCCGCATCGGCGGATGAATCGCGTGATTCGCATGCAATGACGGCTGCGTGATCTCCTGCACGGAACAACCGTGCGCGCTGTACTCGACGCTCAGCAACGGCGCGCTCGCCCGATGCGCAAGCGTCAGATGGAAGCCGCCCGCGCGGGGGTTGTCGCGCACCACGGCAACGGCCGCATCGAGGTCGCGCGCGTCCAGCAGGGCGCGCGTGAGCACCATGCGCGGCACGCCCGCCTCGGTCTGGCGCACCCGCAGGTTGTTCACGGTGACGGCAAGACCCGCGTCCGTCACGGCGAACGTATGGCCCGGCAGCGAGCCCGGATACACGAACGCCGCAAAGCCCGGACTGCCGTCGATCCGACACGCGGCAATCGCGCAATGCCCCGCGAAGCCGGGGTCGCCGTCTTCGTTGTGACTGATGCGCTTGCCATCAACCGATGGCAATTGCACCGTCGTGCAACCGTCGGGCGACGCAGCCCACAGGTCGCCGCGGCAGTTCCACAGGAACACATCGTCGAAGGGCAGTCCGAGGCCGTTGGCAAGCCCCTGCAATTCCGCCCAGATTCGCGGAAAGCGCTGCCGCGTATGTGCGGAAAGCGCGGCCGCGAGCGGCGTGCCATGCCATTGCATGACGTCGCGCCAGGCGGCCGATTGCACCAGGTGGCGATGCACGGCCAACGCGCCGAAACGGCCTAGCGCGTCGCCCGCGTCGAACGGCGACCCGGAGATTTCGATGAATCCAATTGCAGACATGAGTTCGAGATCATTCGACGTGTTGAAGGAAATCGCGCAGGCGCTGATTCGGCGGATTGTCGAGCAACTGCGCGGGCGGCCCGTCGACCGTGATGTGGCCGTCCTCCATGAAGATAAGACGTGTGCCGACCTTGCGCGCGAACGTCATTTCGTGCGTCACGACGACCATCGTCATGCCCTCTTCGGCCAGCGACTGCATCACCCGCAGCACTTCCTGCCGCAGTTCGGGATCGAGCGCCGAAGTCGGCTCGTCGAACAGCATCAGCTTCGGTTTGACAGCCAGCGCACGCGCAATCGCGACGCGTTGCTGCTGACCGCCCGACAACTCGCTTGCATAGTGCCCGACGCGGCCCGCCAGGCCGACTTTCGTCAGCAGCTCGTGCGCGAGCGTTTCAGCGTCGGACTTGCTCATGCCGCGCACCTGACGCGGACCGAACGCGACGTTTTCGAGCGCCGTCAGTTGCGGGAACAGGTTGAACTGCTGAAACACCATGCCCGCTTCGCGGCGAATCTCGCGCACTTTCTTCGAGCCGCCGTGCACGCTGATGCCATCGACGATCAGATCGCCGCCGTCGATATGCTCCAGCGCATTGATACAACGCAGCAGCGTCGATTTGCCCGAACCCGACGGCCCGATCAGCACCACGACTTCGCCCGCGCGAATGTTCAGATCGACGCCGTCCAGCACGGTGGTCTGCCCGAAGCGCTTCGTGACCTGCTTGAACTGCACCATATCGAGCGCGCTCATAGTATCCGCATCCTCTTTTCCATCGTGCGCAGACAGAACGTCAGCACACCGATCATGCACAGATAGATTGCGGCCACGGCCGTCCAGATTTCAACGGCCCGAAAATTCGCCGCCATGATTTCCTGACCCTGACGCGTGAGTTCACCGACGCCGATCACGATGAACAGCGACGTATCCTTCAGGCTCACGATGAACTGGTTGCCAAGCGCAGGCGTCATGCGGCGAATCGCAACGGGCCCGACGACGAACCCGAGCACGCGCCACATCGGCATGCCCAGCGCGAGTCCCGCTTCCTTCAATCCGCGCGGCACCGACAAAAACGAGCCGCGCACGATCTCGGCGATATACGCGCCCGAATTGACGATGATCGACACGATCGCGGCCGTCAACGCATCGACGCGCACGTTAAGCAGCACGGGCAGAGCGAAGTAGATGAACATCACCTGCACGACGATCGGCGTGCCGCGCACGAACTCGACGTACGCGAACGCGATCTTCTGCATGAAGGCGTTCCCGTACGCCCGCATCAAGCCGAACAGAAAGCCGACCGCCAGGCCTCCCGCAAGGCCCGCGATGGTGATGAGCACCGTCAGCTTCGCGCCCTGCAAGAGTGCCGGTAACGCATCGACGACGACTGACAGATCGAACTGCATGACTTGCCTCCCGCAGCCGTTGCGTTATCAGGACTTCGTCGGCTCGGCGCCGAACCACTTCTTGTAGATCGCCGCGTAGCGACCGTCAGCCTTGATCTTCGCGAGCGCCGCATTGACTTTCGGCACGAGCGGGCTGCCCTTCGGAAAGCCGATGCCGTATTGCTGCGCCATCATCTGCGAACCGACCGCCTTCACATGGCCCTTGCCGGCCGTGTTGATGTAGTAGAGAACGTTCGGCGTGTCGTGCATCGCTGCATCGACGCGTCCTGTCTGCAACTCCAGATACGCGTTGTCGATGTTCGGGAACTGGCGCAGATCGGTACCCGCGAAGTGCGTCTTCGCGTAATCCGCCGCCGACGTCCCCGTCTTGATCGCGAGCGACTTGCCCTTCAGGTCGTCCGGGCCCTTGATCGCGCTGGTGGCCGGCACCATCAGCGTGAAGCCGCTGTCGTAGTAGCCATCGGAGAAGTCGATCACTTTCTTGCGCTCGTCCTTGATCGTGATGCCCGCGAGCGCGACGTCGACGTTATGGGTTTGCAGCGCCGGCAGGATGCCGCTGAAATCCATCGGCTGCAGCTTGTAGTCGAGCTTCAGGTCCTTCGCAATGGCTTCCCACAGGTCGATATCGAAGCCGACGTATTTGTCGCCCTGCTTGAATTCGAACGGCACGAACGCCGTGTCGCAGGCGACCAGCAAGGTCTCGGCCCGCGCGGCATGACCGAGGACGGAAACGGCGACGAGTGCAGCCGCGGCGAGCTTTGCTACGAGTTTCATGACGACCTCTTCGAGGTGGGGTTGAGGAACGACAGCAAACCGATTTGCGATGAGTATCTTCCCGCAAATTTATTTGCACAATAGTTTGACGCGCAAATTTGCTTGCGAACCGGGTATACCCCGATGGGAGATGTCGGACGGAAGGCGCTGGGTGCCGAAGCGTGTCTTTGCGCCGAAGTGCTTTGCCCGGCGCAATACGGCATGCCGGATGCTGCGAATCCCTTGGGGCGGGACGGCTTTCGCGCGCGGTGTGTGTCGCTATTGAAAGTCGATTGCAAGGGAAAATCTTCACTCGCGACGGAATAACGGTCGATCGATCGCGTTAGCCCTTGTGTTGCAGATGGCAGCCTGACGGTCGGAGCGTGATTCGGTGTCCGACCGGCTTGCTCCCGCGCTACTGGAATGAATGCCACCGAATCTGGAGTGATCTTGAGTCACAACATGGTTCAACCCGGATGGGTACGGATTACGCACTGGATCAATGCTGTCGCGGTCGTGCTGATGGTCATGAGCGGCTGGCAGATTTACGATGCGTCGCCAATCTTTCCAGCCATTCAGTTTCCACCTTCGATCACACTTGGCGGTTGGCTCGCCGGAGCGCTGCTATGGCATTTCGCCGTGATGTGGCTGCTGGTCGCCAATTTCCTGGTCTATCTCGCGCTGAATCTGGCGTCCGGACGCTTGCGACGCAAACTGCTGCCCATCAGGCCGAAACAGCTGGCCGCCGATCTGGCCGCCGCACTGCGCGGGCGCCTGAAACACGACGACCTCGCGCACTACAACTCGGTGCAGAAGCTCGCCTATCTCGTCGTGATCGCCGACATCGTGCTGATCGTGTTGTCGGGGCTCGTCATATGGAAGTCGGTGCAGTTCCCGCTGCTGCGCACGCTGATGGGCGGATATGACAATGCGCGCGTCGTGCACTTCGTATGCATGAGCGTACTGGTGGCGTTTTTCATCGTTCACGTCACGATGGCCGCGCTCGTGCCGCGCTCGTTACTGTTGATGATACGGGGACGGTAAATCGTGACGATCCGCAAACGCACCGCGCCACCAGGCACTTTTCTCGCGACGCATGCCGAATCGATCATCCGTGACGCACAGCGCGAACTCAGATCGCCCGCGCGCCGCCTGTTCGGCCGGCAGCTGCTGACCCTGGGCGGCATCGCGATGCTCTCCGGTTGCGATCTGACCAACGACAAGGCGGTGGACACCGCGCTGCGCCGCATCTCGCTCTTCAACGACCGCGTGCAGGCGCTGCTGTTCGATCCGGACAAGCTGGCGCCCACGTATCCGGAATCGTTGATCACGCGGCCGTTTCCGTTCAACGCGTTCTATGAGATCGACGACGTACCCGAGATCGATGCCGCGACCTACCGTCTGCAGGTCACCGGCCTCGCGCACGGCAAGCGCACCTGGTCGCTCGACGAACTGCATGCGCTGCCGCAGGAAAGCCAGATCACGCGCCTTGTCTGCGTCGAAGGATGGAGCGCGATCGGCCGCTGGGGCGGCGTGCGCTTTTCCGAATTCCTGCGTCGTGCGGGTGCGGACACGACTGCAAAGTACGTGTCGCTGCATTGCGCGGACTACAACTACTGGACCAGCATCGACATGCCGACGGCGCTCCACCCGCAGACGCTCCTCACGCTGACTTACGACGGTGACGTGCTGCCGCCGAAGTATGGCTTCCCGATGAAGCTGCGCGTGCCGACCAAGCTCGGCTTCAAGAATCCCAAACATCTCGTCGCTATCGAAATCACCAACCAGTATCCGGGCGGCTATTGGGAGAACCAGGGCTACAACTGGTTCAGCGGCTCGTGAAGCAATGATGTCTTTCCCCCGTCCTTCAACCATCCAGTTGGGAGGTTCTATGACACTCCGCATCAAACTTGGCGCAGCCTTTATGGCTGCCGCGCTCGCGAGCGCTGCTTTCGCGCAGGCGCCGGCGACGACGCCCACGCGCATCCGTGGCGAAATCGTGTCGCAAAACGGTGAGACGCTCAAGGTCCATCGCCGCAGCGGCGATACCGTGTCGGTCGATGTAAAGCCGGATGTGCGTGTCTCGGCTGTGAAAACGATGCAGCTATCGGATATCAAGCCGGGTACGTTTATTGGCACGGCTGCAACCACGGGCACCGACGGCAAGCTGACGGCAACGGAAGTGGTGGTGTTCCCCGAGTCCGCGCGCGGCACGGGCGAAGGGCATTACCCGTGGGACCTGGGCCCGAAAAGCTCGATGACCAACGCGAACGTCGACTCCGTCGTGCAGAGCACTAACGGACGCGACCTGAAGCTGTCGTACAAGGGCGGCAGCAATGTGGTGACGGTGCCGCCAAACGTGCCCGTCGTCACGTTCACGCCGGCGGAGCACAGCGATCTTACGGCCGGCAAGAAGGTGTTCATTGTCGCAACGCCTGCGTCGCAGGGAAGTTACGTTGCGCAACGCGTCGTGGTCGAAAAGGACGGCGTGGTACCGCCGATGTGACCGCTGACCTTCGCCTCGGCGAGCGCCACGCACGGCGTCATGTGTCGACGCCGTGCATGCCGACGCATGGTCACGATTGATTTCCCTGGATGGGGTGCATTCATCTCGCTGCCCGCCGACCGCGCAGCCGCACGAGCATCGTCTGCGGATTCATGCGGGCAAAATTCCTCCATGCCGGCACTCCCGAAAATTACTTGACATCTAAACTATCAAAACCTAAATTAATCTCAACGCGGAGTTCATTTTGGGGAACCAGCATGCGCATAGTCTGTATCGGGGGCGGCCCGGCCGGTTTGTACTTCGGTCTGTTGATGAAGAAGCGCAACCCCGGCTATGAAGTCACGGTGATCGAGCGCAACCGCCCCTACGACACCTTCGGCTGGGGCGTCGTGTTCTCCGACCAGACGCTCGGCAATCTGCGCGCCGCCGACGCCCCGAGCGCCGAGGCGATCCTCGACGCGTTCAACCACTGGGACGACATCGAGATCCACTTCCGCGGCCGCAGCGTGCGTTCGTCGGGCCACGGCTTTTGCGGCATCGGTCGCAAACGCCTGCTGAATATCCTGCAGGCGCGCTGCGAAGAACTCGGCGTGAAGCTCGTGTTCGAAACCCAGGTCGTGGACGACAGCGCATACGACGCGGACCTGATCATCGCGAGCGACGGCCTGAACAGCGCCGTGCGCCAGAAATACGCGCACACCTATCAGCCGGACATCGACGTGCGCGACTGCCGCTTCGTGTGGCTCGGCACGAAGAAGCTGTTCGACGCGTTCACGTTCGCGTTCGAGGAAACCGAATTCGGCTGGTTTCAGGCGCACGCCTACCGCTTCGACGATCAAACCTCGACGTTCATCGTCGAAACCCCGGAACGCGTATGGCGCGCCGCCGGTCTCGACGAAATGAGCAAGGAAGACAGCATCGCGTTCTGCGAGAAGCTGTTCGCGAAGTACCTCGACGGCAATGCGCTGATGTCGAACGCGGCACATCTGCGCGGCTCGTCGCAATGGATCCGTTTTCCGCGCGTCGTCAACAAGGAATGGGTGCATTGGCGCCGCAATGCGAACGGCACACGAACGCCAATCGTGCTGATGGGAGACGCCGCACACACCGCGCACTTCTCGATCGGCTCGGGCACCAAGCTCGCGCTAGAAGACGCGATCGAACTCGCGAACAGCATCAGCGCGCATCCGGGTTCACATCCCGACGATCTGGCCGCAGCGTTGAAGCACTACACCGAAGTACGCAGCGTCGACGTGCTGCGCATCCAGAACGCCGCGCGCAATTCGACCGAATGGTTCGAGCACGTCGATCGCTATACGTCGTTCGAGCCGGAACAGTTCGCCTATTCGCTGCTCACGCGCTCGCAGCGCATCTCGCACGAGAACTTGCGCGAGAGAGATTCGCAATATCTGTCCGGCTTCGAAGACTGGCTCGCGAAGCGCGCGGGCGTCGAGCGCGCGGCGGACAAACATTCGATTCCGCCGATGTTCACGCCCTTCAAGGTGCGCGGCGTCACGCTGAAGAATCGCGTGATGGTGTCGCCGATGGCGCAGTACTCGGCGGTAGACGGCGTGGCAGGCGACTACCACCTGATGCATCTCGGCGCGCGCGCAATGGGCGGCGCCGCGCTCGTGATGACCGAGATGACCTGCGTGTCGCCCGAAGCGCGCATCACGCCGGGATGCCCCGGCATGTACGCGCCCGAGCATCTGGCCGCGTGGAAGCGCATCGTCGATCTGGTGCATCTGCAATCGGATGCGAAGATCGGCATCCAGCTCGGCCACTCCGGTGCGAAAGGTTCGACGCGCGTCGCGTGGGAAGGCATCGACCAGCCACTCGACGAAGGCAACTGGCCGCTCGTTTCGGCGTCGCCGCAGCAGTATCTGCGCGGCATCAGCCAGCATTCGCGGGAAGCCACGCATGAAGAGCTACGCGCAATCGAGCAGCAGTTCGTGAAGGCGACGCGCATGTCGATCGAAGCGGGTTTCGACTGGCTCGAATTGCACTGCGCGCACGGCTATTTCCTGTCGAGCTTCCTGTCGCCGCTGACGAATCACCGTACCGATGAATACGGCGGCTCGCTCGAAAACCGTCTGCGTTATCCACTGCAGGTATTCAGCGCGATCCGCGCGGTGTGGCCGCAGGACAAGCCGATTTCGGTGCGGATTTCCGCGCACGACTGGGTCGAAGGCGGCAACACGCCCGACGACGCCGTGAAGATCGCGCAAGCGTTCAAGGCCGCCGGCGCGGACATGATCGACGTGTCGTCGGGCCAGGTCAGCAAGGAAGAAAAGCCCGTGTTCGGCCGCATGTTCCAGACGCCGTTCGCCGACCGCGTGCGCAACGAAGCCGGCATCGCGACGATCGCGGTCGGCGCGATTTCCGAAGCGGACCACGTGAACAGCATCATCGCGGCGGGCCGCGCGGACCTGTGCGCGATCGCGCGTCCGCATCTCGCGAATCCGTCGTGGACGCTCAACGAAGCGGCGAAGATCGGCTATCTCGACATCGCGTGGCCGAAGCCCTACACCGCCGCGAAAATGCAGCTCGAACGCAACCTCGAACGCGAGCGCGCGCATGCCATCGCCAACGCCGGCCTGACGGCGCAACAACGCGCGCAACGCGCCGAAGGAACCGTGTGAACACGTCAGACACCTCTCTCGCCGGTCAACACGCGGTCGTCACCGGCGGCGGCAGCGGCATCGGCGCGGCCATCGCGCAGGCGCTGCTGCACGCCGGCGCGCGCGTCACGCTGATGGGCCGCAACGCACAACGCCTCGAAGCGCAGCGCGAACAATGCGCGGCACTCGGCGATGTCGCGTGCATCAGCATGGACGTCACGCAAGAAGAGTCGGTGGCGCGCGCATTCGGTGAGGCGGGCGCCGTCGATATCCTCGTCAACAACGCGGGGCAGGCGCAGGCCGCGCCGTTCACTCACACCGATCTCGCGCTCTGGCAGCGCATGCTCGACGTGAATCTGACCGGCGTGTTTCTGGGCACCCGCGCTGTACTGCCGGGCATGCTCGAGCGTGGCTATGGCCGTATCGTCAACGTCGCAAGCACCGCGGGGCAGATCGGCTATGCGTACGTCGCCGCGTATTGCGCCGCGAAGCACGGCGTGATCGGTCTCACGCGCGCGCTCGCGCTCGAAACCGCGACGCGCGGCATCACCGTCAACGCCGTGTGCCCCGGCTACACCGAAACCGAGCTGCTGCATGCATCGCTCGAACAGATCACGAGCAAGACCTCGCGCACCGAAGCCGAGGCGCGCGACACGCTGCTGCGCTCGAATCCGCAGCGCCGCTTCGTGAGTCCGGAGCAGGTCGCGAACGCGGTGTTGTGGCTGTGCCGCCCCGGCTCGGATGCGATCACGGGGCAATCCATTTCCATTTCGGGTGGGGAAGTAACGTGAGCAAATCAATGCAAGCAAAAAAGTCGGCCGATGCGAAGCCGTCGCGCAAAGGCGTCGCCCAACCCGCGGAGAACGTCGTGGACCTCGAAATGAGTACCGGTGCGGACAGCCATATGGGCCTGCGTCTGTGGTTGCGCATGCTGACCACCACCAACCTCGTGCAGGCCGAATTGCGCAAACGTCTGCGCACCGAATTCGACACCACGTTGCCGCGTTTCGATCTGATGGCGCAACTCGAACGACATCCCGAAGGCCTGAAGATGACCGAGCTGTCGCGCCGTTTGATGGTGACGGGCGGCAACGTCACCGGCATCACCGATCAGCTCGAAAAAGAGGGGCTCGTCACGCGCGATACCGACCCGAACGACCGCCGCTCGATCAGCGTGTGCCTGACGACCGCTGGCCGCAAGGCGTTCGACAAAATGGCCGTCGTGCACGAGCAATGGGTCGTCGAAATGTTCGGCGGCCTGAGCCTCGACGAAAAGATGAAGACCCATCAGGACCTCGGCAAACTCAAGCGGCATTTGCTCGACAGCCTGAAAGGCTGACTTCGCACTGGAGGAATCCATGACACGATCCAACGCCGACGCACTGTTGGCCGGCAACCGCCTGACCCTGGCAGGCTATGAGGCGAAGCACTTCGGCTGGTCGGTGACCAGCAAGGTCGCGACGATCACGCTGAACCGCCCCGAGCGCAAGAACCCTCTGACCTTCGAATCGTATGCGGAGTTGCGCGACCTGTTCCGCGACCTCGCGTACGCGACCGACGTGAAAGCCGTCGTGCTGCACGGCGCGGGCGAAAACTTCTGCTCGGGCGGCGACGTGCACGACATCATCGCGCCACTGATCGATCTGCCGATGCCCGAGCTGTTGCTGTTCACGCGCATGACCGGCGACCTCGTCAAGGCCATGCGCCATTGCCCGCAGCCGATCATCGCGGCCGTCGACGGTGTCTGCGCGGGCGCCGGCGCAATCCTCGCGATGGCTTCCGATCTGCGCCTCGGCACCGCGCGCAGCAAGCTCGCGTTCCTGTTCACGCGGGTCGGCCTCGCCGGTTGCGACATGGGCGCATGCGCGATGCTGCCGCGGATCATCGGCCAGGGACGCGCCGCCGAGCTGCTGTTCACCGGCCGCTCGGCAACCGGCGACGAAGCTCACGCATGGGGCTTTTACAACCGCCTGTGCGACCCGGCCGCGCTCATCGAAGAGGCACAGAAGCTCGCCGCCGATCTCGCGTCCGGCCCGACCTTCGCGCACGGCATGACGAAGAAGATGCTGCACCAGGAATGGAGCATGAGCATCGACGAAGCGATCGAATCCGAAGCGCAGGCGCAGGCGATCTGCATGGGCACGCGCGACTTCGAGCGCGCGTACGACGCGTTCGCGGCGAAGACACGTCCGGTGTTCGAAGGAGACTGAGTTGAGCGCCGACCATCAGAACGCGCCGATCGACTTGCATAACCCGCTCGCGTGGCCGTTTTTCGAGCCGCGTCATCGCCAACTGGCGGCCGGCATCGACGCGTGGTGCCGCGAGCATCTCAAGCATCAAGATCATGGCGACACCGACGCGACCTGCCGCCTGCTGGTGCGTGAAATCGGTGAGGCCGGCTGGCTGAAATACGGCGTCGGTGGCGTCGCTTATGGCGGCCACGGCGACACGATCGACACGCGCGCGGTGTGTCTGCTGCGCGAAACGCTCGCGCGCTATTCGGGCCTCGCCGATTTCGCACTGGCAATGCAAGGCCTCGGCTCGGGCGCGATCTCGCTCGCCGGCACGCATGAGCAGAAATCGCGCTATCTGCCGCGCGTCGCGAGCGGCACGGCGATCGCCGCATTCGCGCTGTCGGAGCCGCAAGCGGGCTCGGACGTCGCGGCGATGGCGCTGGCCGCACGCGAAGAGGGCGACCACTACGTGCTCGGCGGCGAGAAGACGTGGATATCGAACGGCGGCATCGCGGACTTCTACGTGGTGTTCGCGCGCACCGGCGAGGCACCGGGCGCGCGCGGCATCAGCGCGTTCATCGTGGATGCAGAAACGCCGGGCCTGGACATCGCCGAGCGCATCGACGTGATCGCGCCGCACCCGCTAGCGCGTCTTAGCTTCACGAACGCGCGCGTGCCGAAGAGCCAGATGCTCGGCGCGCCCGGCGAAGGCTTCAAGATCGCAATGCGCACGCTCGATATTTTCCGCACGTCGGTGGCGGCCGCATCGCTCGGCTTCGCGCGTCATGCGATGGCCGAAGGCCTCGCGCGCGCGGCGTCGCGCAAGATGTTCGGCCAGACGCTCGGCGACTTTCAGTTGACGCAGGCGAAGCTCGCGCAGATGGCGCTGACGATCGACAGCAGCGCGCTGCTCGTCTATCGGGCCGCGTGGCTGCGCGACCAGGGCGAAAGCGTCACGCGCGAAGCCGCGATGGCGAAGTGGCACGCGAGCGAAGGCGCGCAGCAGGTGATCGATGCAGCCGTACAGCTTTACGGCGGCATGGGTGTGCAAAGCGGCAGCGCGGTCGAGATGCTGTACCGCGAGATCCGCGCGCTGCGCATCTACGAAGGCGCGACCGAAGTGCAGCAGTTGATCGTCGGCCGCGATCTGTTGAAGGCGCATGCCGCCGCGAACGGTAACGCGCAATGAGTACATCGTTCGAGCGGCCCGTCCGCATCCGCTTCTCGCACTGCGATCCCGCGGGCATCGTGTACTTTCCGCAGTACCTCGTGATGACCAACGTGCTCGTCGAAGACTGGTTCAACGAGGGCCTGCGCATCGACTACGCGCACATGATCGCGCGGCGCCGCATCGGCCTGCCGATCGTCAAGCTCGACTGCGAGTTCTCGCGGCCGAGCCAGATGGGCGAAACGATCCTGCTCACGCTCGAGGTCCACACCATCGGCCGCAGTTCTATCGGCATCGAGATTCACGGGCATTGCAACGGCGAAACGCGCTTTCGTTCGAAACAGGTGCTCGTGTTCATGTCGTTCGACAGCGCCAAATCGATCGATATTCCCGGCGACATCGCGAGCGCGCTCGCGGCGTACGCTCCATCGCCCTCCCCCATCGAGGCTCAGCGCTGATGAAAAAAGCTCTCCTTCCCGCCGGCTGGGTCAAACCGCGCGGCTATGCGAACGGCGTCGCGGCGAGCGGCACACAGGTGTTCATCGCTGGCCAGATCGGATGGGACGAACAGGCGCAGTTCCATTCCGATGATTTCGCGCTGCAGTCCGAGCAGGCGCTGAAGAATCTGCTCGCCGTGCTGCGCGAAGCGGGAGGCAAGCCCGAACATCTGGTGCGCCTCACCTGGTACGTGACCGACAAGCGCGAGTACCTCGCATCGCTGAAGGACATCGGCCGCGTGTTTCGCGAGCTGATCGGCGACTACGACATCGCGATGAGCGCGGTGCAGGTCGTCGCGCTGATGGAAGACCGCGCGAAGGTCGAGATCGAAGCCACCGCGGTGATTCCGCACTGAACGTCATACAGGTACCGAACGCACAGGCAAGCCCTTCACACCGAACGAAGCGCATTTTCCGGCTCAACGCCCCGGGAGACCATGATGGAACCGTCAGCACACGTCGATACTTTCGCGCGCGACAATCTTCCGCCGCAGGATCAATGGCCCGTCTTTCTGCTCGACAATCCGGACGTCGCCTATCCGCCGCGGCTGAACTGCGCGACGGAACTGCTGGAGCGGACCATCGAGGCGGGGCATCGCGACCGGCCGGCGATCTGGTCCGACGTGCATGGCAAGCCGCAAGCGACCAAGTACGGCGAACTGCTCGCGCTGGTCAACCGCAGCGCGCATGTGCTCGTCGATGAAATGGGCTTGCGGCCCGGCAACCGCGTGCTGCTGCGTGGACCGAACACGTTGCAGATGGCCGTCGCCACACTCGCGGCGCTGAAGGCGGGGCTCGTCGTCGTGCCGACCATGCCGCTGCTGCGCGCGAAGGAACTCAAGCAGATCATCGAGAAAGCGCAGGTCAGCGCCGCGCTTTGCGACGCGCGCCTGACAGCGGAACTCGAGCGCTGCACGAATCCGCGCGACGAGTTCTACTGCGCAGTGCTGAAGCAGACGCGCCGCTTTCACGACGATTCCGCCGATTCGCTCGAGACGCTCGCCGCCAACAAGCCCGAGCACTTCACCGCATGCGACACCGCCGCCGACGACGTCTGCCTGATCGCGTTCACGAGCGGCACGACCGGCGCGCCGAAAGGCTGCATGCATTTCCATCGCGACATGATCGCGATGTGCGATCTGTTCCCGCGTCATGTGCTGAAGCCTTCCGCGAGCGACATCTTCTGCGGCACGCCGCCGCTCGCGTTCACGTTCGGGCTCGGCGGCCTGCTGTGCTTTCCGCTGCGCGTCGGTGCGTCGACGGTGCTCGTTGAAAAGCTCACGCCGCAGACCTTGCTCGACGTGGTCGAACGTTTTCATGCGACCGTGATGTTCACCGCGCCGACGTTCTATCGGCAGATGGCGCCGCTCGTCGCGCAACACGACGTGTCGTCGCTGATAAAGACCGTGTCGGCCGGCGAGGCGCTGCCCGATTCGACGCGGAGTCTGTGGCGCGACGCGACTGGCATCGACATGATCGACGGCATCGGCGGCACCGAGCTGATTCACATCTTCGTTTCGTCGCAAGGCGCGGAGATCCGCCCGCACGCGATCGGCCGCGCGGTGCCGGGCTACGTCGTGCAAGCCGTCGATGACGACATGCACCCGGTACCGCCCGGCACGATCGGCAAACTGGCGGTGCGCGGGCCGACCGGCTGCCGCTATCTGGCCGACGACAGACAGTTGCACTTCGTGCGCGATGGCTGGAACCTGCCGGGCGATTCGGTCTATCTCGACGCGGAAGGCTACGTGTTCTACCAGGCGCGCGCCGACGACATGATCGTGTCGGCCGGCTACAACATCTCCGGTCCTGAAGTGGAAAGCGTGCTGATGCAGCACGAGGCGGTGGCCGAATGCGGCGTGATCGGCGTGCCCGACGAAACGCGCGGGCAGATCGTGCGGGCCTTCGTCGTGGTGAACCCCGGCTACACGGCCGACGATAAACTGGTCGCGCAACTGCAGGATTTCGTTAAGAATAACGTCGCGCCGTATAAATATCCGCGCGTCATCACGTTCGTCGGCGCGCTGCCGCGCACCGAAACGGGCAAGCTCAAACGTTTCGAGTTGCGCATGATGACGTAACCCGTATAGATCATAAGACTGGAGACAGACCGCATGGCCGGCTCTTTCATCGAAGTCCTCGCCCACGATGGCGGCCGTTTCAACGCTTACGTCGCGCGCCCCGCGCAGGGCTCGGGCCCGGGGCTCGTGCTGCTGCAGGAAATCTTCGGCGTCAATGACACGATGAAGGCGACGGCCGATCGCTACGCCGAAGAAGGCTACGTCGTGCTCGTGCCCGATCTGTTCTGGCGCATCAAGCCGGGCATTTCGCTTGGCTACGGCGACGCCGATATGAAACAGGCCCTCGGCTATCTGGGGCAGTTCGATACGGATGTCGCCGTGAAGGACATCGCCGCCACGATCGCCATGTTGCGCGAACTGCCCGAGCAGGCCGGCAAGGTGGGCGTGGTCGGCTACTGCCTCGGCGGCAAGCTCGCGTTTCTGAGCGCGGCGCGCACCGAAATCGATTGCGCGGTCAGCTATTACGGCGTGGGGCTTGACGCGCATCTCGACGAAGTATCGGCAATCAACTGCCCGATGGTGTTCCACTTCCCTGAAAACGACGCGCACTGCCCGCCCGAAACGCGCGAACGCATCGGCGCCGCACTGCGTACGCGGCCGCAGATCGAGCAATATGTGTATCCCGGCTGCAATCACGCGTTCGCCGCGCCGCAGCGCAAGCAGTACGACAAGCCCGCCGCGATGATGGCGTACTCGCGCACGCTCGCGCTGCTGCGCAAGGTGCTCGGTCCAGTCTACGATCTGAACACGCTGTGGGAAGCGCATTGCTATCACGAGTTCGCGACACGCGACGTCGATGCGGTGATGCCGACGATGGTCGCCGAGCCCTACGTCAATCACGTGCCGACGATGACGGGCGGTGTCGGGCATGACAATCTGAAGCGCTTTTACACGCAACATTTCGTCAACTCGAATCCGCCCGATACGAAGCTGATCCCGATTTCGCGCACGATCGGCTCGGATCGCGTCGTCGATGAGTTCATTTTCAGTTGCACGCATAGCTGCGAGATCGACTGGCTGCTGCCGGGCGTCGCGCCGACCGGCAAGTACTTCGAGGTGCCGATGCTCGCCGTGGTGTGCTTCCGCGGTGACAAGCTTTATAACGAGCACATCTATTGGGATCAGGCTTCGGTGCTCGTGCAGGTGGGGTTGCTCGATCCGGAGGGTTTGCCGGTGGCGGGGATTGAGAGTGCGAGGAAGTTGCTGGATGAGACTTTGCCGTCGAATGGGTTGATGGGGGGTAAGTCTAAGGTTTAAGGAGGTGGTGCTGCCGTCGCTGTGCATCGTCCGAATGACTCGCGCCGGCAGCGCGTATTAATGACGGCATGCGAGGACGAAGAAGCTCGTCATCCCCTCGATGAAAATCTGGCGATCATCCGGTCATAGAATGACGGCGGCAGTTTTATGAACGACGCGTCGTCGCCGCCACGGGAAAATGAAACGCCTTCGTCGTCCACCCAGATCAATTCAGGAACAGGTGTGCTGAAGGTTCTGCGCACCAGCAATTTGCCTGACGAGGCGTCGTAGACCTGACCGCGATAGTCCGGATCGTTGCCGCCTCGCCATTGGAGCAGGCATCGCTCTGCAATGTAGCGGCCGTTTTTTGACGTGCTTTTGATGCATTCGCTCGCATTCCCGGTATCGGCGTGCGTCGCGACGAGAAGTACGGCAAACACTGCAAGCACTATCGCGGCCGATCCGATCGATCGCCGCCGTTTCATAAATACACCTTGATCGGTGGGTCGATTCGAACAAACTTTCGATCCGAATAGATCACGAAGTCACCTCCTCGGTGGTGTTTTATTGCCCACTCTCTAAAGTCCTTATTGTGAACCGGGTAGTACACGTTGCCATTGACCTTCGGGTTCCCCAGTGCAACCGGATAGGAAAAGTACAATCGCGGTTTGTTCAGGTATGACATGGCGCCGTTGTACGCCAGAACGATCACTCCGTTCTTGCTCCAATGACCGAGATATTGCGATACTTCGCCAGGCTTGTCGGTGAAGTCGTAGCTATCCTTGATATAAACATAGATACCCGAGATTTCTGCCACCCTGGAATTGCCTTCCCTGCGAAAGTCGGCGTACCCCAAGGCTGCGTATATGCAGAATGACCCCAGCGCGCCGGTCAGATCGTCCGGGACACCGTTGTTGTGGAAACCTGCATAGAGGAGCTCTCCGATCTTCTGAGATAGCGAACTTCCGACCTTCACATATTGAAACTGGAATTTCTGGTGAAGCTTCGAAAGATTCTCTCCGCACTCGGTTCTCGAATCAAGACATGGTCTTCCAGCATATGGCTGGAGAATCTCCTTAAGCGCCTGCCTTGCCCGTGACGTACGAATATGCGTCGCTATCAACTCCTCGTATTGGTCTTTGGCTCGTCGATGTTTCAATACCCATTCGAGCTTGATCGTTGTCGTGTCGTACATATCCGGAGGATAGTGCTCCCCTTTCTGATTGACTTCACCGACAACGTCTTTATCGGTAGGAGCGTAGTTGAGTTCGCCGGCAAACCACCGCTCCATTAGCTTTGCCGACACTGGCATAAATTCCTTGCGCATAGCGCCGGGAATCTCCTGAATGTCGAACGACGGGACAATCTTCTCTTGTTTCTGCTTTGCATGCCGTACTGGCGGGAGGTCCTTCGGCGGATCGGGCGCATCCAACCAGGACTTGAAGCGCGACAAGGCGCCGGTTATTTTCTCTATATCATCGAAAAATTTGACCGATGGATCGGATCGGCCCGGCTTACGGGCGAGTTTGCTCGGTGTCACCTTCGGTTCTGGTGGCTTTGGCAGCAGCGGCGGGGCTTTATCCATTGAAAGCCGCGCTTCCCGAACAACGGTGCAACCCTCGGCACCATCGAATCGCTTCCACCGCCACAGAAGCTTGTTTACCTTGAAATAGGGAATCTTATCCTCGTCGCTCATAACTAGATCGTCTTATTCAATTTTTCCAGGCCCGGATACGCGAAACTCCGGCTGAAAGCTATCTCCTCTTCAATTTGATTTTTGACTGTCAAATCAGTTGATCGCAATCAGAGAATGCTGAAAACGGCTCGGAGCAGACATCCGAGCCGTAAGATATGTTTCCTGCAGCGGACCATTAATGTTCAGTACATCGACGTCTTCTTCACCGCGAGCCTTTCTTCGTGTATAGAGCACCGACACTAGAACACCGCCTCCTCACAAGCCGCCTATCATGTAACGCTCCAACCATCACCGCACGCCACTCATGCTCACCGTCCATCATCTGAACAACTCCCGCTCGCAACGCGTGCTGTGGCTGCTCGAAGAACTCGGCGTTCCGTACGAGATCAAGCGTTACGAGCGTGATCCAAAGACGATGCTCGCGCCGCCCGAACTGCGTGCGATCCATCCGCTCGGCAAGTCGCCCGTCATTACCGACAATGGCCTCACGATCGCCGAGTCGGGCGCGATCATCGAGTACCTCGTCGACAGATACGGCGCGGGGCGCTTCGCGCCGCCGTCTGGCACGCCGGAGCGCTTGCGCTATACGTACTGGCTGCACTACGCGGAAGGCTCGGCGATGCCGCCGCTGCTGCTCAAGCTCATCGCGCGACGCATCGCCAACGCGTCGATGCCATTCTTCGCGAAGCCGATCGCACGCAAGATCGCGGCGAGTTTGCAAGCGAACTTCGTCGATCCGCAATTGAGGCTGCATTTCGGCTATATCGACAACGAGCTCGGCGCGACCGGCTGGTTCGCCGGCAACGACTTCACCGCCGCCGACGTCCAAATGAGCTTCCCGCTCGAAGCCGCCACCGCGCGCGGCATCACTGCGCGATTGCCCGCGATAGGCGCGTTTTTGCAGCGCACTCACGCCCGGCCCGCGTATCAGCGCGCGCTCGAACGCGGCGGCAAATACGAAATTCTCACCGGCGATTGATGCGGAACCGCGCGCCGCTTCGCGCGGCGCAGCCGCCCAGGATTTCGTAGTTGGACGCGAAATGCGCGGGTGCTAGACTCGAAAACCCATCGTCGGTGATCGACCGAATCCGCGTAAATCCGCGTAAAGGGGCACCCGCATGACCCACTCCCTCCACGGCAAGCAACGTTGGCTCGCACTGATCGTGCTCTGCCTCGGCGTGCTGATGATCGTGCTCGACACGACCATCGTGAACGTCGCGCTGCCGTCCATCGCCGCCGATCTCGGCTTTAGCGAAACCTCCCTCGTATGGGTCGTCAACGCCTACATGTTGACGTTCGGCGGCTGTCTGCTGCTCGGGGGACGGCTTGGCGATCTGTACGGACACCGCAAGCTGTTCCTGTGCGGCATTACGCTCTTCACGCTCGCTTCGCTCGCCTGCGGCCTCGCGAATTCGCAAGTGCTGCTGGTCGCCGCGCGCGCCGTGCAGGGCCTGGGTGGCGCGATCGTCTCGGCAGTCTCGTTGTCGCTGATCATGAATCTGTTCACCGAACCCGGCGAACGCGCGAAAGCGATGGGCGTGTATGGCTTCGTCTGCGCGGGCGGCGGCAGCATCGGCGTGCTGCTCGGCGGACTGCTCACCAATCTGCTGAGCTGGCACTGGATCTTTCTGGTCAACCTGCCGATCGGCATTGCGGTGTACTCGCTGTGCCTCGGGCTCTTGCCCGCCGCGCGCGGACACGCGCACGGCGAACGGCTCGACGTGGCCGGTGCGCTCAGCGTGACCGCATCGCTGATGCTGGCGGTCTATGCAATCGTCAACGGCAACGAAGCGGGCTGGACTTCTGCGCAAACGCTCGGCCCGCTGTGCGTCGCGCTCGCGCTGCTTGCGGTGTTCCTCGCAATCGAGGCGAGAGTCGAACATCCGTTGATGCCACTCGGTCTGCTGCGTTTGCGCAATGTCGCGACCGCGAACGTGGTCGGCGTGTTATGGGCGGCCGCGATGTTCGCGTGGTTCTTTATTTCGGCGCTGTATCTGCAGCGCGTGCTCGGGTACCGGCCGTTGCAGGTGGGGCTCGCGTTTCTGCCCGCGAATCTGATCATGGGACTCTTTTCGCTGGGATTGTCGGCGCGTGTTGTGATGCGTTTCGGGCTGCGCGGGCCGCTCGCGGCGGGCCTGCTGATCGCTGCATGCGGGCTCGCGCTGTTCGCGCGAGCGCCCGTCGACGGCAGCTTCGTCCCCGACGTGTTGCCCGGCATGTTGCTGCTCGGCTTCGGCGCCGGCATCGCATTCAACCCGCTGCTGCTCGCCGCGATGAGCGATGTCGATCCCGCCGATTCGGGCCTCGCGTCGGGCATCGTCAATACGTCGTTCATGATGGGCGGGGCGCTCGGGCTCGCGGTGCTCGCGAGTCTTGCCGCGGCGCGCAGCGAGGCAATGCAGGCGTCGTCGAGCGCGGCGGCCGCGCTGAACAGCGGGTATCACGTCGCGTTTCTGTTTGGGGCGGTCTTTGCGGCGGCGGCCGGCGTGCTGGGTGGGCTGTTGCTGAGGCCGGGGCAGGCGGGCGGCGCTGCGGGCGCGCAGAGTGATGTGGTGGAGTCGCCCCGGCCCTCCGCCGCGACTGCAAAACAGCAAGCGCGATCAAATGCCTGAGTTCGCCGCTGACTATGCTGGCTTCATGCTGACATGAGAGCTGACATGAACCCGGTTGGAAAAGCGCTCTGGTATATCGAAAGCCACTTCGCGGGCGAATTGACGCTCGACGACATCGCCCGCGGTGGCTGCGTATCGCGCTTTCATCTCGCTCGCGCGTTCGAAGCGGCCACCGGGATGCCGGTGATGCGCTACGTTCGCGCACGGCGTTTGAGCGAGGCCGCACGACGTCTCGCCGATGGTGCGCCCGACATCCTCGCGGTCGCCCTCGACGCCGGTTACGGCTCTCACGAAGCATTCACGCGCGCGTTTCGCGACCAGTTCGGGCTCACGCCCGATGCGCTGCGCGCGCGGGGTCATCTCGACAACCTGAGCATCGTGGAGCCGATCAAAATGGACGAAACCCTTCTGACCCATCTGGAACCGCCGCGCTTCGAAGACGGCAAGCCGCTTCTCATCGCTGGACTGAGCGAGCGCTATACGTGCGAGACCAGCAAGGCGATTCCCTCTCAATGGCAGCGCTTTGGCGCCTGGTACGGCAGGGTGCCGGGACAGGTCGGCAAGGTGGCTTATGGCGTTGGCTATAACGCCGACGAATTGGGCAACTTCGACTATATGTGCGGCGTCGAAGTCAGCGATTTTTCCGCATTGCCGCCGGAGCTGAGTCGCGTACGCATCGCGGCGCAACGCTATGCGGTGTTCAGTCATCGCGAGCACATCTCGGGCATTCGTCGCACGATGAATACGATCTGGAATCAGTGGTTGCCCGCATCAGGGCACGTGCCTGCCGATGCACCGCATTTCGAACGGTATGGCGAGCAGTTCGATCCGGTGACGGGAATGGGTGGAGTCGAAGTCTGGTTGCCGCTGATAAGCTGATGCCTGATTCGGCGGATGGCCGCGGTTGGCCGCTGCGACCGGCCATCCGCCTGATCGATCACGGAGTGGCGTGTCCCCGATCATGCAATGCATGCACGTCGTCGTATTCCCGCGAAATGTCCTTATTCGTGTAATCGCTCAATCGCATAGCGGCGGCCACGCTAATCACCGCACACACGAACACATACCACGCCACCGCAAATCCCGAATGGAAGTAGGCATAAAGCGCGGTCGCAATCAACGGTGCCGGACCGCCAGCGATGACGGAAGCCAACTGGTATCCCATCGACGCGCCGCTGTAGCGCAAGCGCCCCGTGAACGATTCTGCGATCAACGCGGCTTGGGGACCATACATCATTGCGTGCGGCACCAGCGAAAGCACGATCGCCGCGAAGATCCATCCCGGGTTATGAGTTCCGACCATGACGAAGTACAGGAAACCGAATAGCCCGACAGCAGCGGCGCCTATCACATACATGCGTCGGCGTCCGATCAGATCGGACACGTGACCGAACAACGGAATCGTGAAGAATTCCAGCACCGAAGCAGCCAGCACCGCGGTGAGCAACAGATCGCGTGTAACGCCCAGACTCATCACGCCATAGGTGAAGATAAAAGCCGTGAAGATATAGAAAGGCGCCTGTTCGGCCATACGCGCAAGAGCCGACAGAAGAATGTCTTTCGGCTGCCGGCGCAAGACTTCACGCATTGGCGCCTTTTCGATCCTGCGCTCAGCGAGAAGCTTCGCGAAGATCGGCGTCTCGAGGATACTCAAGCGGATATAAAGGCCAATCGCGACCAGCGCAATACTGAGGAAAAACGGCACTCGCCAGCCCCACGCGAGAAACGCGCTACCGGAGATCCGACTGGTGGCCAGTACCACCAGATTCGCGACGAACAATCCCGCCGGTACGCCGAACTGCGGCCACGACGCGACGAAACCACGGTGCTTGTTGGTGCGTGCCCATTCCATCGACATCAGCACAGAACCGCCCCACTCGCCTCCCACGCCCACACCCTGAATAAAGCGCAGAGCCGTGAGCGCGATGGCCCCCCAGATGCCGATCGACGCGTAGGTCGGAACGAAGCCGACGGCGAATGTCGCGACTCCCATCAGCAATAGCGTCACGATCAACGTTGCTTTACGTCCGATGCGATCGCCATAGTGGCCGAAAATCGCCGCGCCCACCGGCCGCGCGATAAAGCCGACGGCGTAAATCAGAAAAGCCTGGAGTGTGCCGACGAGCGGGTCCGATTCAGGAAAAAACAGCTTCGCGAATACCAGACCAGTGACCGTGCTGTACAGGAAGAAGTCATACCATTCGATCGTGGTACCAATCGTGCTGGCGATGACAGCGCGGCGCAACTGGCGCCGTGCCTCCTCATCGGAGAGGGGCATAGCCCCAGATTGCGTGGCGGCCATTTGATATCTCCCCAAAATGGACGGGTGACATCCTCAGTTGACACTTAGGATATTGGGTGGTTCCGGTGATTAGGCGAGATGCCGAAAGCGGAACCGCCTTTCGGCTCCTGTCCTGGCCGAGAGCCTGAATCGATGAAAACCCGTATCTGAACCATTATTCGCAGAGATCGGGGCTTTGTTTCAAAGATACATTCCGCAACTGCATTTTTTGCCGCATCTACAATCCGGCCATCATCGCTTCAATGCAATTGATACCGACGCGAAAATTCGATCGGAGCCCGAATGAACCCAAACTTCGCAGACCTCGCGCAGAACGGTTAGGCATCTCATATGCTGATCGACTCCGTTCCCCGAGTCACACCAACGGAATGTAGATATCCGTCTGCCATTGATCGAATGGCGTCTCGGGATAGACGCTCAGGTAGTGGAAAAACAGCGGATGATCTCGCAACTCTTCTCCACTCGAAGGCAGCCAGTCCCGATAGATCGGGTAGATCGTCTCGCCGATGTGATCGGTCGATCCCGCGTGTCGCACCACTGCGCACCGTCCGCCCGGCATGACGAGTTCGCGCACGCCATAGCGATTCGGTGCGACCGGCTCGTCGATCTCTCCGCAGATATCGAAGCGGAATTCCTCCGCTGGCACGGTGTCCGGATTGCCGTGCGGGATGCCGAAGGTCCTGCTCGACCCCACCGGCGATTGTCCGCTTTGAATACGCCAATCGATGAACTTGCGCGCACTCTCGTTGACGAGTCCAGGTGAACCACAATGCTCGAGCGCGGCAACCCGGGTTTCCGCAAAATCGACGATTTTCACTTGCATGGTCAGTCTCCTCGAAAGATAGGGAACAATAAAACTCGCACTCCAGAACTGCCATGCTGGATGCCGTCGAAACGCGCTCGGCGCCATGCCGAACGCACGCTTGAACGCGCGGCTGAAGGCTTCGGGACTGTCGAAGCCGGCGTCGAGCGCGGCATCGAGAACCGAGCACGACGCCCGCGATGCGAGGCGGTGAGCCGCGCGACGCAAGCGCATCAACTGCACGTAGCGTGCGACGGGCACGCCGACATACGCGACAAACTGTCGATGGAAATGGAACATCGAGAAGTTTGCGATACGGCTTAGCGCGTCGACCGACAGATCGCCCTCGAGGTTTGCGTCGATATAGGCGAGAACGGCCTCGAAGCGTTTAGCGTAAGCGGCGGTGGCGTCTGTGTGAGTTAGCATGGTCTGGATCGTGCGAGTTCCGATATGGTCGCCGAGGTTGGACACATCTTACCTAGCCGGACTTGCTCGATCTTCGATTGGCTCGCTGCCGAGCCTGGACAATCTGCGTAAACTTATTCCTTTGCGTCGCTTCCTGAGATTATCCGCCGATGCCCTCTTCGATCAGCAATTCGCTCCTCTGGATCTTCGACGCGTTCGAACGCGATCCGACTTATCTGCGCCGGCGGATGTTTGGCAGCGATGCCGCGTATATCGACGGCCTGTTGTGTCTGGTCGCGGCCGATCGCGATAAGCCGTGGAATGGCCTGCTCGTCTGTACATCGCAGGAACGCCATGCTGCGCTGATTGCCGATCTGCCTGCATTGCGGCCTCACCCTGTACTCGGGAAGTGGCTTTATGTGCCGCAGGAGGACCCTGCGTTTGAAGACACTGTCGAGCAGTTGACGGCGCTCGTTCTGGAGCGGGACTCGCGAGTGGGGGTGGAACCAAAGCCGAAAAAGCGGCGCGGAAAGTCGGTATTGCCGGAGGCTTGAAGCGCGTCAGACTCTTGCCGGCGAACCCGGCAAGCCTTCTTTGCCTTTCAGATACCCCACTCCCTCCGCCAGACCAAATTCACGCCGTGCCCCATCCCTCGACCAACGCACATCGAATATCGCAACGATGCCGAGAACTCATTTTATTCAAATAGCATAGATACTCGAAATAACTTCGCAATGTAGAAATCACCATTTGATTCGGTGTGCCTGACATGAAGCACTCTGTGCGATTCCGCACATTACGCCAATGCGCCTTGAGTAGGCGTTCACTATATTTTCGATTGCCCCACCACCCTACGGCCAAAGATTGTTTAGTTAGTCGGTCTTATTAACAGTCTTTATTCCGGCTTCGCAAAAAGCGCAAACGCAGCTTTCCAAATAATCACTGAGGAGACGACATGAGAACTGACACGTTGCATTTAACGTGTGCGCTGCTATTCGGTTTGACAACGAGCAGCATTGCCTACGCGACCGATTGGACGACCTCCGGAAACGATTTGATGAACTCCCGAAATCAGGCGAATGAATCGGCGATTGGTCCGAAGACAGCGAGCTCCCTTCACAAGCTCTGGGCAACTGATACGAGCGGAAACGTGACGGCGACCCCTGCTCTCGATGACAGCTATGCCTATTTCCCGGATTCCGCGGGCTATCTCTACAAAGTCGACAGGAAGACCGGTCAAGTTGTCTGGAAGAACCTCGTATCGTCCTACACGGACATCCCTAACGACTACGCGCGTGCAACGCCCGCTATCTCCGGAAACGTACTGATACTCGGCAATCAAAGCGGCAAACTGTCGAGTCCGCAACCGGCCCAGGTCTTTGCCGTCGACAAGAACACCGGCCTGCGGCTTTGGCACACGCAAGTCGATCCAACCACGTATTCAATGGTCACGCAGTCTGCCGTCATCGCGAACGGTACGGCTTTCGTAGGAACCACATCGAACGAAGAATTGATGGCCGCCTATGTCCCCCCGCCTGCGTGGCAGTGGAGTTTCCGCGGCAGCGTCGTCGCGCTCGAGGTCGCGACCGGCGCAATCAAGTGGCAGACATACACGATGCCGACGGGTTATTACGGCGGCTCCGTCTGGGGAAGCACGGGCGCCGTCGACGTCGATCGCAATACGGTGTTCATGGGTTCCGGCAACAACTGGGCAGTACCTCAGGCCGTACTCGATTGCATGAACAGCGGCGGCACGCCGACATCGTGCATCGACCCGAACGACCACTTCGACTCGATCCTCGCGCTGGACATGACGACGGGCGCAGTCAAATGGTCCGCGCGCGGACTGCCGTACGACACGTGGAATGTCGGCTGCGGCCTCAACGTCCCGGGCGTCTTCACTCTTCCGCCGAACGCCAACTGCCCCAATCCGCAGGGTCCGGACTGGGACTTCGCGCAAGGGCCGATGCTCTTCGGTGGCAATGGCAATGCCGGCCGACTGGTCGGCGCGGGACAAAAGAGCGGGATGTTCTGGGCCTTCGATGAAGAAACGGGCGCACTGCGTTGGTCCACCCAGGTCGCCCCCGGCGGACTCACAGGCGGTCTGCAGTGGGGATCGGCCAACGACGGCCAATTTATTTACGTTGCGGCATCGAACAGCGGGATGACCGGCTCGGGCACGACGCCAGGCGTATGGCAGTTGGCGAACGGCGGCGGCACCACCACGTCGGGCGGCTGGGCATCGCTCAACGCGAATTCCGGCGCGGTGAAGTGGACCACGCCGGACCCACTCGGAAGCCGCGCGGAGGCAGCGGTCAGTGTCGCGAATGGCGTGGTGTTCGGATGCAATCTCGACTACACGAAAGGCACGATGTACGCGCTCGATTCTTCCAACGGAAAAGTACTGTGGTCATTCGATAGCGGCGGCGCGTGCAATGCCGGACCGGCCGTTGCGGACGGCGTGGTGTTCTGGGGCTCTGGTTCAACGAACGGACCGGGGCCGCAAAAATTGTTCGCCTTCGGTCTGTAGGAAACGCCAAAGGCCTCGTCCTTTCACGGCGGGGCCTTTGGCTCTTTGCTACGATGTGAGTCTGTTCCGAGGCCGGCGCATTTGGCGCGTGCGTACCGCCAGCCGGACCGGAATCACCACCGAACTCACCGAGCACCAGACCTTGACGATCCACATCCGCCCCGCCACCGCCTCCGACGCCCCCCTGATCCTGCGCTTCATCACCGAACTTGCGATCTACGAGAAAGCCGAGCACGAAGTCGTCGCCGGTATCAAAGACATCGAGAAAAGCCTGTTTTCCGAGGGCGCGCCCGCGAAAGCGCTGATCTGCGAAATGAACGGCGAGCCCGTCGGTTTTTGCGTGTACTTCTTTTCGTATTCGACGTGGCTCGGCAAGCAAGGGCTTTATCTGGAAGACCTGTACGTGTCGCCCGCATCGCGCGGCAGCGGCGCGGGCAAACAGATGCTGCGCCATCTCGCGCAAATCGCCTGCGAAACGGGCTGCGGCCGCTTCGAATGGAGCGTGCTCGACTGGAACGAGCCGGCCATCGGCTTCTACAAGTCGATCGGCGCGAATCCGCAAAGCGAATGGGTGCGTTACCGTCTCGCGGGCGACGCGCTCAAGGCATTCGCCGAAGGCGAAACCGCACCGAACACCTAAGCGCGAACACTGAGCGAAGGCCGCGACGGGCGCCACCTCGAACGCATCGCCCGTCGCGAAGAAAGTGCCGCCTGCCGCCCACGAGGCGGCCATCACGTTCGATCGACCAGTGTGCGCGCTGGTGATCAGCGTCACGGGTCCGTGATTGAGCAGTTGAGTCGCGCGCGACAATTCCACGGGTTCTCGGGTGGCGTTCATGGCATCCGATGGCGTCGAAAGGATGACGCTGATCGTAGTGGGGCGGGAGAAATGCGATGCGCGCAGTGCGCAGCCGCAGTGTGGAGCGATGGGCGGGCAAATCGAGCTGCCAGGCGGCAGCCCACGAGCCGCCGCCCGACCAGACTTCAAGCGAACTTCAATGGCCGCTCAATGATGCGGCGCCTTGCCGTTCGGCACCACATTGTGCGGCTTGTGCTGCTCTTCGCCGAGTCCCGGGAAGAACGCGTTCCAGGCGGCGCGCACACCCTGCGCCGCGGTGGCCTCGGCGCTGACCGACTCGGCCGCGCCGTCCGCGGCTTTCGACGGATCGGCGGATAGGCCGCGCCAATGCGTGAACACGAGCAACGGCTTTTCGGTCCATACGCCGTCGCCAAATTTCGCAAACGCCGTGTCCCCGCTCGCCAACTGCACCTCGTACCAGCCTTCGCGTACGGGTGTATGGATGGCCAGCTCAAACCACGGGGTCGGTTCGATTTCCTTCATATCGTCTCCGGTCGGATAAATCGTCATCGAAAACCACACTCAATGCATTGTTCGTGCCCATCGCCGGCGCCACACCTGCGACGCGGCGGGCCGCGCAACCACGGCACATGCGGGCAGACCCAGCCAGACCCAGCACCTCCGAGCGAAGTCGCCGCGCATACGACACGATAGCGCGACATGGTCCGGGCGGACAAACGTAAAACTTACATATCCTGGGTGGCGGGCGTACGACGTTGCGGGGTGGGCTTTTTGCGGGAGCGGGCGGGTTTTCCAGCGGGTTTTCCGGCGGATTTTGCCGCGCGCTTCGCAGCCGGTCGCGCCTCGCTCCGCATCTCACGCACCAGCTCCGCCAGCGCTTTCACCGCCGGCCCCAAGCGCTCCGCCTCCGTATTGCCATACCCGATCACGAGCCCGTTGGTCTGCTCCGACGCCCCCATCGCGAACCCCGACAGCGCGCGCGGACCGAGCCCCAACGCCTGCGCCCGCGCCGTCAGCGCGCGATCGTCGAGCGACGCGGGCAGCCGCAGCGTCAGATGCATCCCGCAATCGCCGCCAAGAATCGTCGCCGCCGGAAAATGCTCGGCCAGCGCGTCGCGCAGCGCCTGCTGGCGCTCGCGGTACAGCCGCCGCATCCGCCCGAGATGCCGCCCGAATTCGCCGCTTTCGAGGAAATGCGCGAGCGCCAGTTGCTCCAGCCGGTGCCCGCCGCGCAGCATCTCTTGCAGCGCAACAGCGGCATGCGCGGCGATCGCCCGAGGCAGCACGACGAAGCCGATGCGCAGCGCCGGAAACATCGTCTTGCTGAACGAGCCGACGTACAGCACGGGCGCCTCGTCGACGAGGCCCTGCATGCTCGCGATCGGCTCGCCGGTGTGGCGCACCTCGCCGTCGTAATCGTCCTCGATCAGCCACGCGCCGCAACGCCGCGCCTCTGCAATCAGTTCGAGCCGCCGCGCCACCGACAACACCGCGCCGGTCGGATACTGATGCGCGGGCGACGTGTAGATCAGCTTCGGCGGATGCGTGCGCCACGCGTCGGCCGGCACGGCCATGCCTTCGGCATCGACGGGAATCGGCAGCAAGCGCAAATCGCCCGCGTTGAAAGCGGCCTTCGCGCCGCGGTAGCCGGGGTCCTCGGTCCATGCGATATCGCCGGGATTGGTCAGTAGCCGCACGCACAGGTTCAGCGCCTCCTGCGCGCCCTCGGTGATCACGACCTGCGAGCCGTCGCAGCGCACGCCGCGCGCCATCCGCAGATGCGCGGCGATCGCGTCGCGCAACGCCGGTTCGCCGGCCGGCGTGCCGTAGCCGAGCGCGTGCGGTAAGGCGCGCTCCATCGCACGTTCGAGCGCGCGCCGCCACGCGGCCAGCGGGAAGCGGTCGAGCGCGGGCGTGCCGGGGGTCAGCGCATAGCTGTTGTCGGCGTGCTTGTGCGTCGCCGCGAACTGCTCGACGCGCGTCGCGTACAGGACCTCCGGCGCGGCCGGCGCCGTCGCCCGCTCGCCGCGCGCGGCGGGGCTCGACAGCGGACTCACGCGCGTGCCCTGACGATCGGCGATGACGTAGCCCACCGCGGCGAGATGTTCGTAAGCGATCACGACGGTGTTGCGCGACACGCCCATTTCGGCGGCGAGCAGCCGCGACGACGGCAGCAACGACCCGGCCGGCAGACGGCCGGCGTGAATCGCCTGCTGCAGACGTTCGATCAGCTGCTTTTGCAGCGGCGCGGGCCGAGTGGCCCCGCTGGCGCCGCTCGCGGCGGAAACGTCGTTCGCATGGACGAGCGGTCCGATAATTTCGATCATGGTGGCTGGACCTATCGAATAAGCGTCTCGTGGATCTTTTGAACATACCACGTTTGCCGTATCGTTCCTGCATCGACGACCAGGAGGAAGGACATGGAACCCACACGTAACGCCTACGGCCAGCCGATCGGCGCGCCCATGCCCGGCTGGCACGGCGCGCAGCCGCCGGGCCGCGAGCCGCTGAGCGGCCGCTATTGCCGGCTCGAAGCCGTCGACGTCGAGCGCCACGCGGCCGACCTGTTCGACGCATACCGCTCGGCCACCGACGGCCGCGACTGGACCTATCTGGCGGTCGGCCCGTTCGACAGCCTCGCGGCCTATCGCGAGCACCTGACGCGGATGGCGGCATCGAAAGATCCGCTGCACTACGCGGTGATCGACCTCGCGACGGGCAAGCCGGTCGGCACGCTGTCGCTGATGCGGATCGATCCGGCCAACGGCGTGATCGAAGTCGGCCACGTCACGTATTCGCCGCGACTCAAGCGCACGCGCGTCGCAACTGATGCCATGTACCTGCTGCTCGCCGAAGTGTTCGACAAGCTCGGTTACCGCCGTTTCGAATGGAAATGCGATTCGCTGAACGAGCCGTCGCGCAAGGCTGCGCTGCGCTACGGGTTCACGTTCGAGGGGATCTTCCGGCAGGCGATCGTCTACCGCGAGCGCAATCGCGACACGGCGTGGTTTTCGATCATCGACAGCGAATGGCCGGCGTTGCGCTCGTGTTATCAGCGGTGGCTGGACGCGGGCAATTTCGATGCGCAAGGGCAGCAGGTCGAGCGGCTTGCCGATCTGATCGCGCAGCGGCGAGCGGCGGACGAGGCCCGGTAAAACCAGGCGATCGCATCGGCGCGCCGCCGATGCCCCGCACGCGGCGCGCTTGCACCAGCCTTTCGCTGCGCGCCGCCCACCCCGGCAACGCGCGCAACTTCGCCCTACACTGGCTCCATACGTTCGTGCGCCGCTGCCGAAGCGCGATTGTCACAGCGCACCAGCATGTGCCGCGCATGCCTCCTTCCATGCCGTTACAGCCCAGCCGATGAAATCCCGCCTGCGCTACCTGAGCGCATTGCTCTTCAATCTCGCGCTGCCCTTGCTTGTCTACCGGCTCGCGTTTCCGCACTGGGGGCAGACGGGCGCGCTCGCCGCATCGGCGTTGCCGCTGATCGCATGGATGACGGTGGATCTGCTGCGTTACCGGCATTTCGACGCGCTGAGCGCACTCGTGCTCGCGGGCGTGCTGCCAGCGCTCGCCACGAGCCTCGTGTTCGGCGACGCGCGTCTACTGTTGATCGAAGATCCTATGGTGTCTGGCTTTATCGGCATCACGTTTCTCGCGTCGCTCACGCTGCGCAAGCCGATGGTGTTCTATCTGGCGCGCTCGACGATGTCGCGCGAAGACCATCGCAGCGTGGAAGTGTTCGAGCGACATTGGCGCGATCGTCCGATGCTCTCCGCCTATATTCGCCTGATGACACTCGTCTGGGGGATTGGCATGATCGGCGAGAACATCCTGCGAAGCGCGATCGTGCTGCATTGGCCGAACGACCCGCGCTCGGCGCTTGCATCCACTGCGCTGCGTTATGGTGTGTACGTATCGCTGACGCTGTGGACGATCCTGATTCGCCGGCGTATCAAGAGGGACGCGCAGCGCTATCCGGCGGATGAGCAGGCGGCGGAGAGTTCGGCCGCAAATGCGTGAATGACCTCGCCGGCCGTGGCAGACAGCGCGCAGCTCCAGCCGTTATCACCACCCTCCTACGTGATCTCGTATCCGCCTTCCGCGGTTAGCGCCCGCGAGGCCAAGCGCGGCTCGCGCCGTGCGTGGTAAATTCCAGCGTCGGCAAGACAACTCCAAGAACGTTCGGGTGCCCTGAACATCTTCGTCCGGTCCACCCGCCCCTGGCGTACAAGGTAGATCGATGATCGACGTGAGTCAGCGTATTGTCTGGCGGCGCCTCTACGTTGCGCTGTGCAGTTGCATCGCGCTGGCCGGCTGCATGGTCGGCCCCGACTACCACGTGCCGCCCGCGCCGGCCACGAACACTTTCACCCCCACGCCACTGCCCGACCAGACCGCCTCCGCGCCCGGCCCCGCCGGCCTGCCGCAGCGTTTCGCGCCGGCCCAGGACATTCCCGCCGCGTGGTGGACGCTGTTTCATTGCGAGCCGCTCGACGCGCTGATCCGCGAGGCCATCGCCAATAGTCCGAACATGACCGCGGCCCAGGCCGCGTTGCGCCAGGCCCGCGAAAACTACATCGCGCAGGCGGGGGGCACCTTGCTGCCGAGCGTCGACGCGCAACTTAACGCCACGCGCGAAAAGATCAACGGCATCGCGTTCGGTCAGCCCGGCCTGGTCGAAGAATTCAATCTCTACAACGCGTCGGTCAACGTCTCGTACAAGCTCGACGTGTTCGGCGGCGCGCGGCGCGAACTCGAAGCGCTGCATGCGCAGATCGACTATCAGCGCTTCCAGCTGCAGGCCGCCTATCTGACGATATCGGCCAACATCGTGACCGCGGCGGTCAAGGAAGCGTCGGTGCGCGCACAGATCGACGCGACCGAGCGGATCGCCACCGAGGAAGAGCAGCAGCTGAACGTGCTCGACCAGCAACTCTCACTCGGCGGCGTGAGCCGCGCGGCCGTGCTCGCGCAGGAAACGCTGCTCGCGCAGACCCGCGCGACGCTGCCGCCGCTCTACCAGCAACTCGATCAGGCGCGCCATCAGCTTGCGGTGCTCGCCGGCAAACTGCCGAGCGACACGGGCGTGCCCGAATTCACACTCGACATGTTCTCGCTGCCCGACACGCTGCCCGTGAGCCTGCCGTCGTCGCTGGTGCGCCAGCGCCCCGACATCCTCGCCGCCGACGCCACGCTGCATCAGGCGAGTGCGCAGGTCGGCGTCGCGACCGCGGCGATGTATCCGCAGATCACGTTGTCCGCGAGCTACGGCGCCGAGGCGCTGACGCCCGCGCAAGTGCTCAGGGCGGGCAGCACGATCTGGAGCATCGGCGCGGGCTTGCTGCAACCGGTCTTTCACGGTGGCCAGCTGAGCGCGCAGAAGCGCGCGGCCGAGGCCGCCTATGAGCAGGCCGGCGCGCAATACCGCGAGACGGTGCTGCTCGCGTTCCAGAACGTCGCGGACACTCTGCGTGCGCTCGAACACGATGCGACCGGCCTCAAGGCGCAGACCGACGCGTCGCGCGCCGCGAGCGATTCGCTCGAACTGACGCGCGGGCAGTATCGCGTCGGCGGCGTGAGCTACCTCGCGCTGCTCGACGCGCAACGCCAGTATCAGCAGACAGTGGTGAGTCTCGCGCAGGCGCAGGCCGCGCGTTACGCCGACACGGCCGCGCTGTTCCAGGCGCTCGGCGGCGGCTGGTGGAATGGCGCGGCGCCCGAGTCGGCCGCCGCGCCCGCCGCCGCAACGCCACATTGACCGTGCCCTGACACAACCCTCAGCCCTCGCCCCAAGCCGAGCAAGGACATCACGATGGCCGAAAGAAAACCGATGACGAAGCGCATGGTGATCATGTTGATCTGCGTCGGCCTGCTGCTCGCCGGGCTGGTCGGCTTCAACCTGTTCCGCGCGCACATGTTCGCGAAGTTCATGGCGGCCAACACCACGCCGCCCGCGACGGTGTCGGCGGTGGTGGTCCACTATCAGTCGTGGCAGCCGCAGCTCGCGGCGGTCGGCAGCCTGCGCGCGGTGCGCGGCGTCGACGTGACGACCGAAGTCGCCGGCCTCGTGCGCCAGGTCGCGTTCGTGTCGGGGCAGGAAGCGAAAGCCGGGCAGATCCTCGTGCGACTCAATGACGACAGCGACGTCGCGCTGCTGCAATCGCTGCAGGCCGCGGCCGACCTCGCGCAGACGGTCTACGAGCGCGACCGCGCGCAGTACGACATCAAGGCGATCGCGAAAGCGCAGCTCGACGCCGATGCGGCGGACCTCAAGGGCAAGAAGGCGCAGGTCGCGCAACAGCAGGCGCTCGTCGACAAGAAGACGATTCGCGCGCCGTTCGCGGGGCGCCTCGGCATCACGACGATCAATCCGGGGCAATACCTGAATCCGGGCGATACGATCGTCACGCTGCAAGCCATCGATCCGATCTACGCCGACTTCTCGGTGCCGCAACAGCAGCTCGGCCAGCTCGCGATCGGCGCGACCGTCAGCGTCGATACCAACGCGTACAGCGGACGAAGCTTCACCGGCAAGATCCAGTCGATGAGCCCGAAAGTCGACAGCGCGACGCGCAACGTGCAGATCGAGGCGAGCGTCGACAATCGCGAGCGCAAGCTGCTGCCCGGCATGTACGCGAACGTGAAGATCGACTCGGGCGCCGAGGAGCGCCACTTAACGCTGCCGCAAACGGCGATCACCTACAACCCGTATGGCGCGACCGTGTTCATCGTGAAGCCCGGCACGCAGCCCAACGCGCAGGGCAAAACGCTGCCCGTCGCGCAGCAGGTGTTCGTGACGCCGGGCCCGACGCGCGGCGACCAGGTGGCGATTCTGAAGGGCGTCGACGACGGCACGCAGGTCGTGACGAGCGGCCAGCTCAAGCTGAAGAACGGCACGCCGCTGATCATCGACAACCGCGTCCAGCCGTCGGACAGTCCGAATCCGACGCCGCAGGAACAATAAGCGAGGCCGCCCGATCATGTTCACGGACATCTTCATCCGCCGGCCGGTACTCGCTTCGGTCGTGAGCCTGCTGATCCTCGTGCTCGGGCTGCGCGCGCTCGCGGTGCTGAAGGTCAGCCAGTATCCGCAGACCGAGAACGCGGTCGTCACGATCACGACGGCCTACTATGGCGCGAACCCGGACACCATCGCCGGCTTCATCACCCAGCCGCTCGAAGCGGCGATCGCGCAGGCGCAGGGCATCGACTATATGTCGTCGACGAGCATCACGGGCGTGTCGACGATCGTCGCGACGCTGCGTTTGAATTACGACGCCAACCGCGCGCTGACCGAGATCAACACGCAGATCGGCTCGGTGCGCAACCAGTTGCCGCCGCAGGCGCAGCAGCCGGTGCTGACGGTGCAGACCGGGCAGACCACCGACGCGATGTACATGGGCTTCTACAGCAGCGTGCTGCCGAGCAACAACGTCACCGACTACCTGTTGCGCGTGGTCAAGCCGAAGCTCGACTCGATCCAGGGCGTGCAGACCGCCGAAGTGCTCGGCGGCCGGCAGTTCGCGATGCGCGCGTGGCTGGATTCGGCGCGGCTCGCCGCGCACGGCGTCAGCGCGAGCGACGTGTTCGCCGCGCTCGGCAACAACAACTATCTCGCGACGCTCGGCACGACGAAGGGGCAGATGGTCAGCGTCGACCTCGAAGCGGGCACGGACCTGCATACCGTCGACGATTTCAAGCAACTCGTCGTCAAGCAGAAGAACGGCTCGATCGTGCGTCTCCAGGATGTCGCGAACGTCGTGCTCGGCGCCGACAGCTACGACTTCAACGTCGCGTTCAGCGGCAAGCGCTCGGTGTTCATCGGTATCAAGGTCGCGCCGGACGCGAACATTCTCGATGTGGCCAAGCGGGTGAAAACCGTGTTCCCCGATCTGCAGAGGCAGTTCCCGACCGGTATGACGGGCGACATCGTGTATGACGCGACCGACTTCGTGAACACCGCGATCAGGGAAGTGATCAAGACGCTCGTCGAAGCGCTCGTGATCGTCACCATCGTGATCTTCCTGTTTCTCGGCAGTTTCCGCGCGGTGATCGTGCCGTTGATCGCGATGCCGCTGTCGCTGATCGGCACGTTCTTCGTGATGCAGGCGCTCGGCTATTCGATCAATCTGCTGACGCTGCTCGCGCTCGTGCTCGCGATCGGGCTCGTCGTGGACGACGCGATCATCGTCGTCGAGAACGTCGATCGGCATATGAAGCACGAAGGCAAGACGCCGTTCGACGCGGCGCTGATCGCCGCGCGCGAACTCGGCGGCCCGATCGTCGCGATGACCGTCGTGCTGATCGCCGTGTACGCGCCGATCGGCTTCCAGGGCGGGCTGACTGGCGCGCTCTTCACCGAATTCGCGTTCACGCTCGCGGGGGCTGTGACGGTATCGGGCGTAATTGCGCTCACGTTGTCGCCGATGATGTGTTCGCGCTTCTTTCGCGCCGAGCAGGAGTCGGGACGTTTCGCGCGTTTCGTCGACCGTCAGTTCGAGCGCGTGCATCGCGGCTATGGCCGCCTGTTGCATGCGACGCTCGATACCTGGCCCGTGTTCGTGATCATGGGCGCGCTGCTGCTGTGCGGCACCGTGTATCTGTTCATGACCTCCAAGTCGGAACTCGCCCCGCAGGAAGACCAGGGCGTCGTGCTGTCGCAGATCATCGGGCCGCCGAACGCGACGATCCAGCAGATGCAGACCTACGCGGACCAGGTGTTCGATGCCTCGAAATCGCTCCCCGAGTACTCGCAGATGTTCCAGCTGACGGGTTCGCCGACCATCAACCAGGGCATCGGCGGGGTGCTGTTCAAGACCTGGGATCAGCGCGGCAAAAACGCGACCGTACTGCAGGAGGAATTGCAGCAGAAGTGGAATCAGATCGCGGGCGCACGCGTCGCAGCGTTCCAGTTTCCGCCGCTGCCGGGCTCGCAGGGCTTGCCGGTGCAGTTCGTAATCAGCACGACCGAGCCGTTCCAAAACCTCAACGAGGTGTCGCAAGCGGTGCTCGAAAAAGCGCGCGAGAGCGGCATGTTCTTCTTCGTCGATACCGACCTGAAAATCGACAAGCCGGAAGCGGTGCTCGTCGTCGATCGCGACAAGGTGGCCTCGCTCGGGCTGTCGCAAAGCGACGTCGGACAGGCGCTCGGTTCGGCGCTGGGCGGCGGCTACGTCAACTATTTCTCGATCGCGGGGCGTTCGTACAAGGTGATTCCGCAGGTGCTGCAGACCGATCGGCTCAATCCGTCGCAGGTGCTCGACTACTATCTGCGCACGCCGGACGGCAGCGTGATTCCGGCCTCGACGGTCGCGCATATCAAGCACAGTGTCGTGCCCGAATCGATCAATCACTTCCAGCAGTTGAACTCGGCGACGATCTCCGGCGTGACCGTGCCGGGCGTGTCGCAAGGCCAGGTGCTCGATTTTCTGCGCAAGGCGACCGCGCAGGTCGCGCCGGCCGGCTATTCGGCCGATTACTCGGGAGCGTCGCGCCAGTTCGTGCAGGAGTCGGGCGGCTTCGTCATTACGCTGCTGCTTGCGACGATCATCGTGTTCCTCGCGCTCGCGGCGCAATTCGAGAGCTTCCGCGATCCGATCGTGATCCTGATCTCGGTACCGATGGCGCTGTTCGGCGCGCTGATCTTCATCAACATCGGCCTGACTACGCTGAACATCTACACGCAGGTCGGCCTCGTCACGCTGATGGGACTCGTCAGCAAGCACGGCATTCTGATCGTGCAGTTCGCCAACGAACTGCAGCGCGCGGGCCGCGGCAAGCGCGAAGCGGTCGAGGAAGCCGCGGGCGTGCGGCTGCGTCCGATCCTGATGACGACCGCCGCGATGGTGCTCGGCGTGGTGCCGCTCGTGATCGCGTCGGGCGCGGGTGCGGCGGGCCGCAACGCGATGGGGCTCGTGATTTTCACAGGGATGTCGATCGGCACGCTGTTCACGTTGTTCGTCGTGCCGGCGATGTATATGTTTCTGGCCGCCGATCATCAGCGGCATGCTCAGGCGCCGAAAGCCGGCGAGGCGGGTCAGGCGGGTTAGGGCCTGGGTGTTCGCGTACCCGCTGCGCGTTCGTCACCTAGACTACGGAGCATTCGCTGCGCAACGCGGCGCAAGACCAACCGGAGCCACGCACGATGAAAGCGATCCAGTTCAAATCTTTCGGCAACCCCGAAGTGCTCGAATACGTGGATCTGCCGACGCCGCAGGCCGACGCGGAGCATGCGGTCGTGCGGGTCATGGCGGCCTCGGTCAATCCGAGCGACGTGAAGAACGTGGCCGGCCGTTTCGAACATACGGTGCTGCCGCGCATACCGGGACGCGACTTCAGCGGCGTGGTGGTGGATGGCCCGGCCGCGTGGCGTGACGCCGAAGTGTGGGGCACCGGCGGCGACATCGGCTTCACGCGCGACGGCACGCACGCCGAGTACCTCGGCATTCCGGTCGCGGCGCTGTCACGCAAGCCCGTTGCGCTCAGCCATGTCGAGGCGGCGGCAATCGGCGTGAACTTCGTGGTCGCGTGGCTCGGCACCGTCGAATACGCAAGGTTGCAGGCCGGCGAGACCGTCGCGGTGCTCGGCGCGGGCGGCGGTGTCGGCGGCGCGGTCGCGCAGATCGCGAAGGCACGCGGCGCGCGCGTGATCGCCGTCGATCGCCGGCCGCTCGATCCGGCCACGCCCGCGGGCCGCCTGATCGACGCCTACGTGCCGTTCGACGAACACGCGGCCGAACGTGTGCGCGAGCTGACCGGCGGCGCAGGCGCGGAAGTCGTCTACGACACGGTAGGCGGTGTCGCGTTCGAGACCGCGCTGAGTCTCGCGAAGCGGCGCGGCCGCGTGCTCGAAATCAGCGCGACCGGCAAGCGCCGGGTCGAGTTCGATCTGATCGATTTCTATCACAACGAGACGCAATTGCTCGGTGTCGACAGCGCGAAGCTCGGCGTGGCGCAATCGGCGCCGCTGATGACGTCGCTCGTCGAGGGCTTCGACAGCGGCAAGCTGAGCGGCCCGGCGATCGCACAGGAATTTCCGCTCGCCCGCGCGCGCGAAGCCTACGAGGCGGTCGCCGCCGGCACGCGCGGGCGCGTCGTGATTCTTATGCAATAACCAACCTCCGACACAGGTCTTTGCAACCCGCTGGCGGCGACACTGCATTGAAGCCGCGGCCTCAGGCCGCCCGCAACACGCTAAGATTGAGGCCGCCGGGCGCCCGCGCCGCCCGGCGAGAACGACAAAAGCATTGCCTCGGAGAATCTGATGTCTGATGAATATGAAGTGCACGGTCCGCACGACCACGCCGTCGAACACGCCGGCCACGCCGGGCATCACGACGCCGATCCGTTCGCGAGCCGGATGGCCGTGATGACCGCGATCCTCGCGACGATCGGCGCGCTGTGCGCGTACCAGAGCGGCAACGCCGAAAACCTCGCGCTGTTCTTCAAGAACGAAGCCGCGATCAAGAAGACCGAAGCGTCGAACCAGTGGAGCTACTACCAGGCGAAGGGCGAGAAGGAGAACCTCGCCGAACTCGGCGCGGCGCTGTCGGCGCCCAATACCGACGCGCACGCGAAATTCGTCGCCGACGTCGAGAAATACAAACAGCAGAAGGAGCCGATCCGCGCGAACGCCGAAGCCATCGAAAAACAGGTCGTCGCCGCCGACACGCGCAGCGAAACGCTGCTGCACGGCCATCATCGCTGGGCTCAGGCGACGCTGCTGATTCAGGTCGCGATTGCGCTGTGCGCGATCACGCTGCTCACGCGCAAGAACTGGCTGCGCAATGTGTCGTACCTCGTCGCGGGAGCAGGCGTTCTGACCGCGGGCGCGGCGTTTTTCGGGCTATGAGCGAGGTGCATCGGTTGCCCTCTTTGAGCTGGAGCTTTTCAACAGGGAGTGTGTCGTGATCGATGGGTCCGCCGTGGTCGGCGTGTTTTCCGTGTATGTCGCGGGCGTCGTGAGTCCGGGCCCGAACTTCGTCGCGGTCGCGCATAAGGCCGCTTCGGCGACGCGCATCGAAGCGCTCGCGATGGTCGCCGGCATCGTGCTCGTCAATCTGTTCTGGGCAAGTTGCGCGATTCTCGGCGTCGGCATCGTGTTCGCGGCGTTCCCGTGGCTTGCGCTCGTGGTGAGGATCGTGGGCGCCTGTTATCTGCTGTGGTTCGGCGGGCGGCTGATCTTCAATGCGTCGGCGGCAAGGCAGGCGGTGCTCGTCAAAGCACCGGCGGGTGGCTTCAGGCAGGCGTTCGCGCAGGGTTTCGCGACCAACATCGCGAATCCGAAGTCGATGGCGTTTTTTGCCGCGGTGTTTTCGTCGGCGGCGCCCGCGCACGTAAGTACCGGCACGTTTGCCGCGATGCTCGGCATGGTGTTCGTCGTCGCGAGCAGCTGGTACGGGTTCGTCGCGCTGGCGTTGTCGCATGCGCGGATCGCGTCGGTGTATCGGCGCGGCAAGATGTGGGTCGATCGCGTGTGCGGCGGGTTGATCGTTGCGTTGGGAGTGCGGCAGTTGATTCGTTGAGGCGGCACTCGGAGGTGCCCAAAACTCAATGCGCAAGCCCGCGCGCACGCTCCAGCAACAGCTCGCGCTCGCGCGTATTGCGCGTCATCGCCGCGGCGCGCTCGAACTCAGCGCGCGCTTCGTCGATGCGTCCGAGCTTGACCAGCAGATCGCCACGCACGCTCGGCAGCCAGTGATAATTCTCGAGCGCTGAACCAGCGGCGAGCGCATCGACGATCTCGAGTCCGGCCGCCGGCCCGAACGCCATCCCCACCGCGACCGCGCGATTCAACTCCACGACCGGCGATGGCGCGACCTGCGCCAACGCATCGTAGAGCGCGACGATCTGCGCCCAGTCGGTGTCCTCGGCGCGGCGTGCCCGCGCATGACACGCGGCGAGCGCCGCCTGCAACGCATACGGCCCGCTTGCGCCGCCGAGTGCATGCGCGCTGTCCAACGCCGCGAGGCCGCGGCGAATCAGCAGCGGGTCCCAGCGGCTGCGATCCTGATCGAGCAACAGCACCGGCCGCCCCTGCGCATCGGTGCGCGCATGCGTGCGCGACGCCTGGATCTCCATTAGCGCAACCAGACCGTGGACCTCGCTTTCGTCGGCGACGAGTCCGCTCAACACGCGCCCGAGCCGCAGCGCCTCCTCGCATAGCGCCGGGCGCATCCAGTCGTCGCCGGCAGTGGCCGAATACCCTTCGTTGAAAATCAGGTAGATCACCTGCAGCACCGACGCGAGCCGCGCCGCGCGCGCGTCCGCCTGCGGCACCTCGAACGGCACGCGCGCCGCCGACAGCGTGCGCTTTGCGCGCACGATCCGCTGCGCGATGGCCGGCTCCGGCACGAGAAACGCGCGCGCGATTTCGTCGGTGGTAAGGCCGCCGAGCAGGCGCAGCGTCAGCGCGACGCGCGCATCGGTCGACAGCACCGGATGGCACGCGGTGAAGATGAGCCGCAGCAGATCGTCGCCGATGTCGTCGGCGCGCGCGGCATCGAGCGCATCGACGAAATCGGGCACCACGTGCGCCTCGATCGCGTCGAGATCGTGGCCGAGCTCCTCGCGCTTGCGCGCATGCAGCGCTTCCTGGCGCAGGCGATCGAGCGCGCGGTTTTTCGCGGCCGTCATCAGCCAGGCTCCGGGGTTGTCGGGCACGCCCGCGTTCGGCCAATGCTCGAGCGCGGCCACCAGCGCGTCCTGCGCGAGTTCCTCGGCGAGCCCCACGTCGCGCACGATCCGCGCGACGTGAGCGATGACCTTCGCGGATTCGATCCGCCAGACAGCGTCGATCGCACGATGGGTGGCCTGTATCGTCACGGCGTCAGCCTTCACCTCAGCGGTGATCTTCTTCGAGCTTGCGAAAGCGCTCGACTTCCGGCCCCGGCTCGAAGTCGTCGATCTCGAACAGCTGCCGCACTTCGATTTCGCCATCGGCGTGCTCACCGAACGGGGCCGGGAAACGCCGCGCCCATTCCATCGCCTCGTCGCGCGAGCGCACCTGGATCAACGTGTAGCCAGCAATCAGCTCTTTGGTCTCTGCAAACGGTCCGTCCACGACACTCCGTTTGCCGCCGCTATAGCGCACGCGCCAGCCTTTCGAGCTCGGCTGCAGGCCGGTTGCGTCGAGCAGGACACCGGCCTTCGAGAGTTCTTCGTGGTAGGCGCCCATCGCGGCGATCAGCGACGGTTCGGGCATCTCGCCGGCTTCGCTCGCGGCCGTGGCTTTTACGATGATCATGAATCGCATGTCGTTGCTCCTTGTTGTTAGTGGTTCGTGGTGAGTGGATTCGCGTGAATCGCTTGAAGAGGCCATTCCGGGCAAGCCCCTTGCTCACACGACGCGCGATGCAAGGTCAGATCGACACCCGCGGCGGTCCCGGCATCCCAGGGAAAACACGAAGCGGATGACGTGAGAGCCACCCGTGGCTAGATGAAGCACGGGCCGAGCTTGCGGACCTCGACCGTGCACCACGCCGCCGCCGGACAGGTTTGCGCGATCGCCACGGCCTCTTCGCGGCTGTCGCAGTTCAGCAGAAAGAAGCCGCCGATCATCTCCTTCGCCTCGGCGAACGGCCCGTCGACGAGCTTCGACTGGCCATTGCGGACCTGCACGCGCACGGCGTCCTTCTGCGAAGTCAGCGATTCGACCGCGAGCAGCTTGCCGCGCGCTTTCAGGTTCTCGGAGAACCGCACCATCTGGTCATAGAGGTCGCGACCGGCGGCTTCGCCGCGCTCCTCGCGTTGGTCCGTGGGTTCGACGATCAGCAGCATGTAGGACATGGGGTGTCTCCGACAGGGCTCGGTTGTATGCGCGGGTCGGCATCGCAACGACGTCAGCGACGCCTGGCCTCGGCGGCATAACAGGTAGGCAGGTAGACAGATAGATAGGTGGCAATCAGGCGCAGCCAGTCTAGCAAGCGGGAACCTCAGCGGCAAACGCGCCCGGCGGGACTTCTACGGACACTCGTAACGAGCCGCGCGCGCATCAGCCGGCCGCGCGCGACACGTCGATGCCGCATTCAAGTATTCTCCGGAATCAATTTACGTCCGCGCCGAATGTGAAAAGCGCCCCTATGTGGGGCGTTTTGCATGTTGCGGGACGCTCAAACTGGCGCTTCCGCCAGCGCTCTCAGCCGTGCGGAGCGCATCAGACCTTCGATCATTTTCGCTTCCGCGCTCACCAGCTCGCTCAGCGACGCGGCCGACAGCTGTCCGTCGAAGATCGCGAGCGCCGTGCACAGACGTGCGTAGTCGTCGTCTTCGAGCGACCAGCGGCCGGTCTTGCGCTCGCGCATGTCGAGCCGCACCATCGCCGCATGCGCGCTTTCGATGTCCGCGAGCGCGTCGGCGCCCAGTCCGGCGCGGGTCAGTTCCTGCGACACCAGCAGATGCCGGCTCAGCGTAGTGTGCAGCATGCGTGCGCCGTGGCCGCGGCGGAAGGCATCGAGCGCGGCGTAGGCCTGCAACAGCATGGTCTGCGTGACCGGCGCGTGCGCGGTGCGGCTCTGCGTCAGGGAACGCAACAACGGGGACATGGCCGTGCGGCCGGGCTTGCGAACTCGCGATTTGCTGGACATCGATTCAACCTCCTTCTTTCGGCAGCGCGCCCGGACTTCGGCACGCGACGGCGGCAAACGCCGCGCTCGAACGTCCGACGCATTTCGCGCCCGACAGTTCACGCTCTGCGACGTGCCGGTTCTTCGACGTATCGAAGAACACACTGTCCCCATATCGGTTCGAAGCCGCCGGAGACAAGCAGCGCGTTTCGTTGCGACGAAAAAAAGCCCTGTTCCGCGAGGGAACAGGGCTGACAGGATGGAACAGTGGAGCAGGCGCGTGGAGTGCCTGCAAACCTATAACCACCTAACCTGCAAAGCTATTGCTTACGTGTACTGCAACGGCAATTTCTACCGCTCGACAGCAAGTTTCGAACTGTCGATTCAATTCACTTCCAAATACCACTGCATGTGGGCCGGTCCTCGTTATTTCCTACTGCTGGCCGCTACCCCATTTGCTTCGCGCGCGTGTTCGATGCATTGCGCGCTTTGTATTGCGTCAACTGCGACTGCGAACTGCGAACTGCGAACTGCGAACTGCGAACTGCGAACTGCGAACTGCAGACTACTTCATCAACGGTACGGTTCAAATCCGACACGAGGGGAAGTCGCATCGATGGAGTTCGGTGATTTGTCGCTCCATGGAAAAGAGTGTAGGCGCGCACCCGCGAATGCAATTGCGCGAAGCGAGGGACATTGGCGGCTTAATTTGGCGAATCGATGTAACAACGGGCTTTTCGGCCCGCCGCGCCACGCACGTCAACCGCGTGTAGAGAAATCGTCGATCGTTAGCAAGACCTTCTCACCGGGACGCGCGAGCATTTTTCGTTCGGCGATCGCGGTAATGCGTTGGCGCCCATCCGCGAACGTCTTCAGAATGCGCGCCTCACCCGCGCCGCGTTGCAACCAGAAGTGCTGTTCGAGCGCCTCGCGCGTGACCGCGCATTCAAGGTCTCGTCCCCGCGACGAAAGCTGGAAAATCACCGCCCGTCCATCTGCCGAGACGCTGGGTACCGCCTCGATCATCGTCATAGCACACCTCGCAACGTTGATTACGACGTTCGCCGTATGACGCGAACGTCCCCGGAAAATCATCTGACGCTCGCCGCATCGCGAGGCGCGTTTTGTCTGTTCGTACGGTGGTGCGGATAGCGCGGCCGCGATGGAGCCAGACGCTAGAGCAAAGCGCATGCCATCCAACGCCGATAGCGTCACAGGCACTCGCGGCACCGGCAACGATAACCGCATCGCAAAGTGGGAAGACCGCAACCTGGCCGCGTGGTAAAAAAGCGCAGCGGACGCGACAATCGACGAAAATTCTTACTCGCGCTTCGCACGATCATCGCGTGCCCGATCGCGCGCTACCACCTTGCCGACATGACCGCCCCACTGCCCGACCAACGATCCGGGTTGACCTTGCGCCCCGCGCAACCCGACGACGAACCCTTCCTGCTCGAACTGCGCAAGGCGACGATGACCGAACACCTGGCGCGCGCCGGCGAGCCGACCGACGAAGACGCCCATCGCGCGCGACTGCGGCATCGCTACGACGCCGCGCAGGTGATCTGCATCGGCGGCGCGCCCGCGGGCCTGTTGAAGGCGCATCGCAACGACGACGAATGGTTCGTCGCGCAGTTGCAGATCGCGCCGGCGCTACAAGGCCGCGGTATCGGCGAGCAGGTGCTGCGCACGATCCTGCGCGCCGCCGCGGCCGAAGCGCTGCCGGTCAGCTTGCAGGTGCTCAAGGGCAATCCCGCCAAACGGCTGTACGATCGTCTTGGCTTCGCGATCGTCGGCGAGGATCAGACACAGTTTCACATGCGCGTTGCAGCGCGCGCGCCGGCGGAAAACGAAGCAGAATGAATGTCGGATAAAGACTGATATGGAACGAGCCTGGCAATGAACTCTGATATGAACTTTCGCGATGCTTCAGCAATACAAAGCTGGCACGCGCACATTTATTTCGACGCGGCGAGCCGCGACGCCGCGTGGGCGTTTCGCGAGCAGATCGACGCGCATTGGGGCGACAAACTGCAGATCGGGCGCTTCCATGAACGGCCGGTCGGCCCGCATCCGATGTGGTCGTATCAGCTCGCGTTCGCGCACCAACAGTTCGCCGACGTGGTCAGCTGGCTCACGCTCAATCACGGCGCGCTTGATGTCTTTCTGCATCCGAATACCGGCGACGCGCTGCGCGATCATCGCGACGCCGCCGTGTGGATCGGGCACTCGCACGAGCTGGCGTTGAAAGCACTGCTGTAGCAGCCGCGAACGATGCAGCGGCGCGCTTACATATTCGTGTACGCGCTGCACCAGCCGCGCGACGCGACCTGTTTGGCGCCGAACAGCGTGCAGCCGCCGTACGCATCCGACGCCTTGCCCTGGAACAGCGAGCAGTTCGCGCACGATTGCCCGGCCGCGAAGTTCGGGAATTTGGCCTTGTCGACCTTCGACGCATCTTCGGTGTAGCCGACCTTCTGCGCCTGCGGATCGCTCTCGCTCAGCGCATTGGGAACGGTCGCGGCGAACGCGACGCGAGACAGCGCGAGCGACGAGCCGACGCCCGCGCTGACCAGCAGGAAATGGCGGCGCGATGTTTTCATTTTCGTTTGCCTCTGGGTGGGGACTGAGGTCTGCGGTCAATCGAGAAAGCGCGTGAAGCGCTCGACCGGCTCGCGCTCGGGGCGCAGCGTATTGACCAGCGCGTTGGGATCGGCGAAGCCGAGCGACATGCCGCACACGAACTGCTCGTTCTAAGGCAGGCCGAGATGTTCGGCAATCAGCCGATGAAACTGCATGAACGCGGCCTGCGGACAGGTGTCGAGGCCGCGTCCGCGCGCGGCGGTCATGATCGCCTGCAGGAACATGCCGTAGTCGAGCCAGCTGCCGCGCTGGAGGCTGCGATCGATCGTGAACAGCAGGCCGACGGGTGCGTCGAAGAAACGGAAGTTGCGCGAGTGCTGTTCGTGCATGCGCGCCTTGTCGCCCTTCTCGATGCCGAGCAGGCCGTACATATCCCAGCCGATCTTGCGGCGCCGGTCGATGTACGGCGACTGCCATTGGCGCGGGTAGTACGCGTACTCCTCCTGGTACAGCTGGTCGCGCTGCGGATCGTCGTAGGCCGCGAGCAGATCGCGCGACAGACGCGCGAGCGATTCGCCCATCAGCACGTATACCTTCCACGGCTGCGTGTTGGTGCCCGACGGCGCGTAGCTGGCGGCTTCGAGAATGGCTTCGATGTCGGCGCGCTGCACCGGTGTAGGCAGAAAGGCGCGCACCGCGCGTCGCGTGGTCAGCGCGGTGTCGACGGGGTTCGCGGGAGAGGTCATCGGCGAATGGCGGCAGAGCCAGCGAAGTAGGTCTGCGACGATTCTAGCGCGTACCGCTCCAAGCCTGCCCGCCAGCGCGCAGGCTTCGTCCAGGGCGTTGTGCTGCGCCCTTACATCGTCCCCAACGCCAACGCCGCCGCAATCGAACCCGCCACGAGCACGAGCCCCACCGTCTTACGCTTGTTCAACTCGGTCCACAACAGCACGCCCGTCAGCGATAGCAGGATCAGACTGCCCGCGAGCGTATCGATCAGCAGCACCCAGCCGATGCTCAAGCCCACGCCCTTGTGCATGTTCGTCAGCATCGCGAGAACGGTGTTCGCGCTGCGCTTGACCGTCACGGTGTTATTGCCCACCCAGTATTCGGCCGAGGTGTTTTCTTTCGGCGACGCGAAATTTAGCTGCCAGTGCTCGGGCTGCACGACGCTGCGATCGCCCCATGCCACCGCATGCGCGGGTTCTTTCTGCACACGCCCCGGATTGCCGGCGATCTTCAGCTCCTGCTTGAGCCACTTCGCGAGTTCGCGCGGGGCTTCCGGTACCGGATGCGGCAGCGGCACCTGCATCACCGAGACCTGCGGCTCGCCGGTCGACACGCGCAGCGGACCGCCGCGATGGTTCAGGAAGAAGCCCGTCGTGCCGAACAGCAGACCGAGCGCCGCGCCCCACAATCCAACCCAGCCATGCACGTTGCGCAGCCACTTGATGAAAGTCGCGCGGCGCGAGCGCTGCTGGCGCGCCTTCAGTTCATCGCCATCGAGCCGACGCGGTTCGTGCGCGCCATGTTGGCCGGCCGCCGGCGGTTGCATGTCGAGGGTGTCCGATTCGCTCACGTTTCACTCCAGGTACGCAGCAGATTGTGATAACAACCGACGAGGCTGCGTCGCGCAGCCTCGTCGGCATGGGTTGCATTGAGCCGTTGAATCGCGGTGTCCATGTCGAACAGCAGCGCGCGATGCGTGTCGCTGCGCACGAGACTCTGCACCCAGAAGAAGCTCGCCACGCGCGCGCCGCGCGTGACGGGCGTCACCCGATGCAGACTCGTCGCCGGATAAACGATCATGTCGCCGGCCGGCAGCTTTACCTGCTGCACGCCGTAGGTGTCTTCGATCACGAGTTCGCCGCCGTCGTATTCGTCTGGCGCGCTGAGAAACAGCGTCACCGACACGTCGGTGCGCAGCTTCACGCCGTTCGGCAGCACGCGCACCGCGCCGTCGACGTGGCTGCCGAACTGCATGCCGCCCTCGTAGCGGTTGAACAGCGGCGGATACACCTGGTTCGGCAGCACCGCGCTGATGAACAGTGGATTGCGCTCGATCGCCGCGACAATCACGTCGCCGAGTTCGCGCGCGATCGCAGAGTGCTCGGCGATCTGCTGATTGCGCTTGACCGGCGCGCCCTGATAGCCCGCGGTCGCGCGGCCATCGACCCACGCGTCGCCGGCTCGATCGAGCCGCTCGCGCACGAAGCGCAATTGCCCGGCGTCCAGTACCTTCGGAATGTGCAGCAGCATAGTGTGTCCTTCGAGTCGGCTTGCCGTTTGCAAAGCGGCAAGCCTAACGGATGCGCTCAGTGCGTCGCAAAAGCGGCCATCAGAAGCGGTAATCGAACGTCGCGAGCAACGTGCGGCCGATGCCCGGCACCGAACGTCCGCCGTCCGACGGAATCAACGCGTCGTAGTAGTACTTGTTGGTCAGGTTCAGCAGGTTCAGGCGCACGTCGTACTTCTTCGCGTGATAGGCCGCGGTCGCGTCCCAACGCGTGTAGCCCGGCACCTTCACGAAGTTCGTGTTCGATGCATAACGCGACGACATATAGATCGGACCGCCGCCGATTTCCCAGTGCGGCGTGATCGCGCACGTGGTCCAGAACGTCAGCGTGTTGCGCGGCGTGTTCGCCGGCGTGTGGCCCTGCGTGCCGTCGGCCGCTTTCAGGATCTTCGCGTCCATGTACGTGTAGCCGCCGAAAATCTGCCACTTGTCGGTGATGTGCCCGGTCACGCTCGCCTGGAAGCCGTCGACGCGAATGTCGCCGGCCAGCTCGTATTCGGTCGGCGAGACCTGGGTACGCGCGTTGTCCTTCTCCTCGCGGAACAATGCCGAGGTCAGCGAGATGTTGCCGCCGAACAGATCCCACTTGCCGCCGACTTCATACGACTTCGTCGATTCCGGTGCGAGGTTCTGCGTGAGGTTCGTGACCGTCAGGTTTTCGAGCGACGGGTTGAACGACGTGCCGTACGACACGTAGTACGACTGCCAGTCGGTCGGCTGATAGATGAGGCCCGTGCGCACGCTCGTGAAGTAGTTGGTCTGGCTCGCGAAAGCCGGCGCGCTGACGGTGTTGTGGATCTCGGCCGAGAAGCGATCCCAGCGCAGACCGCCGATCAGCTTCCAGTGCGGCGTCAGCGTGATCGTGTCGTTCAGGTAGGCGGCGATTTCGTTCGCGCTCGAATCGGCGTAGTTGCCGACCGTCGTCGTCACGTTCGACGGCGTGCCGATGATCGGCGGATTGAGCATCGGCACGATCGGCAGGTTGTTGCGCGTGTATGCCTGGTTCGTATAGCTGTCGTGGCCTACTTCGACACCGGCAATCACGTCGTGCCTGACCGGCCCGGTGTCGAATTTGTATTCGACCATCGTGTCGTTGTAGATCGCGTGATTCTGGATCACGCGGTCATGGCTCTGCAGCTTGATGAACAGGGCCGACGGCGGCAGCGTCGTGAAGTTGCCGTTGCTCAGCGCAGTGCTCGACGACAGCGGCCCGGTCAGCACCGCTTGCGGCGCGGTTTCGCGCGCGTCGGTCATCGAGTGCGAGATCTGCGTCTGGTTCGTCAGCGTCAGGTCGTCGGAGAACTTGTGCTTGATCGCCCCGGTGAAGATCTGCACGTTCTGGATCGTGCGGTCGCTGGTCAAACCGTAGAACGTGTTTTTCGGCACCGGCGACGGGCGGCCGTTCAGCGCCTGGATGCCGTAGTCGGGCATGTCGTTGTTGCGCTGGATCAGCGCCGACAGCGTGATCTCGGTAGGCGTGCCGATACCGAAGCGCAGCTCCGGCGCGACGCCGAAATCCTTGTTCTTCATCACGTCGCGCGTCGAGCCGAGGCTCTGGCCGAACGCGTTCAGGCGGATCGCCGAGGTGTCGGTGAGCTTGTGGTTCACGTCGACGGTGGAGCGGTAGCGGTCGTTGGTGCCGATCATGCCGGAGACTTCCGCCGAGTCCGTCAGGTTCGCCTTCTTGCTGACCTGATTGATCACGCCGCCCGTCGAGCCGCGGCCGAACAGCATCGACGACGGACCATATAGCACCTCTAGCGCTTCGAGGTCGAACGTGTCGCGGTAGTACTGGTTGCGGTCGCGAAAGCCGTCCAGATAGATGTCGTTCTGCGCGGTGAATCCGCGCAGGTTGATGTTGTTGCCGATCTGGCCGCCCTCGGCCGCGCCGATCGTCACGCCGGGTGCGTTGCGCAGCGCGTCCGTAAACGACGTCGCGCCCTGCGAAGCGAGCAGGTCGCGATTGATCACGGTGACGGTCTGCGGAATGTCGCGCAGCGCGGTCGGGGTCTTCGCACCGACGCTCGCGCGCTCGGCCTGGAAGTCCTGCTGAACGGTCTGAGCCTGCACGCCGATGGTCGGCAGCGTCTGCGCGGCGGCGGGTGCGTTGTTCTGTGCGTTGGTTTGTGCGTTCTGCGGCGCGCTGGAGGCGGCCGGTTGCGACGCGCTTTGCGCGAGCGCAGGCGTCGCATAAGGAATGGCAAAAGCGAGCGCCAGCGCTGTCGCCAGCGGCGTGTGATTGAGCATGGAAATCCCGTCAGAAATGCGCTTTGTCGAATTCGCATCAATGACGTCGAATTCATGACAAAAGCGCAAATGGCTGGCTGCCGCTCTCCGTTGTGTGAGATGGAGATGACGGGATGGCTGGCTGGTTTAAATGAGAATCGCTATCATTTCATACGCACAAGAAGGCATCAATCGCGGCGTACATTACTTCGCGTAATGGTTTTGTTTCTGTTTTTTACTTTTCGAAAGCAATACGTAAACTTAAGGGTTCTACTTGCGCAGATTCATTACTATTTGTAATTCGTTGCTTGCAAAAGGCTTATGAGTGACGTACTCAGAGCGAATTCAACCTTACGCGCTTTCTTTCATTTAAATAACATTCCACCGCGGCGGTCGCGCACATCGAATCGCGAATCCGTTTATCCTTTTTACAACACCGCATACAACATGAAAGTCCCACCCTTCCGGCAAATGCTTTCGTCCCCTCTGGAGTCGACTCTATGCAATATCGCCAACTCGGCCGCACCGGCCTGACCGTTTCGCGCCTGTGTCTCGGCACCATGACTTTCGGCCTGCAAACCGAAGAAGCCGCATCGCACCGCATCCTCGACACGGCCGCGGACGCCGGCGTCAATTTCATCGATACCGCGAACGTCTACCCGCTCGGCGCCGGCGAAGACCTGTCCGGACGCACCGAGGAAATCGTCGGACGCTGGTTGAAGGGCAAGCGCGAGCGCTTCATCGTCGCGACCAAGGCGGTCGGCAAGATGGGGCCCGCCGCGTGGGATCAGGGCGCGTCGCGCAAACATCTGCTCGATGCGATCGACGCGTCCTTGCAGCGCCTCGGCACCGACTACGTCGACCTGTACCAGCTCCATTCCGACGACCCGAAAACCCCGCTCGACGAGACGCTCGAAGCACTCGATACGATCGTGCGCTCCGGCAAGGCGCGCTATATCGGCGTATCGAACTTTCTTGCGTACCGGCTCGCGCGAGCTTTGGGACGCGCGGACGTACTGCGCGTCGCGCGCTTCGTGTCGGTCCAGCCGCGCTACAACCTGCTGTTTCGCCAGATCGAGCGCGAGCTGCTGCCGCTGGCCGCCGAGGAGCAGCTAGCCGTGATGCCGTATAACCCGCTCGCGGGCGGACTGCTGACGGGCAAGCATCGGCTCGATGCGACGCCCACCGAGGGGCGCTTCACTGAAAGCGTCGGCAAGGCTGGCGCGATGTATCAACAGCGCTACTGGCACGAGCGCGAATTCGACACGATCGAAAGACTGAAGGCGATCGCCGCGCCGACCGGCGAATCGTTGGCGAAGGTATCGCTTGCGTGGGTGCTCGCGAATCCGCTGATCACGTCGGCGATCATTGGTGCGAGTCGCGCCGAGCAGTTGAGCGATACGCTCTCGGCGGCCGAGTTCACGCTCGACGACGCAATCAAGACTCAGCTCGATGACGCGAGCGTGCAGTATCGATGGGGGGATGCGGCGCGCTAAGCGCCCTTCTGCAGATCAAGCGCGGCCCGGCGTTCGCCCGCGCGACTTCATCGTCCGTAGCGCAGCACGGTGCTCGTCGCGGCGAGCACGTGATCCTTGATCGCGGCGAGGAACGCATCGCGCGTCAAGCCGGCCGGCAATGCGTCGGGCGGCAGATCAAGCGCATAGACCTGCGCGACGTAGTGATGCGGCACATCGCCGACTGCCGGACACGGGCCGTAATAGCCGGGGCCGCCGGTGCGATTCGTGCCGGCGACGCTGCCCGCCGGCGCGGCTTCGCCCTCGGCGAGTCCGGTGGTACCCGGTGCGATGCCGTACACGATCCAGTGCACGACGCCGAGGCCTTTCGCGCCGTCGGGATCGAAGATCGTCACCGCGAAACTCTTTGCGCCGGCCGGCGCGTTATGCCATTGCAATGCGGGCGACACGTTGCCGCCGCCGCAGTTGTTCGCGCTCGCCGCATGGCTCGCGTTGAGCGTGCCGCCATCAGCCAGTCCCGGTGACGACACTGCGAAGGACGGTGCTGCGAAGGACGGTGCCGCGTAGGCATGTGCGCTCGCGTAAGCGAGCAGCGCGCACGCGACAGCGGAGAGGAGGTGCCGCGCGAGGGCCGAGTGGATGCGACTCATGGGGCGTCTCCATTGAGAGTTTATGCATCAACTATAGCGAGAATGTTGTTTTGAGATGGAAGAGGCGGCATATTGCGCACGGAGCGAACTTCTGGAGTTTGCCGTGAAGAAGGTTTGGGTGTGCATCGTAACTGCTTCTGCCATCATCTTCGGTGTGTCTGCTTGCTATGCGAAAGCCGATCAAGTCGCGACTCCACAAGCTGGAGCACGCACTCATGCACAGAATTACAGAGACATGGTTCTGGCTACTTGTATCGCGAACGCCTACAAAAACGACAAAGATGCTGCTATCGATGCCGGAAGCAGCGTCAGTGCATTGCGAGACTGGACTTACTATGACCTGGAGAAGGCTCCAGACGCGATCAAAACCTTGGTGGACAATTATTTGGCTCGAGATTATCAAAACCCGCTGGTCGAATCGGAAACTGAAGGTATCCGATTCGACTTCCTGAAGTGCCTGGACCTGTATCACAGTAAGGAATTGGACGAACAGGTAAAGCGCTTGGTCGTCAACCCCAAGCGCACCTACAGGCAAGATAATCCGTTGCCGGCAAGACCGAAGTAACTTCCCCTCACTTCGGCTTAAACCGCCCCGTCTTCTCCGTCGCCTCCGGATACTGCCGCGTCTCGCGCACCGACAGCGGATGCCACAATTTCGCGCCGCCCTCGATCCCCGCGTCGTTCGATACGGTCGCCACGTTCGCCGGCAGCTTGAACTTGATGCGCGCCGCGTTGCCGCCGCCGATCCACAGCTTGTCGTAATTGACCAGTGACTCGAGAATGCCGATCACCTTCTCGACGCGCCGGCTCCAACGCTTGTTGCCGACCTGCTCGCGCGCGGCCTCGCCGATGTATTCGTCGTACGCGACACCCTTCTTGCTGACCGGATGATGCGCGAGCTCCAGATGCGGCATCAGCTCGCCATCGCGAAACATCGCAGTGCCGGCGCCGGTGCCGAGCGTCAGCACGAATTCGAGGCCGTGGCCTTCGATTGCCGCGAAGCCCTGCATCTCGGCGTCGTTGATCATTCGCACCGGCAAACCGCCCAGGCGCCGCGCGAGCGAATCCGCGAGCGCAATGTCGTGCCAGCCTTCGATGCCGAAATGCGGCGCGGTCAGAATGCGGTTATTACGCACGACACCCGGAAAGCCGATCGAGATACAAGCGGGCTGCACCTGCTCGATGAGCGGAGCTACGAGTTGCGCGAGCGCGTCAACCAGTTGATCCGGCGTGCACGGATGCGGCGTCGCAACGCGCACGCGCTCGGTTTTCATCTGCCCGTTGGCGTCGATGATCGCGGCCTTCAGGCCGGTGCCGCCGACGTCGATCGCGAGGATGTGCTCGCTGCCGCTTTTCGGCGCGTTCCGTTTCACTGCTTTCTTGTTGCGTGTTGGCACGATGTCTCCCGATTGTGGTGAGGCGGTTGTGATGCGCGAACTGCGGGTTCATTCAAAGGTGCCGCTACGTCTTGCCACCGGGCGCTTTCTGCTGCAACGGCCGCCACGCGTGGCCATCGCGCGCGAGCAGCGCGTCGGCTTCGGCCGGCCCGTCGCTGCCTGCCGCATAACCGTGCACGGGCAGAACACCGCCGTTCTTCGGATGCAGCACGTCGTCGACCGCACACCAGGCCGTCTCGATGCCATCGGCGCGCTGGAACAACGTCGCGTCGCCTAGCATGCAGTCGTATAGCAGCGTCTCGTATCCGACGTTCGCGCGCTCGTCGAAGAAGTCGCCATAGTTGAATGACGACTGCACCGCACCGATCTGCATCACCGGGCCCGGCGCCTTCACGTTGAAATCGAAACTCGAGCCGTGCTCGGGATCGATGCGCAACGTCAGCACGTTCGGCGTCAATGCGTTGACCGGCGTGTCGCGGAACAGGCGGAACGGCACCGGCTTCAACTGCACCGAAATTTCGGTGCGGCGCACTGAGAGCCGCTTGCCGGTACGCAGATAGAACGGCACGCCGGCCCAGCGCCAGTTCTCGACGAACACGCGCGCCGCCGCGTAGGTTTCGGTCGTGCTGCCGGGCGCGACGTCGGGCTCCTCGCGATAGCCCACACCGGCGGACCCTTTTTCATACTGGCCGAACACGACGTCGTCGGGCTTGAGCGGCTGGATTGCGTCGAACAGCTCGACCTTCTTGTCGCGGACGGCTTCGGCGTCGAACGAATTCGGCGGCTCCATCGCCACGATGCCGAGCAGCTGAAACAGATGGTTCGGCACCATGTCGCGAAACGCGCCGGTCTGCTCGTAGAATCTGCCGCGCCCTTCGACGCCGATCGTTTCCGCCGCCGTAATCTGCACGCAGTCGATGTACTCGCGCCGCCAGACCGGCTCGAACATCGCATTCGCGAAGCGCACCGCGAGAATGCTCTGCACGGTGTCCTTGCCGAGAAAATGATCGATGCGGTACACCTGCGACTCCCGCGCATACGACAGGATGTGCGCGTTCAGATCGCGCGCCGATGCGAGATCGGCGCCGAACGGCTTCTCGATCACGAGACGCCGAAAGCCGCCGTTCGCGCCGTCGCCTTCCTTCAGCAGGCCGGTTTTGCCGAGCCGCTCGGCGATCGGTTTGAAAAAGCGCGCGCCGACCGCGAGGTAAAAAATCACGTTGCCGACTTTCGACTGATCGAGCTTCTGTTTCAGCTTCGCGAACGTGTCGTCGGATTCGAACTCGCCCGCGATGTATTCGAGGCGCTGCGCGACCCAGCTCCACGCGTTGTCGTCGAGCTTGCCGGCGTGGAAGGTGCTGGCTTTGTCGGCGGCGAATTTCTGCAGCGACGTATGCAGTTCGTCGCACCATTCGCGCGTTTCGCGCTCACCGTGATTGACGCCGATGATCTTCATGCTGTCATCGAGCAGGCCATCGACTGAGAGGTTGTACAGCGCCGGCATCAACAGACGTTTGGTCAGATCGCCCCCCGCGCCGAAGATCACGAGCGTGCACGGCGGCGCGGGCTTCTTGCCGGCCGGCGACGACAGCGTGTCGTATCGGTTCGAAATGAGCTTGCAGCTCAAGGCGGGCGTTGCGTTGGGTTGATCGGAAGAGGCGGAAGAGTTCGGTGTAGTCGACATGAGATTCACCTGGAACTTGGAAAGCCGAGAGAACGAACGTGGCGATACATGAAAGACCACGCGCGCTGCCGCACAGTTCAATCGCCTTCGCGCGCGAGCGCGCGGCGTGCTTACTTCGTCGTCGCGGCCGCGAGCGACGGTACCGGTTCTTTCACCGGAATCGGCGCGGGCGCCGGCTCCGGTTCCCCCGCCAGCGGCACGTTGCCCGATGCCGCCATCGCGCGCGGCTGCAACAGCAACGCGACGAGCCCGGTCCAGCCGGTCTGATGCGAAGCCCCGACGCCACGACCGTTGTCACCATGAAAATACTCGTGGAACAGGATCAGATCCTGCGAACGCGGGTCCGCCTGCAACAGCGGATACGCGCCCATCACCGGCCGCTCGCCGTTCTTGTCCTTCAGGAACAGCGTGGTCGCGCGGCGCGCGAGTTCGTCGCCGATTTCGCTCAACGAGAACTTTTGGCCCGACCCGGTCGGATACTCGACGCGGAATTCATCGCCGTAGTAACGATGAAACTCGTACAGCGATTCGATCAGCAGATAGTTGACCGGCATCCACACCGGCCCGCGCCAGTTCGAATTGCCGCCGAACACACGGGTATCGGATTCGGCCGGCAGATACTTCACACAGAAGCTGTTGCCGTTGTGTTCGAACACGAACGGATGGTCGCGATGGCAACGCGACAACGCGCGCACGCCGTGATCGGAAAGAAATTCGCTTTCGTCGAGCGCGCGCCGTAGCAGCGCCTTCATCCGATGCCCGCGCAGCAGCGACAGCAGCAGCGCGTTGCCCTTGCCGGGCTCGTTCCAGCGCGACACCAGCTTCGCGAGATCGGGCCGATGCTCGAGAAACCATACGAGGCGCTCGCGCAAGCCCGGCAAGCCGCCATGCAAACGCTCTTCGAGCACATGCACGGCGAACAGCGGTATCAATCCGACGATCGAGCGAACGCGCATCGGCATGTTGCTGCCGTCGGGCAAGCGCAGCTTGTCGTAGAAGAATTCGTCCGCGCTGTCCCACAGGCCCGTGTCGCAGCCGTCGTCGCAACTGACCGCTTCCGCGATGTACAGGAAGTGCTCGAAGAACTTCACGCCGATATCGACGAACACGTGATTCGCGTAGGCGAGTTCGAGCGCGATACGCATCAGGTCGAGCGCATACGCGGCCATCCACGCGGTGCCGTCGGCCTGGTCGATGTGGCCGCCGGTCGGCAGCGGCGACGAGCGGTCGAAGATGCCGACGTTGTCGAGACCGAGAAAACCGCCCTGAAAAATATTGTGGCCGTCGGCGTCCTTGCGGTTCACCCACCACGAGAAATTCAGCAGCAGCTTGTGAAACACGAGTTCCAGAAAATCACGGTCCGCCTTGCCGGTCAGCGCGCGATCGATCTCGTACACGCGCCATGCGGCCCACGCATGGACAGGCGGGTTCGCGTCACTGAGCGCCCATTCGTAAGCGGGCAACTGACCGTTCGGGTGCTGATAGCGGTCCTTAACGAGCAGCAGCAACTGCTTCTTCGCGAACGCCGGATCGATCAGCGCGAACGCGGCCGCGTGAAACGCGAGGTCCCACGACGCGTACCACGGGTACTCCCACTTGTCCGGCATCGACACGATGTCCGCATTGCACAGATGTCGCCAGTCCCTGTTGCGGCCCTGCTTGCGCGCGGCGGGCGGGCTCGGCTGCAGCGGGTCGCCGTCGAGCCAGCGTTGCACGTCGTACTGGTAGTACTGCTTCGACCACAGCATGCCGGCGAGCGCCTGACGTTGCACGAGGCGCGCATCGGGGTCGGTGATCTCGTGCTGCAATGCGCCATAGAATTCGTCGGCCTCGGCGAGGCGGCGCGCGATCAACGCGTCGGCATCGAATGGCGCTTCGTCGCTCGCCGCTTGCGGGTGCCAGCGCAGATACACGACCGCGCTTCCATGCGGCCCGAGTTCCAGCGGTGCATGTGCGGCGGCCTTGGTACCCGCGTCGCGACGGATCGCGTTCGCGTCGCCGTGCACGAGGTAATCGTTGAAGCCGTCCTTGAACGGGCCCGCGCCGTCCATGCCGAACAGCCGCTTCACGTTGGTGTCGTTCTCGCAGAACAGCCACGCGAGTTGCGGTGCGTCCTTCGACCACGCGGTCACGACGATCGGCTCATGCACATGATGATGGCCAAGCAGACGCACCGCGCCGTCGTGGTCGGTGCCGGCGACGAGCTTCGGCTTGTCCTTGTTCTCCTTCCACGACCACGAGTTGCGCGCCCAGATCTGCGGCAGCACATCGAGCGACGCCGCCTCGTCCGCGCGATTTTCGATCGTCACGCGCATCACGATGTCGTCGGGCGTGTGCTTCGCGTATTCGACCTGCACGTCGAAATAGCCCAGATCGTCGAACACGCCGGTATCGAGTACTTCGTACTCCGGCATGTCGCCGCCGCGGCGCGCGTTTTCGTCGATCAGGTTCTGGTACGGATAAGCCGCATGCGGGTACTTGTACAGCATGCGCATGTAGGAGTGCGTGGGCGTGCCGTCCAGATAGAAGTACAGTTCCTTCACGTCCTCACCGTGATTGCCCTGCGCGTTGGTCAGGCCGAACAGGCGCTCCTTGATGATCGGGTCCTTGCGGTTCCACAGCGCGAGCGATACGCACCAGCTGAGCCGGTCGTCGCCGAACCCGGCGATGCCGTCTTCGCCCCAACGGTAGGCGCGGCTGCGCGCATGGTCGTGCGGAAACGAGTCCCAGGCGGTGCCGTTCGCGCTATAGTCCTCGCGCACCGTGCCCCACTGGCGCTCGCTCAGATACGGCCCCCAGCGCTGCCAGTGGCCGCATTCGGGCGAATGCAGCCGGGAACCTTCGATCGTGGCAAGCAGATTGGCAGCGCGCAGCGGTGGCATGAGAACGTCCTTGCAACAAGCCTGGCGGTAGGACCCAACATCGTAGCGCGGTTTACGCCCCGTCGCGCTCGAATCGGGCAAGCAGACTTTCGACGCGCAGCATTTCACCGAGCGACCATGCCTGGAACGGCGTGCCGGCGGGCGCGTACGGCGCGTCGCCGTCGGCGATCTCGGACAGGTGGTCCAGGCCCGCGTGATCGAGATGCGCGTACAGCGGGGCGAGAAAACGCCTCCTCGCCTGTGTGAGATTCGTGGCGCTTGCGCCATTCACTCGCAGCCACGCATCGACGAACGGGCCGATCAGCCACACCCACACGGTGCCCTGATGATAAGCGCCGTCGCGTTCGAGCGGCGCGCCGCCGTAGTGGCCACGATAGGCCGGATCGGAAGGCGCGAGCGAGCGCAGGCCGAGCGGCGTCAGCAATTGCGCTTCGACCTGAGCCACGACCGCGCGCGCCGCCGCGCCTTCGAGCAGCGGAAACGGCAGGCCACCGATCGCGAAGATCTGGTTCGGCCGGATCGAGCGGTCGACCGTGCCCGGCACATGATCGACGTCGACGTTATCGAACAGCGTCTGCGTGGCCGGATCGACGAAGCGCCGGTGAAATGCGAGCGCCGCGCGCTCGGCAGCCTGCCGCCACTGCGGGTTCCATGCCGACGCGATTCGCAGTGCGTTGATCCATAGCGCCTGCACTTCGACCGGCTTGCCGATGCGCGGCGTGACGATCCAGTCGCCGACTTTCGCGTCCATCCAGGTCAGTTGCACGCCGGGGATGCCGGCGCGCAGCAGACCGTCGTCGGGACAGCAGCCGATGTTAAAGCGCGTGCCGTTCGTGTAGCCGGTCAGGATCGTTTCGGCGGCTTGCTGCAGATGCGAGCGCGTCCGCGCGCTTGCATGAGGCGTAGCCAGAAAGTCGTGAACGGCGACGATGAACCATAGCGACGCATCGACCGAGTTGTATTCGGGCGCGTCGCCGTAGTCGGGGAAGCGGTTCGGCAGCATGCCGTCGGACAGCGTGCCCGACCATTCGAGCAGGATCGCTTCGGCGTCGTCGAGACGGTTCGACGCGATCAGCAGGCCGCGCATCGCGATGAAGGTGTCGCGGCCCCAGTCGGTGAACCACGGAAAGCCCGCGAGGATCGTGCGGCCTTCGTTGCGCGTGACGACATAGGCGTCGGCCGAGCGTTGCAGGCGCGAGCCGAGTGCGGCCCGGCGTCGTTGTTCGGTGTCGGCGAGTTGGGAGGCGCGGGCGGTGGTCCGGGGATTGTCGTTGGTGCTCTGGGTGGCGGCCGTGCTCGCTGCACTCAGAATCATCACCGCTTCGCCCTCGGCGAGATCGAAGCTGAACACGCCGGGCGCCGCGAGGTCTTCGCTGCAATCGAGACCGCGCTCCTGCTCGCGCACGTAGCAGAAGTTGCGATACCAATCGGGCGCATGCGTATAGGTGCCGTTCGTCGCCGCCCGCACGACCGGCAGTCCGCCATAAGGCTGCCAGTTCGCGCACGATTGATCGGCGTTGACCTGCGCGCCGAAGTCGAAGGCCGGATTCTCGTGATGCAGCGCGTGATAATCGCGGCCCGACAACAGCGGTCTGACCTTCAGCACGGGCGCATCGAGTTCGCCGCCTTCGAGCCGCCAGCGCAATACCGTTTCGCACGTCGCTTTGCTGACGAACACGTCGGCGATCATCGCAGTATGCGTATCGAGTTGAACGCGCCAAGTCGGCCACGGCGCGGTATCGAAACCGAGCAGGTTGCCGCGCAGATCCGGATAGATCAGGTCAGGCCCATAGCGTTGCATGGTCAACGGGAAACGCTCGCCGCCCGCCTCCACCCACGCCTCGATGCCGTTGACGAGCACCATGCGCCCGCCCGGCGCGCGCGTCGCGGCTAGCAGCAGAGCATGGTAGCGGCGCGTGCGCAACATACCGACCGTGCCCGACGCAAAGCCGCCGAAGCCGTCGGCTTCGAGCCATTCGTCTTCGAGTCGAGAGATGTCGATGGGTGGATCGATGCGAGTCATTGAATCGTGCTCATACGCAAATCGGAATGCAGCAAACATAGCGCAGATGGCAGCGCCATGAACATCGATCTTCCCAATACTTTCCATTTTCTTTCGATCAACCGACGACTGGCCCGCAACTGATCGGCAAGAGCAACGCGTCACCGACGGCGAAACACCCCAACGGCGCGTTCACCCGCTATTCTTCCTGTACGCAGAAGGTGATATTCGATGACATCAACTAGCCGTCGCCGTTTCCTGCAAACCGTGGCTTCATCCGCAGGCGCCGCCGCCGCGATGACCGCATTGCCCCAGTCGATCCGCAACGCGCTGGCAGTGCCCGCGTTTTCGCGCACGGGCACGATTCGCGATGTCGAGCACATCGTCGTGTTCATGCAGGAGAATCGCTCGTTCGACCACTACTTCGGTCATTTGCGCGGCGTGCGCGGCTACAACGACCGCTTCCCGATCCCGCTGCCGAGCGGCCTGCCGGTGTGGAATCAGCCGTCGAAGGAAGACCCGGCGAGGCCGGTGCTGCCGTTCCACCTGAACACCGCGACGACGAGCGCGCAGTGCGTCGGCGAACTCGACCACACGTGGTACAAGACCCATTCCGCGATCGACGGCGGCCGCCACGACCAGTGGCCCGCCAACAAGACCGACATGACGATGGGCTACCACCTGCGTAGCGACATCCCGTTCCACTACGCGCTCGCCGACGCGTTCACGATCTGCGATGCGTACTTCTGCTCGCTGCCGGGACCGACGCACCCTAACCGCGCGTATCTGATGACCGGCATGGTCGACCCGAGCGGCACGCTGGGCGGCCCGCTGCTCGACAACAACGATTGGGCGGACGGCGATCGTCCGCCGAACTATCAGTTGCTGTCATGGACCACGTATCCGGAGCGTCTGCAGGCAGCGGGCATTTCATGGCAGATCTATCAACAGGGCACGACGGGCTTCGATCCGCTGTACGGCAACTACGGCACCAACGTCCTGCAGAACTTCACGAACTTCATCAACGCGCGGCCGGGTTCGCCGCTCCACGAGCGCGCGCAAACCGTGCGCACGATCGACGACCTGAAGGCCGACGTGCTCGCGAACCGGCTGCCGCAGGTCTCGTGGCTGTGCCCGCCGGCCGCGTATTCGGAGCATCCGCGCTACACGCCCGCGTACGGCGCCGAATACACGTCGCAGATTCTCGACGCGCTGACGTCGAACCCCGAAATGTGGAGCAAGACCGTGCTCTTCATCATGTACGACGAGAACGACGGTTTCTTCGATCACCTCGTGCCGCCGCAACCGCCGACGAAGTCCGCGCAGGGCAAGTCGACGGTGACGACCGACGGCGAGATCCACGACGTCGTTAATCCGCTGCGCGGCGGCAGCTACAGCGCCGACGGCTGTCCGTATGGCCTCGGACCGCGCGTGCCGATGACGATCGTGTCGCCGTGGACCAAGGGCGGCTTCGTATGCTCGCAAGTGTTCGATCACACGTCAGTGATCCGCTTCATCGAAACGCGCTTCGGCGTGCATGAGCCGAACATCACGGCATGGCGTCGCGCGGTGTGCGGCGACCTGACCACCGCGTTCGACTTCCGCACGCCGGATTCGAAGATGCCGACGCTGCCGGATACCAAAAGCTACGTGGACATGGCCGACAACCAGTGCAGGACGCAATCGAAGCCGACCGTGCCGACGACGCCGACTCCGGTCGAAGCGCAGGAAGCGGGCATCCGCTTCGCGCGCGCGTTGCCGTATGAACTGCATGCGAACGGCACGGCGAATGTGGGCAACAACACGTTCGAAATCACGCTCGGCAATACCGGCGAGCAGGGCGCGCACTTCTACGTGTACGCGACGAATCGCGCCGACGGTCCGTGGCGCTACACGGTCGAAGCGGGCAAGTCGCTCAGCGATACGTTCGACCTGAGCGCGACGAACGGCGTGTATGCGTTTGACGTGTTCGGCCCGAACGGCTTCGTGCGCAAGTTCGCGGGCCACACGCTGGCGAGTGCGCAGAATGGACACGGCAACGACAAGCCGGCTCAGCCTGAAGTGACCGCGCGATACGGCGTCGCGAATGGCAACGTGTTCCTGAAGTTCACCAACAGCGGTGGTGGCATCGCGCATCTGACGGTGATCGACAACGCATACGGCGCGCGGCCGCGCACCGTGGTCGTGCCCGCCAATGCGCGTATCGAAGAAGGCTGGGTGCTTGCGTCGAGCCATCACTGGTACGACCTGACGGTGACGAGCAGCGACGACGCACGCTTCTCGCGCCGCTTTGCCGGTCACGTCGAGAACGGCCGGCCGAGTATCAGCGATCCGGCTGCGGTTGCGCCGGTGCTGACGGCGAGTTGATGTCTGCGCTCGCGGTTGGGTTCGGCATCCTGTTCCCCCTACCAGGCGGACAGGATGCCGATGTCTTTCAGGCGTTCTTAAAGACCAACGTCCGGCAGCGTCGGACGCGTAGCGAGCGCCTTTGCGACGATTTCTTTGACTTCGGCGAGCGTATCGCCTTGCAGCGCGAGGCGTGGCGGACGCGTGACGGCGCTGCCGCGCCCGAGCAGTTCCTCGCATAGCTTGATGCATTGCACGAGGTCGGGGCGCGCGTCGAGGTGCAACAGCGGCATGAACCAGCTATACAGCGCCAACGCTTCATCGAAGCGCTTTTGGGTGGCGAGGCGAAACAGCGTCTCGCCTTCCTTCGGGAACGCGTTCGACATGCCCGACACCCAGCCTTCCGCACCGACCGCGATGCTTTCGACCACCACGTCGTCGAGGCCGGCGAACAGCACGAAGCGGTCGCCCACCGCGTTGCGCAGATCGATGAAGCGCCGCGTATCGCCCGACGAATCCTTGAAGCAGACAATGTTCTCGCAGTCCTGCAGCGCGATCAGCACGTCCGGCGTCACGTCGTTCTTGTAGATCGGCGGGTTGTTGTAGATCATCACCGGCAGGTCGGTGCTGGTCGCGACCGAGCGGAAATGCGCGGCGGTTTCGTGCGGCTTCGCGGAATAGACGAGCGCCGGCATCACCATCACGCCGTCGACGCCGGCACGCGCGGCTTCACGCACCGTCTGCCGTGCAAACTCGGTCGTGAACTCGGCGACGCCCGCGACGACCGGCACCTTGCCGCGGGACGCGTCACGCGCGGCCTCGATCACCTGCAGTTTTTCCGACGTGCTCAGCGAAGTGTTTTCGCCAACCGTGCCGCAGACCACCAGACCCGACACGCCGTCCTTGACGAGATTGCTGACCACGCGGTGCGTCGCGTCGATGTCGAGCGAGAAATCCGGCTTGAACTGGGTGCTGACGGCGGGAAACACCCCGCTCCATTGGATAGCCTTGCTCACTTTATCCGTCTCCTTCAAAAAGCCGGCCGCGCCGACACACGTTGAGTATGACGACGAGTATCGACCTTTGTCCGGAAGCGGGCTTGGGCTTTTTCGCGGCTGAAAGAGATTAAATCCGCACAGTCGGCGAGACGCGGAATGGCCGCGTCGGATCGCGCCATCCAACTTCACGGCAACGCGGCTGCGGCGCATGTGGGCGCCGTCGCGCGAGGCGTTGACGCGGTCCTGGATGCCGAGTCCGGCATAGCGGCATGCGATGCGTCGTAACTCGTGCCGCCGGCGCGGAGGCGGTGCGACGAAGAGCGCGGGCCCTCTGTCAATCGATCAGGCGCCCAGCAACACGCCCGTTCTGATCGGCCGCGTGCCGGTCACGCGACCGAGCGGCGCACCGGCCGTCACGAAACGGATCGCGCGTCGCATATACAGCACCCCTTCGGTCTGGCTCGCGATCGTGGTCGTCTCGTCGGTCAGCGGATCGACGATATCGAACAGCGGCTGGCCGACGCGGATCGTGTCGCCGATCTTCGCGCGGTGCACGAGAATCCCGCTTACCGGCGCATAGAACTGCTCGCTGCCCGCGAGCGGCGTCGCCGGCGACAGAAGCGGCGGCAACGGCTTGGCCTCACCGCGAATCGCACCGCGCCACACCAGATAGTCGACGAGCGCGTCGGCATCCTGCTGCGCGACTTCGTAAGACACGTCGCGCTGGCCGCGGCATTCGACCGTCACCGCGATCGACCCGGTCGGCACCGGCTTGCTCGCCGGCATCTGCTGCTGCAACTTCCACCACAGCAGGCTGTGCGTTTCGTCGAACGCGCCACCGCCCGAATCCGTCGCGAGCAACGAGGCCTCGGCGCCGAGGTAGCGCGACAGCGGCTCGAACTCGGCCCACGCGGCCTCGCTCGTGTACACATGCATCGCAGCTTCGAGCGAGCAATGCAGATCGATCACGACGTCCGCGTCGCATGACAGCTTCAGCAGCGCCAGTTGCAGCGACTCGAATTCGGTCAACGGCTTCTGTCGCGCGAGTTCGGCCGTGAGCAGTGCGCGCACGATGCGGCGGTTCGCGTTCGCGTCGGCTCCCAGCGCCTCCTTTGCATCCTCGACGAGCTTCGTGAACTGCACGAAATGCCGGTTGAAGTTCTTGCCGCTGCCGAGATCGAAGCGGCCGACGAACTGACCGAGCACGTATTGACTGAGCCCGACCGGATTCGACACCGGCACGAGCACGATTTCCGCATTCAGCGCGCCGGCCTGTTCGAGGTCCAGCAATCTCCGCTTCAACAGCACCGTGGTCAGCATCGACGGCGTTTCGTCGGCATGCAGCGACGCCTGGATGTAGATCTTCTGCCCGCTATTGGCCGGGCCGAGATGAAACGACACCAGCTCGCGGTGCGTGCCGATAGCCGGCGACAGAAGCGGAATCGATTGCCTGTTCATGAAGGGAAAGCCGTGAAGAAAAGTTGGAAACCTCGATCAATTGCCGTACGGATCGAAGTCGAAGTACTTCTTCGCAATCTGCGCATAGGTGCCGTCCTGGCGCATCGACGCGATCGCCGCGTTGATCGATGCCTGCACTTCGGTTTCATCCTTGCGCAAGCCGATGCCGACGCCGCGATCGCCCATCGAAAGCGGCTCGCCGACAAACGCGAAGCCCTTGCCCGCCGGCGTACGCAGGAAGCCGTAATCGGCCTCGACGGTGCCGAGCAACGCGCCGTCGAGCCTCCCGTTGCGCAGATCGGCGAACACCTCGTCCTGGCTCTTGTAGGCGACCACGTTCGCGCCGAGCGGCGTCCAGTTCTCCAGCGCGTAGCCCTCGAACTGCGTGCCCGACTGCACGCCGATCTGCTTGCCGGCAAGTCCGCTCGCCGTAGGCGCGAGCGATGAGCCTTGCCGCGCGATCAGCCGCGACTTGAACTGGAACAGCTTCGACGAAAACAGGATCTGCTGCTCGCGCTTTTCGGTGATCGCCATCGACGACATCACCGCGTCGATCTTGCGTGCCTGCAGCGCCGGAATCATGCCCGAAAACTCGAGTTCGACCCACTGGCAGTGCGCGTGGATGCGCCGGCAAATCTCGTTGCCGAGATCGACGTCGAAGCCCTTCAGACTGCCGTCGGGTGCCTTCGAGTCCATTGGCGGATAGGTCGGGTCGATGCCGAGGCGCAACGTGTTGGCGTCAGCGGCGAACGCGCCGCTGCTGAAAGCCAGCGCGGCGCAAAGAGTCATCAGCGAAGTTTTCATGGACGGCGACGGGAGCGGATCAGGACAGCGCGATCGTAAGCTGCCGCCGCGCCTCAAAGAAGTCCCGTTCGGACTATCATGATCACTTTTACCGATCACCAGTCCCTGACGCCAATGGCATTGACGATTTCGCAGTTGCGCGCATTCACGGCGGTCGCCGAGCATGGCAGCATCCGCGCGGCATCGCGCGCGCTCGGCATTGCGCAAAGCGGCATCACGCAGCAGTTGCAGAACCTAGAATCGATGCTCGGCGCGACGTTGTTCACGCGCACCAATCGCGGCATTGCGCTGACCGCGCTGGGCCAGCGGCTGCTCCAGCGGGCCGGCGCGATCCTCGGTGAATGCGAGCGGGCCGAGGAGGACGTACGTCAGTTGCGCGGCGACTACGTGGGCGAGGTCACGTTCGGCATGACGACCGAGCCGCTCGTCGACGCGTTCGCGCCGGTGCTGATGGAGTTTCGCACACGCTTCGAGCGCGTCGCCGTGCATCTGCGCACGGGCACGTCGCGCATGATGATTTCGTGGATCCGTGAAGGCACGTTGGATTTCGCCGTCGCGCTCGTCTCGAAGCAGACCGATACCGCCGATCTGTCGGTCACGCCACTCTATCCGTCCGACCCGGTGATCGTGTGCCGGCGCGGTCATCCGAAGGCGGGTGCGAAGTCTCTGGCCGAGCTCGTCGATTGCACGTGGGTGACGACGCGCTCGCCGAATCTCACCGAGGAGCCGCACGTCAACCGCTTGAGTCATCTGTTCGACAGCCACGGTTTGCCGCCGCCGAAAATCGTCGCGACCGTCGAGGGCTTATACGAGACGTTGCATCTGGTAGGCGCGACGGATTGCCTGTCGCTCGAATCGTCGGTCATTACGAAGCGGGGACCGTTCGCGGACATGCTGACGACGATCCCGGTGCGCGAGCGCGCGTTGCAGCAAAACGTCTGTCTGCTGCAACGCGCGGCGATTCCGCTGACGCCAGCCGCGCAGGAGTTCGCGACGATGATCGCGTCGTACACGCGCACGGTGCGGGCGCGTTGAGCCTTGAACTTCAACCCGCCGTTTCTTCGAGCGCGATCAATTCTTCGATGCGTTGCCTGCGCCGGATCAGCCGCGCATTGCCGCGCTCGATCAGCACCTCGGGAGCAAGCGGCCGGCTGTTGTAGTTCGATGACATCGACGCGCCGTACGCGCCCGCATCATGAAACACGAGCAGGTCGCCCACTTGAGGCGCGGGCATCGAGCGGCTCGTCACGACACCGCCTTCCGCCTGCGTAAACACGTCGCCGGCCTCGCACAACGGCCCCGCTACGCTGAACGAGCCGACCGGTGCATCGCTCGGCGTGCCGTCGCGCCTAAGCACGCTGATCTCGTGATGACTGCCGTAGAACGACGGCCGCACGAGGTCGTTGAAGCCCGCGTCGAGCAATGCGAATTGCCGCGACGGCCGCCGGTTCAGCGCGTGCACTTCGGCAACCAGCACCCCCGCCTGCGCGACCAGAAAGCGCCCCGGTTCGATTTCGAGCCGCACACGATGCCCAACCTGTGCTTCGATGCGCCGCCGAGTATCGTCCCACAGCCGGAAATAATGCGCGGTATCGACGCTAGGCTCGCCATCGCGATACGGAACCGACAAACCACCACCCGCGGAAATCGCCTCGATATCCTGATCGAGTTGCGACACTCCATCGACCATCGCGTCGCAAACTTTCGCGAGATGCGCGTAATCGACACCGGAGCCGATATGCATGTGCAGCCCGACGAGCTTCAGCCGATAGCGCCGCACCAGTTCGAGCGCGCGTGGCAGGTCATCGCGCCAGATGCCGTGCTTGCTGTGCTCGCCGCCGGTGTTGGTCTTGCTGCTGTGGCCGTGACCGAAGCCGGGATTGATCCGCAGCCACACGCGATGGCCTTCGCTCGCATGTCGTCCGAACCGTTCGAGCATGTCGAGCGAGCCGGCGTTGACCGTGATCCGCTCGTGGAGCACGGTGGCTAGCGTCGCGTGGTCGAGCACGTCGGCGGTAAATACCACGCCTTCGGGTGCGTCGTGCGACATAGGTTGAGTCGCAAACCCCGCCGCAAAACTGCGCGCCAGTTCGCCTGAAGAGACTGCATCGACCATCACGCCTTCGTCGCGCATCAGCTTCAGGATGTGCACGTTCGAACAGGCCTTCTGCGCGTAGCGGATCGTGTCGAAGCTGCGCAACTGCCCGATGCGCTGGCGGATCGCGTCGGCGTCGTACACCCATAGCGGCGTGCCGTGCTGGCGCGCGAGATCGGCGAGTTGATGAGGGTTGAATGGCGTCATGGTCGGTTGCATGTCGAAGCTTTGCGAAAGCGTTAGCCGACATGATGAGCCGCGGCGATCATTCAGTAAAATACCAATCTATCGCTGATCTATTCACTTCTGATATATCCCGAACCACAATGGCGCTCACGCACCGGCACATCGAAATCTTCCGCGCGCTGATGACAGCCGGCAGTGTCACCAAGGCAGCCGAGATGCTGTTCACGTCGCAGCCCACTGTGAGCCGCGAACTGGCGCGCATGGAACAGAGCATCGGCTTCGCATTGTTCGAGCGCGCGCAGGGCCGGCTGCGTCCAACGCAATCCGCGCTGACGCTGTTCGACGAGATTCAGCGCGCGTATGTCGGGCTCGAGCGCGTCGCGTCGACGGCGGCCGCGCTGCGCGAATTCAAGGGCGGCCAGTTGTCCGTGATCGCGCTGCCGGTGTTTTCGCAGTCGATCCTGCCGGGCGCCGTCAAACGCTTTCACGATGCGCAGCCGGGTGTCAGCGTATCGATCGCGACGCAGGAGTCGCCGTTTCTCGAAGAATGGCTGACCGCGCAGCGCTACGACCTCGGCCTCACCGAGCACGACGCGCCGCCGCCCGGCACGCGGCTCACGCCGCTGATCGCCGTCGATGAAGTGTGCGTGCTGCCCGACGCTCACCCGCTGCTCGCGAAACGCGTGATCGCGTTGAAAGACTTCGCTGATCAGGCGTTCATCAGCCTGTCCGCCAACGATCCGTACCGGCTGCAGATCGACGAAGCGTTCGCGCGGGCTGGCATCGCGCGCCGCCTGCTGATCGAAACGCCGACCGCGGTGTCGGTGTGCAGCTTCGTGCGGCAACGGCTCGGCATCGCGATCGTCAATCCGCTGACCGCGCTCGATTTCGCGGGCCGCAATCTGCATATCCGGCCGCTCGCGCTATCGCTGCCTTTTCGCGTCAGCGTGATCCGTCCCGAGCACCGGCCCGCGCATCCGCTCGCGGACACGTTCGTCGGCGCGCTGCAAAGCGAAGCCGCCGCGCTGCGATTACAATTGAAACGTCACACCAGCCCCACGCGGTCCTCGCAGTCATAGCAGTCACGGCGGCGCCCGTCGTCATCACCCGGCGAATCCGCGCAGCAGCACGCGCGCTCACGCGGGCCACCGCCCGAACCGTCCGCCGCGCGAACCGGGCACGCTTCAAGCTGACATCACCCGCATACCGATTGCCGACGCGCCGCGCGTTCGCGCCGCATCGGCGCGCCGTTTTCGAGTCCTCACGTCATAGACCCTCAACAGGAGTGTTCCACATGATGAATCGAGACAATCCCGTCTGGCTGATCACAGGCTGTTCCACCGGCTTCGGCCGCGAGCTCGCGAAGCTCGTGCTCGAACGCGGCTGGCGCGCGGTCGTCACCGCGCGCGATGCATCGAAAGTGAAGGACATCGCCCAGGGGCACGGCGAGCGCGCGCTGGTGCTGCCGCTCGACGTGACCAATCGCGCGCAGATCGAAACCGTGGTCGCGCAGGCAAAGCGCCATTTCGGCCGCATCGACGCGCTCGTCAACAACGCGGGCTACGGTTATCTGGCCGCGATCGAGGAAGGCGACGACAGCGAAGTCCGCGCGATGTTCGAGACCAACGTGTTCGGTCTCATCGACATCACGAAGGCCGTGCTGCCGATCATGCGCGAGCAGCGCAGCGGTTTGATCGTCAACGTGTCGTCGATCGGCGGCATTGCGAGTTTCGCGGCGACCGGCTTTTATCATGCGACCAAGTACGCGGTCGAGGGGCTGTCGGAATCGCTCGCGCTGGAAGTGAAGCCGCTCGGCATCGGCGTGCTGATCGTCGAGCCGGGGCCGTTCCGCACCAACTGGGCGGGGCCGTCGATCAAGCAGTCGGCGACGCTGATCGACGACTACGCGTCGACCGCCGGCGAGCGCCGCAAGCAGACCGAAGCGCGCAGCGGCAAGCAGGCCGGCGACCCGGTGCGCGCCGCGCAGGCGATCATCGATGCGGCGTTGTCGGACACGCCGCCGCTGCGTCTGCTGCTCGGCAAGGCCGCGCTCGATCTCGCGTACAAGAAGCTCGATTTCATGCGCGGCGATTTCGACACATGGCGAGCGACGACCGAGGGCGCGGACTATCCGGAACGGACGGCGTAGAGCAGGTTTATCAGGCGAGCCTCGGCGCGCCCCTTAAAACTCCACCAACGCAAAATCGTCCTTGCCCACATCGCACAGCGGGCAGCGCCAGTCGGCCGGCACATCGGCCCAGCGCGTGCCCGGCGCGATGCCCTCTTCCGGCACACCGGCGGCTTCGTCGTAGACCCAGCCGCAGATCACGCAGACCCATTGCTTGAACTCCTCGGCCGTGGCGGCGTTCGCGGCCGACGGCGCATCGGGCGTAGCGGACGCGGCGGCATCCGCCGCGTTCGTGCGCGCCGTCGCATCGAGGCTCACGACGAGCGGCGCGACCGTGCCGCTACCGGTTCCCGCGAGCCGCGCCTGCAAGCTGTCGAGCAGGCGCTGCGCTTCGTCGTGGGTCAGATCGATCCAGTACGGATCGCCGGCGCCATCGTTGAGCCGCTCGGGGGAAAACTGGATTTCTACGGCTACGCCCTTTTTGTACATGGCAATCGGAATCTCGAGAAAGCCGGCGACGCGCGCCGGCGAAAGGCTGCCCGCGCGACGCGGGCGCTGCTTCAGTGCGCCTGTACCAGCACGTTCAGCGCGTACGACGCGATCAGGCCCGCGGCGCCGATCAGGCCAAGCAGTTGCAGCAGAGTGAGGGATTTACGCGAGGCGGCGGGGGTTTGTTGCGTGGTCACGAGCGAGTCTTGAAGTTTGGAAAAAGCGCAATGGTACACGGGTGCGGACGCGACGAATGTCGATTGGCGCAAACTCGCGAGCAATAACAGTACCGTGCGACATTATCGCCGCTTGCACGCCGCGCATTGTCTACCGTGCTGAGATGGATTAATTCCCAGCAGAGGAGAAAGCCGTGGCGGGACGGGTTGCGCCGCGCCGGTGAACACACCCGCGCCGCGCCGCGCTGCGTTCAGGTCTTCGCGAGCGGATTGCCGTGACGCGAATCCCAGAAGCGGATCACCGAGGTATCGCCAGTGCCCGCGCCGACCACCTGGTCCGGCGCGCCGCACTCGCGCAGCAGCGCGCGCAGGTCGTTGATGACCGGGAACACCTCGTGATTCCAGTCGGCTCCCTGCGAATCGTGGGCGCGCTGCTCCGCCTCGACGATCTCGCGATCCTCCTTGAAAATACGCTCGGTGAACCAAACGAGCAGCGGCCATGCGAGATTCATCACGCCCGGAATGCCGGGCTTGCGGATCGACAGCAGCCCGAAGGTTCGGTTGGTGCGCTGCTCGCGATCGAGCGGCACATAGACGATCCACAGGTCCATCACCAGCGTCTTGTCGTCGTTGCGGATCTGCAGGGTCTGGTATGGGTATTCGGTGCGGATCGTCATCACGTCTTTATGGTTGAAGCCACCGGTCTTGCGTCTCTCGCCGAACACCATCGCTTCGCCAATCGGCTGCTGGCCCGCCATCCGCGCGAACGTATAGTCGATCTCGACCCAGCCCTCACCGCGCCGCCGCCCGAGCGAACGCGCGCGCATCTGCCCCATCTGGCGCCGATGCAGGAACTGGTGATTCATGTCCATCAGGTTCTCGTGCATGAACGAATAATGACACTTGACCGGACGGCCGAAGCGGCGCGTCTTGTACTTCGGGTTCGACACCGAGCAAAAGCCCGGCAGCGGCCGTTCCTCGGCGAGCGCAGCATCGCCGGGAAACACGAAGATCAGTCCCTCCACTTCCTGACACGGATATGAGCGCACGCCGTTCGGCAGACGCTCGCGGCCGAGGTAGGGCACATCGATGCAGGTGCCCGAACAGTCATAGGTCCAGCCGTGATAGCCGCAGCGAATCGATTCGCCGTCGACCACGCCCTGATGCAGCGGCACCTGCCGATGCGCACAGCGATCTTCGAGCGCGAACACCTTGCCGCTCTCGGTGCGCGCGAGCACGATCGGATCGCCGGCGAAGGTCACGCCGAGCGTCTTGCCGCGCTTCACTTCATGCGACCACGCGAGCGGATACCAGTAATCGGGATGAATGGCGACGCGGCGCAGATCACGCACCGGCGCGTCGTGAGTGGCTTGAGCAGGCGCGGCGGCAAGCGCGGCGCCGGCGATTTCCTGTTCCTGTTCTAGCGGGGGAACTGCATGCATAGGTCAAGCCTCCGTGCACGAGCGGATAGAAGGTTGCCGCGCTGCATGGCAGTGCGGCATCTTTACCAGTCTACTTGATGCAGCCGCCGCATGGCACTGTGGCGGGCATGCGCGATGCGTCGCAGCACACATTGCGCATCAGCCGCATCGGCGTGAAGGTCTACCTTTACCACACCCGCCCTACAGAAACATTGACCTGGGTTATGAGCTGTCCATCGACGTGCTCAATCGTCGTCGCGAGCGACGAGCCCGGTGCGCCGTTGCACGCCCCATGCGCGGCCGCCGCGCAAAAAGTGCAGCCAGCCGAGCGCGGCGCCCAGATGACGCGCGAGCTGGAACGTGAACGGCTCGGCGACGGCCGCGAGCATCGCCATGCCGAGGCTGTTGCCGCTGCGCTCGCCGGTCCAGCGCCGGTACAAATGGATGCTCCAAAGGTAAAACGCCAGATCGATCGCCGTTTTCAGACCGATCACGCTGAAGATCGACACGACGATCGCGCCATGTCCGCCGAATAGAAAACCGAGTAGCAATGCGAATGCCGTGAGGCCGTAGATCGGCTGCATCGTGTCGACCGCCTTGATCGGCAGCATCAGCATCCCGAGCGTGCCGTAGCGCGGATTGCCGGTCATGTCGCGGTTCCAGTACTGCGTCTGCAGGAAGCCCGCGAACCAGCGGCGACGCTGGCGCAGAAAGCTTGCGAGGGTGTCGGGCGCATCGGTGCGCGCATGCGCTTCGCCGACCACGCGCACGTCCCAGCCGAGCTCGTGATCGACCGAATAGCGGCGCAGCCGGTGAATCAGCTCGTAGTCCTCGACCAGACACTGCGGATCGAAGCCGCCGACCGCGACAAGCGCATCGCGGCGGAACGACGCGAATGCGCCCGAGATCAGCAGCAGGCTGTCCGCACGCATCCACGCGAAACGCGCGATGAAGTTGCGCATGTACTCGTAGGTCTGGAACCACTGGAACACGCGGCCCGACAGCGACTTGCCGCAGACCGGCACGAGAATGCCCGCCGCCGCGACGAGCGACGGTTCGCTCGCGAACGCGGCGCGCATCGCGTAGGTGGCGTCGTCGTCGAGCAGCGTGTCGGCGTCGACGGTCATCACGGTGTCGGTCGTCATCACAGTGATCGCGGCGTTCAGCGCGCGCGCCTTGCCGCCGTGCGGCACGCGCAGCCAGAACAGATTCGGATGCAGCGAACTCGGCGCGCTCAGCACGCCTTCGGCGGCGGGCGTGAGGCCGAAGCGTTGCGTGAGCAGGTCGGCAGTGGCGTCGGTGGAGCCGTCGTCGGCGATCACGATCTGCGCCGGGCCGTGCGTTTGCCTCAGCAGCGCTGCGAGCGTCACCGGCAACACGGTGGCCTCGTTATGCGACGCGACGATGACACCCATGCCCGGCAGTTCGCGCCGTTCGTAGTCGGCTTCGAGCGGCGCCGCGCGGCGCGTGAGCGGCAACGATTTCCACGTGACGAACGCGAGCAGCAACGTGTCATAGACGACATACGCAATCCCTGTGGACCACGCAAGCGCACCGCGCAGAAAGAACGCGCGCGCGAACAGCAGCGCCCACAGCACGACGACGCTGGAATGGATCAGCGTGCTCCAAAGCGTCGCGCGACGCGGCAGGATGCGTGGTGACGCGGCCGCGAGTGCCTGTTCGAGGGTCTTCTTCAAAGCGAATATTTCAGGTTGGAGCTGGTGGCGGTTGGTTGATGAAACCGTGTTCGTGCCGCGGCTTTACGGCTTCATGCGCTTCAACACCGATTTGCGATCGAGCCATTCATGCTTGAGCGCGCCGCCGATATGCATCGCCAGCAACGCATAAAGCGTATAGGCGAGCCACGTATGCAGCGCGCCGAAGCGATCGTGCAATGTCTCCTTCAGCGTCGGGTCGAGGTGCATCACATAGCCGATACGCGGCCATTGGAACAGGCCGAACCACTGCATCGGATGCGTGGCCGCGTCCTTCCACGCGGAATCGTGCAGCCAGCCGGACAGCGGCAACGCAATCATCAGCAAATACAGCGCGAAGTGCGCGAGATGCGCGGCCATCTTTTCCCACGACGGAAACTCGCGCGGCAACGGCGGCGGCTTGTGCGACAGGCGCCACAGAATGCGCAGCAGCGCGAGCCCGAGCACCGTGATGCCGACCGATTTGTGCGTGTCGATCACAGGACGCACCCAGTCGTCGGGAAGCGAATCAGCGGACAGCGCGAGCACGACGTTGACGATCATCAGCAACGCGATCAGCCAGTGCAATGTCATCGCGGTGCGCGTGTAACGCGGCGGGTAAGTCGCATCGGTCGAATCGGCCAGGGAGTTCGCTTGGGTGTTCATAGGGGTTCCGTTCACGAAGGCGATGAAAGGCGCGAAAGATGTTTGAAAATCGACGCTGCCGGTATCAGGCAAACGCCCAAGTTTGCCGTCTTATTCCGCAAAGCGCTTAACGTGCATGTTTCAGTTTGTTTCGGGCTTTTGATTTCGCGCACCAACTCGTTTCACGGGATGACGCGGGTCCTTGTTCCGCTCATCGCTCAACTGCCGCTCGCCCCAAGCGCGCACTGCTTCGGCGAACAAACGCAGCGCGGTCGGCGGATGACGGTTGGCCGGGTAGTACAGGCACAAGCCCGCGAAGGTCGGGCTCCACTCCGGCAGCAACTGCACGAGCCGGCCGCTCGCGACGTGTTCGGCCACATGGTCGAGCGGCACCCAGGCGATGCCGATGCCGGCCAGCGCCGCTTCGACCATCAGGTTCACATTGCCGAGCGTCATCGGTCCATCGACGTCGAGGCTCGCGCTCTTGCCGCGATGCGTGAGGTCCCAGCGATACAGCGTGCCGCTTTCAAAGCGAAAGCGAATGCAACGGTGCCGCATCAGATCGTGCGGCGCCTTGGGGGCGGGATGACGCGCGAGATACTCGGGCGACGCGGCCGCCACCAGACGCATGTCGCGCCCGAAGCGGACCGCGATCATGTCGCGCGGCACGTCCTCGAGCACGCGGATGCCCGCATCGAATCCTTCGGCGACGATATCGACGAGCCTCGAATCGACCACGAACTCGACGTGAATCTCCGGATAGCGCGCGAAGAAATCGGGCAGCACATGCCGCACGAGCTGTTTCGCGGACGCCTCCGAAGCGCTGATGCGGATCGTGCCCGACGGCCGGTTGCGCGCGGCCGTGACTTCCCCGACCGCGTCGTCGAGATCCGCCAGCGCCGGACGCACGCGCCGTAGCAATTGCTCGCCAGCTTCCGTCAACGCGACCGAACGCGTGGTGCGATTGAAGAGCCGCACGTCGAGACGCGACTCCATGTTGCGCATTGCGTGACTCAACGCCGACGGCGACAGCCCGAGCACGCGCGCGGCGGCGCTGAAGCTGCGCTGCTCGGCGATCGTGATGAAGGCGGTCAGTTCGGTAAGGCCCGCGCGCGGCAGTCGGGAATTCGCCATTTGTGAATTCAATTCAATACGTCATGCAAGTATAGAGATATTGTTGAGCCGAACACAGCAACCTAAACTCGCTTCCAGTGCCACGACTCGCGTGGCTCGTGTCGCATTCAAAGCGTCGTGGTCCCGGCAGCAGCCGGGGCCGGGCGCATCAACTGGAGCATCGTATGCAAACACGTCAACTCGGTAAAAGCGGCCTCGAAGTATCCGCGCTCGGCCTCGGCTGCATGGGCCTGAGCTTCGGCTACGGCCCTGCCACCGAAAAAGCGGCCGGCATCGAACTGATCCGCGCGGCCTTCGAGCAAGGCGTCACGTTCTTCGATACCGCCGAGGTCTATGGTCCGTTTGTGAACGAAGAGCTGGTCGGCGAAGCGGTCGCGCCGTTTCGCGATCAGGTGGTGATCGCGACCAAGTTCGGCTTTCAGGACGGCGACACCAAAAAGCCGCTCAACAGCCGGCCCGAAAACATTCGCGCTGTCGCCGAGGCCGCGTTGAAGCGTCTGAAAACCGACCGCATCGATCTGTTCTATCAGCATCGGGTCGATCCGAACGTGCCGATCGAGGACGTCGCCGGTGCGGTGAAAGATCTGATCGCCGCAGGCAAGGTCGGGCACTTCGGCCTGTCCGAAGCGGGCGTGGAGTCGATCCGCCGCGCACACGCGGTGCAGCCGGTCGCGGCGTTGCAAAGCGAGTATTCGCTGTGGTGGCGCGAGCCCGAAGCCAGCGTGCTGCCGACGCTCGAAGAACTCGGTATCGGCTTCGTGCCGTTCAGCCCGCTCGGCAAGGGCTTTCTGACCGGCGCGATCGACGAACGCACGACCTTCGACAAGAGCGATTTCCGCAATATCGCGCCGCGCTTCTCCGAAGAGAACCGCAAGGCGAATGCCGCGCTCGTCGAGGTGCTCGGGCGGATCGCGGACGGCAAAGGCACGACGCGCGCGCAGATCGCGCTAGCGTGGCTGCTCGCGCAGAAGCCATGGATCGTGCCGATTCCGGGCACGACGAAGCTCCCTCGCCTCGCGGAGAACGTCGGCGCCGCCAGTGTCGTGCTGACGCCGGCGGATCTCGCCGACATCGAAGCGGCGCTCGAGCAGATCAAGGTGGTGGGCGAGCGCTATCCGGCGCAGCTTCAGCGGTTCATCAACCGCTAGGCGGTGCGCGGTCGCGGCGCTTCAGGTTTTGGACCTGTGCCGCGGTTTGCCTGGCTTTTTGCCCGGCGCCCCGCAGATCAGCGCGACGCCAGCCTGCGCCGTCGCGCGCAGCGACTCGCACGAGTCGCCCGCGCGCGAGCGCAGCGCGAGAGTATGCAGAATCGCCGATGCGACTTTGGCGAGCAGCGCGGGACTCGCGGCCGCATCGAGTTCGCCTTGCGCTTGCGCGCGTTCGAACCGTCGCTCGAACTCCGCATCGAACGTGGCAAGTCCGTGCGCGAGCTTGTCACGTACTTGCGCATCCGCTCTCGACTCCACCGCCGCCGTGCCGATCAGAAAGCACCCGCGCGCCACCTCGCCCGGTGGAAAGTAGAGCGCGAGCGAGCCTTCATATACGGCCAGCAACGCCTCGGCGAGCGGCCGGTCACCATGCAGCGCGGCTTGCATCGCATCGCGGCCAAACGCGATGTAGCGATCGAGCGTGTCGAGATACAGCGCGTGCTTGTCGCCGAAGGCGCCGTACAGGCTCGGCCGGTTCATGCCGGTCGCCTCGCTCAACGCGTCGAGCGACGTGCCCGAGTAGCCGCCATGCCAGAACGCGTCGCGCGCATCGTTCAGGGCCTGTTGCGAATCGTAGCTACGCGGTCGTCCGCGCGAGCGTTTTTCCGTTTTTGTACCGGTATGCATAAAATTCTCTGGCGTCATCCATTTTTGTTCACTATAGTACAAAAACACCTTCACCGACGACCGGAGACATCAGCATGGAGCTTTATTTTTCGCCGCTCGCGTGTTCTCTCGCCACGCGCATTTCACTTTACGAGGCCGGCGCCGATGCGCGCTTTGTCGAAGTCGACACGAAATCGAAGCGGCTGCGAGACGGCTCCGATTTCTATCCGATCAATCCACTCGGCCAGGTTCCCGTGCTGCGCACCAACGACGGTTGGCTGCTGCGCGAAAACACCGCGATCCTGCCTTATGTCGCCGATGCCTTTCCGGCGGCCGCGCTCGCGCCGCTTGCCGGCACGGCGGAACGCGCGAAATTGCAGGAGTGGCTTGGCTTCATCAGCACGGAGCTGCATAAGGGAGTATTCGTGCCGCTGCTCGATCCGGACGCGGCCGCCGACGTTCTTAGCTATACACACAAGAAGGTGGCGTTGCGATTGAACGTGCTGGAGCAGCATTTGCATGGACGCGAGTTTTTGCTGGAGCGGTTCTCCGTCGCGGATGCTTATCTGGTCACTGTGTTGAACTGGGCGCGCTACAGCGGTGTCGAGCTCGCGCAGTGGCCATCGGTGCAGCAGTACTACGAACGCACCGCGCGTAGGCCATCCGTTGCAAAAGCGATGGCGGAGGAGTACGTGCTTTACCGCGAGGAACAGGACAGACGCAAAGCCGCGGCCATGTAGTCTTGTTCACTAGTTCAACCGCAAACTCCGCAATACGTCGAGCACATACTGAGTCGGACGCTCCACCGTCCCCGCGCGAAAGGCCAGGCCCAGCTGCCGCCATAACGCCGGGCGCAGCGGACGTGTGACGATGCGAGTGTCGGCCGTTGAGCGGCGCGCTTCCTGCGGCAGCAGCGCGGCGCCGTATCCCGCCGCCACGAGACTCTTGATCGCATCCGAGTAGTTGAGCTGGATGCGCGGCGTGGGATGCTGCCCCGCCGCGCTGAACCATTCCGTCGTCAAACGGGAAAGCCGCGTGGTGGCGTCATTCAGGATCAGCGGCTTCGCGGCGATCCATTGCGGCGTGATGCGCGCCGGACACGGCCACCCGGCCGGCATGAATGCGACCACCGGATCGCGGCGCCATTTTTCGATCGATAGCCCGCGTATCGGCGCTTGCGGCAGCGCCACGATGCCCACCTCGAGCGACTCCTCCGCGAGTCGCGTCAGCGTTTCCTGCGAAGTCAGCACGGCGATTTGCACGTCGATGCCGGGATGGTCCTCGGCCAGCCGTTCCAACGCCTGCGGCAGCAGATTCGCGATGGCTGCGGTGGAAGCGCCGAGCCGAACCCGTCCGCCGAGCCCTTCCACCTGTCGCCGCACGTCTTCCAGCGCCTGCTCGGCATTCCCCAGCAATTGACGCGCATAGGCCACCAGCGTCTCGCCGATCGCCGAGGCCCGCACCTGGCCGCGTTTGCGCGACAGCAGCGGCGCGCCGACGCGACTTTCGAGATCCGCGATATGCAGACTGACCGTGGGTGGCGCGAGATGCAAGACGCGAGCGGCCTCGGCAAAAGAGCCGAGGTCGGCGACGACAACGAGGGTGCGCAGGCGGTCGAGACTGATCTCTCTCATCGGAGTCGGAATGGCATTGGTCAGAAAAGCTGAATCACATGGTCAGTAAACTCAACTTTTCCAATCTTACGTGCAGATGGAAGATGGTGGCGCTGGTTTTTGAATGCTGACTATCGGGACATCGGCATGAACTCATCTTCAACTAGAAGTTGCGAGCCGCAAGACGCTTCTCATCCGCTAGACGCAATGTCGGACGACGCCAGGTCGTTGTTGCTCGGGTTCGTCTTTACAGGCGTCGTGCTGGCCCTCGCCGTGATGGCGATGATCTGGACGGCGTCTCGCCCCCCGCTCAAAGGCAAGGACTGCTCGGACCGCATCGCAAACGGCGAACACGGGAGCTTCGTCGCGTTCTTCCAGGACCCGGCGGAGCAGGGAGCGTTGCTGCGGTCGATCGAAGATTGCGCGAGATGAGCGTCGTTGCGGCGGGATAGCGCGCCGGTCGGCCGCGCCATCCCACACCCTCGCCAGGGAATATCCCACTTCCCGCGATACCACGTGCACAATACCCGGCGATAATGCCGGGGCACCCGCGTCTTTTCCGTTCGATATCCGAACGCGCCGATGCCCGCGCCGCCAGTGTTCCCTTTCGATGCACCCATGAGCCACGCTACCGCCGACCAACCCGCCTCCGCCGACTCCGCTCCGAACTCGCCGCGCTTCCTGTTGTTCCTGATCTGCCTGTTCGCATCCGCCGGACAGCTCGCCATCGACATCTACGTGCCCGCGCTGCCCGCGATGGCGCACTACTTCGGTACCTCGCCGCAAGCGATCCAGACCAGCGTCACCGGCTACATGGCCGCCTACGCGTTCGGCCAGCTGATCTTCGGTCCGATTGCCGACGCGTATGGCCGCAAGCGCGTGCTCGCGTTCGGCCTGGCCGTCTACACGGTCGGCTGTCTGCTGTCGCTCGCGGCGCCGAATCTCGAGACGTTCATCCTCGCCCGTGCGTTGCAGGGCTTCGGCATCGCGAGCACGAACCTGCTCGCGAAGGCGATCATCACCGATTCGTTCGCGGGTCAGGCGTTGCTGCATGCGTTCACGTACATGTCGATCGCATGGGGGCTCGCGCCGATCGTCGCGCCGGTGATCGGCGCGCATCTGCAGACGGCGTTCGGCTGGCGCGCGTGCCTCATGTTCCTGCTGATCTATTCGCTGGTGATGTGGGCGCTCTTGTGGCGTTATCGCGAGACCTTGCCGAAGCCCGTGCATCTCGAACCGCGCACGCTGACCGCGAACGCGCGCAAGGTGCTCGCGAGCCCCGTGTTCCAAAGCTGTTTCCTCGCGCAGGGCCTGTGCTACAGCATCCTGCTCGTGTTCAACATCGTCGGGCCGTTCATGGTGCAGACCACGCTGCACAAGCCGCCGACCTTCTTCGGCTATCTCGCGCTCGGAATCGGCATGATGTACTTTCTTGGCGGTCTGTCGAATCGGCTGCACGGTCCGCGTCTGCCGAGCGCCGAGCAGCGGTTGCGCATCGGCGCGCGGCTGATGGCGGCCGCGTCGGTTGTGATGCTGCTGCTCGCGCTGACGGTCGGCCTGCGCGTGTGGACGCTCGCGACGCCCGTGCTGGTGATGGGCTTCTGCGCCGGCGCGATGTATCCGACGCTGATGGCGAAGGGCAACTCGCTGTTCCCGCACATCGCAGGTCTGACGAGCGCGATTCTCGGCTGTGCGCTGCTGCTGGTGTCCTCGGCCATGATGGGGCTGGCCGGCTTCGTGTCGGTGCAGGTGCTCACGCCACTCGCGCTGTTCTTCGTGGTCCTCGCGTTCGTCGTGGTGATGATGGTGACGAAGCTGCTGCGCCATCTCGAGCAGGTACAGCCCGCGGCCGCGGCGACCGCGAGCGGCAACGCAGCGTGAGCCGGTACATGAGCCTGACCGAGCGCCAGACCTTCATCCGTACACGCGCGGACCGATGAGCGGCATGCGCGAGCACATCTCCGCGTCCGCTTCCGAGCGGATCGATCCCACCGTCTGGAAGGTCGCGGCGGTCGTGTCGATCGGTTCGTTCATGTCGCAGATGGATTCGACGCTCGTCAACGTGTCGCTGTCGACGATCGGCCATACGCTCGATGCGTCGATCGCCACCGCGCAGTGGATCGTCAGCGGCTACCTGCTCGCGATGGCGTTGATGTTGCCGCTCAACGGCTGGCTGGTCGACCGCATCGGCGCGAGGCGGCTGTACCTGTTCTGCTTTTCGACGTTCACGATAGCGTCGATGCTGTGCGGCGCGGCGCAGACGATCGGCGAGCTGATCGGCGCGCGCATCTTCCAGGGCCTCGTTGCCGGTGTGCTCGTACCGATGGCGCAGATGATGATCGGACGAGTGGCTGGCAGGAACCTCGAGCGCGTGATGGGCTTCACCGCGCTGCCCATTCTGCTCGGTCCCATTCTCGGCCCGGTGCTGGCCGGGCTCGTCCTCGCGCACGCGAGTTGGCCGTGGCTGTTCTTCATCAATGCGCCGGTGGGCGCTGTCGGCATCGCGATGGCGGTGTTGCTACTGCCGCGCGATGCCCCTGCGTCGCAGAAGCGGCCGTTCGATTTCACCGGCTTTGCGCTGATCTCCCCTGGGCTGGTCGCACTCGTCTATGGACTTCAGAACGCGTTGCGCGCGGTGGGCCTCGCGTGGCTGCTTGCGGGCGTCGTGTTTCTCGTCGGGTTCGTGCTGTACGCGTTGCGCAAAGGCGATGCCGCGCTGATCGACGTGCGCATGTTTGCAAGGCGTACGTTCTCGGTCGCGGCACTCGCGCAGTTCTCCGCGAACGGGATCATGTATGGACGACAGCTTGCAGTGCCGCTGTTTCTGATCGCGGGCTGCGGTTTGTCGGCCGCGCACGCGGGCGGCCTGCTCGCGGCGACCGGGGTCGGCATGATGTGCTCGTTCCCGCCGATCGGCTGGTTGACCGAGCGGCTCGGTTGCCGCGCGCTCGCGGCGGCCGGCGCATTGCTGGCGTTTCTGAGCACGCTCGTGTTTCTGTGGATGAGCATTGCTTCGTTCTCGGCCGGATGGGCCGCTGTCAGTCTGTTCCTTGCGGGCGTCGGTCAGGGGACGATCAGCGTGCCATCGATCTCGGCCGCGTATTCGTCGATCGCGAGAGAACGGCTCGCGGTCGCGAATACGGCGTTGAACATCGCGCAGAGAGTGGGCGGTCCGTTCGCCACGACGCTGCTTTCGATGGCGATCGCGTTGACGCTGCACGGTGCTTCGGATGTACAGCCCAGCCGATTTCTGCCGATGTTCGTGCTGCTGGCCGCACTGCATTTGCTGTGCTTCGCAGCGACGATGTGTCTGCCGGTTCGGGTTCAGAGGGCGTAGGACGCCTCAGCGCAGATTCCCGCGCCCGTGCTTCACAGTAGTCGCAAGCCGCCGTCACACTCGATCACCGCCCCCGTCATAAACGTGTTCTCCAGCAGAAACTGCAGCGCGTGCGCGACATCGTCGGCCTGGCCGACGCGCCGCACCGGTAACGTTTCGCGTTGCTGCCGAAACAGCTCGCTTTTCACGCTTGCCGGAAATCTGTCCCACCACGGCGTATCGATCACCCCCGGCGACACCGCGTTCACGCGCAGCGGCGCCAGCTCGCGCGCCAGCGTGCCGATCATGCTTTCGAGTGCGCCGTTGATCGCGCCCAGACCCGCCGTACCCGGATTCGCGATGCGCGCCGAAATCGCGGTCAGAAACGTCACACTGCCATCGCGACGCAGCGCGGGCAGCGCGGTCTGCGCCGCTTCGAGCTGCGGCCAGAACTTGGCCTCGAAGCCGCGCCGCAGCGCGGCCAGATCCAGCTCCGCAAACGGCCCCGCGCCTTCGCCGCCCGACAGCGTCATCACCAGATGATCGATCCGGCCGAGGCCGCCGAAAAAGCGTTCGAGCGCCGCGCGATCGGTGCAATCGAGCGCGTCGCCCGTCACCTGTGCGCCGATGCCGCTCAGCGCATCGTCCAGCTTGGCGCGGTCGCGCCCCACCGCGACGACGCACGCGCCAGCCGCCGCGAGCCGCTTCACCGTCGCGAGCCCAACACCCGACGAACCACCCAGCACCACGACCTTCTGATTTTGCCAGTCCATTTCATTGCTCCTGAGAGTGAACGGAAGACCCCGTGGCAGTAGAATGCGCGTTGCGTGCCCATCATTCAAATCGTTTAACGTCATGGCTAACATCATTGAAAATGATTTTCGGCGCTTCGACCTGAACCTGTTGCTGACCTTGCGCGCGCTGCTGGAAGAGCGCAGCGTCACGCGTGCCGCGCAGCGGCTGTTTCTTGGCCAACCGGCCGTCAGCGGCGCACTGAAACGCTTGCGCGAGACCTTCGGCGACGAGCTGTTCGTGCGCACGCCGCAAGGCATGACGCCGACGCCGCGCGCGCTCGAACTCGCGCGGCAGATCGAGCCATTCCTGCAATCGCTGCATCAGGCGCTCACGCAGCCGTCCGTGTTCGATCCGGCCCGCGCGCAGCGGGTGTTCCGCATCGGCCTCAGCGATTCGCTCGAACTGCTGCTGATGCCGGAGATCATGGCGCGCCTCGCCGTCGCAGCGCCCGGCGTGAAGCTGATCGCACGCTCCACCGATTCGACGCGCGCCGCCGCGATGCTCGACGATGGCGCGATCGAACTCGCAGTCGGCGTGTTCCGCGAGTGCGTGCCGTGGCAGCGACTCATGCCGCTGTTTTCATGGCGCTTCGTGAGCGTCTACAACCCGCAACTCGTCAAGACGCGTCGCAAGCATCTGTCGATGGACGAATTTCTGTGCCACCGCCACGTGCTGACTTCGTTCAGCGCCGAGCTGCGCGGCTTCATCGATGAACGACTGGAGCTGCAGGGACTGAAGCGCGAGGTCGTGTTTTCTAGTTCGAACTTCGCGACCAGTCCGTTCATCGTGCAACGCACGGCGGCGATCGCGACCGTGCCGGAGTTCATCGGCCGCGTCTGGCGCGATACGCTCGGTCTCGCGCTCAGCCCGTTGCCATTCGAAGTGCCGGGCTACGAAGTTTCGTTGATGTGGGCCGCGGCGCACGATCAGGACCCGGCGTTGGCGTGGTTGAAGCGCGAGTTCGCGGATGCGTTCGGCACGGCTTACAGCACGGCGCGTGCGGCTAATTGACAGCGACGTGTGCTACGGTTCATCAGCGTCACATTGCGTTGCGTCTCGTTTCACCGCTTCGCCATCGCCCGTTCAAGCCAGGAGGAAATCCCGATGACTCAGCACATCGCAAAAGGCACCTTCATCGTCTCCCTTCAACCGATGCCGTTCGAAAACGCGGAGGCCGAATCGAAGCTCGGCCGCATGTCGATCGACAAGCAGATCTCCGGCGATCTCGCCGCGACCACCCAAGGGCAAATGCTGAGCGCGATGACGAACGTCAAAGGCTCGGCTGGCTATGTCGCGCTCGAACAGGTCAGGGGCACGCTGGCGGGCAAGCAGGGTACGTTCGTGCTGCAGCATATCGGCGTGATGAATCGCGGTTCTGCGTCGCTGGCGGTGACGGTCGTGCCCGATTCGGGCACGGGCGAGCTGAGCGGCATTGAAGGCGAGTTCAAGATCGACATCGTCGATGGCGCGCATTCGTACGAGTTCGCTTATCGGCTGCCCGGCGGTTGACATGCCGAAACCCGAGCGGCCTCGACACGAGCTAGCCGGGCAGGCAGGACACGGAGCTAGACCCCGTACCCTGCTGCCGGGTTTGCGGGTTCAACACCTCGGCGCTCAATGCCCCGCGATCGTCAGCGATGCCGTCAACGCATTCGGATCGCGCGAAGAAGCCCCCGCGATCATTTGATAGACGCCGCCGTTCAGCTTCCACACGTGATTGGTCGCGTCCCACGTCGACAGCAGCTTCGGCGCAATCGATACGCTGACCTGCTGCGACTGCCCCGCCTGCAGCGCGACCTTTTGCCAGCCGACCAGGCGCTTCGGGGGTTCGCCCAGACCGCTCGGCAACGCGGCATAAACTTCGGCGATTTCCGCGCCCGCGCGTGAGCCGGTATTCTTGACGGTAAAGGTCACAGTCACATTGCCACTCGCATCCACTTGCGCGTTGAGGCCCGAGTAGCTGTAGCTGGTATAGGACAGCCCATAACCGAAAGGGAACAGCGGCGCGATCTGCTTGCCGTCATACCAGCGATAACCCATGAAGAGCCCTTCGCTGTAATTGACGGTCGTATCGGTGGCCGAGATCGTCGGCTGCGGCAGATCCGCGTCCTGCATCGGGAACGTGATCGGCAATTTGCCGGATGGATTGACGGCGCCGAACAGCAGATCGGCAATCGCCTGGCCGCCCTGCACGCCCGGATACCAGGCTTCGAGCACGCCATGCACGTTGCCGAGCCACGGCATCAGGACCGGGCTGCCGTTTTCGAGCACGACGATCACGCGCTTCGCTTGCGCCGCGACCGCGGTGATCAACGCGTTCTGATCGTAGCTCTGGTTATAGCTGTCGGTCGCATTGCTCGGCAGGCTCAGACTCGACAGATCCGCGCCTTCGCTTTCCCATTGCGTCGCGAACACGATCGCCACGTCGGCCTTCGCGGCCGCGGTGGCCGCCGCCGCCGCGTTCGTGCCGTCGACGAAGGTCACGCTCGCGTTCGGCGCCTTCGCCTGAATCGCGGCTAGCGGTGCCGACTTGTACCATGTCGCGCAGGTGCTCAGCAGCGGCGACGGCGACACGCAACCGGACACCGCGTTGCCCGCGGCCGCCGGCACGGCGCCCGAGCCGCCGCCCGATAGCACGCCCGCATCCGCGTGACCGCCGATCACCACGATGGACGACAACCCCGCCGCGTTCAGCGGCAGCACCGGCTGCGAATCGCCGCTCGCCACCGCGTTCTTCAACAACACCGACGACTGCTGCGCGACCTGCAACGCCAGCGCATTGCCCGCGGTTTGATCGACACTTCCGCCGGTGGTCGGCGGCGAATCGAAGACGCCATAGCGGATCATCGTGCGAAGCTTGCGCTGAACCATGTCGTTGAGTCGCGACATTGGCACGCTGCCGGCATTGACCGCGCTCGTCAGCGCGGTGTTGAAATACGACGTCAGCGTGAAGCCTGGAATCGATGGTCCGCCGCCGAGATCGCCGGGCTCTTCTTCATCGAGGCCGGCCAGCGCCGAGGCGACCGTACTGTGCGTGGCGGTCCAGTCCGACTGCACGACGCCCTTGAAGCCCCACTCGTTCTTCAGCACGGTGGTCAGCAGATACGGGTTTTCGCACGCATACACGCCGTTCACCAGGTTGTACGAACACATTACGTTGCCGGGCGTACCTTGCGTGACGCCGAGTTCGAACGCGAGCAGCTCGGTCTCGCGCATCGTGCGTTCGTCGACGACCGAGTTGCTCGTCATGCGGTTCGTTTCCTGATCGTTCATCGCGTAGTGCTTGATCGTCGCTATGACGTTCTGCGCCTGCGTGCCGATCGTGCGCGCGGCGCTCAGCGTGCCGGTCAGTACCGGGTCTTCGCCCATGTATTCGAAGGTGCGGCCATTGCGCGGTTCGCGCGCCAGATTGACGCCGCCGCCGAGACCTTCGCCATAACCGAGCACGCGCAGCTCCGTCGCGATACGCGCGCCGTACTCGTTCGCGAGCGCCGGGTCCCAGCTTGCCGCGAGCGCCACCGGCGCGGGCAGCGCCGTCGCATTCGACTTGACGACATTGACGCCGCCCGCCGAATCGGCCATTGCAAGGCCCGGAATGCCAAGCCGCGCGATGCCCGGAATGTAGCCTGCTCCGTTGACGCCGGCCGGATACGGACCGCCCAGTCCCGCGTTGGGGATGCCGACACCGTGCACGAGCTGGATCTTTTCGGCGGTCGTCATTTGCTGGACCAGCGCGGCGGCACGCGCATCGGCGCGTGCATCGGGATCGCTCGGCAACGGCGGGTCACTGAGGCTGCTGCCATTGCCGCAGGCGGCGAGTACCACCGCGACACCGCAGGCGATGGCGCTTGCGGCAAAAGGTATCGTCAGCTTGCTTATCATCGTCTCGCTCCTGGTTGTCGTTGTCGGTCATGTGATTTGCATTGCATAACGTTGTCGTCCTGTTACGCTTAGCGCTCGCGGTAATGCGCCGAAAGAAATTCTAGGGATGCGCTCGAAGCGCGCTTGACCGATGGGTGCAGCACTTGACCGATGAAGAGTCAGGAAAACCCGCAGACAGGTTTCGACCGGAGGAGGCACAGTGGATTTGCGTCAGAAGTCCGTATCAGCGCGCATCTATCGAGGATTGCTCGACGCGGCAGAGCGTGAGGGTCTCGATCGCACCAAAGTGGCTCACGAGATCGGCATCGCGGAGGCAGACATCGACGCAGCGGATGCGCGGGTCCCGGGCGACAAACACGTCGCAACGCTGCGGCTTGCGGAAAGCTGTCTGATGCGCGGCGCCCCCGAGGGCGACGTGCTGGATAGTCTGCTGTATTTCCCCGAGCTCGCCGGCGTGCTCTGCAATAGTCCGACGCTGCGCGATGCGTTGCGCAATTACGTCACCTACCGCGACCTGATCGGTAATGTCGACTGGCTCGTCGTGCAGGAGCACGGCGACGAAGTCGCTTTCGAATACGTGACGGAAGGCGAAGGTCGCAACGCATCGAGCGCGCTCGGCAATTTCGCGCTGATCGCCAGAGTGGCGAAGCTCTACGACGCGCGCCTGCGCGTGCGCGACGCAGGCATCACCGATGCGCGGCTCGGTGCGTTCGGCGCGCTGTGCGGGACGTTGGGCGTGCGCGTTCAACTCGATCAGGCGTGCAATCGGATGGTGTTGCAGTCGTCGGCGCTGGATCGCGCGTTCGAGGTCTACAACGCGCCGCTTTCGAAAATTCATATGCACGCCGCGCATGGCATCTTGCAGCGGATTCGCGAGCAGGGCCGCTTTTCTCCGACGGTCGAGCGATGTCTGCGTGACGTGCTGCGCGAGCAGGCGGATGCGATCGATCCCAAGAGCCTGCAGACGATCGTCTGCGAGAGGCTGTCGCTGACGCGCTGGACCTTGCAACGCAAGCTCGCCGCGGAGCGCAAAACCTTCACCGAAGTGCTGACGCAAACGCGCATCGACGAAGCGCGTACGCTGCTCGCGCATACGCCGATGTCGATCAGCGAGATCAGCGAGCGGGTCGGCTTTGCATCGACGACAGCGTTTACGCGGTTCTTTACGCGCGCATGTGGAGCACCGCCGGCACGATATCGAGGACAGTGCCGGGTGTGATCCTCCTATGATGCGCGTCTTTCAGGACATGACCCGACTGTTCGGCGTGATGGGGGCGATCGTTTCGCTGATCGCGTTTCTGCCTTATGGACTTGCGATCTGGCGCGGCACCGTACGTCCGCATCTGTTCACGTGGCTGGTCTGGTCGGTCGTCACGGCGATTGCGGCGGTCGGGCAATTCGTCGCCGGTGCAGGCCCTTCGGCGTGGTCTACGGCGGCGATCGCGGCCACCTGCTTCTTTGTTCTCGTCGCGAGCGTCTTTCGGGGTGAACGCCGGCGGACCACTTTCGATTGGCTTTGCCTCGTCGCCGCGTTGTCGGCTATTCCGCTCTGGATACTCACCAATGATCCGACTTGGTCGATCTGTCTTGTCACGCTGATCGAACTCGTCGGCCTCGGGCCGACGGTGCGCAAGACCATTCTTGATCCGTGGAGTGAGAGTCTTTTGTACTTTGCGCTATGCGTTCTTAAATACGCGCTCGCGATTCTCGCGCTGCCGAAATGGAGTGTGGCCGTGGCGTTTTATCCGGCCGTGAATATCGTGGCGTCCATCGGGGTCTGTTCGTTGATGGTGGTGCGCAGGCGGCAGGTGGGGGCCTATTGCGCGCGGTCGCAGTGACTCAACCCGATTCACCTTTGCGCGCCCCCCCAAACATCGTCATGCGCTGCAAGATCCACGCGAGCAGTTCGTGCGCGGCCGCGACGAGCGGCCGCCCGGATTTCACCAGCACGCGCGCCTTCGTGCCTAAAAACAGCGCGTGGTCGATCGGCACGGTCGCCAGCTCGCCAGCCTGAATCTCGCGCGAGGCCGCGAATTCTCCGATCAGCGTCGCAAAGTTTTCATCGGCGACAAACCGCTTGAGTGCCGTTAGCGAATTGGTGGTGAGCGTCGCGCGGATCTCAACGTGTTCGACGAACGCGAGCATCGTTGCGAGGTGCCCGATGCCGAACGTGCTCGGCATCAACGCCAGCGGCCACGCGAGCAGATCGTCGATCGTGGCGGGCTTGCCGCGCCGCGCGAGAGGATGGTCGCGGCGCACCAGCAACACCACGGGCTGCGCGGAACTCGCGCGATATTCGACGCGCGGATGCGGCGGCGGATTGAACGCGAGCCCGATATGGGCGCGGCTTTCCGCAACTGCGTCGAGCACGTCGTCGACTGGCAGCACGGTGAGGCCGATATCGACCTTCGGGTATTGCACACAGAACGGCGTGATGACCTCGGCAATCAGCGCATCCACGTAACCCTCGCTGACGGCCAGATCGACGCGGCCTTGCTGCAAGCCGCGCAACGCGTGCAGCTGATCCTCGAACTTCTCCTGCTGCGCGCGATAGCCGCGCCAGAACTCCAGCAGATGCGCGGCGGCCTCGGTGGGCCGGACGCCGCGCGCCTGCCGCTCGAACAGCTGCACGCCCAGTTCGTCTTCGAGCAGCTTGATCTGCCGCGTGATCACCGAGGGCGACGTGTTGAGGCTGTCCGCGGCACCGCGGATCGTGCCGTGCCCGAGCACCTCATGGAAATAGCGCAGCCGCTGCTGATTGATTTCGCGCATCACATCCCCGTTAGCCTGTGTGGCTCCGTTGCTCTGTGAGGAACGATATGTGAACTTTGTTGCTCTTGCTAGCAAGGATTGCCCTGGTCAGGATGGTGTTGCGCACGATGCGCATCACATCTATTGCATGCGACCAGAGCAAGCGCCAAAGCGCTGCCCCCGGTCGACACACATTCGGAGACAGACATGGCGGCCATTCTTCCGACCGCGCGAGGCGGCGACGCTTCGGCACTCTATAGCAAGATCAACGCGCGTTTGCTGCCGTTTCTTCTGATCTGCTATCTGTTTGCTTACCTCGATCGCGTGAACGTCGGCTTCGCGAAGCTGCAGATGCAGACCGATCTCGGCTTCTCCGATGCCGCTTACGGTGTGGGCGCGGGCATCTTCTTCATCGGCTATGTGCTGTTCGAGCTGCCGAGCAATCTGCTGCTGCCGCGCATTGGCGCGCGCAAGACTTTCGGCCGCATTCTCGTTCTCTGGGGCATTACATCGGCCTGCATGCTGTTCGTGCGCAGTGTGCCGGCGTTCTACGCGATGCGCTTCCTGCTCGGCGTGTTCGAGGCCGGCTTCGCGCCGGGCATGATCTTCTATCTGTCACGCTGGTACGGGCCGTCGCGCATGGCGCGCGCGATTGCGATGGTGTTTCTGGCCGGCCCGATCGGCGGGATAGTCGGCGGGCCGGTATCGGCGGCGATCATGAGCACGCTCGCGGGCAAGGCCGGGCTCGCCGGCTGGCAATGGATGTTTCTCGTCGAAGGCCTGCCGTGCATCGTGCTCGGCATCGCGACCTTCCTCTATCTGCCTGACCGCCCGGCCGACGCCGCGTGGCTCAACGACGCCGACAAGCGTCAGCTCGAGGCCGAAGTCGGCATGGCGCAGGCTCATGCCACTTCGTTTCGGCATGTGCTGCGCGACCGCAAGGTCTATGTGCTGGCGTTCGCCTACTTCTGCATCATTGCTTCGATCTACGCGATCAGCTTCTGGCTGCCCGCCATCCTGAAGGCCCAGGGCGTAAGCGACCTGATCACGCTCGGCTGGTACACGTCGATCCCGTACGTTGCCGCGGCGGTGGGCATGCTCTATATGGGCTCACGTTCGGACCGGCTCGGCGAGCGACGCCTGCATTGCGCGGCGCCTGCGGCCGCCGCCGCGTTGCTGCTGGCAGCTTGCGCGGCCGCGGGCAATCATCTCGCGCTCACGCTGACGCTGCTCACGCTCGTGACGATGGCGCTGTGGATGGCCTACACGGTCTTCTGGGCGATTCCGCCCGAGTACGTCAAGGGGCCGGCCGCCGCGGGCGGCATCGCCCTCATCAACACCATCGGGCTTTCTGGCGGCTTCTGGGGGCCCGCGGCCATCGGCTGGATCAAGACGGCCGCCGGCAGTCTTCAGCCCGCGCTGCTCGCAATGGCTGGCGTGTCGCTGCTTGCCGCGCTGCTGATCTTTCCGCTCCGGCTCGCTGCCACGAAGCCCTGACCTTGTGCCGCGCTTTCAAGGAGCGCCAAGAAATCCTTTCGATTAGCCATCCTTTATCAACGAGGTAACGGGAAATGAAGATTCTCATCGCAGGCTTCCAGCACGAAACCAACACGTTCGCCCCGACCAAAGCAAGCTGGCAGAGCTTCGTTCAGGGCGAGGGCTTTCCGCCGCTCGCGCGCGGCTCCGGCGTGCTGGCGCTGCGTGATGTGAACATCCCCGCCGGCGGCTTCATTCAGGCGGCGGAAGCGGCGGGCCATACGCTCGTGCCGGTGATCTGGGCAGGCGCGAGCGCCTCCGCGCATGTGACAGAAGACGCCTACGAGCGCATCGCGGGCGAAATCGTCGAGGCCGTGCGGCGTGGCGGTTTCGACGCCGTCTATCTCGACCTGCACGGCGCGATGGTCGCCGAGCATCTCGACGACGGCGAAGGCGAACTGCTCGCGCGCGTGCGGGCGATCGTCGGCCGCGAAATCCCGGTGGTGGTCTCGCTCGATCTGCACGCCAACGTAACCGAGCAGATGTTCGCGCACGCGGATGCGATGGTCGCGTACCGGACCTATCCGCATGTCGACATGGCCGAGACCGGCGCTCGCGCCGCGCAAATCCTGATGCGCCTCGCAAAAGAGCCGGAGCGTGGCCTTAAGCACGTCGTGCGCCGCATTCCGTTCCTGATCCCCGTCAACGGCATGTGCACGCTCGCCGAACCGGCGCGCGGCACGTACGATCGTCTCGCGGCGCTGGAACGCGACGGCGTCGTCTCCCTGTCGTTCGCGCCAGGATTTCCGGCGTCCGATTTTCCCGAATGTGGCGCGGCGGTCTGGGGCTACGGCTTCGACGAGGCCGCCGTGACCGCCGCCGTCGATGCGCTGGCCTCGACCATCGTCGCGCAGGAGCGCGACTGGGAAGTGCGCTTCCTCGACCCGGACGCCGCCGTGCGCGAAGCGATGCGGCTTGCCGAACATGCGATTCGACCCGTCGTGATCGCCGATACGCAGGACAACCCGGGCGTGGGCGGCGATTCGAACACGATGGGTCTCGTGCGCGCGCTGCTGCGACACGGTGCGAGCGACGCCGCCGTCGGCCTGATCTGGGACCCACGCGCGGCGGCGAAGGCACACGAAGCGGGGCTCGGCGCGACGATCAAGCTCGAACTCGCGGGCGGCTCCGGCGTACCTGGGGACGCGCCGCTCGCCGGGCGCTTCGTGGTCGAGCACCTCTCCCACGGACGAGTGCGCTTCGATGGCCCCATGATGAACGGTATGTGGACCGATATCGGGCCGGTGGCGTGCCTGCGCATCGACGGCGTCAGGATCGCGGTCAGCTCGGTCAAGATGCAGATCTTCGATCGCAATCTCTATCGCGCGGCCGGCATCGAACCCGAACGGATGAAGATCCTCGTCAACAAGAGTTCAGTTCACTATCGCGCCGACTTCGACGCGATCGCCGCCGCCCATCTGGTGGCGAAAGCGCCTGGCCCGATGGCCGCCGATCCCGCAGATTTGCCGTGGCAGCGGCTCGATCCGCGCCTGCGGCTGCGGCCGAACGGCGCGTCGTTGGGCGAGATGCGCGGTAGTGCCGAACTCGCGGCCAGTAACGGTGCGCGGTGATTTCGACGAGTTTCGTATCGTTATGTATCCACCGGGCTGACCGACAAACACCGTTGCAAAAGTCGGGGTTCGCGGAAACAGGCGGGATACATGAGGGGGTTCAAATACGTCCATGCCAGTCGGCGGTGCCGCAAAGCAAAGCGGACGTCGACGCGACTGGATGCACGGGCCACGCAACCGTGGTCTGAACCAACTCAATTGCTCTCAGGTGGATACCATGAAACTCGTCAAGTCGCTGATCGTTGCCGCTATTGTCGCTGTCCCCGTCGTTTCGTTCGCGCAGTCCAACGCGCCGGTTACGCGTGCCCAGGTTCGCGCGGAACTGGTCCAACTCGAAAAGGCGGGTTACAACCCGGCTGCGGATTACAACACCTATCCGCAGGATATCCAGGCCGCCGAGGCGCGCGTGAGCGCGCTGAACGGCGCGGCGGCGTCGGCATATGGCGGGGCGGCGAACGGGTCGTCGGCGGCCGGAGCTGGCGCGGTCAAGGTCCCGGCTCTGTCGCAGCAACAGGACGTTGCCGCCCTCGCCTCGGTCTACGCGCATCATTGATGTTTGGCGAGCGCTGCCCATGTGGGCAGCGGCAATGGAAGACGGCCCGCTTCGAGCGGGCCGTTGCGCATGCACCGGATATCGGCAATCGGGAGGCTTCCAGGCACCGACCAGAGATACGTCGTGAGCCCGAGCGACACCGCGCGCCAGAAGCCGAAACGTTCGGGACCGGCGAAAGCATGCGCGACCAGGCCGCTGCGCACCATATATCCCGCAATCGGCAGACTCACCAGCAGGTAGATCGCGAGCGCGACGATCGCCGGCATCGCCGCAATCACCATCGACCATGCCGGCGAACTCCTCGCGACATCAGCCGTAATCACATGCTCGGAGAATCTCATCAGCGGCACCGCCGCGCGCGGCACCAGAAAGTGAAACGCCACCACGGCGACGATGAAAAGCAGCGTACTCGCGAGCCACTGACGCCACGCGCACGACCACCACACGTAAAGACGCCGCCCGAAACTCATCGCGCGGTTGACGCTGAACAACGCGCCTCTATCCGTGAGCGCCGCAACGCACACCAGCACGACGAACAGCACAGCAGCGAAACGCGTGCTGTCCCCTTGAGGCCGCAGCAGTGGCGGTCGTCGCCCAAAAAGTTCCGCAGATGGCGGGCGATGTAGTCCGAGGGATCGAGCGCCTGCGAAGTGTCGTGCGTTGCCATCTCATGTCCGTATGCCGTGAACTCAAGGTGCAAGGTCGTGCAGGAGAAACGCGACGGCCGGAAAAGGCCGCCGATAACATCATCGTGCTTCAGCATAGACGGCGCGCGGCATCACCGCAGCGAACTCGCCAGGAAAATGAAGCGGCCGCTCAAGCTTTCAATCAGCTCGCTCTGTCGTCTCGTTATCGCGCACGCTCTTTTGCCGGGCGTGACGACGTTGCACATTAGCCACGCGGAACCCCAAAGAAACCGCAATCATTCGCGGCGCGCGATCTGAATGTGCCTTCCTTTTGTCCGATATTCATCAGGTCTGCGCAAATAGCGTGGATTACACTGGTTTTCGCCATGCGACTTTAAAGCGTGGCTGACTCACGAAGTCACCATTGCGCGGACTTTCGTGCATCCTTTCCGCACGTATCCGCCGACACCGGGCGAAACACGACTGCCCGGCGAAAACGTTTCGTCATTCACCACTTTGGCCCCACCTCTGGTCCTTCAACCGACGGCGACCAGGCGTCGCTGCGGCCATTTCATATCGACTATTTTCGTTTGATTGATCCAGGCCCCGATCCCGGCAGCCGAACGGCTGTTGCACGCCGCGATTTCATGCGCCTGATTTGCTAACAAGGAGATGAAGATGAAGACCCGGCATATAAGCGTTTGGACGGCGGTAACCGTTGCAATTCTGTCGCTGAGCGGCACCGCGCAGGGCGGCGGCAGGGGTGGTGGCGACGGTGATGGCGACGGTGGTGGTCGCGGGGGCCTTTGCTCCAAGGCAACGCTAAAGGGACCCTATGGGTTCATCGGTCACGGAGAGATTCTTGGATTGCTCGATTCGACGAACACGCTGCATCCGTTCACGAGCCCGTTGATTTACGATGACGTCGCCCTGGTGACGTTCGACGGCAGCGGTGGTTTCACACGCACTGACGTTGGGAACATCAACGGCGTGCCGAAAGCCGGCTCGACTACCTTCAATCCTCACCAGACCGGCACCTACACGGTGAACTCCGATTGCACCGGAACGATGTCGGTCCGCTACATTACCGGAGGACCTGTGGCGGCTGGCGTCGAGACTGACCTGAACATCGTGATCACTTCGGACGGGACGCAGATCGAATCCGTGGTCTATCGGGCGAGTGTCCCGACAGCCTCGTCGACTCCTGACTACAGCTGTCCGATGAATTGCGTGCAAGGTGTGCAGGAACACTTTGAAGGGAAGAAGGTTCTGGTCTACGGGTTCCGGTAGTCGAGTGCTAACGCATCGGATGAGTTCACGTTCGCCGCCGGCCTTTCAGCCGGCGGCGCTCCCGTATCATCGATGCTTCGCTCAGTGACCTTGCCGCTCGCCCACCGCGACCGGCGCGTGCCTGGTCTGGCGGCTCAGCATCAGCGTCACGACCGCCGACACCGCCAACGTCGCGCCGACCACATAAAGCCCCGCCGTATAGCCACCCGTCACGTTCTTGAGCCAGCCGATCGCAAACGGCCCGACGAAGCCGCCGAGGTTGCCGATCGAGTTGATCATCGCAATCCCCGCCGCCGCCCCGGCGCCCGACAGGAACATGCTCGGCATCGCCCACAGCGGCGCCTTCGCGGCGCTGATGCCGACGTTCACGACGACGAGCGCAAGCACGATCATCAACGCGGTGCTCGCATTGCCGGCGAACACGAAGCCTACGCACGCAAGCGCGCACGGAATCACGACGTGCCACGTACGTTCGTCGGTACGATCCGAGTGCTTCGCCCAGAGCACCATCGCGATCACCGCGAGCACGCTCGGCACACCGGCAAGCAGCCCGGTTTCGAACGTGCCGAAACCATATTGGCGGATGATCAGCGGCGCCCACAAGCCGAGCGTATAAAGTCCCGCCGAGGTGCCGAAGTAGATCAGCGCGAGCGCGAGCACGCGCGGATCGCGCAACGCGCTGAGCGCGCCGGCCGTGTGGCCTGCATGCGCGTGCCGCGCGTCGGCTTCGAGCTTCAGCTTCGCGATCAGCCAGTCGCGCTCCTCGGGCTGCAGCCACTCGGCTTGCGCGGGCTTGTCGGTCAGATACTTGAGCACGCAGAAGCCGAGGATGATCGCCGGCAGGGCTTCGAGTATGTAGAGCATCTGCCAGTCGGCGAGTCCGGCGATCGGCGGCAGTTTCATGATCGCGCCGGAAATCGGCGAGCCGATCGCGGTCGAAATCGGCGCGGCCGCCATGAACCACGCCGCCGCCACCGCGCGTTGCCGCGTCGGAAACCACAGGCTCAGATACAGGATGATGCCGGGAAAGAAGCCCGCTTCCGCGACGCCGAGAATGAAGCGCAGCGCGTAGAAGCTGTTCGGCCCGACGACGAACGCGGACGCGAGCGACACGAGCCCCCACGACACCATCACGCGAGCAATCCAGCGGCGCGCGCCGACCTTGTGCAGGATCAGGTTCGACGGTACTTCGAACAGAAAATAGCCGATAAAGAAGAGCCCGCCGCCGAGGCCGAACGCGGTCGGCGAAAGACCGATCGCCTTGTTCATCGACAACGCGGCGAAGCCCACATTCACGCGATCGAGAAAGCTCACGAAGTACAACAGCATGACGAACGGGATGATCCGCAGCATCAGCTTGCGGGACACCCGGCTTTCGAGTTCCGAAGTCATTGTCTCCTCCTGCTGCGCGCGGCAGTGGACCGCGCGCGAGCCTCGCGCCGGCCGACGTTGGGCCGAGCTAGTCGAGTCAAGGTTGGGTGCCGGCCACGTGGTGGCCGGGGCGTAGACCGTGCGCCTGGGTTGCGCGCGGTTCCCGCTTGGTGCCGGTCAATTCAAGCGAAGCCGGCGTTCAAGCCGCGTTCTCCGCGGGCGTCGCCGCCTGCTCGATGAACGCGCATACGGCCGCCGTCACCTGCGCGGTCGTGGCCGTGCCGCCGAGGTCGCGGGTATGCAGCGACTTGTTCGCGGTGACCGCTTCGACGGCCTGCATCACACGCCTGGCCGCGGCGAATTCGCCGAGGTGTTCGAGCAGCATCACGACCGACCAGAACGTGCCGACCGGATTCGCGAGCCCCTTGCCCATGATGTCGAACGCGGAGCCGTGGATCGGCTCGAACATCGACGGATAGCGGCGCTCCGGATCGATGTTGCCGGTCGGCGCGATGCCGAGGCTGCCCGCGAGCGCGGCTGCGAGGTCGCTGAGAATATCGGCGTGCAGATTGGTGGCGACGATCGTGTCGAGCGTGGCGGGACGATTGACCATGCGCGCGGTGGCCGCGTCGACGAGTTCCTTGTCCCACGTGACGTCCGGAAACTCCCTGGAGATTTCGAGCGCGATCTCGTCCCACATCACCATCGCGTGACGCTGCGCGTTGCTCTTCGTGATCACGGTCAACAGCTTGCGCGGGCGCGACTGCGCGAGGCGGAACGCGAAGCGCATGATGCGCTCGACGCCGGCGCGCGTCATGATCGACACGTCGGTCGCGGCTTCGATCGGATGGCCCTGATGCACGCGGCCACCAACACCCGAGTATTCCCCCTCCGAGTTTTCGCGAACGATGACCCAGTTCAGGTCCTCGGGCTTGCAGTACTTCAGCGGCGCGTCGATGCCGGGCAAGATGCGTGTCGGGCGCACGTTCGCGTATTGATCGAAGCCCTGGCAGATCTTCAGACGCAGACCCCACAGCGTGATGTGGTCGGGAATGTCCTTGTCGCCCGCCGAGCCGAACAGGATCGCATCCTTGTTGCGGATCGCATCTAGCCCGTTGGCCGGCATCATCAGGCCGTGCTGGCGATAGTAGTCGCCGCCCCAATCGAAGTTCTCGAACTCGAACGTGAAGGCGCGCGTGGTCTTCGCGAGCGCTTCGAGCACCTGCGCGCCGGCCGGCACGACCTCCTTGCCGATGCCGTCGCCGGGAATGGTTGCGATGCGATAGGTCTTCATGTCTGCGTCCTGTGCTTGGTGAATGGCGTGAGTGGACTCTAGCGCGATCGCATGGGTAAAAACCGGTGCTAAACTCAAAGCATCTTTAACTTGCATTCACAAATGCGAAGGCGTGGAAACGACGATGCGTGACACCGTGCAGCCAGCGGATCTGGGCTTTTTCTCGACGCTCGCCGCGAGCGGCAGTCTCAGCGCGGCCGCGCGCGAACTCGGGCTGACCGCGGCCGCCGTCAGCAAGCGCCTCACGCAGATGGAACAGCGCGCGGGCGTCGCGCTCTTGAACCGCACGACGCGCCGCATGATGCTGACGCCCGAAGGCGAGCTATACCTCGAACGCGCGCGGCGGATTCTCGACGAGATCGACGAACTGGCCGAACTGCTCGGCTCCGCGAAGAAGACACCGAAGGGTTTGCTGCGCGTAAACGCGACGCTCGGCTTCGGGCGCAGCCATATCGGACCGGCGATTTCGCGCTTCGTCGCGCGGTATCCGCAAGTGTCGGTTCAACTGCAGTTGTCGGTCACGCCCCCGCCGCTCACCGACGACAGCTTCGACGTCTGCATCCGCTTCGGCGAGCCGCCCGATACGCGCGTAGTCGCACGCCGGCTTGCGCCGAACCGGCGTCTGCTGTGCGCGGCGCCGTCATATCTCGCGGCGCACGGCACGCCGCTCACGGCGCACGATCTGACGCGCCACAACTGCATCGGCATTCGGCAGGGAGACGAAGCGTATGGCGTGTGGCGGCTGACGTCGGGACGCGGCGCCGCGCGCAAGACCGAGGCGGTGCGCATCAAGGGAACGCTGACCACCAACGACGGCGAGATCGCCGTCAAATGGGCGCTCGAAGGACACGGCATCCTGATGCGCGCGGAATGGGACATCCGGCAGTATCTGGCGGAGGGGTCGCTCGTTCAGTTGCTGCCTGATCACGACACGCCGAATGCGGACATCTTCGCGGTGTATTCGCCGCGGCATCAGATGTCGAATCGGATTCGCGCGTTTGTCGAGTTCATTGCGCGGGAGTTGGGGGGTGAGGTGGGGGTGGTTGTGTAGTGCTGCGGAGCGGTTAACTCGTCGCGGAGCTACTCGACACATTGCGACACATTGATCGGGAGGCTGTTTCTTGGTCGCTAGATGTTGAATCACAATCTGGACGGCCTTATCAGCAGATCGGCATTATCTGAAAATCGAGTACTGCTTGTTTTTGCACGATTGCCTCGATAGTGTGTGCTGAGTCTTATCGCCTTTCACTGGCTGTGGAGAAGTAGAAAAGATGCGCTATGTCGCTGATACGGAAAAGGCAGATGACCTGATCAACCAAGGGCATCTGATTGGGAATGGCCAGTGCGTTACACTCGTTCATGCTGTTGTGAGTATTCCGCCGTCTTCCTTATGGAAAAGGGGAGACCGAGTCCAAGGCAATTTCCTCATCGCCAAAGGAACCGTAATAGCCGCATTCGACAGCAATGGACGATATGGAAATCACACGAACTGAACCAGCCATGCGGCAATTTATTTCGGGCAAACACTGGATGGAATCACTGTAATTGACCAGTGGAATGGCCATACCAAACAACCTCCGCATCGGCGTACTATCCATTTCCGTCGCGGCCATGGAACAGCAAATATGGTCACTGCGACGATGGTGGGATTGCTGAAGGCTATTCCGAGACAATCGCTCGATTGCTGATTGACCACTGGAAAGCACTGCCGGAACTCGATGCACAAATCAAGCTCGATCCGCCACTAGAATCGTTCGTGCTGCGTCACATTAATTCAACGCTTGATACTGCCGACCTTGCAAAGATCGTTACGCTCTCTACCAGATCTTGTCCAAAAGGCATGAGTTCACTGTGTAAAGCATTGCTAATGCCGCATCGCAGGCTGAACAGTAACCGCTGCGACGGCTACGCGTGCGTGCGTATGTGCTGCGCCTTGCTAATGGGATCGAAGGTGCCTCCTACACCGCAACTCCCTCTGACTGAACGAACGACGCGCGTGTTCGTACGGCGGGAGGGCCTGTACGACTGCAATCTGTAGCACGAAAATCGCGATCGCCACAGTCTGTAACAGACCCCGCCTCTTTTCACTGCACATCACTGGCTATCGAATAAAACTCCCCGATATCATAAAGTTGAGGGATCAAACCCCGATCCGACTCCTTTACTCACCAAGGCCGGACCTGACCAAACCGGGTAATGATGCCGAGACCAGACCCCGCGCCGTACCGCAGCCCGAGAACCCCGATGACACGGCGGCGCCGGCGTCTTCTGATCATCGGCGCGATCGTGCTGGTCGCCGCATTCGGCTGGATGGTCGCGCTGATCCTCGAGCCCGCGTTCCAGCGCACGATCGTCATCACTTCCGGCGCAGACGGCGGCATTTATCGCGGCTTTGCCGATCGCTACGCGCCGCTGCTCAAGCGCGAAGGCATCAAGCTCGACATCCGCAGTTCGTCCGGCTCGGTCGAAAACTACCAGCGCCTCGCTGACCCGGACAGCGCCTATCAGGTCGGCTTCATCCAGTCGGGCACGACCCGTCCGAAAGACACGGACAATCTGCAAACCATCGCCGCCGTATCGTACGAGCCGATCTGGGTGTTCTATCGCGGCAACGCGACGATCGACCGGCTGTCGCAACTGCGCGGCAAGCGCATTTCGATAGGCGTGCCGGGCAGCGGGCTGCTCAACGTCTCCCAGGTGCTGCTCGGCTACAGCGGCGTCACGAGCCAGAACTCGACGCTGCTGCAGATGGACGCGAACGCCGCATACGAAGGGCTGGAAAGCGGCCAGATCGACGCGGCGTTCTTCATCGGCCGGCCCGACGCCGACATGCAGCACACGCTGCTGACCAGCAACCTGAAGCTGATGAGCTTCGCGCAGGCCGATGCACTGGCGCAAAAATTCCCGTCGCTGTCGAAGATCGTATTGCCGCGTGCTTCGACGAGCGTCGCCGACGATCTGCCGCGCAGCGACGTCACGCTGCTCGCGGCGACGGCGCTGCTGGTGTCGAAGGACACGCTGCATCCGGCGCTCGTCTATCTGCTGCTCGACGCGGCGCGCACGGTGCACGGCGGCGAGGACTACTTCACGCCGCTCGGCACGTTCCCGAACCTGAACACCGAAGAATTCCCGATCTCCGACGAAAGCGTGCGCTACTTCAAATCGGGCCGGCCGTTTCTGTATCGCTACCTGCCGTTCTGGCTCGCGAGTCTGATCGAACGGCGGCTGCTGATCCTGGTGCCGTTCCTCGCGCTGCTGATCGGCCTCGCCCAGGCGCTGCCGCGCATGCTCGAAGCGCGTATGAAGAAACGCCTGTTCGTGTGGTACCGCGCGATCAAGGCGCTCGAGGACGAAGTATGGAAGAACGCCGAGCCGACTCGCGCGCAGGTCGCGCAATGGAGTGACGAGATTGAAAACATCGACGCGAACGCTAGCCAGATCCGGATTCCGTACCGCTACTTTCAGGACGTTTACGCGCTGAAGCAGGCGATCGGCGTCGTGCGCGACCGGATCGCGCACGTAGCGCAGAAGATGGAGAAGTAGAGACGCCGCTCCTTACCCCTGCACGTTTCCCGGGTATTCACCACCGCCGTACCGGTTGATTTTCCGCGCGCCCTCGCCGCAGGGTCGCTTGCCGCAGCGCAAGAAGAAAATCTCTGTGAAATCGGTCGGACGATAGGCCGATTTAATTGGCGTGCTCGCGAATCGCATCCTGTAATGGACTCCTGCCGTGCGCGTACCGTCCATCCAGTCCGCCGCACACTAACCGGAGAGCGTCCATGTCGCAGCCCGAGCCGAATGTAGACGAAATAGTCCGCAGCATCGCCGAAGAAACCGACACGCCGACCGAAACGGTGTCCCGCATGTACGCCGATACGCTCGCCGAATTCCGGAGCGAGGCGCGCGTGTTCGACTACGTGCCGCTGTTCGCCGCGAAGAAAGTCCGCAACGAGCTTCGCCAGAAGCATCCTCGCAAGCACTGACTCGCTGCAGGCGGTGATGCATCGGCTCACCGCACTGCCGCAAGCGTCGTGGCTCCAGATCTGTCGTTCATGGTGGAGCTAACAATCACGTCGCAAATTTTCTATGCTGGCGGTTCCACAGCTTTCCACAGGAGCCGCCCACATGTCCGCCCCGCTGCAGATTCGCGCCGTCACCCGCGACGATTTCGATGCATGGCTGCCGCTATGGGACGCCTACAACGCGTTTTATGGCCGCTCGGGCGAGACCGCGTTGCCGCGCGAGATCACGCAAATCACCTGGAATCGCTTTTTCGATGGCTACGAGCCGATGCATGCGTTCGTCGCCGAACGCGCCGGGCAATTGCAGGGCATCGTGCATTTTCTGTATCACCGCCATACGACGATGGCGGGACCGATCTGCTATCTGCAGGACCTATACACGCTCGATAGCGAGCGCGGCAAGGGTGTCGGCCGTGCGCTGATCGAGGCCGTCTATGCGCGGGCACAAGCCGACGGCGCGCAACGCGTCTACTGGCAGACGCACGAGACGAACCGCACCGCGATGCAGCTCTATGACAAGGTCGCGGACAAGTCCGGCTTCGTGGTTTATCGGAAAACGCTTTGACGCCTGATCGCGGCTCAGCGGATGCGTGCTGAGCCCGATCGCGTCGCGCTATGCGGTTCATGCGATTCAATTCAGGACGATAGCGCGAAGCATGCGGCGATTCGGCCACGCGGTGCTATGCTTTGATCCGGTCCAGCGGCGCGGTGTGTCCCAGCCGCGCGCTCGCGCCGCCCAAGCGTAGGAGGCCACGTCATGCCCAACGCGATCCAGATTCAGGTTGCCGACTCGCATCTTTATCCGGGCTGCGCGGTGCGCATCGCCGAACTTCCCGAACCGGCCGGCGCGCCGAACCTCGCCGAGGCGCGCGTCGAGTTCGCGGATGGCTCCGGCGCGCACGCCACCTATCATCGGCGCGCGCATGACGAACTCGAATTGACCGTCGACCGTTACGCGACGCAAAAGCGTCATCCGATCGACGCACGGCACTGGCTACTATTGGCTGTCGATGCCACGCATCACAGCTGGCGCGTGAAGCGTCGGCTGCCGTAAAGCCGCGAGGCCTGCCGGCCTCGGCGGACCCCATAACCGGTGTCGCGCGCGCCGCCTCCAGCGGTGCGGAAGCGACCGTCACGTCTCCTTCGGAACTCACCGATGACCGACCACGATCCTCACCTGCCGCCGAAACTGGACAACCCCGATTCAATCGACAACACCAACGACGCCCCCGACGATCCCGAACGCCGGCGCGTCCTGACCGGTCTCGCGGCAGTCGGCCTCGGCCTCGCGCTGCCCGGCTGCAAAACGGGCGAGGCATTCGCGGGCAACGGCCCGCCGCGCAGCGCCGCCGACTTGCGGCTCGACGCTGCGCTGCACGATCAGGTGAAGAACATCGTGGTGATTTACGCGGAGAACCGCAGCTTCGCGAACCTGTACGGCAACTACCCGGGTGTCCAGCATCCGCTCGACGCGGTCACCGCCGAGCAATACGTCCAGCTCGACCGCGATGGCAAGACGCCGCTACCGCGGCTGCCGGCGATCTGGGGCGGGCTCGTGCCGCAGGCGCAGGAAGTGGACGGCAAGCGCTATATGATTGGCGAAAAGGATCTCGATCATCTGCGCAACCGGCCGTTCCAGATTGTCGATGCGCACGGCGCGCCGCTGCCGACCGGCGTGATCACCCGCGATCTGATCCATCGCTTCTATCAGAACCAGATGCAGATCAACGCGGGGCGCAACAACCAGTTCGCCGCGTGGGGCGATTCGGGCGGCCTCGTGATGGGCCACTACCGCAATTCCGCCGACTCACTGCGTCTCTGGAATCTGGCGCAGCAGTACACGCTGTGCGACAACTTCTTCATGGCCGCTTTCGGCGGTTCGTGGCTGAATCACATCTTCCTGATCTCGGCGCAGGCGCCGTACTACCCGGACATCCACAACAGCCCGGCGAGGAAGATGGTGTCGGTCGTGGAAGGCGACGATCCGACCGGCACCCGTTTGAAGCTCGCGCCCAATTCGCCCGCGTCGGCGCTCGACGGTCCGCCAAAGTTCGTCAATGACGGCGCTTTCACCGCCGACGGCTACGCAGTCAACACGATGGCGCCGCCGTATCAGCCGAGCAGCGTGCGTCCAGCCGAAGGCGGCGACCCGGCATTTGCTGATCCGTCGGACCCGCGCGTGATGCCGCCGCAGAATTACGCGACGATCGGCGACCGGCTGACCGCCAAGGGCATCGACTGGGCGTGGTACAGCGGCGCATGGCAATTCGCGCTCGATCATCGCGATACGGGATCGATGCCCGACTTTCAGTATCACCATCAGCCGTTTAACTACTTCGCCAATTACGCGCCGGGCACGGCCGCGCGCCGCCGCTATCTGCGCGACGGCGGGATGGGCAACGACGCGTCGACCAATCGCCTGATCGCCGACATCGACGCGGGACGTTTGCCGACCGTCACGTTCTACAAACCGCAGGGCGACCTGAACATGCACGCGGGCTATGCCGACGTCGCCTCGGGCGACCGTCACATCGCGACGCTGATCGAGCATATTCAGCGCGGGCCACAATGGCAGAACACGGTCGTGATCGTCACCGTCGACGAGAACGGCGGTTGGTGGGACCACGTCGCGCCGCCGATCGGCGATCGCTGGGGGCCGGGTTCGCGCGTTCCCGCGCTGGTGATCTCGCCGCTCGCGAAGAAGGGTTACGTCGATCACACGGTGTACGACACGAACTCAATTCTGCGTTTTATTAGTCGTGTGCATGGACTCGCTCCGCTCGATGGCGTGGTAGCGCGCGACAAGGCATTCGCCAGCAACGGACTCGCGCCGCTCGGCGATCTGACCACTTCGCTCGATCTCGCTTGACGCCTGTCGGCTGCGTTGATTTGCCGCGCCTCGCGGTGTGCATGTGCTCATTCCAGCATGCATATCGCGTACGGCGCGCCGCTTCGAGCATGCATCGTACCTCGCCTCACGGTTTGGCGAATTATTTTTCCATTCGCAAATCATGCCTTTGTCTTGCATAAAGCGCCGCGCCGCCTAGACTGGTAAAGCCCTTCGCAATTTATGAACGGAACTGCTATGCGACTGACCATCCTGATCAACGGTTCCGATCCCACCGTAAGCCATGATTACGCTGTGCTCTGGCTCGATACTGATGAACATCGGTGGTCGAGAGAAGCGCATCAAGGGATCGACTTGCCCCCTTGGGGTGAACTGCGCGACGAGAACGGCGTGACCACGCTGTGCGCACCGAGCGCCGACGCGCCGCTCTGTACGTTGCGCGGTCTGCACGTCGATCGCAAGGAACGAGTGAGCGCCGCGCAAGGCGCCGCAGCATGGACCGCGCTGCGAACCCGCAAGGCGACTAGCGGCTTCTGGCGTTTGCAGGCGGTGGATCGTCAAAAAACTCGCGCTGAAAACAGCGTGTTCGGTAATTAATCTCCGGCGCGCTTCGCCGCGCTGCCTCTTTTCCGGTCGAAACTTCCGGCTCGTTCTGCGAGCACTGCTCGAGCGCGTAAATCTGTTCGTGCGCAAACGAACATAACGTACCGCGAGAACGCAGGTCTTAAGACCTTCTTAAGATTGCGTGAGTAGAGTCGGAAGTCCACGCATTCGGGTCGCTGCAAAGCGGCCCACTTTTTTGTGCGGCGCACGCCGCCTCTTCTGTTTCCCATCCCCTTTCTTTGATTCGCATGGTGCGGTCGCTCGATGCGGGCCGCGACGCTATACTTGCGTCCCCTTTCATCGAACCACCGACACATGAAGAAGTGGCTTGCCTGTCTGTTCCTCGCCGTCGCCGCTCATGCGGGCGCGGCGCCCTCCTGCACCAGTTTCACGCCGAATGCGCAATGGCCCGTCCTCACCAATCAGAAGATGGCGCCCAAAACGCGCATGCTTTGTTATAGCGATTTCGCGGTGCTGCATTCGGGTATCACGCACGGTCCGCTGTGGTCGGCCGAGCATCTGACACGCGAGCACATCGAAGAGGCGAAGGACATGGTGCGTACCAACAAGTTCTTCGAAGACTCGCGTCTGCCCGAAGGCGAAGGCGCGACCCTCGCCGACTACAAACGCAGCGGCTTCGATCGCGGCCATATGAGTCCGGCGGGCAATCGCTGGAACAATGAGGCGATGGCGCAATCGTTCTCGCTCGCGAACATCGTGCCGCAAGACCGTCAGAACAACCAACGATTGTGGGCACGCATCGAAACTGCGGTGCGTAAGATCGCACTAGCCTACGACGACACGTACGTCGTCACCGGACCTCTGTTCACCGGACAGCAATTGCAGACGATCGGACCGACGCGCGTGTTCGTGCCGACCCAGTTGTACAAGGTCGTCTATGTGCCGTCGCGTCAACTGGCATTCGCAGTCGTGGTTGATAATGTAGCGACCAACCGCTACGACATGCGCACGATTCACGAGCTCGAAGCAATGTCGGGCATCCGCTTTCCGGGCATTCCGGATAACCTGAAGAACCAGCGGCCAGGAGGACTAAAAGGTGTTTAAGCCCTATTCGAACGATGAGGATGTGCTCAACATTCAGGGCGATGCGCTCACGCTCAGCAACGGCACGACGCGTGTCGTGCTGAACGGCACGCTCGAATTGACGCGCGATCAACGCGGCCTGAAGGCGGCGCTCGCGCTGAAGGAAGCGCTCGACGCGATCGTCGCGAGTCTTCAGGCGCAGAAGGATTTGCCGGCGAAGGTGCAGGACGAGCCGGATGCCAAGCCGGGTGTCGTGCAGAATCCATTTGAATAAGTGGACCTTCAGCGTTGCATTTGCGCAACCTCGCAGCCCGCAAGTTTTACTGATGTCGGTCACGCAAACCTTTGCGTGACCACTCGTTTTCCAATCTCGCGCCAATCGAGCGGATCGCCTCCGCTCTGTCACATAAAGTACATGGAGAAACCTTAGCGTGCGAGGTTTCCTCATACATCGACTGGCGTCGCCATGCATCCAGCGTTCTCGAGATTTCGCCGTTCTTCCGCACAGGGGAATCCGCGCACAGCCGGAGACTTGTGCCATGAAGTTCCATCCGTAGACGTTGAAGACCCCAACTCCGTGGTCATGGAGATCTTCTCGGCGCGCCGCGACATGCAGAGCCTCGCTGTCATCAATGACCACCGTCCCATCGGCCTGATCAACCGCGATATCTTCATGTCGCAGATGAGCAAGCCGTTCCATCGCGAGCTTTACGACAAGAAGAGTTGCATCGCGTTCATGGACAAGGACCCGCTCATCGTCGATGCCGACGTGAGCATCGAAGCGCTGACCTTCAGGACCGTCGAGGCCGGAGAAAAAGCACTGGTCGATGGTTTCATCGTGACACGCGACGGACTCTTCTCAGGTCTCGGCAGTGGTCTGCAATTGATCAGCGCGGTCGCGGAAATGCAGGCGGAGAAGAACCGCCAGATCATGCAGAGTATCGAGTACGCCAGCGTGATCCAGCGCGCCATGTTGCGCGCTTCCAGCGAGACGCTGTCAATGAAGCTGCGCGACGCGGCGATGGTCTGGGAACCTCGCGACGTAGTCGGCGGCGACTTCTATCATTTCGCGGCCTTTCCGACCGGCTGGTTCGGCGCTGTTGCCGATTGCACCGGACATGGCGTTCCCGGCGCCTTCATGACCTTGCTTGCTTCGGCGTCGTTGTCGAAGGCGCTCGAACAGATCGGGCCGCGCGACCCCGCCGCGCTGCTGGCGGCCGTCAATCGCAACGTCAAGGCCTTGCTGGGGCAAGTGAACAGTGCCGACGAAGGAACCCAATCCAACGACGGCCTGGACACGGCACTCTTCTGGTTCGATGCGACGGAGAGCATGCTGCATTTTGCCGGCGCGAGGATCGCGCTGCACATCCTGTCACCCGATGCCGCGGAGTTCGAGACGATCAGCGCCGACCGCATGGGCGTCGGTTACGTGGACAGTCTCGCCGACTATGCGTGGAGCTTGCGCTCGATTCCGGTCACCGCGGGTAGCCTGCTGTTCATCTATACCGACGGCCTCGCCGATCAGATCGGCGGTCCGCGCAACATTTCTTTCGGCCGGCGCCGTGCGCTCGACCTGATCCTCGAAAACCGCGCCGAAACCCCAGCGACGATTTGCGAGCGCGTCCGGCTCGCGCTCGCGGAATGGCAAGGCAATCAACCGCGCCGTGACGACGTCACGCTTTTCTGTGCCCGCATTTAGTGAATTCCCAGAATGTCTCAACTACTAGAACAAGACAGCGCCTTTTTCGAACTCGCGCAGCGGCGCAATGTGCTCTTCTATCACAAGGGCTACTTCTCCCATAACATCGTCGCGTCGATGGGCGAAGTCGTGAAACTGCAACTCGAAGTCGCCGGCGTCAGCGGTCCGACCCGCCGCAAACTCTTCTCGTCTTTTATCGAGCTGGCACAGAACATCGTTCATTACTCGTCGAACGCGCTGGAGCCAGGCGGCGAAGGGACGGGCGCGATACGCGAGGGCGCGGTGTGCATCTCCAGGCACGGCGAGCATCACGTGATGTTGTGCGTCAATCCCATCGCGACCGCCGAGGTCGAGGGCCTGCGCAACAAGCTGGAGCCTCTGCGCAGCATGTCGCTCGAAGAAATCAAGCAGGCGTACAAGGTGACATTGCGCGCCGACGCGCCGAAGGACAGCAAGGGCGCCGGCCTTGGCTTCCTGACGATGGCGCGCGATGCGAGCGCGCCGCTTGAATTCGCTTTTCATCCGCGTGCCGACGAACCCGGCACCACGCTGTTTTGCCTCATGGCCATCATCTGAGCAGGAAGGCACAAGAACAATGGAAAACCTACACATCCCCGCGACGACGACGTCGCCCGAAGTCGACTTTCGCTTCGACCAACACGCGTTGTCGATCAAGGGTGAGTCCTACCCGGAAAATGCAGCGGCTTTTTACGCGCCGATCATCGAGCTGATGCGCAAGTACCTCGCAGCGAACACCGGGGCCGAAATCACCATCGACGTCGCGTTGACGTACTTCAACAGCTCGAGCACCAAGATGCTGTTCAGCATCTTCGACGCGCTCGATCAGGCGGCGGAATCGGGAAGCCGCGTGTCGATGAACTGGTATCGCGACGAGGAAGACGAGACCATTGCCGAATTCGGTGAAGAACTGAAGGCCGATTTCCGCGCGATCGAGTTCACCGATCGCCCCATCGCGCAGCAAGGAAAATAAGGTGCGTTCGACCTCTTCCCGTGACGTGTCCTCGGGCGGCGCACCCGATCTGTTCCAGAACGAGAGCACGGCGCTGGCAAAGGCCCGCGCGATGCATTCGATCATCGATGCGGATGCCGCGGAGTATCGCGAGTCGCTGGGCGAACTGATCGAGCACTTCCAGCGCCTGATGCGCGAAACACGGCGCCTGATCGGCCGCAGCGACCGGGCAGAACGCGAGATGCAGGTGCTGGCTCAGCAGTTGGCGTATCGCGCCTCGCACGACGCGCTGACGGGCGTACTGAACCGCAGCGCCGTGATCGAGCGGACCACCAAGGTCTTGCGCACCAGCAGCGCGGTGATGATCATCCTCGACATCGACGAATTCAAGCGGATCAACGACGACTACGGCCACCCCACTGGAGACGCGGTCATTTCGGGGGTCGTCGATTGTCTGCGCGGAATCGTCGGGGAACAAGGCTTCATCGGGCGAGTGGGCGGTGAGGAGTTCACGGTGCTGCTGCCCGGTCATGAACCGGCCAGTGGCGCCATTCTTGCCGAGCGCATGCGAGAAGCCATCAGTGACTCGCTGGTCGTTCCGCCGGTCGAGCGCCGCATCACGGCTAGCTTTGGCGTCAGCATCAACGCAGTCGGAACCTGTTTCGACACCGCATACGGTCTCGCCGATGCGGCTCTGTACCGCGCCAAGCGAAGCGGTCGCAACCGCGTGGAATTTGCCGATCGATAGGTGGATAAGCAGAGCCATAGCGCGCCATTATCGGGTAGATCCCCAGCGCCCTAAGGCAAGTCATGCAGCCACCTGAACATTCACTATCCGGGCGGGCCGGTTTCCGCCCGCGCCGGGTTGACGGAAAGGAAGCGCCTTGGGACAGGAAGCAACGCGCAAAGCCGGTACTGTCATAGCCGTGCTTGCCATTCTCGCTGTCATTGCGACGAGTACCTTCCTCGCAATCCGCCAGAGCAGCGAGCAGGACAGTTCGCTTCGGACGATCCAGGCTTCCGGTCGGCTGCGCCACGACCTCGACCAGGTTCAGCATGTCATGCTCGACGAGCATGCGACGCTCTACACCTCGATAGCCACGGTGCCGCTATACAACCGCGCGGCCTATAGCTTTCCGATGCTGGAACTGCTCGCGTTGACGCGCGACGCGCGCGAGAGCTGCAGCGAGAATCAGGAATGCATATCGCGGCTGTCGGACCTGGACGACATGATCGGCAGACTCAGCGAGCAGAGCTTCGGTCTTGCGCGCATGATCGCGGAGCATCCCGGCAGCGTGGCAGTGGGCGACCCCCGACTCGAGGAAATCGACGCCTATTTCTATAGCGTCCTCGAACGGGTAGTCGACGTACGACTCGCGGCCGATGCCAAGGTCGCTTCAGTCGTCAGCAAATCCTCGCTGGACGGGAAGTGGTTTACGCGCATGCTGTTGGGCTGCGGCGTCGCTTCGGCCTTGTTGCTGCTTTCGCTGATTCACTGGAACGGCCGCATTGGAGCGCATCTTCGCCGCTCGCTCAAAAGACTCGAGCATCAAGCCAGATACGATGCCCTGACCGAGCTGCCGAACCGGGTGCTGCTCGGCGAACATCTTTCGGCGTCGCTGGCGCGCGCGGCAGCGACAGGCCAGAACGTTTCCGTCCTGTTCCTCGATCTCGACCGGTTCAAGGACGTCAACGATTCGCTCGGACACCGCATCGGCGATTTGCTGCTGCAAGCCGTGGCGCGAAGGCTTCAGCGCCTGCTGCGCGCGACGGATTTCGTCGCGCGCTACGGGGGCGATGAATTCGTCATCGTCGCGGAACGAGCCGACGCGACGCAACTCACCGAAATGCTGGACTCGCTGATTCATGAGATGAGCGAGCCGTATGGCATCGGCGAGCACGAGCTTTATCTCGAAGCAAGCATCGGCGTCAGTACGTTTCCACAAGACGGCGCGAAGCCGGAATTGCTCACGCGCAATGCCGATGCCGCGCTGTACGTGGCGAAATCGCGCGGGCGAAACGGCTATCAATTCTACGAGCCGGAGTTGAGCCGGGCGGCCGCCGAGAAGTTGCGGCTCACGACGCGACTGCGGCGCGCGGCGAAAGCCAATGAGTTGTATCTGGCGTATCAGCCGCAGATCGACATGAAAACCGGATGCATCGTCGGTGCCGAGGCGCTGTTGCGGTGGCACGACGACGAACTCGGTGAGGTGTCGCCGGCCGTCTTCATCCCGCTTGCCGAAGAAACCGGTCTGATTCAGAGCATCGGCACCTGGGTATTGCGGCAGGCGTGCCTGCAGGCGAGCGCGTGGGTGCACTCGGGGCTTCCCCCGGTGCGCATCTCGGTCAATGTTTCGCCACTTCAGCTCGAGCGGGCGGACCTCCCCGGCGTGGTGCGCTCGGCACTCGAGGACGCCAACTGGCCCGCCGAACTACTGGAACTCGAAGTCACCGAGGGCACGCTGATGCGCAACGCGGAAGAAGCGCAACGGGCTTTTCGCGAGCTGCGCGAGCTTGGTGTTTCCATCGCTATCGACGACTTCGGCACCGGTTATTCGAGCCTCAGCTATCTGAAACGCTTTAGCGTCGATCGCATCAAGATCGATCGCGCCTTCGTTTGCGAAATCGGCAGAGACAAGGAGCTCGAAGCGCTGTCGCTTGCGATCATCGCGATTGCTGAAACGCTGAGCTTCGATGTGGTCGCGGAAGGGGTCGAGCTCGAGGTCCAGCGCGAGTTTCTGGTCCGCCACGGATGCACGGTGGCCCAGGGTTTCCTGTTTAGCCCGGCGGTCTCGTCGGAGGCTTTAGCGCAATTGCTCGGCAAGACCGCGGTCGCGTCTTCATTGAGCGTGGCGACTTTCCGTGGATTCGCTTTGTGAGCCGCAAGATGTATCCGCGCTGACGCACTACTTACGTTTTGTCACCAGCGCAGCGTCAACTCCTGTATTCCGCCCTACGTTAAACCGGCAGCGCTGAAATAATTCAGCCGCGACAAACGAATCCACCGATTCAACCAGGAGTCACATCATGAAGACGCTTTTCGCCGCTGTTGCTTCCGCACTGCTCGTGTCGACCGCATTTGCTCAAACGGCCGCACCGTCCGCCGCACAACCTGCGCAACCCGCGCAAGCCACGCAGCTGCCGACTGCCGGCCAGGCGAGTCTGAAAGCAAGCACCGCGGTACAAGCCGGTGCGACGGACGACAGCGCGGCCGCAGCGAAAGCGCCCGCCGAAGCCGCCACGCAAAAGCACGTGAAAAAGACTTCCGCCCATACGAAGAAGGCCCACAAGTCCACAGGCAAACATGCCGTCGAAACGAGCGCCGCGAAGACTAAAACGGAGAGTGCGAAAGAGGCCAGCACTGCCCCGGCGAAAGCCGACGGCGCACAAGCCGACACGACCAAAACGCAATAACACGTGATCGGTTTCGGCGCTGACCGGCCATCCAGGTGCTCTTCAAATAGAAGCTGATCGAAGCCGGGCCGTGCCGTTCAGGGAGGGCGAGTCTTATGACTCGCCTTTTTTTACGCCGTGTGCCATGCCGTGTCGTATCTTTTTGCCGACAGACCCGCGAATTTTTGCACCGTCTTTACCCGCGGGCGATTACGCTCGAATGGTTCCAATTCACCATCGCGTTACACGAACGCCGCATCACATGGCTCTCACGCAATCGCTCGACACGCTCTCTGCGCAACCTGCCAGCAAGCAGGTTCAACACAGCAACGTCATTCCGTTTCCGTCGGCGCGCTCGCTTCTACTCGTGACGCTGCCGCGCCCCCACCTGCGCGCACTGCTTCATTCGCCGCTCGGCGTCTATGTCATCAACACGGAAACCGTGCGCGGAGAAGTCCGCGTGCAACTCGACATCGCGCGCGAAGACCTCGACTTCACGTTGCACACGCTGCTCACCACGTTGCCCGCCGCGACGATCGGCGCCTTGAAACGTCGCGTCGGTCACCCGGGCGCGCGTTAAACGCGCTCGGCGAGCACCGCACAAACCATGGACAGCATCCGCGGGCGATCGTCGCTGATCGCCGGCTACCCGATGGTTTGAAAATCCGCTGCGCGCGATTATGCTGACGTTGACACAGGAGCGGCACTGATGAGACCACTGACGCAGCAACTCACGCAATACGCGGCCTACCACCGCGACCGGCGCAATATCGCCACGCACTTCGTCGGCATCCCGATGATCGTGCTCGCGCTCGCGGTGTTGCTGAGCCGTCCGTCGTTCGGTGCCGGGATGTTCCCGATCACGTTGTCGCCAGCGTGGCTGTTGTTCGTGGCGGCGACCGTCTATTACCTCGCGCTCGACGTGCCGCTCGGCGTGCTGATGGCCTGCATCTCGGCGCTTTGTGTCGGATTCGGCGAGTGGATCGCCGCGCAAACGACGCTCGTGTGGCTCGCGACCGGCATTGGCCTCTTCGTGATCGGCTGGGTGTTCCAGTTCGTCGGTCACCTCGCGTACGAGCATCGCAAGCCGGCCTTCGTCGACGATGTGATCGGCCTTTTGATCGGCCCGCTATTCGTGCTCGCCGAAGCGCTGTTCGGTGTCGGCTGGCGTCCCGAACTTCGCGACGCGATCGAGGCGCAGGTAGGCCCGACGCGCATCAATCCACAGCGCACCGAAGCGCATCGCTGAGCGGGCGCCGCCGTTCAGCTCTACGCAAACCGCACGAAGCGCACGCTGTGCAGCGCGGTCAGCGCAACGGCGATCCAGATCGGCACATAGGTCGCGAGTTGCGCGACGCTCAGCGTTTCGCGCAGCAGCGTGATCGATACGCACACGAGCAGCACCGGCTCGACGTAGCCGAGGATGCCGAACAACGCGACCGGCAGCAGGCGGCTCGCCTTCAGATACGAAGCGAGCGCGAGCGTGCTCAACGCGCCGAGGCCCGGCAATAGCAGAAACCACATTTCCGCGCGTCCGGCGATCGCTTGCAGCGAACCGCCGACGAGAATGAACACGATCGCCACCGGCATCAGCAAGGCCATTTCGACGGTGAACATCGCGAGCGAATCCTGATTGATCTGACGGCGCAGCATGAAATAAGGCGGATAGCCGAGCGCGACGACGAGCGTCGGCCACGAAAACGCGCCGGTCACCCACAGCTCGTGCGCGACGCCAACCGCAGCGCAGGCGACCGCGAGCCACTGCAACGCGTCGAGCCGCTCGTGATAGTGGAAGCGCCCGACCAGCACCATCACGAGCGGCAGCAGGAAATAACCGAGCGACACTTCGAGCATGCGCCCATGCAGCGGCGCCCACAGAAACAGCCAGAGCTGCACGCCGAGCAAGCCCGCGGTCACGCTCATCGCGATGCCGAGCTTCGGCTGCTTCATCATTCGGACAACCAGCGCGCGCAGAATCGGCAGACGCTTGCGCACCGCGACGAGCAGCAGCGCGCCGGGCACGGTCCACACGATGCGCCACGCGAAGATGTCGAGGCCCGAAAGCGGTTTCAGCAGCGTCGCGTAAGCGGACAGCAATGCGAACATCGCCGACGCACCGACCGACAATGCGATCCCGCGCCTGAAGTCGTTGTGAGTCATTACGCGGTCCGGAATCGGTGTGACGCTTGGGCTTGTGGCGCGCGACCCGGGCTCGCGGCGTTCGTTGTCGTCATGAATATGATGTCTCGTGAGCAGGCAGGCATGCGGGCAAAGCGGCCGACGCTGCATTGTTGCTCTGAAGCGGCTCTGCAAAAAAGCCGGAAAACGGGCATTCTAGACGGGTTAGTCGACGATGGGCCTGCGCTTTTTCGTCAATCGGCTGCAATTAGTCGTGCGCATTGCGCGTCAATGCACTAGAACATAACTTCATGCGCGCGGCCGACGAACCCATTTAGTTCGTCAGCGCCGTGCGCGAATCTTGCTACCCAGTTTTGCACGCTGTGGCCGCATCACCCACGACAACGACGGCCACAGTGGCACGAAACCAGCAGCACCCACGAGCCGGGTCGGCGAATGCAACTCCGAGCGTAGTCTTGGAGGCCGCCATGAACCGACGTCCGCGCATCTCGCCCACGGCACGCGTCAACCGCGTTTCACCGCGCATGCCACCACCCGGCAGCAATCCCGCTCATCGAATGTGACTACTGGAGCCAGCATGACCCAGCCAGCCCTATCGCTTAGCAACTCCCCTTCCGAACTGCGCCGCGCCTTCGCCGCCGCCGTTCACGCCGGCCTCACCCACACGCCGCAAAAAGAGCTGCCGTCGAAGTATCTGTACGACGAAGTCGGCTCCGCACTTTTTGAAGTGATTACCGTATTGCCCGAATACGGCGTCACGCGCGCCGAAGAACGGCTGCTCACGAAGCACGCGGCCGACATCGTCGAGCATTTGCCGCATGACGTGACGGTCGCCGAACTCGGCAGCGGCAGCGGCCGCAAAACGCGGCGCATTCTCGAGGCGCTGTGTAAAAAGCGCCCTACTTCTTACTGCCCGATTGAAATATCGCGCAGTGCTTTGCAGTTGTGCCGGCGCGAACTCGGCGACATCGAGCGGATTTCGATCGTCGGCTATGAGCGTGACTATCTGGCCGGTCTCGCTGAGGTGAGCCGGCAGCGCGCGCCCGGCGACCGCTTGCTGGTGCTGTTTCTCGGCAGCACGATCGGCAACTTCGGCCGGCTCGCGGCAACGCGTTTTCTGCGCGACATCCGCAACATGCTCGCGCCCGGCGACGCGCTGCTGCTCGGCACCGATCTGATCAAACCGACGCCGGTACTGATCGCCGCGTACGACGACGCGGTCGGCGTGACCGCGTCGTTCAATCTGAACCTGCTCGCGCGCATCAACCGCGAACTCGACGGCGACTTTCCGCTCGATGAGTTCGAGCACGTCGCGCGCTTCAATCCGGACGCGCGCAGCATCGAGATGCATCTGCGCGCGAAGCGCGATGTAACCGCTCACGTGCGCGCCGCAAAGCTAACGGTGTCGCTGAAGGAAGGCGAGACGATCTGGACCGAAAGCAGCCACAAGTATCGCGCGGACGAATTGCCCGCGATCGCCGATGACGCCGGCTTCGTGTGCAGCCATCAATGGATCGAGGATGAGTGGGGATTCGCGGAGAGTTTGCTGGTGGCGCGCTAAGCGCTGAGCACGCGGTGAACCGCGGCCGATAAAGGCATCAACGAAAAAGCGGCGCGCCCTCCTCTGGACGGCGCGCCGCTTTTTTAACTCGCCAGCTCGAACTCAATGCTGCTCGAAGCGCTCGTACCGCTTGTCGGTTGCGCGCTCCTCGCCGCTCACCTCGGTCACGCGCGCCGCCGGCGGTCCGTGACGCAGCCACGACAGCATCCGGTCGATCTGATTGGCCGGTCCCTGCAACATCGCTTCGACCGAACCGTCGTCGAGATTCGCGACCCATCCCTTGATGCCAAGGGCGTGCGCCTGGCGCACCGTCGCCAGGCGAAAGCCAACGCCCTGCACGGTGCCGCGCACCCGCGCGTAATACGTTTCGATCCGCTCATCCAGATCCGGGGCCATGCCGCTACCTCCTTTTAATGCCTGACAGTCTTTCAAGCCGGCATTCTAGTCGTGTCGCGGCGAGCGTGCTCGACAACCCCCGCCCCCATCCCTCGCGTACGCCACGTACAATCCGTCGACCGTCACGCAGGAAATGGAAACACAATGACCGAACAGAATCGCGATCTCGTGCTCGTGACCGGCGCGTCCGGCTTCGTGGGCTCGTCGGTGGCGCGCATTGCGCAGAGCAAAGGCTTTCGTGTGCGCGTGCTGGTGCGCGCGACGAGTCCGCGCAAGAACGTCGAATCGCTCGATGCGGAAATCGTCGTCGGCGACATGCGCGACGAAGCATCGATGCGCAACGCGCTGCGCGGCGTGCGCTATCTGCTGCACGTGGCCGCCGATTATCGGCTGTGGGCGCCGGACCCCGGCGAGATCGAGCGCGCGAACCTCGCAGGCACCGAGGCGACGATGCGCGCGGCGTTGAAGGAAGGCGTGGAACGCATCGTGTACACGAGCAGCGTTGCGACGCTGAAGGTGACGAGCTCCGGCCAGTCCGCCGACGAAACCGCGCCGCTTCGCGCCGACCAGGCGATCGGCGTCTACAAGCGCAGCAAGGTGCTCGCCGAGCGCGCGGTCGAGCGCATGATCGCCGAGGACGGCCTGCCCGCGGTAATCGTCAATCCGTCGACGCCGATCGGCCCGCGCGACGTGAAGCCGACGCCGACCGGCCGCATCATCCTGGAGGCGGCGCTCGGCAAGATTCCCGCATTCGTCGATACCGGGCTGAACCTCGTGCACGTCGACGATGTCGCCGCCGGCCACTTCCTCGCGCTCGAACGCGGCAAGATCGGCGAGCGCTATATTCTCGGCGGCGAAAATCTGCCGCTGCAGCAGATGCTCGCCGACATCGCGGCGTTGACGGGCCGCAAGGCACCGACGCTGAGCCTGCCGCGCTGGCCCTTGTATCCGCTCGCGATGGGCGCGGAAGCGGTCGCCAAGTTCACGAAGCGCGAACCGTTCGTCACCGTCGACGGACTGAAGATGTCGAAGAACAAGATGTATTTCACGTCGGCGAAGGCGGAACGCGAGCTGGGGTATCGCGCGCGGCCTTATCGCGAGGGTCTCGGCGATGCGCTCGAATGGTTCCGGCAGACGGGGTATCTGAAGCGGTAAGCGACAGCGGTAAGCAATTTGTTACAAGTCCCGCGCCGGCGACGGGTCCAAGCCCGCGTGCAGCGGGTAAAATCGCGGGTCCTACCTGAGAAACCTCGCATGAATCTTCACGAACAGCTCGGCGCGCTGGAAATGGGCGTCGATCAGCTCATTCAGGCTGTCGTGGCCACGCAGGCCGAGAACACTCCCGAGACAAACGCTGACGCGGCGGCCTCGCCCGCGGCGGCGGAGCATGCCGCGCACGACACAGCGGCGCAAGCGGCAGCGGAACAGCCCGCGAGCCCCGCAGCAAACGCCGCAGCAAACGCCGAAGCGATCGATAAGCCGGCCGCCCCGCAATTGCGGCCGACGCTCGAAATCAACCGCCCGGCGCGTGACGAAATCACGATGACGATCGGCAACCAGACCGTCGCGCTGCGCCCCGAGCAGATCAGCCGGCTGATCGAGGAACTGTCGAACGCGCGCGCGTCGATGACGCCGGAGCAGCCGCAGGGCATCCCGCCGGGCTGGCAATTCGTGTCGACGAAGAATCCGATGATGGCCGTGCAGAAGCAGTCGAGCGGCGACCGTTTGCTCGTGATGCGCCACACCGGCCACGGCTGGGTGCCGTTCACGTTCTCGCCGGACGTCGTGATCCAGATGTACATGATGCTGACGAACGCGTGACGAGAAGCGCGTGACGTAAAAAAAGCGGCCTGGGGCCGCTTTTTTTACGTCTGCATTCTGCCGGGAGCATCATTGGCCTGCGCCAAACGAATTCACCGCTCCTGCATCGGCGCCTGCACGCGCGCCTTCCACTGTCCACCCTTGCCACGCCAGTAACGCACCGCCGACGCGAACGTTGCGCCGACATAGAACAGTGCCACGAGCGGCAGAAACGACGCCCACAGCGGCGAGCGCCGGTAGTAAACCAGCATCGGCGCATACGCGCAGCACATCGCCGCCCACGCGATCCAGGCCGGCCAGCCGAGCGGCCCGAGAATCAACGCCGCGAGCGGCGGCAACAGATAGATGAGCGCCATTCCCACCAGCGTGCCCGCGAGCAGCAGCGGCGAGTAGCGCAACTGCGTGAACGCGGTGCGGGCGATCATGTTCCAGATGTCGCGCCAGCTATCGTACGGACGCAGCGACACGCTCTTCGCCGCCACGTCGAGGCGGATCGGATGACGCCCGGTGCCGCGATGCTTGATGCGCGCGGCGAGACTGCAATCGTCGATCAGTTCGCCACGGATCGACTCGATGCCGCCCGCCTCCTCGAGCGCCGCGCGGCGCACCAGCATGCAGCCGCCCGCCGCGGCCGCCGTACGGTTGCGCGGATTGTTGACCCACGCGAACGGATACAGCTTCGCGAAGAAGAACACGAAGGCCGGAATCAGCGCTTTTTCCCAGAACGAATCGCAGCGCAGCCTGACCATCAGCGAGACGAGGTCGCGCTTTTCGGCATTCGCGCGCGCGACGAGCTGCGTCAACGCCTCGGCGGGGTGGCCGATGTCGGCATCGGTCAGCAACAGGAACTCGGCCGGCAGATCGAGCGTGCGCGCCGCCTCGATGCCCTGTGACTGCGCCCACACCTTGCCGGACCAGCCCGGCGGCAACGGCTTAGCGCTCAGCACGGTGAGGCGCTCCGGACATTGCAGCTGCAGCGCGGCGGCACGCGCGGCGTCGGCGGTGCCGTCGGTGCTGTGATCGTCGACGACGATCACGTGGAACGCGCCCGGATAGTCCTGCTTGAGCAGCGACGTCACCGCCTCGGCGATCACGTCGACTTCATTGCGCGCCGGTACGACGGCCGCGACGGCCGGCCATGCTTCGCGCGCCGCGATGGTCAGCGGCGCGGCGGGGCGCGCGCGCCAGAAGCCGCCGCGCGCGAACAGCAGCACGCACCAGATCAGCAGGGAAACACACGAAAGAATGAACAGGACCGCCGCCATTAAGCATTACCCTCGATTGAGCGCGCCGCCATGCCGACGCGCCTGGATAGTTGCATTGTCAGGGTGCGTGCCGCCACCACGCACCAGTCGAACATATTGAGCACCGGGCGCTTGCGGAACACCTCGTAGTCCGCGCGCTCGATGCGCTCGAGATACCGCAGTCCGGCATGCACCGCGCCGCTCAGCTCGATGCCGAGCCGCCCCGGCATGCGCAGCGCGAGCGGCGCGCCGCTGATCAGCGTGGCACGCACGAACGCGATTTCGTGGGCCATCAGCGCGCGCCACGCGTCATCGACGACCCCCTCGGCAATCTGCGCCTCGGTCACGCCGAAGCGCCGCAGATCGGCTTGCGGCAGGTACACGTGCTGTCGTTGCCAGTCGGCGGCGACGTCGAGCCAGAAGCTGATCAGCTGCGACGCCGTGCAGATCGCGTCGGCGTCGGCGAGATTGTCCGGCGTCGCCGCGCCGACCAGATGCAGCAGCACATGCCCGATCGGATGCGCCGAACGGCGGCAATAGTCGACGAGCGCGGCGCGATCCGGATAGCGATTCGTATCGATGTCCTGCGCGCAGCCGTCGAGCAGATCGTAGAACGGTTCGAGCGGCAGCTCGTATTGCGCGATCACGCCAGCGAGCTTGCCGAACAGCAGCGCATGCACGGGCGCGGCGCGCCGTTGCGCGATCGCGTCGAGACCGGCGCGGAAATCGGCCAGACGGGCGTGCCGCTCGGCGGCGTTCCACTGACCTTCGGCGGAGATATCGGCCGCGGTGCGCACGACCTGATAGATAATACCGACAGGCGCGCGTAGCGCCTTCGGCAGCAACACGCTCGCGATCGGAAAGTTTTCGTGTTGATCGACGTCCATCCAGCGAGCCTCGAAACCATTCTGTAATACAGCGCGATGTCCGCGCAGCAAGGATCGGTAGTTTAAGGGTTCCGCGGTGACGGTGCAGTGTGCGGTCATGGCGGGGCGCATAACGGGGCGATCTGGCGCTGGCTCCTTACATCGTTGTAACGCTCCGTAGCCCCGCTCCTCCGCAAGGCCCAGCGGATGCGGCAAGCGCCCAACACGCGGGCCGCACCAGAAAGCAAAGCAGCCCCGATAGCGTTAGAATGCGCGTTTGGTTTTGCTGTACCGGCCGGTCGCCGGGGCTCAAGACGTCAACTAATCATGATGAGCGCGGCGATAAAGTCAGCTTCACGACTTCTTCGAAACCCGCGTTAGTCGGAGTTCGCCAACTTATGCGAGTCATCCTTGCCCAGCCGCGCGGCTTTTGTGCGGGCGTTGTCCGCGCAATCGAAATCGTCGATCGTGCGTTACAGCAACACGGCGCTCCCGTGTACGTCCGTCACGAGATTGTCCATAACCGTCATGTGGTCGACAATCTGCGCCAGAAGGGCGCGCGTTTCGTCGAGGAACTCGATGAAGTGCCGCAAGGTGCTGTCGCGATATTCAGCGCGCATGGGGTTGCGCAAACCGTCGAACGTGATGCCGAAGCGCGCGGCCTCGACGTGCTCGACGCCACCTGCCCGCTCGTGACCAAGGTGCATGTGCAGGGTCGCCAGTACGTGGCCGCCGGCCGCACGCTGATCCTGATCGGCCACGCCGGCCATCCCGAAGTGGAAGGCACGATCGGCCAGATTCCCGGCACGGTGCTGCTGGTGCAGAGCGAGGCAGAAGTCGCGAAACTCGAGTTGCCGGTCGACACGCCGCTCGCCTACGTGACGCAAACCACGCTGTCGGTCGACGACACGCGCGGCATCATCGACGCGCTGCTGCACCGCTTTACCGACATCGTCGGTCCCGACACGCGCGACATCTGTTATGCAACGCAGAACCGCCAGGCGGCGGTGCGCGAGCTGAGCAAGGAGGTCGATGTGCTGCTGGTGGTCGGCGCAACCAACAGCTCGAACTCGAACCGGCTGCGCGAAATCGGCAGTGAGAGCGGCGTGGCGAGCTACCTCGTCGCCGACGGCTCCGAAGTGAAGCCGGAATGGTTCGCCAACGTGCACACGGTCGGCATCACGGCCGGCGCGTCGGCACCCGAAGAAATGGTCGAAAACGTAATCGATGCGCTGCGCGCATTAGGACCCGTCGATGTCACGACGATGGCGGGCCGTGAAGAAAAAGTCGAATTCAAGTTGCCATCGAAGCTGATGCAACCTCTCGCTGCACGCGAAGTTTAAGGAGGACGCCTTGTCTATTCCGCTGCTACAGAAAGTCCGCGTCGGCGCATACATCATGCGCCAGCATCTCTCCGGCAACAAACGCTACCCGCTCGCCCTGATGCTGGAGCCGCTGTTTCGCTGCAATCTCGCCTGCAATGGCTGCGGCAAGATCGACTATCCGGATCCGATCCTGAACCAGCGTCTGTCGCTCGAAGAATGCCTTCAGGCAGTCGACGAATGCGGCGCGCCGGTCGTCTCGATCGCCGGTGGCGAGCCGCTGCTGCACAAGGAAATGCCGCAGATCGTCAAGGGCATCATGGCGCGCAAGAAGTTCGTGTACCTGTGCACGAACGCGCTGCTAATGGAAAAGAAGATGGACGACTACGAGCCGAATCCGTACTTCGTGTGGTCGGTTCACCTCGACGGCGACAAGGAAGCGCACGATCACTCGGTGTCGCAGGAAGGGGTGTACGAGAAGGCCGTCGCCGCGATCCGCGAAGCGAAACGCCGCGGCTTCCGCGTGAACATCAACTGCACGCTGTTTAACGACGCGGAGCCGGAGCGTGTGGCGAAGTTCTTCGACACGCTGGGCCCGATGGGCGTCGACGGCATCACGGTGTCGCCGGGTTATGCGTATGAGCGCGCGCCCGATCAGCAGCACTTCCTGAATCGCGACAAGACCAAGCAGTTGTTCCGCGAGATCTTCAAGCGCGGCAACAACGGCAAGAACTGGTCGTTCAGCCAGTCGGCGATGTTCCTCGATTTCCTCGCGGGCAACCAGACCTACGAATGCACGCCGTGGGGCAACCCGGCGCGTACCGTGTTCGGCTGGCAAAAGCCGTGCTATCTGGTCGGCGAAGGCTACGTGAAGACCTTCAAGGAACTGATGGAAACCACGGACTGGGACAAGTACGGCACCGGCAACTACGAGAAGTGCGCCGACTGTATGGTCCACTGCGGCTTCGAAGCGACGGCCGTGATGGACACGGTCGCGCATCCGCTGAAGGCGCTGAAGGTCAGCATGCGCGGTCCGAAGACCACGGGCGCGTTCGCGCAGGACATCCCGCTGGATAAGCAGCGTCCCGCCGAGTACGTGTTCTCGCGTCACGTCGAGATCAAGCTCGAAGAAATCACGCGCGCCGGCAAGGGCAAGAAGGTGGAGACCGCGACGGCCACGCACTGACGCGTTGCACAGCAGGCGCCCGGGCGCCTCCTATCAAGCATGAAAAAAGCGCAGTGGCCAATCAAGGCCACCGCGCTTTTCTTTTACCGGTTAACGCTTCTGCCGACCGACCCGCTTATGCGCCGCGCGCATTATGTTCGGTCAGGAATTTGATCAGCCCGTCGATGCCGCCTTTGGCGATCTGATCGGCGAACTGCGTCTGATACACCTGGATCAGCCACGCGCCCATCATGTTGATGTCGTAGATCTTCCAGCCCGACGGCCCCTTGGTGAGCCGGTAGTCGATTGCATCGTCGCCGCCGGTGCTGATCACGTGTGATTGCACGACGATGTCGGTCGCGCCGGCGGGCGCGCTGACCGGCGCAAACTGGAACTTCACTTCCTGGTCGCGCAATTGCGATAGCGACGCGGCGTAGGTACGCGTCAGCAGCAGCGTAAACTGCTCGTACAGTTGTTTCTGCTGTTCCGGCGTCGCGGTCGCCCACGGCTTGCCGACCGCGATACGCGTGGTGCGCTGGAAGTCGGTGGCGGGCAGGAAGTGCGTCTGGACGACCTGGGTGATCTTCGCCATGTCGCCACCGCGCGCCTGCGGGTCAGCCTTCATTGCAGTCACCGTGCCCTGGACTGCACTTTTTACCACCGCGTCGGGTGCGCTCTGCGCAAACGCCGCCGTGGATACCACGGCCGCAGCCACAAAAGCAGTCAGATGTCGTTTCATACGCTTGTCATGACTCGAAAGAAGTAGCGCCGGCGGGCCGCAGCCCCGCGGCTAAAGAAGGTAGACCAGTATAGCGGGGATTACGTTCCCATCCTGGCGAAGCTGTCAGGAGTCGTACTTGCTACCGAAGTCGGGCTTGCTTGCCCGGGCTCTGTATACTTATGCACCTTCGTCAAAAACAACACCCGTGATAAGGCCACGTCCGCCTACATGCTGAAGCCATACATCGTCCGTCTCGTCGCGTACTCGGTGCGTCATCCGCTCAGGATCATCGCGCTGTCGATCGTGCTCGCTGTCCTGAGCGGCATATACGTCGCGCATAACTTCAGGATCAACACGGACATCAGCCGTCTCGTCGAGACCAACAAGCAATGGGCGGCAGCCCAGAATGCGATCGACGCAGCCTTCCCCGACCGCGGCAACACCATGCTGGTGGTGGTCGAGGCGCGCGCCCCCGAATTCGCCGACGCCGCCGCCAACGCGCTGACCGCCGCGCTCAGAGCCGATCCTAAAGAGTTCACGTCGGTCTCGCAGCCTTCCGGGGGCCCGTTCTTCGAACACAACGGCCTGCTGTTTCCGTCCACCGACGAGGTGATGTCCACCACCTCGCAACTCGTGCAGTCGCGCCCGCTCGTCAATCAGCTTGCGCATGATCCGAGCCTGACCGGTCTCGCCGGCACGCTGACCACGAGCTTGCTGCTGCCGCTGCAACTCGGCCAGGTCAAACTCTCCGATATGAGCCGGCTGCTTGCGCAAAGCGCGAACACGCTCGATTGCGTGCTGGCCGGCCAGCCCGCCGCGTTCTCATGGCGCGCGCTCGTCGATAGGAGCGCCGCCACCGATCCGGCGCGTTCGTTCGTGGTCGTGCAGCCGGTCGTCAACTACGATGCGCTGGAGCCGGGCGCAAGCGCATCGAGAGCAATTCGCGCGACCGCGGTGTCGCTGCATCTGCAGGAGCGCTACGGCGCGACGATCCGCCTGACCGGCGAACAGCCGCTCGCCGACGAGGAGTTCGCGTCGGTGCAGGACGGCGCCGTGCTGAACGGCATCGGCACTTTCATCGTCGTGCTGATCATTCTGTGGCTCGCGCTGCGCTCGGGCCGCATGATCGCGGCCGTGTTCATCACGCTGTTCGTCGGCCTCGCGATCACGGCCGCGCTCGGCCTGTTGATGGTCGGCGCACTGAACATGATTTCGGTCGCGTTCATGGTGCTGTTCGTCGGGCTCGGCGTCGATTTCGGCGTGCAGTTCGGCGTCAAGTATCGCGAGGAGCGCAACCGCGACGACCGGCTATCGGCCGCGCTGATGCACACCGCGCACAGCATCGGCGTGCCGCTCACGCTCGCGGCCGTGGCAGTCGCGCTGAGCTTCTTCTCGTTCCTGCCGACCGCGTATCGCGGCGTGTCGGAGCTTGGGCAGATTGCGGGCGTCGGCATGTTCGTCGCGTACTTCACCAACATGACGCTGCTGCCGGCGCTGCTGAAGCTCTTCAATCCGCCGGGTGAAGTCGCCTCGCCGGGTTTCAAGCAGCTAGAACCCGTCGACGACTTCCTCGATCGCAATCGCAAGCCCGTGCTGATCGGCACGCTGATCGTCGTGATCGGCGCGGCGCCGCTGCTCGCGCACCTGCGTTTCGACTTCAATCCGCTGCATCTGAAGGACCCGCATACGGAGTCGATGGCGACGTTGCTGTCGCTGAAGGATTCGCCCGAAGCCGCGGTCAACAACGTGCAGGCGCTGGCGCCGTCGCTTGCCGACGCCGATGCGATGGCCGAGCGACTGCGCAAGCTGCCGGAAGTGGGCCGCGTCAACACGCTGAGCACCTTCGTGCCGGCCGAGCAGCAGCAGAAGATGATGCTGATTGCGAGCGCAGCGCAGCAGTTGCTGCCGGCGCTGCAACAGCAGCCCGCGCCGCAGGCCACCGACGCGGTGCGCGTTGCCGCCTTGAAGCGCGCGGCGAATCAGTTGTCGCTCGCCGCTGAGGACCACCCGGGAGCGGGCGCGGCGGAGGCGCAGCATCTATCGGCGACCTTGCAAAAGCTCGCGGCCGCCGACGCCGCCACGCGCGAGCGCGCCGAAGTCGCGATGTCCGACACGCTGCGCATCGCATTGAAGCAGCTGGAGAACCTTCTGCAGCCGACTGAAATCACTCAGGAGACGCTGCCGCCAGGCATCACCGCGATGTGGATCGGCAAGGGCGGCCACGCGCTCGTCGATATCGCACCGAAGGTGCCACCAGGCGTCGATCCGAACGACGACCAGATGCTCGCGCGCTTCGCGCGCGCGGTGAAGCAGGCCGAGCCGGGCGCGATCGGCGGACCGATCTCGATCATCCATTCGGCCAACACGATCATCAAGGCGTTCTTGCAGGCGGCCGTCTATGCGCTGCTGTCGATCGCGGTGCTGCTGTGGATCGCGCTGCGCCGGGTCGGCGACGTGCTGCGCACGCTGGTGCCGCTGCTGGTCTCCGCGTTGGTCACGCTCGAGCTGTGCGTGGTGTTCGGGATGCCGCTGAACTTCGCGAACATCATCGCGCTGCCGCTGATGCTCGGCGTCGGTGTCGCGTTCAAGATCTACTTCGTGATGGCGTGGCGCCACGGCCAGACCGGCCTGTTGCAGTCGAGCCTCACGCATGCGGTGCTGTTCAGCGCCGCCACAACGGCCACCGCGTTTGGTAGCCTGTGGCTGTCGCACCATCCGGGCACGTCCAGCATGGGGAGGCTGCTCGCGCTTTCGTTGTTCTGCACGCTGATCGGCGCGGTGGTTTTCCAGCCGGTGCTGATGGGCAAGCCGCGTCAACGTCGCGGGAAGCAAAAAGGAATATAAGCATGAAGCTGCGTAACGCCGCGCTGGCGCTCACCGCCGCGGGTCTCATTTCGGGCTGCGCGACCGCCCCGGACCGCAAGCCGGGCGATCCGTTCGAGCCAGTGAACCGCGCGATCTTCACTTTCAACGACGGAGTCGATCGCTATATCGCCGTGCCGGTCGCGAAGGGCTATCAGAAGGTGACCCCGCAGCCGCTGCGCACCGCCGTCAGCAATTTCTTCTCGAACCTCGGCGATCTCACCAACGCAGCGAACGCGCTGCTGCAACTGAAGATCACCGACGCGACCGAAGACATCATGCGCTTCGCGTTCAACTCGGTGTTTGGGATCGGCGGCCTGCTCGACTGGGCGACGCCGGCCGGCCTGCCCAAGCATCATCAGGACTTCGGTCTGACGCTCGGGCATTGGGGCATTCCGTCAGGTCCGTATCTGGTGCTGCCGCTGTTCGGGCCAAGCACGGTGCGCGACAGCATGGGGCTCGTCGTCGATGTGAAGTTCAATCCGCTGAACTATGTCGAACCGGCGACCCGCAATCCGCTGTACGTGCTGCAGTTCGTCAGCACGCGGTCGGATCTGCTCGGCGCGACCAGCCTTCTTGAGCAGGCTGCGCTCGACAAATACTCGTTCGTGCGTGATGCCTATGTGCAGCAGCGCCTTGCGCGTCTGCGCGGCACGAGCAATAACCCCGCGCCGCTGCCGGAGTACGACGATCACAGCGATACCGGCCCCGCTGCTGCCCCCGCGGCAGGCGCGCCGGTGGGCGGCGTGCCAAATTACTCCGATCCGGGCGATGTGGGCGAAACGCCGAATGGGGCTTCGGGAGCCGGTGGCGCGGCCAAGGGCGCGCCCGGCGCGCTGCCGAATTACAACGATCCGGGTGAGTCCGCACCGGCCCCCAATGGGGCTTCTGGCGGCGCGACCAAAGCGCCTGGCGGGGATCTGCCGAACCACGCCGTTCCGGGGGACAGTGGCGCGGGTGCAATGCCGGCTGCGCCTGCTGTGCCGGCGTCGTCCCCGCAATAGCGCTCCAAAGCACAACGGGGCGCCGTAGATAGGCGCCCCGCGTGGAAGTACAGTCAACCATCGCCCGACCAAACCCGCGGGCTTTACTACAGCCCGCTCAGTGCAGGCTCTCGACCTCGCTGCGCGCCGCGCCCCGATCTTCCTCCACCGCAGCGACTGGTGCCGGTTGCGGCACCGGCTTGGAGTTCGCACGATAGTGAGCGAACTGCTCGTCCGCATAACGGATACGCGTGCGCCCGTGCGGCGCCGGATCGCCGTTTTCATCGAGATTGACGAACACCATTTTCTCGACCGTCAGAATGCTCTTGCGCGTGATCTTGTTGCGCACTTCGCAGCGCAGCGTGATCGACGTGCGGCCGAAATGCGTCGCGGTCATGCCCAGTTCGATGATGTCGCCCTGGCGCGCCGAGCTGACGAAGTTGATCTCTGACATGAACTTGGTCACGACCCGCTGGTTGTCCAACTGAGAGATCGCGTAGATCGCGGCTTCTTCGTCGATCCAGCGCAGCAGGCTGCCGCCGAACAACGTCCCGTTGGGATTCAGGTCTTCCGGCTTGACCCATTTTCTTGTGTGGAAATTCATTTGGTACTCCGTGTTCGAGGCTCCCGGGCGGGCACGTCATGCGCCAGAACCTAGGGTTAACACTAGCATTGTATCAAATATAAGGGTTTTCCCTAGTATTCCAAAGATTGCATAATTAATTGTGCTGATAGTCTTGGATTCGTCCGAGCGGCAGTCGACCCCTGTTCCGGCACCCGCGGCTGCGCAACCGCTTAACGGACTCGCGCTGGCGGGACAGACTGAAACGCCCGCTCGACAGCGGGCGTGTAGGTTGAGAGGGTATTTCCTAATCCATCGGGTCATACTGGTGGAATCCTTGGTAGCCGGTTGTGTCCTCTACCTTGGTTATCCGCCAGTGTCCGTTTTCCTTTGCGACGAATACCACCAGATTCTGTTTTTCCCCTAACCCGAAGGTCACCGGGATTACAACCTTTCCGCCGAGCGCGATCGCGGGATGCAAAGTCATCGTTTTGAGCCATATTTGTGGATCGATGTCTTGCACTCGCGTGAAATAGTCCGCACCGCCCGGCAAGCGCTTATGGCGATAGTCGTCCCGCAGATTATCGACGGTTGGTTTCGCCACATAGTTGTAAATGTGGCTATCCGTCAATTGATAAACGCTGCCCTCCTGCTGCAAATACCAGGTGTAAAACGCCTTCACAGCGGTTTCTGGTGCATCCGGAGTCGCTGCGGTGGCTACACCCGGCTCGAGCGCCCACGCAACAGCCAGTGAGGCAAAAACGCCCAAAATAAATTTAATCATCGTCAGTCGTGCCGGAATATTTTGTATGCAGGTTTGATGGTTCGATACGCCTGCCCCGGATAAAAGCCATGCAGTTGTCGAAAGTCCGATATCCACATCTGACCGTCAAACATCGCCATGTGGCCAAATGGATGACCCGTAATTGGCTGTATAACTACCACGTCCGCGCGCTGCGGACTACCGTGTACCCCGCGAAACCCCGCTCTGATGAGCGACGAGCCGTAATCTTTCGCGTGCGCCTTGTGCGCAATCCGCAGTCCTCCCGCTTCAATCGCGCGCCTCGTGTACTCCGCACATCGGCTCTGGCTCGATGGCCTGGCGTTATCTTGCAGGTATCGTACGGCGTCGGCTTTGTTCCATGCCATTTTAATCAGACTCTAAATATGGGGGAGCCTGATATTTACCGTCAGTCGATGGGCAAGTCGATTATTAATATAGAATTTGACCAGAATTTACAATTAGGTTCGCCATTTTTATTGCTGAGGATGCAATCTCAAAATAAAAAGCGTGCATTCATCGGCTAGAATCTTCTCGTTTTTTTAACGGGAGTACGCCTCCCTGGCACTCCACCGAACTGAACTGTTATGAATTGGATCGTCGATAAAGCGGCGCTTTTGCTCGCCGCTATCGCCTGTGCGGCGATCGCATGGGCGCTGATTCACTACAGCGGCCAGTGGTTTGCGCTGCTGCTGTTCATACTCGCCGGGCTTTACGCAGACAACCAGCGGCTGCGCAACCGCCTAAAGGACTTAGGCGAAGACCCGAGTCGCCGCTCCAAGGGCGGGTCACGAACACGCTAGCGACTTGCTGCCATCGCCGTCGCTCAACCGGCGACACCCGTGATCCGCAGCACGCCGCCCTTCCCCAACGCCTCCCGCGTCTGGACCAGCGTAGTCCGCGCGGCGCGCGCATCGCCGGCGAGTCGCAGCAGCGCACCCAGTTGCGATGGCTGCCGCAGCAATTCGCGCAGAATCGGCCCGATCGCGGTGGTGCCGTCGTCGCGCAAACCCGCCGTCGCGGCCGGCGGCAGCGAGCGCCAGGCCGGATCGACGACCGCTCGACACACGGCGAACGGCAGACCGTGCGCGGCAGCGGTCGCCCCCGCGATGTGCGATTCCATGTCCACCGCAAGCGCGCCGGTCGATTCGTGCAGCGCGCGTTTGTCTTCCGCGGTGATCAGCGGCGAAGCGAACGCCGCCGTCGCGCCACGGCGCACACGTCCCGCGAGCCCTTCGGCCGTCCTGACGTCAGTTACCGCGGCGGCAATCCGCTCCGACCACTGCCGATCCGTGTCGATGCGTCCAAACGGTCCATGCACCGCATCCGCGACGATCAGCGTCCCCGGTTCCAGATCCGGCGCGAGTCCGCCCGCCGTGCCGAAACTGACGATCCCCGCCGCGCCGCGAGCGACCGCCGCGCTCAGCGCGCGCTCGAGCAGATCGGCGCGCGCCGCGTACACGACCTCGACGCGCTCGCTGCCGTCGCCGCGTGCGATGCGCGCCTCGAACGCCATGCCCGTCACGACGATCACCGGCAAACGGCTATCGCCCGTCCCGACGGACGGCGTCATCGACACGGACATCCGTCACATCCCGACCGTGACGCGCGTGAGCCCATTGCGCTTCAGATGACGGAAGCGCGCGAGCGCCCACAGCGGGAAGAATTTGCGATAGCCGTGGTAGCGCAGATAAAACACGCGCGGGAAGCCCGTCGCGGTAAAGCGCGTTTCGTCCCACAGCCCATGCTCGCGCTGCTCACGCTGCAGATAGTCGATCCCACGCGCCACCGCGTCGTGATCGACCTCGCCCGCCGCCATCAGCCCGAGCAGCGCCCAGGCGGTCTGCGAAGCGGTGCTCGGCGCGCGCTCGTAGCCGCGGTAGTCGAGCTTGTAGCTCTCGCCGCCCTCGCCCCAACCGCCGTCCTCGTTCTGAATCGACACGAGCCATTGCACCGCGCGCCGCATGCGCGGGTCGTCGTGCGCCATGCCGGCCGCGTTCAGCGAGCACAGCGCGGTCCATGTGCCGTAGATGTAGTTCAGACCCCAGCGGCCATACCAGCTGCCGTCCGACTCCTGCTCCTGCAGCATGTAGTCGAACGCGCGCTGCGCCGGCTCGCTGTTTTGCGGCAACTCTCCGATCTGCGCGAACATCGACAGACAGCGGCCCGACACGTCCGCGGTCGGCGGATCGAGCAGCGCGGCGTGATCCGAGAACGGGATGTTGTTCAGGTAGTACTGGGTGTTTTCCGGCTCGAATGCACCCCAACCGCCTTCGCTGCTTTGCATGCCGACTACCCATTCGCGCGCGCGGACAATCGCTTCGCGATCGACATCGGACTTCGTGAGCGCAGCCGAACGATGCATCGCCATCACGACCACCGCGGTATCGTCGACGTCCGGGTAATGCGCGTTGTTGTACTGGAACGCCCAGCCGCCCGGCCGCACGTTCGGGCGGCGCGAAATCCAGTCGCCGCGCACATCGAGAATCTGCAGCGGACGCAGCCACCCGAGCCCGCGTTCGGCCGCCTGTTCGGCACGCGCTTCGCGGGTTTCAAGCAAAGCGTGCGCGGCGAGCGACGTATCCCACACCGGCGACAGACACGGCTGGCAATACGCTTCGTCGTCCTTGACGACGAGCAGCTTGTCGAGCGACTTGCGAGCGATCGCGCGGTTCGGATGATCGGCCGGATAGCCGAGCACGTCGTACATCATCACCGAGTTGGCCATCGCCGGGAAAATCGCGCCGAGGCCGTCTTCGCCGTTCAGCCGTTCGTCGACGAACGCGACCGCCGCGCGGATCGCGCGTTCGCGGCTCGCCTTCGGCAACAGGCCATCGACCGCGCGCAGCACCGTATCGACACAGCGGAAAAAGCCGAACCAGCCCGCGTGCTGATGCGGTGCGCGCTCGTTCATGCCGGTGTTCACCGGCGCGCCGCGGAACAGCTCGTCGATGCGCACCTTGCGCGGGTTGCGCGCGAGCGGCCGCTTCGCATTCAGCACGAGCAGCGGCACGATCACCGTGCGCGCCCAGTACGACACCTTCGACAGATGGAACGGGAACCACATCGGCAGCAGCATGATCTCGACCGGCATCATCGGCACCGCGCGCCACGACACCACGCCGAAGAGGGCGAGCAGAATTCGCGTGAACACGTTCGCGTGTTCCGCGCCGCCGTGCGCAAGGATCGCGTCGCGCGCGCGCACCATGTGCTCGGCGTCGACCGGGTCGCCGATCATCTTCAGCGCGAAGTACGCCTTCACACTCGCGCTGATGTCGAGCGCGCCATCGGTGAAGAGCGGCCAGCCGCCATTCGGCAACTGGATGCGGCGCAGATAGCGCGCGATCTTCTGTTCGAGTTCGAGGTTCGGCGTCTCGCCGAGATAGTGAACCAGCAGCACGTATTCGGCCGGAATCGTCGCGTCGGCTTCGAGTTCGTAGATCCAATGGCCGTCCGACTGCTGCGCGGCCAGGATCGCATCGGTCGCGCGCGTGATCGACGCGTCGAGCGGGCTCGCGCCGGCAGTTTGCATGGCCGACGGCGTTGCGGTTGCCAATGCGTCCGCCACGGCGGGCGCGTTGGCAACCACGGCAGCTTCGGCCAGGTTCGGCGCCGCATCGGCGGCTTCGGGCAGCACCGCGTCGAGCGGCTGGGTTTGAGATAAGTCGTTCATCGGCGTTCCATCTGTTGATTCAGCAGCGTATCCGCGGCCTTCTGGCCGGAGCGGATGGCCCCTTCGAGCATCGCGGGCAGGCCGGTGGACGTCCAGTCGCCTGCGAGCAGCAAATTGTTCCAGCGAGTGCGTGTGCCCGGTCGCAACGTCTCCTGCTCGGGCAGCGCGGCAAACATCGCGCGCGGTTCGATCACGACCTGCCAGCGCGGTAGCGGCGCGAGCGGCAGTTTCACCGCCGGTGCGACCTCGGCCCAGACGGTCGCCGCGAGCGCGTCGTGCGGCATGTCGAAGAGCCGCTCGTCACCGTGGAGCGTCACCGACAGGCGGTCGTCGAACGCAAACAGCCATTCGGCCGTTCCGTTCAGCAGCGCGCTGATCTGCGGCAGACCGACCGGCGGCTCGACCGCGAAATGCACGCTCAGCGCGGCCGCGAAACGCGTCGGCGCACGCAGCCCCGGCACCAGCGCCGCTGCGGCTTCGGGCGGCAGCGCCAGAATCACCGCCTCGTTCGCGCCGAGCGCGATGCTCTCATCGGCGAAATGCAGCGCCTGCACACGCGCCGGGTCGGCCGCGAGCGCGATGTCGCGCAGACGCGAACCGAGCCGGATCGTCGCGCCGCCGTGCTGCAGGAGCCGCAGCGCCGGATCGACGAACGCACTGCCAAGACCATTACGCGCAACGAGCGGCCGGCACGCGAGCCCGCCCGCGAACAGCGTTTCGCGCACGAGCGCGCCGGTCAGTTCGGCCGAACCGTCGCGCGGCTCCAGATTCAGCAGCACATGCAGCAGCGGCCGCAGCAGCCGGTCCCATAGCGGACCGTCACAGCGCATCGTCTGCGCGACGCTGCGGCCGGGCTTCGCGAACAGCAGCGGCACGAGCGACAGGTAATCGGTCGGTACCGTGTTCGGCACGCGCGCATGCGCATCGAAAATCCACCACGGCAAACGCCCCGGCGACAGACGCACGCTCCAGCGCGAACGCGTGGCCAGATCGACGAACGGATACTCGGGCTGCGCGGGGCCGACCAGTTCGTCGGCGGCGCCGATCGCACGCACGTAATTCAGCGTCGCGGCATTGGCCGACAGCACGATGTGATTGCCACTGTCGAGCGTCGCACCGAGCCTCGCGTCGTAGTACGAACGGCAGCGGCCGCCCGCGTAATCCTGCGCTTCGTGCAGCACGACCCGCGCGCCGCGCCGCTGCAACTGCACAGCGGCGGCGAGCCCGGCCACGCCCGCGCCGACCACGTGGACGAGCTTCGGCATCAGCTCAGAAAAGCGCGTAACGCGCGACGATCCACAGCAGGCGAAGCTTCGGCTTGCTGACCTTCGTGCGCGGAACGTCGAAGCCGCGCTCCAGCGTACGCTCGAGCAGCACGCGATAGACGCCCGACATGATGCGCGGCGCACGCACTTGAGCGCGCGGCTCGCGATCCATGATCGCATCGGATTCGGCGAAGTGCTGCTTCGCGCGCTCGGCGAGCGTCGCGCAAACGAGCGGCAGCGTCGGGTCGTCGGCGATCTGCCGCGGGTTCGTGGCCGCGATGCCTTCGCGCGCGAGCAGCTCGCGCGGCAGATAGCAGCGGTTGATGTCGGCGTCTTCGTCGATATCGCGCAGGATGTTGGTGAGCTGCAGCGCGCGGCCCAGATGGTGCGCGAGCAGCCGGCCCGGCTCCTCACGCATCCCGAATATCCTCACCGACAGACGGCCGGCCGCGCTCGCGACGCGGTCGCAATACAGGTCGAGCGTGGCGTCGTCGGGCGCGCAGATGTCGGCGGCGGCGTCCATCGCCATGCCGTCGATCATCGCGTGAAAATCCTCGCGTTGCAGATGAAACGTGTGAATGTGCCGCGTCAGCGCGCGCAGCGACGCCCGCGGCTGGCCGGCATAGCACGCGTCGATGTCCGCGCGCCATTGCTCGAGCCCGGCCGCGCGCTCGGCGCGCGGCAGGCTGCTGTCAGCGATGTCGTCGACGGCGCGGCAGAACGCGTAGACCTGGTACATCGCATCGCGCTGGGCCGCCGGCAAGATGCGCATCGCGAGATAAAACGAGCTGCCGGACGTGGCGGCAGCCGCGTCGATTTCAGTATCGTCCACGACGAGATTGGAAACAGCCAAGACGATCTCCGCTGGAGGCGCCCGCTGAAAGGCGTTCAAAGAGGTTTTTATGCCGACCCGCAAGGCAGTGTGCCCGCGCGCGCGGACACGCGCGAAACATCCGGCTGGGCGGCCGGAAACGGCGAAAAGTATAGCAATCTTTGCCGGTGACCGCAGATTGGGCGGCCAATGAGGACGCAAAGAAAGGCCGCCGGGCGCGGCGAGCTGGAACCGCACCGCCCTCGCTAGCGAATCAGGCCCCCGCGAGCCGGAACGCGACCGCGCAGTTGCGGCCCTGGCGCTTTGCTCTGTAGAGCGCCGCGTCGGCCTCGTTGATCAGCACGTCGTACGCGGGTACGCCCTCGCGCGCCGACGCGCCGCCGAGGCTCGCGGTGACCGGCACGCTGGTGCCGATCAGCTCGACCGGCGTTTCCTCGATCACGCGACGGATCTTCTCCGCCACCAGCATCGCGTCGTCGAGCGGCGTGCACGGCAGCAGCAGCGCGAACTCCTCGCCGCCGAAGCGCCCGAACGTGTCCTGCGCGCGCACCACACCCGCGACACGCTGCGCCATCACGCGCAGCACCGTATCGCCGACGCCGTGACCGAACTGGTCGTTGATCCGCTTGAAGTGATCGAGATCGAACAGCAGCATCGACATGTCGCCACCGTAGCGCTGCCAGCGCGTGAACTCGTCGCGCAGCCGCGCTTCGAAAAAGCGCCGGTTCGCGATGCCGGTCAGCCCGTCGCGATTCGCATACTCCTGCAGCTTCGCAACCGCCTCCTCGCGCTCGCGCTGCACAATGCTCACATGCGTCACGTCGGAGATCGTCACGCACACGGCCACCACTTCGCGGCCGCGCATCAGCGGCATGAACGTGCAGTCCTGCTGCATGAAGTCGACCCCACCGGTGATCGGCCGGTCGTGATCGAACTTGAACAGATAGGGGCGCTGCTCCCACGAGCTGAACGCGAAGCTGCCGAGCTGGAATACGCTTTCGATCTTGCGCGACAGCCACACGCGCGGCAGCTCCGGAAAGTTCTGGTAGATCGAGCGGCCGACCACCTGCTCCGCCGACAGGCCGCTATGGTCCTGCATGAAGCGATTCCACATCAGCACGTTCAGTTCGCGATCGAGCACGAAGATGCCAAAACCGACCCGCTCGACCACGAGGTCGCTCAACGATTCCACTGGGACATTCATAGACTGGACAGCAGCGCATCGAGCGCTTCGTTCATGTGACGGATCGAGTCTTCGGCCATCAGCATCACGAGATGCGCGCGAAAACTCTGATGTTCGAGCGCGAAGTTCACTTCGACGAGCAGCGCCACCTGCCATTGCAGCACGCCGGGCTGGAACACTTCGTCGAGCGTCAGCGTGTCGCCGAGCACGCCCGGCGCGGAAAACACCGGCGTGCGGCCGAGCTGGTCGAGTATCGACGACACGCACGCGCCCGACAGCAGGTTCGCGACGTCGAGCATCAGTTCGCGCTCGCCGATCGCCTCGTAGCTCGAACGCGCGTACGGGTCGCTGACCAGCGAACACAGCTGCGCGATGCTGTCGCTGCGACAGATCACCAGCACCTCGCCCTTGATGTCCGAGCGAAAGCCCTGACGCACCGCGCTGACCGTGTCGTCGATGTGGGTCATCTCGCGCAGCGTGCGCGCCGCATCGCTCACCGCGACCATCTTCACGCGCGGCACCGACAGCTCGATAAACGAATCGAGCAGTCCCGCGAGCCGCGTCGCGGCCCGGCCCATCGCAAGGTTGGCGATTTCCTGTAGCGCGTCGCGCTGGTCTTCGGTGAAGGCGGGCTCAGACATACAAGCCGTACTCCTTGAGGATGGGCAGGACCGCTTCCGGCGTCACCGGCTTGGCGATGAACGCGATCGCGCCGAGCTCGCGCACGCGCTCCTGGGCGAGCGGCTGCACGTCGGCGGAAACGACGATCACGAAGGTATTGAGGTCCTCGTGCTGCAACGCTTCGAGAACCTGGTAGCCGGTCATGTCCGGCATCGTCAGATCGAGGAACATCACCGAGGCCTTGCCGTCGCGATACAGCGCGAGCGCCTCGCGCCCGTTCGTCGCGTAGGACACGTCGACAGCCCAGTCGGGCGGCAGTGCCTTCGTGAGCAACTTGCGGGCGAGCAGCGAATCATCGGCGATCACAATGGGCAGCATGGCAACGGCGGGTCGGGCGGTTTTTTAGGCGGGCGGATAAAGGAATCGGCTCGTTCGTTTGCGCGCTTTCCGCGCCTGGTCGTTTGCGTTTTGTTCGTCCCGACAGCGGAGGACAGCACGCCTTCACGTGATGCCGACCGATGCGCGACCAGGTACAGTGGCGCCTGTCGAATTGCAATTGCCTATGGCGAGAGGGGTGCTAATGCAGCAGGACGCGTTTTGGCGGACCTCGACGATCCGGCGCACAGAGGTGGCAACGGCCTTTTATCGTGGCGAGGATTGTCGAAGCAAAGCCGCGCAAAAGCAACTCGCCGAAATCGCCGACGGTAACGATCTGTTTCCAGACTAGGCTAATTTGAGAAATAGTTCTATCGTCAGGACCGGCAATCTTTTAACTTTATCCTTTTGTGTACGTTTGCGCTTCCCGATTCCTCACTGTTTTAAAGCCGCTCTTAAAGAACGGCCGGTACGGTGGACGCGCGTCCCCGACGCTTTGCGGCAAGTTTTTCCGCGCTCCGTCTATGCTTGTTCTGAAGGCGGCATGGTGCCGGCAATGGCCCGATACGGGGCTGCCACATTCGAACGACTTTTCGCGTCAACGACAATGACATCAGACCAGGTCGACTCCGTGCGAGCGGGCCGCCTTTCGGGTCGTCCTCCCCGCGAGCAGGACGACGCGTCGTTTCCCGCCGTACCGGAACAGAACTTCCAGGTACGTCGCATCACACTGATCGCGCTGCTGGTCGCGGCGATCGTGCTGCCGTTCGTCTACGTCGCGGCGATGGCATTCAGCGATCTGCGCTCGCGCGAGGCCGATGCGACCGAGCTGGCGCTGCGTACGGTGCGGGTCGCCGAAGAACACGCATTGAAGGTGTTCGACATGAACGAGACGCTGAACTCGCGCATCGTCGATCTGACCGAGGGCCTCGACGACGACGGCATCCGCGCGCGCGAACACACGATTCACGACAAGTTGCGCACGATGGGCGGCGGCTATCCGCAGGTGGCTTCGGTGTCGATCTACGGCGAACAGGGCGCGCTGCTGGCGAGCAGCCGCCTGTATCCGGCGCCGGAAATTTCGGTCGGCCAGCGCGACGATTTCGTCGGCATCCGCGGCGGCAGCGTGATCGAACGCGTGTCGAAAGTGATGACGGGGCACGTCAGCGGCGAGCAGGTGTTCAACATGGGCGTCGCGCGCCAGCAACTCAACGGTTCGTTCGCGGGAACGGTGTCGATCGCGCTGCGGCCCAGCTATTTCGATGCGTTCTATCGCGAGTTGCTCGGCAACAGCGACGACACGCCGATCATCATGAGTCTCGTGCGCACCGACGGCGCGGTCCTCGCGCATTACCCGCGCGGCCCCCGCGAGCCGACCGCGCTCGCACCGGATTCGCCGTTCGCCGAAGCGGTTTCGCACGGGCAGCGCTCCGGCGTCGTGCGGATGCACTCGAGCTTCGCCGACGGCAACCTGATCGTCGCATTCCGGCACGTCGGCTCGTATCCGGTCTACGTGCTGTGTGGCTATCGCACGTCGGCGATCTGGGCCGCCTGGTACAGACACCTGAGCGTGCTGATCCTGTCGATGTTCACGCCGTCGATCGCCCTGTGGTGCGTGATCTGGCTGTCGCTGCGCCGCCTCGGCGCCGAAGAGGAAGCGTGGCAGCGCTGGCAGGCCGAGGCATCGATGCGCCGCTCGATCGAATCCGCGTACCGCCAGTCGCGCAAGATGGAAGCGCTCGGCACGCTGGTCGGCAGCGTCGCGCACGACTTCAACAACCTGCTGATGATCCTGTCGGCCAACGTGCAGATCGTGCGACGGCGCGGCGTCGGCGGACTGGAGCGCGAACTGTCGGCGATGGAGCGCGCGTTGAAGAGCGGCCAGTCGCTGACGCGGCAGCTACTCGGCGTCGCGCGCAAGCAGCCGCTGCGCACCGAGACGCTGTCGCTCCAACGCTGGCTGCCGTCGTGCCGCGAGCTGCTGCGGGCGTCGCTCGGCGCGAAGGTGTCGCTCGTGATCGATAGCGGCGTCGACACCTGGCCGGTCCGTGTGGATGTTGCCGAGCTCGAGCTCGCGCTGATCAACGTCGCCGTCAATGCGCGCGACGCGATGGCCAACGGCGGGCGCTTCACCGCGCGCGCGAGCAACCTCGTGTTCCGCCACGAGGACGGCTTTCCGCTGACCGGCGAGTTCGTGCAGCTGTCGCTCGAGGACACCGGCGCCGGCATGGCGCCCGACGTGCTCGCGCACGCGTTCGAGCCGCTTTACACGACCAAGTCCAAAGGCATGGGCACGGGGCTCGGGTTGCCGCAGGTCTTTGCGTTCTGCGAGGGCTCGGGCGGGCTCGCGGCAATCGACAGTGCGATCGGCGCGGGGACCGCGGTGCGGCTCTATCTGCCGCGCGCGTCGACCGAGCCGCAGACGACCGGACCCGCCGAAGCGCTCGCGCCCGCAAGCGACGCGCCGCACGGTCTGCGCGTGCTGCTCGTCGAGGACAACGAAGAAGTCGCCGCCGGCACCGAGGCGCTGTTGCAGATGATGGGCCACCAGGTGAGCTGCGTGTTCAACGCCGACACGGCGCTGCGCGTGCTCGACGACGCCCGCGCGAAGCGCGCGGACACCGGCGAGCCGCTGCCGTTCGATCTGGTGCTGTCGGACATTCACATGCCGGGCAAGATGAACGGCATCGATCTGGCCGAAGCGGTGCTCGGATTCGACCCGCCGCTGCCGGTCATTCTCGTCACCGGCTACGCGGAAGAGCTCGACCGCGCGCGGCACGTGAACGTGCGCGTGCTGTCCAAACCATTCGATATCCGACTGCTCGAACAGCTGCTCGAAACGATCCAGCACAACGCCGTGCAGACGAGCGCCGATACCGCCACGGATCCGGCCGATACCTGACGTCCGCGTCGTCCCGGCGTCATTTACCAGACCTTGTAAAAAGCGCGGCGCTCGCACGCCGCGCCTTTTTCGTCGCGAGCCCGCGTGATGCGTAGCGCAGGGGGCATCGCGGGCGCGCACGGGACGCAGCGCCGCCGCGCGTCGGTGCGGGGGCATGATCGTTGCGTGCCGGAAGACGGCAAGGGGACGGCGCCTCGGGCGCCGCCCGTTCCAGCAGAACATGTCGGGAGACAACCATGCAACATCTCGTGATTGGTTTATTCGACACTTACGTGCAGGCCGAAACCGCCCGCGACACGCTCGTGCAAACCGGTTTTGCGCGCGAGAAGATCGAGTTGCAGGCGAACGCCGAACCATCGGTTGGCTCGGCCACCAGCGAAGTCGCCAACGCGGGCGTGCTCGCGAATATCGAGCGCTTTCTCGCCAGCCTGTTCTCGACCGGGCCGCGTCCGTCGGACACCGCCCGTTATGCCGAGGCGATGCGGCGTGGGGCGGTGCTCGTGTGCGTTCATGCCGCGAGCCAGTCGCATGCGGAACTGGCGCGCAACACGCTCGTGCGGCTCGGCGCGACCGATATCGGCGACCGCCTACCCGAAGCGGACACCCCGGTCGCCTCCAACCGCGACCACTCGGTGCTCGATGAGTTGGGCATCGGCGCGGTGATGCCGGGTACGCCGCGTACCTCGAGCGTGACGACCGAGGCGGGCGCGACGCCGGGCATGCGGGACACCACGGCAACACCGGAGGCGGGTGTGAGTTCAAGCAGCGGCGCAACGGGTGCGGCGGGCATCAGCGAATCGACCGGAATCGCCGGCGCGACGGGCGCCACTTCGGCAACAGGGACGACCGCGCCCGACACCATGCCTCCTCCTGCGACTCCGCGCCCCGATCCGCTGACCGCCATGCCGCCGCCGGACATCGGCGCGGCCGCCGAGCCGTTCGCGCCGCCGCCGCTCAGCGAACGGCCGATGAGCGATCCGGTCAACGAACCCATCGCCGATCCTCTCACCGGCGATGTGGGACGCAGCGCCATCGCCGCCGGCTCCGTGCCGGGTTCGGGCGCGCTGATGCAGCCCCAGCCGTCCGACGTCGTCCCGGAAGGCGGACAGCCGGGCACCGGTCCCGGCGCGCAGATGCCGAACGAATATCTGGAGTACGAAGAAGACTTCCGCACGCACTATGACGAGCAGTACGCAGCCGCGAACGCGCGCTACGAAGACTACGTGCCGGCCTATCGCTACGGCGCGGAGATCGGTCGCGACGCGCGCTTTCGCGATCGTCCGTGGGAAGAGATCGAGCCCGAAGCTCGCCGCCATTGGGAAACCACGTCGCCGGAGAGCACGTGGGAGCGCTTCAAGCTCGCGGTGCGTCATGGGTGGGAGCGGGTGACCGGGCATCACCACGTGTAGGCGATGCAGCGGGCGAAATGGGCGCGGCCGCCTCGCGCGGCGCGCGCCGTGTCCTCGTTGCTTCGGCGGACGGTCAGGGCGCGGTCGGCGCCGCTAAGTCTCGATTACGCCACCGCCCCATGCCGCTTGATCCACGTGACGTAGCGGTCCATGAACGATTGCAGGAACTTGCGCGTGCCGTCGTTGACGATCTCGCCTTTTTCGTTGATCACCGACGGATCGTGCTTGATGAATACTTCGGGCTGCCCCATCGTCGCGACGTCGAGATAGGCGAGCACGTTGCGCAGATGCTGTTGCGCGAGCGCCGTACCGGTGGCGCCGACCGAGGTGCCGATCACCGCGCCGGGCTTGTTGCCCCACGAATTCGTGCCCCACGGCCGCGAGCCCCAGTCGAGCGCGTTTTTCAGCACGCCCGGCATCGAGCGGTTGTATTCAGGCGTCACGAACAGCAGACCGTCCGCGGCTTGCACGCGCTCCTTGAGCTTCTTGCCGGCTTCCGGATAGTCGGCGTCGTAGTCCTGCGAGTACAGCGGCAGAGAGCCGATATCGATGTATTCGAAGGTGAAATCGGCTGGAGCGAGATAAATCACCGCCTGAGCCAATTGGCGATTGAACGAATCCCGCCGCAGGCTGCCGACGACCACTGCAATGTGATAGGCCATGTTCGCTTCCTCAGTTAGTGCGCTCGACGCGCAAAGAGTAGGACTGTTCATGATAGGCAAAAGCCGCGTGAAACGCCTGGGCACTGGCGGATTTGGCTAGGCGATAGCGGATCGGGAAGGGTTCTTGCGGCACCTGTCGGTGGATAACCTCGCCACTCGAAAAGTTATCCACAGAATCGCTGAATAACCTTGTGGATAAGTTGAACTTTTACCTTGTCAATCAAGCATGCCTTCGGGCTAGGGCGATCTGAGGCAAATGGACACCATCGACCTTCTGGAGGACCGGATCATGAGTCTCGACTACGCGGGAAAATCCCACGACGAAGCGGTTGCCGCGCGCAAGAAAGCGCGGCAGCGCGCGCAGGAGCCGGCGGGCGGCAAGATGGCCGTCGACGGCGTCGAAGCCGACGCCACGCATAGCTGCGGTGAGCTGTCGGAGCAAGGCAAACAGGTGTGGCGAACGGGCGCCGGACTCGATGGGGGAGGGAAGGCACCGAGCCGCTAGGGCTGAACGCTGAATGCAAAAAGGGCGCCGTTGCCGGCGCCCTTTTCTTTTGCTTGCTTGCTACGTATGTCGACGTGCCGATCAGTTGCCGAAAAATACGTTGCAGTACGACTTCGGGCCGTTGCAGGCCGAAGCCGGAGCGTCGGCGTGAGCGATGCCCGAAGCAGCTGCGAACAGTGCGGCCGAAGCGATCAGGGCGGAGAAAATGCGTTTCATGGTTCGGTCCTCGTTTTGCGTATGGTTGCGCGATCTCATCCGATCGATGGCGTGAAGAATAGCGAGCGCATCCGCGTCCACAAACAGCGAAGACGAAAAGACATTTTTTTATAAATTGAAATAATCGTTATTGCCTCAGCGCACGGAACTGGTGATGGGCCGCGACGCGTTGATTGACCGATGCGGCGATTCAAAAGCCTTCTCGCGGGCAGGCCGAAATATCATTTCTTGCAACAATTAATTTCCGGTGTCATAAGCCGCCGCGCCGCGCGACCAAGCTCCTCGGGCCATCGATTGCCAAGGGATATATGTTCAATACCGATTCGTTAGGGCAGGAACGTGGGGGAAAATGGCGCACACATCCGCAAATCGCGCGAGGACGACCATCCGCTCATGAATCCCGACGTTTCAGCGCAACACGCGCAGCCGACCGTACAGCGACGGAGCACGCCGTGACGCAGCCAGGCGGCCCGTCGCTCGACGATCCCATCTATCTCGCGCAATTGCGGCGCGACCTCGTGCGCTTCGCCCGTCTGCAATTGCGCGATGCCGCGGCCGCCGAGGACGCCGTGCAGGAAGCGCTGACCGCCGCGTGGACTCAGGCAGCGCGTTTTTCCGCGCAGTCGGAGCACAAGACCTGGGTATTCGGCATCTTGCGCCACAAGCTCGTCGACACCCTGCGTGCGCGCCAGCGCACGGTCAATCTGTCGTCGCTCGAAGCCGAACTCGACGGCGAGGCGTTACTCGATCGCGAGCTTTTCAAGGACAACGGCCACTGGTCGCGCGAGACCAAACCGCGTCCATGGCCGACACCCGAAACCGCACTACGCCAGCAGCAGTTCTGGACGCTGTTCGAAATGTGCCTCGAGCATTTGCCCGAGCACATCGGACGCGTGTTCATGATGCGGGAGTTTCTCGACCTCGACATCGCGGCGATCTGCGCCGAACTGCAGATCAACGCGAATCATTGCAGCGTGCTGATCTATCGCGCGCGGCTGCGGCTGCGCACGTGCCTGAGCGAAAAGGGCCTATCCAGCGAGGACGCGAATGGGGAAGTGTAAGGACATCACGCGGCTGCTATCCGACGCGCTCGACCGCTCGCTGTCGACTGGCGAATGGCTCGCGATCCGCCTGCATCTGCCGACCTGCAGCGGGTGCCGGAACTATCGCAAACAGATCCGCCTGCTGCGGGTCGCCGCGCATGTGGCGAGCGGAGTCGCGAGCGCCGACGGAGCGGTGAGCGGCGACGAGTGATTTGTCGCTTTGCCACTTGACGGTTCAGTGCTCACCGGGCGGCGCGTCGCAATAGCGTTCGAAAAAGCGGGCATGCGACGCTTCATCGATTCCGACGGTATGCGCATCGGCACGCGCGGGATGTTTCGCGAGTTGCGCGCGAGTGCGAATCGGGCGATGCGCGAAACTGCCGTCGCAATTCGGACACACGTTGCGCAGCCTCGTCAGCGGGCAGACCTCACAGAACCTGCATTCGTAGATGCAAATCATCGCGTCGGGCGCGTTCGGCGGAAGTGACTTGCCGCGCGAGTCGCTGACCGACGCCGCGGTAATGCCGGTCGATTGAAGCGGGAGGGGGTGGGTCGGGCCTTCGGCGTTACGCAATGCTTCGCTAGGGCCGAATGATTTGCTTATGCGAATTTATCGGTTCGTCCAGGCGGGCGGACGAATTATCGTCGGAGCCAATCGAACCAGTCTTGGTGTCCGTTAAATTCTCTTTCGACGAGTATTCTCATGTCCCGTGATCCGCTGCTGACGCGCCGTACGTTTCTCGCCGGCGTAGGCGCAACGCTGGCCGCCGCCGCGTTGCCGGTCTTCTCCACCACCGCATTTGCCGCCGATGAACATGCAAAAGAACTTCGCATCGGATATCAGAAAGCCGCGAGCACCCTGGTATTGCTGAAGGCGCACGGCACGCTCGAAAAGCGCCTTGCGCCACTCGGCATCACTGTCAAATGGACCGAGTTTCCGGCTGGGCCGCAACTGCTGGAAGGGCTGAACGTCGGCGCGATCGACTTCGGCTATGTGGGCGAAGCGCCGCCCGTGTTCGCGCAAGCCGCGGGCGCCAATTTCGTTTATACCGCGTATGAAATTCCGACCCCGCACGCCGAAGGCATCCTCGTGCATCCGGACGCGCCGATCAGAAGCTTGGCCGATCTGAAGGGAAAGAAGATTGCGCTGAACAAGGGCTCGGATGTGCACTGGTTTCTCGTCGCCGCGTTGCAAAAAAACGGCGTGAAGTTCAGCGAGATCCAACCCGTGTATTTGCCGCCTGCCGATGCACGCGCGGCCTTCGAACGCGGGGCGGTCGATGCGTGGGCTATCTGGGATCCGTTTCTCGAAGCCGCCAAAAGGCAGACGAACGCGCGGCTGCTTGCCGATGCGGAAGGTATCGTCAGTCACCACCAGTTCTTTCTGAGCGCGCGACCCTTCGCGCGACATAACGGCGACGTTCTTGCGATCGTGATCGATGAAGTCGGCAAGGAAGGGGAGTGGGTGCGCGGCCATTACAGCGAGGCCGCCGCACAACTGGCGCCGATTCAAGGGCTCGACGCTAGCGTGATCGAATCAGGCTTGCGCCATTACGCGCATATTTATAAGCCCGTCGACGCGAACGTGCTTGCGGAACAACAACGCATTGCGGACACGTTCACCGAACTGCGCCTGATCCCGACGAAGATCGTGACCAAGGATGCCGCGCTGTCGGGCAAAGCCTAGCGCAGCGGTTCGAGGTCGCATCGCGCAAATCGCTTGACTTCGACCGTCGCGCGATCAATCGAAAAGCGCGGCGACATTTTCGGGCGGGCGGCCGATGACGCCACGCCCGTTTCTCACGACGATCGGTCGTTGCAAAAGAATCGGATGCTTCGCCAATGCTTCATAGAGCTGGGCGTCCGTCAGCGACGGGTCGGCGAGATTGAATTCTTTATATTCGGCCTCGGTGTCGCGGATCATTTCGCGGACCGGACAGCCAAGTTGAGCATTGAGATTCTTGAGCTCCGCGACGGTCAGCGGCTTCTTCAGATATTCGACGATTTCCGTCGGTTCGTTTGCGGGGTTGTAGGTGTTCGCGACGAGTTCGCAGGCAGCGCGCGATTTGGAGCAGCGCGGGTTGTGGTAGATGGTGATCATGGCTGGGTTGAGGGCTTGCGCCGTTGAAGGTTGCTGTGACGGTTAGAAGGGTTCGGGAATTTTAGCGGGTGACTTGAAGGCGTGGCGCGGAATGATTGCCCGCCATGCGCGTTGTTTGAACGATCGGTAGGGTGGGTCGGTTTATGCGCATAAACCGATGCTGGCTTCCGAGGTGAGCCGGTATCGTTCAATGCTCGCAGCGTCAGTTCTCATCGAGCCTGCGATTCGCTTGCGCGGGCGCAATACCCTCTACAACCTATATTCACTCGCTGATGAAGCGCCGCCCCCACGTCTGCCGCTTGCTGCCGCGACGGCGAAGGAGCCGCCTCGGACGACTCGATGGCGAATGCTCCACCGGGCCAATTGCCGCGCGAACTTTATGCGCATAAAGTCTGGCCTGCATGGGGTCGCTCAGATGTGGGCACTCCTTTGCTCCGCGAGATCAGCTCGCGAATCGCGACTAGTTGCCGACGACTGGGTACGCAGCCCGCGAGCACTCATTCCTCTCGTCCCGTCCCCTCCGAGATATAGCGATCAGCAACGCTTAAGCCTCAGTCTATCCCTGCCCTGACACCCCACACGATCCCGGGGCACACTGCTGATGCCTCTTTATGCGCATAAACCCTTTGCCGAATGGCCTATTTCCGAATTTCCCTTACTTAAATCATTTGAAATAGCAATTCAACCAGGTAAAATCCATTTGCGTCTAAAAAGAGGAGGTGAAATTTGGCGGCAGAAATCATCGCGGTAACACAGCAGAAGGGCGGGGTCGGGAAGAGCACCATCGCGATGCATCTCGGCGCTGCATTTCACGAGAAAGGCAAACGCGTTCTCGTCGTCGACGCGGATGGCCAAAACACTCTGATTCACTGGGCCAGCGCTGCCTCCGACGGCGACATTGGTATCCCATTCGCCGTCGTCAACCTGTCCGAAGCAGGCAGCCAGATCCATCGCGAGATCAAGAAGTTCGTGGCGGACTACGACATCATCGTCGTCGACTGCCCGCCCTCCATCACCGAAAAAGTCTCCGGCGTCGTCCTGCTTGCAGCGAGCGTCGCGGTGATCCCAACTTCGTCGTCCCCCGCCGATTACTGGTCGAGTATCGGCCTCGTCAAGCTCGTTCAGCAGGCGCAGGTCATGAACGAAGACCTGCGTGCCGTGTTCCTGCTCAACAAGACAGAAGAAAAACGGATGCTGACGCGCGAGCTGAAGCGCGCGCTCGAAGAACTCGGCTTCCCTCTCCTCAAGACCCAGATTCCCACGCGCGAAGCCTACAAGCAGGCAATGGCGTTGGGGCAAACGGTGCTTCAGATGAACGACCGCGGCGCGAAGCTCGCCGCGCTCGAAGTACGGGCGTGCGCCAACGAGATCGCCGCCTTGCTCCCGTGAATTTATGCGCATAAAGGACCCTGAATGAAACCGTCCCAATTCGCCAAAGGCTTTCAAGCACGTCCTGACACGACTAGCAGTGAAAAGCGCACCGCACTCGACCGTCTGAATGCGATCGACGGCCTGGTTAAAAATGACGCGAAAAACTCCGCGATCGCCGGGCGTCCGATTCCGGCCGTCGTGCCGTCGCGTCTGCAGGACGCCGAGATCCCTGATCCGGACAACGAATCGGCGGCCTACCGCGCATGGCGGCTCGAGCACGGCTATCGTCCCGGCCAGATCATCGAACTGGCGCTCAAGACCATCAAGCCAAGCCCGTTCAATCCACGGTACTTCTATGTGAAGTCGTCGATTGCGGAGCTTGCCGTCAATCTGGCGAAGCAGGGGCAGCAGCAGGCGATTCACGTCATTCCCGACTACGACAACCCTGGCACCTACTTCGTCAGTGACGGCGGCCGACGCGTGCGCGCGCTGAAAGAAGCGAACAAGGAGTCGGTAAAAGCGATCGTCATCGATCTGCCAATCGGCATCCAAAGCTACAAGCTCGGCTACGACCTCAACGTGCAGCGCGACTCGCAGACCGTTTTCGACAACGCGATCGTGTGGCGACGCTTTCTCGACGAGCGGCATTTCCAGAGCCAGAAGGAACTGGCCGAACATCTCGGGCTCGACGAATCGACGGTCGCAGTCGCGCTGTCCATCGCCAAGCTGCCGGAAACCGTGATGCAGGAGATGGTCGCGCGCCCTGACCGCTTCGGCTCGAACATGGCATACCAGGTCGGCCGCTATCACACGGCTCGCGGCGCGGACGCGACGCTGCGACTGATCAACCGGATCCTTTCCGACGATCTGAGCACACGCCAGGTCGCCGACATCGTCAAAGGGCGGGCGACCGCGCCGGAAAGCACCAAACCGGCGGGCCGGCAGCGCTATGCGCAACGTCTGGAAATCAAGCTTGGTGGTGTGTCGGTCGGCGATCTGAAGTCATATGGGGACGACCGACTCGAGTTGCGCCTGAAAGGCCTCACGCGTGAAAAGCGTGACGATATCCTGCGGCAGATTGAGAAGATGCTGAAGTAAGACATGAGGGGCGGTGCGCGTGCACCGCCCCTTGTCTTTCAAACGCCGTTATCGACCCATCAGGCCGCGCGCGACTGGTTAAGGGTGAAGGCGAGCAGATCGCCGTCGGTGGGTTCGCCCCAGGTCCTGCGCGCGAGCCAGTCGAAGAACGCCGTTTCCACGATCTTCGAATCGAGCCCGCGACGCCGCCAGTCGTCGCGCATGTGCGTGCCGAGCCCCGGCAACTCTTCTTCCTCGAACGATTGCCGCGCGATATCGCGCTCCGACTCCCCCTGTTCGTTGTACAACTCGTAGGCCTGCTTGCGACGGTAAGCCGAGTATTCGCCGAGCAGACGCGCCTTCAGATCGTCGGCCGGCGATGCCAGGGCCTTGCTGGTGCCGCCACCTGCCGGCAGCGCCTCGACCGGCGGCGCATAGCCCTTCTTCAACGCATCCTTGAACAGCGCCGGCGCGCTACGCACCGGCGGCAGCGACGTGCTGCGCATCCGCTGCTCGGTCATCTGCAACGCGGCGCGGATCCGGTTCTCTTCGCTATCCGCGTAAAGCGTCTGCGCTTCCTTCAGCGGAATGCCGATCTTCACCATCCGGTCGACCAGCGTGCTGTCGAACACGTTCGGATGTTCGTCGAGCGCGAGCATCGGCTGCTTGCGCTCGGTCACGCGGAACTGGATTTCGGCGACGCGCCGACCCTCGCGATGCTCGATCAGTTCGACGAAAATGTTCGTGACCGCGTTGACCTCGGCGATGGCCGGGCGCAGGTAGTCGCGCTTGAAATACTTGTACTCGCGCTTCGCCTCGTCGCCGGCTTCGGTATCGGGCGTGCCCGACAGAATCGGCCGCCACCATTCCCAGGTCTCGCGCATCGTCAGATGGCTCGGGTTGGTCAGGTAGCGCACGCAGATCTCGTAGAGCGCGAGGCCCGCGCTGCTGCGCAGCTGGCTTTGGAACTGCAGACTCAGCCGTGCATACTGAACCGGATCGAGCAGCTTCTTCTTGATCTTCGGCGCAAACGAAAACTCGACCCAGACGCGACGCGTGGTCGGATCTTCGAGAATTTCCGCGTCCGCGATCAGCGTCGAAATACCCCATTTGCGGCCGGGCTTTTGACTCGAGGTGCCGGTGCTCCACTCGACCTGCACTGACACCATGCGCCGCAGGTGCTCCTTGACGAGCGCGGTGTCATTGGAATCGAACGCGGAATTAGCGACGATGTCGGACAGCAGCGCCCGATAGGTGTCGCCCGATTCATCCGCTTGCTGGGCCACCGCGAGCAGAACGTTAAAGAGCTTGCGGGTGAGCAACGTGATCTTGCCGCTCTTGGGCTGGATCGCAATTGCCTCGACGGCTTTGCGCAGCTCAGCCGAGCTCGGGCTGACAACATCGGTCTTTTTCGCGCGCTTCGTGGCCATGCGTCGAGGTGAGGGAGGGGATTTCGCGAGAGCATACCGGCTGTGGTGATACGCGTCTATAGCGCCCATCTCACCATTGCCGGTGAAGCGAGTTTACGAAGCGCACCTCACCTCGAGCAAGTCCCGAAAACCCTCACCTCGCCCGCGCGCCACGAGGATCGGGCTCTCCTTGCCGGTCGCGGCGTTTGCGAATCCGGCCCGTTTCGCTGCGTACCGGAACGGGGAGCACCTGATCCCGAATCTTCTCACCTCAAAAATTTTCGCGGATTTTTCGGGACGTCGTGTATACGGACAGTGTGTGGAGCCGGTGGGACTTCGTCTTGCGGCCTCGCGACGGTTTCCTCGATTCTCGCGTGCTGCCGGGCGACGCAAACTCCGCATCAATAATTGGAATTCACGCACGATATCGGACCCGCGGCGCGATGCGGGCGAGCAACGTTCGACTGCGCGGCGCCTCTACTGACGACTCGACCGGCACCGCCGAGAAACCTGCCCCCGTTAACCATCGTTTGCGACTTCGAGCTTCGACCGAACTGCCGTAGAACGGGAGACGAGCCGTAGGCAAATCCTCACCACTCCGGTGCTCCCGAAAACTCTCACCGCAGCACCGCCGAACGGGACAACACGACTCGCGTTTGTGTCGCGCCAGTACCGCATTTCCCAAATGTGATCTCCTGAAAAGCCTCACCTTTGAGGCTGCTGGAGGTCCAAACGTCCCTGTCCTGAGAACTCCTGAAAACCCTCACCTTTGCTGTCGGAAAGGAAAAATTTCCATAATTTCAATAGCTTGCGCCAATTTCACCGAATGTTCGCACCTGGGTGTCCCCGTAAAATCTCACCTTAAGCCGGCTTTTTCGCACCGCAGCACTCTTCATCGCCTTCTCCTGACCTCCCGAAAAGCATCACCTTTGCGATCAGAGACCAGGTATCCCTACTCCCGCCAATTGCCATCAGCCGGGCATCTCCGGCCCGCAGCCTCCATTTCGGTCCCGAATTTCCTCACCTTAACGCTCAGAACCAAAGCCAGAGTGTCCCGAAAAGCCTCACCTTCGGCGAAATCGCCGGCTAAACCAGCGCGCGGATCCGCCTCATCAGCCGGCGCCCCGAATCCCCTCACCTTTCCAATCGCGAGCGATTCCAGCCAGGTGGTCTTTTGGGTCGTCGACGCGTGACAATTCATCTTCGCTCCCGTAAAACCTCACCTCAGCGGTCTGGATGCTCAAAAAGAAAGCAAAATTGGCCACCAGGCCCCGAAAAATCTCACCTTCGTTTCATGTTCTCTCCCGCCAGCGCTCACCTAAGGGGATAACCACCCTAAAAAAGCCCCCAAAAACCACGCTCGCGAGCGTCCCGAAAACCCTCACCTTGGTGGCCCCCAAACCGAATGGGTACTTTTGAGGGCTGTCGGGCGCTTCGCGCTCATGAGGTCCCGCAAAACCTCACCTTTGCCCGAACCCCACGTATACGGCGTTTCCTGAACCCGCTCACGTTCCATCCCGGACCCGCTCACCGAGTGCCCCGAACCTCATCACTCGAGTTTCCCGCAGACCCTCACCAAGTCTCCCGCAAAGTTTCACCTTGCCGGGCTGAAAGCCCCGTCAGACAAGGGTTTGCCGAGGCGTTAACGTTTTTAACAAGGGTTCAAAGGTGTTTACTTTTATTACTCTCAAGCCTTGGACCCCGCGAGTCCCGTGAAACACGGGTCTTACAACCCACAGCCACCGGTGATCAATCGTGAAACAGTGCGCGATCCCGGGAGAATCTGACAAAGCGCTTCTAATACAATGGCTTATTGGCTATTCTTCGTTTTGTTTCACGATAGAAAACGGTACGGACGTGTTTACTATCGCGATTTGCCTGCAAAACTCCGTCTGTATACGCCAATCCGTTCGCCGCCGATAAATCGGTAGCAAACACTACGTAAATTGTTATGATCCATCCAATTCGAGCCACATCGAGGTAAACATGAATCTGGATCAGGAGCGGCAAGCCATTCGCAATGAGCTTGAATCGATGCGTGCGCAGGGCGTGCGCCGCCAGGATCTGTCACTGCATGCATGCAAACGGCTCTTTTTCGATCTCGGCATCCGGCCATCGATGGCGGCCGTGCGCGATCTCACGCAAACCGGCAGCGCGAGCGACATCCCGAAAGACATCGATCATTTCTGGGAGCGCATCCGCAACGTTTCGCGGGTCAAAGTTGGAGCAGGCGCGATACCGAAGGCACTTGAAGATCGCGCCGGCGAACTGCTGGGCGCGCTATTCGAAGAAGCGGTCGTGCAGGCCAAAGCGTCGCTCGATGCCGAACGTGAAGAGATCCGCGCGCAGATCAGCGCCGCCGAAGTTCGCGTACGCGACGCCGAAATTCGTCGGGATGCGGCCGACGACTCTATCAGGCGCAGCGAAGCGCGCGCCGAAGCCGCGTGGGAGCGGGTTCGCGCGCTCGAAGCTCAGTTATCGAGCGCGACTACGCACGGCAGCGTTCACCTTGAAGGTATGCAGGCAACCACGCGCCGGCTCGACCAGGAAAACGAGGCGCTGCGGCAACGGCTCGAAAACGAACAAGCCACCAATGCGACGTTGCGCGACCGGATCGACGCGTTGCACGTCGAACTGCGGCAAAGCACCGAGCACTATGCGCAGCAGATCAAGGATGCGGTCGCCGAAGCGGAGCGGCGCGTCAAGCCGATGCTGGTCGAACTCGATTCGCTGCGCAGCATGGCCGCGACGTATCAGTCAGGCGTGCGCGACGCGAGCCGCAAGGAATTCGAGTTCATTCAGCAGATTGCCGCCGCCAAGGCGCGCGGCGACCGGCTCGAAGCGCAGCTGCGCGAGCAGTCGGATGAAGTCGATGCGCTGACCAAGGAAGTCGCCGCCCTGCGTGGCCAGCAGGGCATCGATCCGGCCATCGCCGTGCTGCTTTGCTCGCTGGTCAGCGAGGGGCGGCTCACGAGCAAAGAGTTGAGCATGATCGGCACCGCGGCCGACGGCCACGTGACGCTGCCCGCGCGATGCCCGAAATGCGAGGAAGGTGAACCGGAGCTGTCGCACGTCGATCACCGTTTCGAATTGGTGTGCCCGGAATGCGAGCACTCCTCCGGCCTCGGCGAATCGCGGCTCGCGGCGGTCAACCAGTTTCTGTCGAACGAGGCGTCCACCGCGCCGTCGTCCCGCTCCGTGCACACGATCCGTTAACCAGAAACGGCCAATCCAACGGAAAAAACGTCAAAGGTGAGGAAATTCGGGAGCGTAAAGGTGAGGTTTTTCAGGGCTCGCCGGCTCCCGTTTTCCTCGTCAAACGCCCGTCACGCCGGGGCTCGGCCAACGGCGCCGCCGCCGGATCGGGCTCCTCTGTCGCGGGCGAATCCTGCTGATCCATCCAAGTTTGCCACGCGCGATACAGCCGGTTCGCGGACACCGCCTGCACGAAGCCGAGCCATTGACCGACCTGTTCGGCCTCCACTCCGCTTTCGAAAAGGTCTGCCGCAAACGTGTTGCGCAAGGTCTGCGGACTCGCGCGCGATTGGCGCGATGCGGCAATTCCCGCTGCGTCGACGAGTGCATCCACCGCGCGCAGCATCGTGGCCTTGTGCATCGGCCTGCCGGACGGCGACGCGGGAAACACGAGGTTGCCGGCCAACTCCGTTAGCCGACGTTCGGCGAGCCAGGCGTCGAGAATCGCCGTTGCGAAAGGCGCGAGCCGTGTGCGGCGTGTCAGCACCGGATTCGGCGACTCGATCGTGACCCACGGCGAGCCCTCTCTCACGCAACTAACCGTAAGCGCTCCCGCTTCGCCCGTCTTCAGTCCTCCACCCAGAAACACGGCGATCAGCGCGCGATCGCGTCGCTCTCTCCAGCGCTGTGCGGTCGACAACGCCGGCAACGGCGCGAACAATCGCGCGATCAACGCTGTGCGTTCCGCATGCGTGAGAAACCCGGTCGGCTCGTTGTCGCGAGCATTGCGCCACGCGGCTTGCCCATCCTGAGCAATGAAACGCGCCGGGTTGGTCGACGCCGATTCGATCTCGCGCACGTGATCGAGCACCCGCTCGATAAGCCGTAAATAGCGGACCCGTTGCGTTTTGCGAATCTCGAGGCCGGCGACGAATTCGGCGATCGCGGGCGTGTCGACCGTCGCGAGGCTTTGTTGCCGCGCGCCGAGCCAATCGAGAAACTGCCCCCACTGCGCCTGATAGACCAACGCCGAAGAGCGACGGAAATGCTGCTTCGCGAGCCACGCATCGAACGCGACCTGCGGGTCGCGACGCCAGTCTTCGCGTTGCTGATCGAACAGATCGGTAGAGGGCGCGGGACGGGGAACGGGGTCGGACAGATGGGGAGGTGACATGGGCATCCTTCTGTTAGTTGCTCCGTTCGGTCCGCGTATTGTAGGCGCTCACCGCAGCACGGCCGACTTCGAGGAACGGATGACAATCCGAGCCATCCCGACATGGCGCCGCCATCAGCCGCCCCATGCCCGGGCGCGCTTCAAGGACGCATCGACCGGCCGTGGCAGCGCCGCGCGGCGCGCGGCTTCCTCGTACGCATTGACGGCAAACGCAAAAACGGCGGGCAATGCATTGGACGTGCCGAAATCCACGCCGTCATCGGTTTCGGGATAAGGCAGATCGGACGGGCGCTGGAACAGCCCGAGCATCAGCGCGTCGTGCCGGCTGGCAAAACCGAGATCGGCCAGCGCCTCGGCTTCGATGGCATGGAGCAGACGCCACGTGAGCGGCACCTGCTTGACGATGTAGCGCGCGGCGATGCTGCGCACGATATGTTCGAGATCGCGCGCGGCGGTCTGGTAGCGCAGCGCGGCGAGCGTTTGATCGGTAGGGTCGGTTTTCAGGTTGTTCATTCTCGGCTCCAATCGACACCTGATACTGTACAAACATACAGTATCAGGCGCAACCTGGCCGAACGGCCTAGCCGTGAATCACCACTAGCAGCGCCTTCGCCTCGCTCTTGCCGACGTTGCGAATCGCGTGCGGTTCATCCGCGACGTAGCGCGCAGTGTCCGCGACCTTGAGCCGCTTCGTCGCGCCGGCCGCCTCGATTTCGATCGAACCGTGCAGCACGGTCAAATGCTCGCGCGTGCCAGGTTCGTGCGCGTTCGACACCAGTGCCCCGCCAGGCTGCAGCGTCAGCTCGTACCACTCGAACTTGCCGGCCAGCTCGATGGGTCCCCACACACGCAACTGGTATTTCGCTTCATGACCGCTTAGCGTAGGAATATCGTGCGGTCCCGAAACGGCGATCGCCTCGGGCGACTTCGGCGGCGCAAACAACGAATCGAGGCTCACGCCGAGCGCGTTGGTCAGCCGCCAGGCAACCGCGATCGTCGGATTGGCCTTGTCGCGCTCGATTTCCGACAGCATCGATTTCGACACGCCGGCCGCTCGCGACAGATCGTCGAGCGTCAAGCGCCGCTCGGCGCGCAGCCGCTGAATCTGCTCGCCGACGCGCGGCGGCGCCGCAATCGCCGCATTCGGCGGCAATGCCGCGCTAGCGGAGGTGGACGCCGCAGTGGCCGCGGCGCGGCGTGTACCCGAACTTGCCATTTCCTGACCCATCGTTTAGAGTTGTTCGATATATCGGATTTTAGTTCGGAAAAACGAAAAAATCCGATAAAGCTGACAACCGACTATAACAGGCCGCCCTTCCCGCGCCCATGCGAACGCGGGCGCCGTCACCCTCAGGAGTCCCGTTCATGCGTGACCAATACCTTGCCCATCTGCGCGGCACCCTCGACCAGATCCGCGCCGACGGCTTCTACAAGAGCGAGCGCGTGATCGCGAGCCCGCAGTCGGCCGACGTGCGTCTCGCCGACGGCAGCGATGTGCTGAACTTCTGCGCGAACAACTATCTTGGTCTCGCCGACGACCCCCGGCTGATCGAAGCCGCCAAGCAGGGCCTCGATAACGACGGCTTCGGCATGGCGTCGGTGCGCTTCATCTGCGGCACGCAAACCGTGCACAAGCAGCTCGAGGCGGCGCTCGCCGCGTTCCTGCAAACCGACGATTGCATTCTCTATTCGAGCTGCTTCGACGCGAACGGCGGCCTGTTCGAAACGCTGCTCGACGAAAACGACGCGATCATCAGCGACGAGCTGAATCACGCGAGCATCATCGACGGCGTGCGGCTGTCGAAGGCGAAGCGCTTTCGCTACAGGAACAACGACCTCGCCGATCTCGAAGCGCGTCTGCAGGAGGCCGATGCGGCTGGCGCGCGCTTCAAGCTGATCGCGACCGACGGCGTGTTCTCGATGGACGGCATCATCGCTAACCTCGCCGGCATCTGCGACCTGGCCGACCGGTACGGCGCGCTGGTGATGGTCGACGATTCGCACGCGGTCGGCTTCATCGGCGAACACGGCCGCGGCACGCCCGAGCATTGCGGGGTGCTGGCGCGCATCGACATCATTACCGGCACGCTCGGCAAGGCGCTCGGCGGCGCATCGGGCGGCTATGTCGCGGCGCGCAAGGAGATCATCGAGCTGCTGCGGCAGCGCTCGCGCCCGTACCTGTTTTCGAACACGCTGACGCCGAGCATCGCCGCGGCGTCGCTCAAAGTACTCGAATTGCTCGCCAGTGATGAAGGCGCGCAACTGCGCGCACGGGTGCGCGAGAACGGCGCGCATTTCCGCCGCGCGATGAGCGCGCTCGGCTTCACGCTCGTGCCGGGCGAACATCCGATCATTCCGGTGATGCTCGGCGACGCGCAACTCGCCGGAAAAATGGCCGATGCGCTGCTCAAGCAAGGCGTCTACGTGATCGGTTTTTCGTTTCCGGTAGTGCCGCGTGGCCGCGCGCGCATCCGCACGCAGATGAGCGCCGCGCATACGCCGGAGCAGATCGATCGCGCCGTCGACGCGTTCGCGCGCGTCGGCCGCGAGCTTGGCGTGATCCAGGCATAGTCGCCGCGTGATTGGAACGGAGAAGCAGATGAAAGCATTGGCAAAACTCGAACGGGGGCCGGGCCTCACGCTGACCGACGTGAAGAAGCCCGAAGTCGGGCACAACGACGTGATGATCCGCATCACGCGCACCGCGATTTGCGGCACCGACATTCATATCTGGAAGTGGGACGACTGGGCGCAAAAGACGATTCCGGTGCCGATGCACGTCGGCCATGAATACGTCGGCGAAATCGTCGAGATGGGGCAGGAAGTGCGCGGCTTTGCGATCGGCGATCGCGTGTCGGGCGAAGGACACATCACCTGCGGTTTCTGCCGCAACTGTCGAGCGGGCCGCCGTCATTTGTGCCGTAACACGATCGGCGTCGGTGTGAATCGCGAGGGCGCGTTCGCCGAATACCTGGTGATTCCGGCCTTCAACGCGTTCAAGATTCCGCCCGAAATCTCCGACGATCTGGCCGCGATCTTCGATCCGTTCGGCAATGCGACGCATACGGCGCTGTCGTTCAATCTCGTCGGCGAGGACGTGCTGATTACCGGCGCGGGGCCGATCGGCATCATGGCGGTCGCCATCGCGAAGCACGTGGGCGCGCGCAACGTCGTGATCACCGACGTCAACGACTATCGCCTCGACCTCGCGCGCAAGATGGGCGCGACGCGCGCGGTGAACGTGTCGCGCGAATCGTTGCGCGACGTGATGCACGATCTGCACATGGCCGAGGGCTTCGACGTCGGCCTCGAAATGTCGGGCGTGCCGAGCGCGTTTACGGACATGCTCCAAGCGATGAACCACGGCGGCAAGATTGCGCTGCTCGGCATTCCGCCCGCGCAAACCGCGATCGACTGGACTCAGGTGATCTTCAAAGGCCTCGAAATCAAGGGCATTTATGGGCGCGAGATGTTCGAGACCTGGTACAAGATGGTCGCGATGCTGCAAAGCGGCCTCGATCTGTCGCCGATCCTCACGCACCATTTCAAGGTCGACGACTATCAGGAAGCCTTCGCGACGATGCTTTCCGGCGAAAGCGGCAAGGTGATTCTCGACTGGACCGCTGCCTGAGTCGGCATCTCACTGTCTGAACGCCAACGCCCGCAGCGCGCTCACGCGCCTGCGGGCGTTTTCACGAATTCGGCCTGGATGCGCACGTGAATATCGTCGCCGACGGCCGGATACCAGGTCGTCAGACCGAACTTCGCGCGGCTGAAATGACCGTCGGCGGCAAAGCCGAGCGTGTCTTTCTTCGTCAGCGGATCGGGCGCGAAGCCGTTGAACGTGACGTCGAGCGTGACCGGCTGCGTGACGCCGCGGATCGTCAGGTCGCCGCTCAGCGTGCCGCGCGCTTCGCCGGTGCGCTCGAAACGCGTGCTCGCGAAGCGGATCTGCGGATAACGCGCGACGTCGAGCATGCTGTCGCTTTTCACCATCTTGTCGAGCAGCGGCACGTTCGTGTCGATGCTCGCGGCGTCGATCGCGACCGACGCCGTACTGCGGTTGAGGCCGCCGTCGTTCCAGTCGAGTTCTCCCTGCTTGCGATTGAAACGCATCGTAAAGCGCGTGTATTTGAAGTGATCGATATCGAACGTGATGCTCGTATGGTCCTGATCGATGTCGTAGCGCCCGGGCGGCACGCGCGCCTCGTTCTGACTGACCGAATGCGTGAGCACCTGGATCGGCGTGCAGGCCATCGCGCCCAGCAGCGTTGCGCCGCGCAGCGCGCGTAGCCATGCGGTGCGAACGGGGGATGTTTTCATCGGAGCGATTCCGGTTGAGCGGTGGACAAGCGATCTCCATCAAGATAGCAGCAAGCGTACCCATCGCGCGGAAGCTCGAAGAAAAACTTGACGAGAGAGAATGATCGTTCTACCTTTCTGTCGATGACACACGATTCGAATCCGACTGCCCAAAACGACGCGGCCCAGCCCGGCACCGCGCGCGACCGCCTGCTCGATGCCGCGGAGGCGCTCATTTACGCCGGCGGCATCCACGCAACCGGCGTCGATGCGATCGTGCGGCAGTCCGGCACCGCGCGCAAAAGCTTCTACACGCATTTCGAATCGAAAGACGCGCTGATCGCGGCCGCGCTCGAACGGCGCGACGAGCGCTGGATGAACTGGTTTATCGCCAGCACGCAACGGTACGGTAAGAATGCGCGCAAACGCCTGCTCGGCATGTTCGACGTGCTGCGCGAGTGGTTCGCATCGGCTGATTTTCATGGCTGCGCGTTTCTGAACGCGGCCGGCGAAATCGAATCGGCCGACGATCCGATCCGCGTCGTCGCGCGCAAACACAAGGCACGTCTGCTCGATTTCGTGCGCGCCGAATGCGACGCGTTCGCGGCGCAAGCGCAAATCGATGCGCGTCGCGCGGCGCCGCTCGCGCGGCAATGGCTCGTGCTGCTCGACGGCGCGATCGCGGTGGCGCTCGTCAGCGGCGAAGCCGCTGCGGCGCTCGACGCGCAGGCGGTCGGCAAGACCTTGCTCGATGCGGCAGCGAAACCCGCTGCCATCAAACGGCCGCCATCCCGGCGCACCGCACGACCTGACTGAGGAACCATCATGGCCGATACGATCGAAACCCGCCCGCCGCTGCCGCCGTTCACGCGCGACACCGCGATCCAGAAAGTGCGCGCCGCGGAAGACGCGTGGAACACGCGCGAACCCGAGCGCGTCTCGCTCGCGTACACGACGGATAGCATGTGGCGCAACCGCGCCGAATTCGTGCATGGCCGTGCGGAGATCGTCGGATTTCTGCGCCGCAAGTGGGCGAAGGAGCTCGACTATCGGCTGATCAAGGAGCTGTGGTCGTTCACCGACAACCGCATCGCGGTGCGCTTCGCGTACGAATGGCACGACGATTCGAACAACTGGTTCCGCTCGTACGGCAACGAGAACTGGGAGTTCAACGAGCACGGTCTGATGGCGCGTCGCCACGCAAGCATCAATGACCTGCCGATCCGCGAAGCCGACCGATTGTATCGCTGGCCGCTCGGCCGGCGGCCCGACGATCACCCCGGCCTGTCCGATCTCGGTCTGTAGACGTTCCCACCACGTTCATCGCCGACGGCGCGCCCGCTGCGCGCCGCGAACTTCTTCACCGCGTGTTCATCAGGACGCCATCGGTTCTCCTTTATCCTGGCGGTTCCGGCTGCGGGGCACGTCGCATGCCCGGCCGGGCCGAGCGAGTCCTCAACATCGAGCGCGCGGCTTCAGGTACAGTGCGCGTCGGGCGGCACGCGGATCGCCAGAACACGATGACACCGGCGCTCGACCGGTGACGGAGAAGAAATGCACTTCAGGCAGATGAACAAGAATATCCGGCGCGCCGCGGTGGCGCTTTTCGCAAGCTTCGCGGCGGTCTCCACGGCACACGCGAGCTGGTGTGACGGCGGTGTATGGGTCGACGCGATGCTCGGCTCGTATCACATCAATCCCGATCCCGATACGCACTTCGAGCAGTTCAACCCCGGGCTGGGCGTCGAATGCTGGCTGAACAACCAGTGGGCGCTGACGGCCGGCGGCTTTCGCAACTCGCTGCGTCGGCCGTCCTACTATGGCGGCGCCGTGTGGGCGCCCGAGTTCGCGCATTGGGGCATCGTGCGGATCGCGGCGATCGGCGGGATCATCTCTGGCTATAACTACGGCAACTGGGGTCTCGGCAGCAATCATACGATCGGCCCGGTGGTCGCGCCGATCGTGATGCTCGAATACAAGCGCGTCGGCGCGAACTTCATCGTCATTCCGCCGATCCCTTCGGATAATCTGCCCTTTACGATTGGTTTTCAGGTGAAGATGAAGTTCTGACGGAGTTATCGCAGCACAAAAAAGATGCGACTTTTCGGAAATCACCTAAATCGCACAACAGAGTTGCGACCTTCCGTCTCACATTACGAAACGTGCTCGCTTTGCCTTACGGAGCGCAGATGTGTGCGATTGGGTGTCAGCGGTCCAACTGCGACCAACTCGGCGAATTTTTTTCTTGCGGCGGAATAGCTTAGTTCGTTATGCGAAGCTAAAAGTTGCGACCTTGCTTATCGCATAAGGCTCCCGAGGTGATTCGTACGTGACGATGGGGCAGCTCAACCCGACTGCACATTCGTCTCCATTTCGGATGAGTCAACGGGAGATATGTCCAAAACTCACTTCGGTGAACCGCTGAACTGGCATCCGTTCGCCTTCTCAAAATCTTCGCGGATGGGTGAGCTGTTCCAGGATGGTGAGGACTTCCAGAAAGGTGAGGATCTCCAGGGAGGTGAGGATTTCCAGGGGGGTGGGTGTGAGGATTTCCAGGAAGGTGAGGGCTTCCAGGAGGCAAACATGCGTTGAAAATAAGCTGAGCGCTTTCAGTTGTCAGCGACGCAGTAAGAAGTGGCGAATCGAACGCATGTCTCGTGGCCGGTGATGAATCTGGCTCACGCGCTTTCACCAAAGCCCGCATGTGGGCGTCAAGGACGGTGAATGAGTTCGGGACGGTGAGAATTTCCAGGAGCTAAGACGATGGACAAATTCGTATCTCCCGAAAAGGCTCACCTTGCCTCCGGCGGCTGCAGCGAAATGTGTGCGAATTGGCGTGAGGAAATGCGTCCCATGCGACGTCGCCGCAGACGTTGACCGATCGAGTGAGCCGCCGATCCTACGGTTTTAGCGTAAGTCGGCGACCATCCTTTCCGCTTCGTGACCATCGCTTTCCAGGACTACGCACCTCGACGTACGCCTGAAGATTGTTGCCCCATGCATGTCCGCTAGTTCGTCCCAAATCTCGCACAAGTTTGAGAACTTTCACTCGAATGCAGTACCCGAGAATTGAGACTAAAACGTCAACGCGAAGATTACGCATGAGTTCAGCGAGATGCATTGCCTCTTCCAGCGTCTGTCTTTATCACCCGCCTTGCCGATGGAGCTTGCAAGTTCAAGAAGGGCAAGTTCCGGGATTGAAACGAGAATTTCGTTGTTCTTGTTGGGTAATGGACGTAGCCAAGCTGCTATTGGCGCATTGTTTTGAAACAACTGGGTGGTCTGAAAGCTGAAGGGCATGTGTTCGCCAACCCAGTCCGGAAACCTATACGACTGGAAAGCCAATAGAGCGATTCTGGGGCGGAACGCTATGTTGTGTCTTATCCCTTTCCAATCAAGCGCGGTCTTTCCTCCGACGTGAAGGCAAGGCACGCTTCGGCTCAGATAAGCAATAACGCCGTCCGTCGATAATTGGTCCCCAACGAGCAGATAGGCCCCCTTCGAGAGGCGCTTGAGCCAGCCGGCACGAACCAGGTAACTGGTCTCTGATGCTCCAATCCCCAGCGTCCGTAACATTTCCGGGTCGAGAGGTCGGCCGCGGGGTGCCTTCTCGAGTAGGCGTTGTACCGTCGTATTAGCCAAGTATCAGCCTTTTGCGTAGCTTCTAAGCCGTACCACGCGAATCTGTCACAGTTGGTGCAAGCAAAGTACGTTAAACGTGTCTCAATCCTCACCCGCGCTGGTTCGCCGTTCGTGCGACTGTCCGCTTCCGAGGAACATGTACGCTGCTGCCAGCGCCCCCAGTGGGACGAGGTGATGTCCGCTGATTTGCCTTGCCTTCAGACTAATTGTCTGCATCACGTTTGTAGTGGCCGCTGATGCCTATTGCATGCAAATAGCACTGAAATTACCTTCTCTGGGGAATCTACCGCCGGATCCGACGGTGGGAGCACGAAGGCGTACTGGAGGCCATGCAGCGCCGGTTTGACCGGAAGCCTGATGCGATGACCATCCGGCGAATTACGGTCGAGCACGTCTTCGGTACGCTCAAACACTGGATGGGACCCGCACACTTCCTGACCAGGACACCTGGACGGGGTGAGTACGGAGATGAGTCTTCAGGTTCTGGCGTACAACATCAAACGAGTCATGAACTTACTTGGCGTTACAGAAGCGATGAAAGCAATCAAAATGGCCGCAAGCTGAAGCCCCGAGGGGTTTTGTCGCGTGCGCTCTGCTCGGTTAGGTCGATCGCTTCGTATTGAACTCAATCGACATGATCCTCGAACTCGCGCTCAGTCGCAGAGATCTCGTTTCCACACGATCTCGACCCACTCCGGTCAGACAACTTGTTCCAAACCGGTCAGTCAGCCAATTTCAAGTTCGCGAACTGGAATGCCAGTAAGCGGCCGTTGGCGACCTCACCCCATCGGCCAGGAGCAGCCACTCGACTTGAGCGCGTAGATCGTCAACAATCACGGCCGCAGACATCCCGGGCCGCCGACTTGCGTCTATCGGAACATTACTGAGCGTATTCAGAGGCCCCTTTTACTACGCCGCAGCGCCCATCGCCCACCCGCGAAAAACCGGAACGCTCTGATTCCCCCTCCCTCAAGACACCAACGATCCCGACCATGACCCGTTATCACGTTATTCCCGGCTTTACCGCGTCATGTCGCCGAGCAGGCGCGCAAACAGAGCAGACAATGCTCAATATGAAGCGTACACCTAACGCCACCGGCCTCGATTGAACGACGTTTTGAGTGTACGCGTCTTCCTGACTTACTTCGGGCGCGACTATGACGAGATAAACTAGGTCTACCGGTCTTACTTCGAAGACGACCACCGTCCAGCGCGAACCTGTGTCGGCGTGACAGAACTGGTTCGCAGCGTCTTAGTTGAGATCGACTGCGTCGCTCGCCGACCAGTTGACCCCAAACTCCAGCCAGCAACATGAGGTGACTCTACAGATCAAGGGGAATCGGCATCGCGAACTTCAGCTGATTCATGACAACGAGTGTATTGAAGCGACGCACATTGTTGTTTCCGAAAAAGAAGTGGCGCGTGAAGTTCTCGTAGTCGGGCATGCTTGAGGCCGAGATCATCATCACGAAGTCGACGTCGCCTGTGACGTAGTGGCACTGGATGATCTCGGGCGCCTGCATGACCGCCCGTTTGAAATCGTCAATCATGTCTGCGCGCTCGCGCTCAAGGGATACGAGCGCCAGCATTGTCATAGATTTGCCGACGCGTGACGGGTCCACAACCGAAACATCCTTGACGATCACCTTCGCCTCACGCAGACGTTTCAGCCGTCTCAGGCATGACATGGAAGAGAGGTTGACCCTTTCTGACAGCTGTTGTGCAGTGAGCTGATTATTTTCCTGTACGGCGCCCAATAGCTTCAGATCAAACGTATCCAGCTCCGTCTTGTGGTCGGTGCTTTTTTTCATTCCCGTGCCCGTTTATGTTGAAAATTAACACACCGCGGCGTGCTTCTATTATTTTACATCGGAGGTCTTCCATAAAATGAAATTGTTCGTCAAACAAGGAGGGGACAGCGTGTTCAGCCATAAACAGGGAAGCACGATTGCGGGGCGCCTGGATCGCATTCCCACGCATTCGTTTCATACCCGCCTCCTCGGTCTGGTTGGTGGCGGGATGCTTGTCGATAATTTCGACATCTATATTGCTGGGTCGGTCCTCGTCGTCCTGTTGCACAGTGGCTGGTCGACACTTTCCTCGAACGCTGCGTTTGTTTCCGCAACATTCGCCGGAATGATGATCGGTACGTTTGCAGCGGGGTTGATCGGCGATCGATATGGCAGAAAGCTTACCTTCCAGATCAACCTTGCAGTATTCGGCCTTGCCTCAATCGGCGCAGCGGCCGCTACCAACATAGATCTACTCATCGCGATGCGATTTATCTGCGGCGTGGGCCTTGGTGCAGAGATCGTCACCGGTTACAGCACACTTGCTGAATTTGTTCCGCCCCAGTCGCGCGGCAAATGGCTTGCCCTGCTGTCAACGTTCTCTTCCTGCGGACTTCTTACAGCAACGCTCTTCAGTTATTTGCTGATCCCCATTGCTGGTTGGCGCATTATGTTCGCGATCCCCGGCGTTGCAGCGCTATTCGTTCTGTGGCTGCGAAAGGCTATTCCCGAGTCGCCGCGCTGGCTGGAGATGCGTGGACGACATGCCGAGGCGGACGCCATCGTCTGCTCCATCGAGGACTCCGCACGTAAGACCGGTGCAACATTGGCTTCCCCCGCCGCTTTTCCCATGCGCACTTCGGAATCGATCTGGCAGTTGAAGTTTCTACGACCGCTCGTCCTCGGCACGATCATGCAGGTTGTGCTTTTTACGGTGCTCTATGCACTTGTAGCATGGCTCCCCACGTTCCTGGCACGGCAGGGAATGCCGATCAACCAGTCATTAAAGCAGTCTGCAATCATGGCACTCGGTGGTCCGGTGGGCGCGTTTGTCGCCCGCCTGCTTGCCGATCGTCTGGGCCGCCGCAAAGGGATCATTTTCGGGTCTGTAATCGCCGCCGCGATGGCCGCCGCCTTCGGCCACGTTTCGTCGCCCATGGTGGCGATGTCATTCGGCTTCGCAACGTATGCATCGCTCTTCTATCTGCTGGCCACGGTGCAGGCCATTTACCTGCCGGAGATCTTTCCGACAGAAATCCGGATGCGCTGCAACGCCGTGTGCGTTGGCATTGGCCGCGCAAGCGCGATTGGTGCTCCTTTCGTCATCGTCTACCTCTTCGAACATGGTGGAGTCACCGCGGTCATCACGTTGATCTGGATACTGTTTGCAGTTCAGGCTGTGTCGATGGCCGTTCTCGGATCGGAAACGAGCCGCAAGCCGCTCGATGATGTTGGAGGGAGCCCTGTTGATCAACGTCCGCCCCGCTCAACTGGAAGAACTGCTGCGTGGAGCCAGTAATGATGTATCGAGCGAACGATCGCATGCTCACGCCCCGGGCGTTGCGCTCTGCCGTACGAAAAGGCACCTATAGAGGCCATACGGCAGGACATGCGCCTGGCTATGTGCAGGGCAATATCTGCATCGTTCCGCGTGATTTATCTTCCGACACTGGGGACCGATATCGATATTCGCACCGATGTGCCGCGATATCACGTCCTCGAGCACGGCGTACTCACCGCGGAGGTTCAGGACTTACGTGCGTTGTGGCACGCTGACCTTGTGACATTCTTACTCGGCTGTTCGTAGCTCGCCGCCCCGCACGCGCGGCCGCCACTTTGCATCACTCACGCACTGTCGTCGATGTTGGTAACCGATCTGCGAAACGCGTCTCTGGCTGTTATCTGACCTACTGGAAATGTCTCATGCGTGACTTTGAACTCCCCGGGCGTTCTGAGGCTCTTGGCACCCGCGGTATGGCCGCCGCCTCACATCCTCAAGCCACCCTTGCTGCGCTCGACGTCCTGAAGGCAGGCGGCAATGCTGTCGATGCAGCGATTACAGCGGCCGCAGTGCTTGCGGTCGTTGAACCCACACAGACTGGAATTGGTGGCGACTGCTTCGTCCTGCTAAAACGCCCCGAGCAATCAATCATCGCACTGGACGGTGCTGGTTGGGCGTGCGCTGGCGCAAGCGCGTCGGAGTACCGGGCGTCTGGCGTAGCTGGAATCAATCCCCTCTCGGCACATGCAGTGACGGTGCCCGGCTCCATTCGGACGTGGGCCCAACTTGCACGGGACCACGGGACCCGCCCGTGGCCCTCCCTGCTGCACCCAGCCATCGAGGCAGCCGCGAACGGCGCGCCGGTCACAGAAAGGCTTGCACGAGACTGGGCCCGACAGACGGTCAAACTGAGCAACGACGCCGACACCGCGAGGGTTTTCCTTCATAGCGACGGGAGCGCTTATCAGGCCGGCGAGTTGCACAGGCAGCCCGCCCTCGCGGAAGCGCTGTCATCGATTGCGTCGGATGGTCCAGACGTTTTCTACGAGGGATGGATCGCCGAGGATATCGTGACCAAGCTGAGAACGCTTGGCGGTTATCACCGGGCCGATGACTTTGCGGACTGGCGTCCTCGTTACGTCACCCCGATCTCCACTTCATACCGCGGGTACGAGCTCTGGGAGTGCCCACCGAGTGGGCAGGGAATTATTGCTCTCGGAATGGCCGCGATGCTCGAACGCTTCGATGTGTCGAAGTTTGGTCCGCTCTCGGTGGAACGTTTCCATCTTCAAACCGAAGTGGCCCGACTGGCCTATGCCGAACGCGATCATTATCTATCCGATAGCGAAGATCCGGACACAATCGTGCAGCACATGCTTGCCGCAGACAGAATTGACCAGCGCATTGCGCGCATCCGGATGAATGGCCGAATGGCCGACGCGGCTCCAATGTATGGGCCGGCTCACCGTGACACGATCTACCTGACCGTCGTTGACAAGGACGGACTCGCGGTCTCCTTCATCAACTCGATCTTTGATGACTTCGGCAGCGGACTGATTGCTCCACGTTCGGGCATCCTTCTTCACAACCGTGCTTGTGGCTTTGTGACGGACCCTGCTCACCCTAACGCCATCGCCGGCAGAAAGCGGCCGATGCATACGATCATACCCGCGATGCTGACCCGAGACGGCGAAGCCGTCATGTCATTCGGCGTCACCGGCGCGCATTTCCAGCCGCTCGGACAGATTCAGGTCCTGACAAACATCGTGGACTACGGAATGGGAATCCAGGAAGCACTCGATCACCCCCGCATGTTTGCCCATGGCGACACGCTTCATCTTGAACACACTGTGCCTCAGCCAGTCTGGAGCGGACTTCGCGCGCTCTCCCATTTCCCTCAGCCGGCTCCGAATCCACTGGGGACAGGACAGGCCATCTGGATTGACAGGGCGCGCGGACTACTCAGGGGCGGTGCCGATCCACGTCGCGACGGCGTTGCGCTCGGCTATTGATCAATCACTTTTACAGGAAACATTCCGTGACGAAGCTCGTGTCCGGCCCGTTGGGCTTTCTCCTTAATCCGCAACCGCCGCGCCAACATCCATATCACCTTGGCGGACTCAGCGAAATCCTGAACCTGCACGCATTGAACGAAGCGAGAGCCGAGATCACGACGTGGCCCGGTTACGCCGTCACGCCTCTCGTCGCGCTTCAAGGGCTCGCTTCGAAGGCCGGACTCGGGAACATCCTGTACAAGGACGAAGGGTCGCGCTTCGGACTGGGCAGCTTCAAGGCTCTTGGCGGTGCGTATGCAGTATTGCGCTATTTGAAAAAGGAAGTGTCGAGGCGGCTCGGGGTGGAACCTGACACGTCCTCCCTCATTCGTGGCGAGCATCGGGAGATCACCGAGATGCTTACCGTCGTCTGTGCGACCGACGGAAACCATGGCAAGTCGGTTGCCTGGGGGGCGAGAAACTTTGGCTGCAAGTGCGTGATCTATGTCCATGCACACGTCAGCCAGGCGCGACGTGACGCGATCGCAGCCTACGGGGCGAGCGTGCTTGAAGTCAAGGGCGCCTACGACGACGCCGTGCGCAAGGCCGCCGACGATGCGTTGGAAAATGGATGGCAGGTTATCTCGGACACGTCCTACGAGGGATACACGGAAGTACCGCGCGATGTCATGCAAGGTTACGGCATCATTGCCGCAGAGGCCGCGACCCAGTTCCCCGCCGGCGTGCGTCCCACTCACGTCTTCGTACAGGGTGGCGTTGGCGGGGTTGCGGCAAGCCTGTGTTCGTGGTTCTGGGAGAGCTACGGAAGCGATGCCCCGCGATTCATCATTGTCGAGCCAGCTAATGCCGATTGCCTGATCCGTAGCGCTGGGGCGGGCAAACCCACTCCGGCCGCGGGCGACCTGGACACCATCATGGCCGGCCTCGCGTGCGGCGAGGTATCGGTTATCGCATGGGAGATTCTGCGAGAAGGCGCAGATGCGTTTCTGACAGTGACAGACGAGGCGGCCGCGAGCTGTATGCGCCTGCTTGCCGACGCCCCGTTCGGCGACGCCAGAGTGGTTGCGGGCGAATCAGCGGTTGCAGGTCTCGCGGCAGTACTGCTCGCCGCAACTGATCCGCAAAAGCGCAAAGCGCTGGGCTTGTCGGAATCGAGCGTCGTGATGCTGGTTGGGACCGAGGGCGCGACTGACCCGGCCCTTTATGAACAGATCGTCGGGCGTAGTGCCGATGCAGTACGCGACAGCATGCTGCAAGTGGCCGACGCGTGATTTGAGGGATTCATATGAACTCGACAGTAGTGGAAGCGATTTGCATTGGAGCCTACGATGCGCAAGTGGTGCGAGCCGTCGAGGAAGAAGTCGAGGCCTCGCGGGAAAATCTCGTTGAACTTTGCGGCGCGCTTGTCGCAGCGGAAAGTGCAAACCCGCCCGGCAACACCGCTGCAATGGCACGCACTCTTGAGGCCTTCCTGCGAAGGCACGACCTGCCGGCGAAAACCGTAGCAGCGGACGCCGAGGCACCGAACATTGTCTGCACGGTAACAGGAAGCCGCCCCGGCGCACATGTGGTGTTCAATGCCCACATGGACACCATGCTCGCGGGCGACGAGTCCGCGTGGACGGTTCCTCCTCTGGAACTGACCCGAAAGGACGGCCGACTGTATGGCCTCGGCATGGGGAACATGAAAGGCGCGCTCGCAGCGATGGCGCTCGCGATGAAGATCGTCCAGCGCCGTCTGCCCCAGCTAGCCGGAAAGTTGAGCCTCACCGCAGTATCGGATGAAGTCATGTTCGGCTCGCGCGGCTCGCCTTACGTGCTGAAGCAAGATCCCGAACTGTACGGTGACTACCTAATCAGCGGCGAAGGACCAGGGTGGATGAATTTCGCTGTCGCAGAAAAGGGGCTGCTCTGGATCGACATCACCGCGAAAGGGACGGCTGGCCATTCGTCTCGTGCGCTCACGGGACAAACCGCCGCCGCAAGAATGGCCAAGTTTATGTGCGGGCTCGACCAGCTGAACGACTTCTACGCCGATTTGCCCAAGGAAATCGAGGGCATTGAGGGAGGCGAAGACGATGTCGGCTTCCGTCTATCCGCGAGCGTTGGAAGTATCGAAGCAGGAAGCGTACGCAGTCTCATTCCACCGGTCGTTCGTGCCAAGGCCGACCTGCGCCTGCCCCCCGGTCTATCGATCACCGATCTCAAGGCACGCATCGACGAAATAGCTAAAAGCTGCGAGGGTATCAGCATCGAGTATGCAAAGGGATGGCCTGCAAGCTGGGCTCCGCTCGACAGCGATCCCGTGAAAAGCCTCGCGGGTGCAGTCGCAGCCGTTCGCGGAGTAGCCCCACGCTATGTAGTCAGACTCCCGGGCTCGGATGCGCGTTTCTGGCGCGACCACGGAATCGCTTCGGTCTGCTATGGTCCGCAGCCCACCCTGTCCTCGGGGATCGATGACTATGCTGTCGAGCAGGATGTTCTTGATTGCGCTGCCATCTATGCGCTGACTGCGATGCAGCTCATGTCCGCAAAGGCGTGGCCTCCGGGCAATTAAATATCGGGAGATCGTACATGTCTATTTCCCCTGCTGGAGGCGACCTTATGAAAATCGGCCGGATCGAACTCGACATGAACGCGCGATGTTTGCGGCGCGATGGCCAGGACCTTCGACTGGGCTCGCGCGCCTTCGACCTGCTGGCGACGCTCGCCTCGGCGAACGGTCGAGTGGTGTCGAGGTCCGAGCTGATGCAGACGGTCTGGCCCGGCACCGTCGTCGAAGACTGCAATATCGACGTCAACATCTCTGCGCTGCGCAAGGCGCTGGGCGATGACCGGGACCTCATCGTCACGGTCGCGCGCCGTGGCTACCGGTTGGCCCCGTCTCGGGGCGTACAGCCGAAACTCCGTACTGCCGCCAGTCCGCGGCCGCTCCCGCGCCGCGTCGGGAATCTCGTCGGGAGAGACGGGGTCGTCGCCAAGGCAGCCGAGGCATTGGTCGACTCCCAGGTGCTTACCTTGACGGGCGCAGGTGGTGTCGGAAAATCGAGTCTTGCACTTGAACTCGCCTATCGGATAGCGCCGTCATGCCCGGCGACGGTGGCCTTTGTCGATCTTTCATCCGCAGCCACGATCGACGAGGTGCTGAGAGCGATCGCGTACGGTTGCGGTGTCGACATGCCGGAGGACGTCGTCTGTTCCGAGCGTCTGGGCGCAGCGCTGTCGAATGCGCCGTGGTTGTTGATACTCGATGGTGCGGAGCACGTCATCTCAGTGGTTGCACAAATCGTGGAAGCATTGTTGGCGGCAAGCCTGAATATCCAGTTCCTGGTGACGAGCCGGGAGCCGCTGAAGATTCGCAACGAGACGGTTTTCCGGGTGAACCCGCTTGGCGTTCCCAAACTGACGGACCGTTGCGACGAGATGTTGGACAGCCCGGCTGTCCAGCTCTTTGTCCACCGTGCGCAGCAGATGCATCCGAGGTTTGTCCCTAGCATCGGCGAGATAGCGAGCATCGCAAACATTTGTCAGCGCCTGGATGGTATTCCACTCGCAATCGAGTTGGCCGCCGGCAGGGCGGAATTGTTGGGCGTCGAAGGCGTGCAACGGCTGCTGAGCGATGGGCTGTCGTTCCTGTCCGGGGGATACCGCACTGCGACGGCGCGGCATCGCTGTCTACGGACGGCCTTCGATGTCAGCTTCGACCTGTTGAGCGACTCGGCCCAGTCCCTGCTCGTTCAACTTTGCCGGTTCGTCGGACCGTTTAGCTTCGATTCGCTGCGTGGAGTCGTCAACGACATGGCAGTGACGACAGGCAGCTTGATTGAAAACATCGATGAGCTTGTCTCGAAGTCGCTTGTCAATGTCTGTATCGACGGGCCGGAGGCGATGTATAGCCTGTTCGAATGCACCCGGACGTACGTCGCAGAGAAATTCCAGTGCGCGTCGAATGAGCACGTCGCCAGCAGGGCAGTTCAAATACCTGTCGAAGGCGACCTTAGCTTTCTCGGCGAGCTATTGCCCTTAAGCGTCTGAACGACGACCCCGTCGATCGGGCCAGCCGTAGTCAAAGCGCGAACGACGTAGACACAGGGCGCGATCCCTCAACGCTTCCGACGCCGCCGGGATCGGCACGATAGCCGGCAAGTCCTACCACCCGTACTTGAGTTCGACGCCCGCGTAATCGGCATTGCGGCCGCCCGCCTTACGAATCGAGTCTCCCACCTGGAAGTGCACGGCTTCGACCGAACCTACCAGGTTCGCCGCAATCGTCCAGTCCGCGCGCAATTGCACGTACATACCTGTCCACAGACTGCCTTTTCCCGCCGTGCCCGGCACAGGCTGATTCGGCTGCTGGTACACGGCGTCGCCAGTCGTCTCGCGCCACTGGAAGCCCAGCGCGCCAAGCAGCGTGAGACTGGCCGAAGGCTTGAGCGTAATCGACGGTTTGATATGGATCAGGTTCGCGTAGCCGGTATAGCCCGCCAGCGTGAAGTAATAGCCGTTCGGAAATAGCGGATTGAAGGTCTCGAGCCGACCATCATGCGGGTGCCGGTCGCCGGACGCCGCATCGATCTGCAGTGCGACGCGCGGCGTCCACGGCATGTCGAATTTGTAACCTGCGAGCGAGCCAACCGCCCACGCGAGCACCGTACTATTGCCGACCGTTCCCGTCTGCAGCATCGCCTCCGCATCCCAATCGACGCCGCCACGCGTGCCGAAATAGCGCAGGTCCCAGACGTCGCGGTGCTCAGAACCCTGAGCGTCGAGGTATCGCGCGTTGGCGTTGTTATAGCGGGACCAGTACCCGGACATGTCACCCGGCCCGACGGATTGCCGCTCGAAACGCACGCCGCTGAAAGTGAGATTGCGGTTCGATACATCGTCGAACACGGTCGCGTTGCGGTACTGCACGGGCTGGGTTGCGTAGGCGATGAAGCGCCACTTCTGGTATTCGTAGTCTGCCCAGATGGCATCGAAAGCCTGTCGTACGTTCGGGCCATCCCGTACGGCAATGAAACGCTGCAAGTCGAATGCCATTTGCTGGCGGCCAACGCGAAACTTGAACGTACCGCCACCGAGCGCTCCAGTGTAGGCTACGAATGCCTGCTCGAGATCGAGGGGATTCTTGTCCACCGGCGTGACCACGTTTTTGCCAAATGCTCGCGCATCCTCAAGTTGGACGAAAAACTGCCAGTGCTCGGCGAGATGTGCGTCGGCATGCACTTCGATGCGCTGAAGCAGATAGGTATCCGACTGCGCAGAGCCGACACCGAACAGCGGGGCGTCATTGGTTTCGATACGCTCACGCAGGTTCGCACCAAGCGACAGATATGACGCGGGGTCGCCGCCGAGCGGAATGTACTTGAGGCTGTCGAGCGGCTTGCGCGGAACGCACGGGTTCGCAAGCACCGACCAGTCTTCCTGCCAGCGGTTGAACATCACGGCAGGACGTTTGACGTTACACGCGTCGCTCGATGCGGCGTCGTTCACTGCCGTGCCTGCGGTCGCGCCGACCGGGTCAGCCGCGAGGCTCGCGTCTGCAACCGGTTGCGCAGCCGTTTGCGCGAACGCCGCGTCGGCGCCCGCCAGCAGCAGCCCGGCGATGGCCGTCAAGCGCGCGGCCTGCGCGCATCGGCGCGCGCGCATCGTACTCGATACCATGGATTTCCTTGCCTTTGTCGGCTTATGTTTGTGTTGGCCCGTCCCACTCACGCGCCGAGCCTGCGCAGGATGATTCCCTGCACCGCCTGGATTCATGAGTGCCCCGGTGCAATCGCGCGCTCATGTTCTCCCGTGGTCGCCGCGAGCCCGACGAGGGCACACGCCGGAGCAAGCAGCGCCCAGAAGCCCATGTAGACCACCCCTAGTGCCCCGGCCACCGCGCCGACTGCGAACGCGACGATGGCCGGCATCATCGAGCCGAAGCGCGAGCGCGCCGCGGTGCGCACGCTGTCGGGCGTGCCCGGCGACAGCATGTCGATCACATCCAGAACGGCTTGCGTGACATTGCCCGTCATGACGGTGTTGGGCACACCAGGGCGTTGGACCAGGCGCGGATGCGCATTCTGCACACCCATCGCGAACGCCCCCACGACGCCCGCCAGGATGACAGGCAGGCTATCTGGCTGGCTGACCGGCGTCGCCCATACGCCGGCGAGGCAAAAGCCGACGATCAACACGGCCTGCACCGCATAAAGCAAGCGTGCGCCCTGACGCGCCTGCCCCTGCGGGAGCCACCGCACGAGCAGGCTGCTGAGAACGACCCCGCCGATAAACGCGGGGAACACGATCAGCTTGAGCAGCACGCCCTGCCCGGAGCCGGCGATGCCGGCGCCGATCAACACGAAGTTGCCCGTCACGTGTGCGGTGAACAAACCGAACAGTGCAACGAAGCTCAGCGTGTCGACGAAGCCGGCGATCGCGGCAAGGATCGTGTCCTCGAACTTCATTGCGCCGCGCCCGCGTGAATTTCGGCGATATAGCCGCCCGGGAACTGCACGAGCGCGGCATCACGGCCGGCCGAGTTGAACGGCGGCACGAGCACATTGACGCCAGCGGACTTCGCTTTTTGAAGCGTATCGCCCAGATTCGATACTTCGTAGCCGGTCACTTCGCGCCCGAACGGGTAAGGCAGATGACCGTCCGTCACGAGCACGGTCATCTTGCCGAACGGCGATTCGATTCGAATGCGGCGATAGGTGTCTTCAGGTCTGCCGATCTCGACACCCGGCGCCGTCAGGTCATCGGACACCACCTTGCCATGTGAGAATTTGACGAAATCGTGAACCAGCTTGTGCACGCTTTGCGCCGATACGTAGACCCGATTCTCGGGAATGGTCTGCAGCTTGTCGTAATGCGGGGCCTCGGTATGCCAGTACAGCTGCATGTTGGTGCCGCCCGGCCACGTGATGATCGCATCGCGGCCGATCGGGTCGGGGAACGTATCGACGATCACATCCGCGCCGAGTGCGCGCGCCGACTTCACCGCCAAGTCCATGTCCGTCACGAGGTAGCCCGTGCGCTCCGCGCCGAACGGATACGGCATGGGCGTCTTGAAGCCGAACACGGAGATCGTGCCTGCCGGAGTAAATACGAGCTGCGACATCGTCTGGCTCGGTGTCGGCGTGACCTGGAACACGCCCTGCTTCGACTTGCTGCCGCCGAACGTCGCCACGAAGCTGTCGGTGAAGCGGTCGAAGTCCTCCGGTGCCACGTACACGTGTGTCGTGTCGTACTGCGGACCGACGGCGACCGACGGCGATTCGGTCGGCATGACGGGCGGCTTCGCTAAAGCAACGGGTGCGGCGGCGAGACCGCCCGCGATCATCAGGGAAACTAAGGCAGTGCGAATTGCTTTCATAGCGGAATTTCCTTGATATTTCATCGTACTGATTAATCTGTCAGGCTCGGCTCTCGCCGACCGGATGCTGCGTATCGTCGAGCAGGGTCGCGAGCACGAGCCCCGCGATCAGTCCCAGATGCTCGAAAAAACTGTTGAGCGCCATGAAGCGCTCGACACCGGCATGGTTCCAGAAGTCGTTGGCAACCAGCATCGCAACGACGGTCAGCATGCCGAGGCCGCCTGCGCCGAGCCACGTGAAGCGGCGCAATACCACGCACAACGAGCCGACGATCTCGACCGCCACCGCGAGAGCTGCCCACAGGGCGGCCGGGTGCAGGCCGAAGTGCGCCTGCTCCGCAATCGCGCCGTCGAAGTTCAGCGCTTTGCTGACGCCGCCAATAAGGTAGGCGGAGACGAGCGCAAGGCGGACGAGCGGGCCAACCCAAGGCTGCGATAGCAGCGCGCGAACCCATGGGGGGTTTCTAGCGCCGTTCCATATCGTCATGTCAGATCGCCCAGCATGAGCAGCCGAATGCGCCCCAGAAGCCCTTTGCATCCGAAGTCGGCAATGCACTGGCCCACGCGCTCGCGTGCGCATGGCCGTGCAAACCGCAGGCGCTCGCGCAGGCGCACATCGCGGCGGCAGCGGCACCTGCGAGGGGCGCGCCCTCGCGACGCGTAGCGCCCCAGCCGCCGTAGCCGCCGTATTGCCGCACCGGCGACCAGTCCGGCATTGCGGGCGGAATTGGCTGATCGTGTTGCGAGAACGGGCCCGTGCCCCAGACGACCTTTCCGCCGACCACCGTGAGCAACGCGGTGGTACCGGCGATGTCGTCCTCCGCGCATGAGAAGAAGTCACGGTCCGGAACCATCAGGTCGGCCAGCTGCCCGGGCGCGATGCGTCCCTTCTTGCCCTCTTCGTTCGAGAACCAGGTGACGTGCTCCGTCCACATGCGCAGCGCCGTATCGCGATCGAGCAGATTACGTTGCGGGTATATCCGCAGACCGCCAACCGTCTTGCCGCTCACGAGCCATGCGAGCGACACCCAGGGGTTGTACGACGCGACGCGGGTCGCATCGGTGCCGGCCGAGACCTTGATGCCCTTCTCGAGCATTCTCTTGACGGGCGGCGTGGTTTGCGCCGCCTGGGCGCCATAGCGCTCGACGAAATACTCGCCCTGGTAGGCCATGCGATGCTGAACCGCGATGCCGCCACCGAGCGCTGCAATGCGATCCATCGAGCGCTCCGAAACGGTTTCCGCGTGGTCGAAGAACCAGTTGATACCGTCGAGCGGAATATCCTTGTTGACCTGTTCGAACACATCGAGCGCACGGCTGATGGTTTCGTCGTAGGTCGCATGCAGGCGCCACGGCCAGCGGTTCTGTGCGAGTACCCGCACCACGCCTTCGAGCTCGCCTTCCATTCCTGGCGGCAGTTCGGGGCGCGCCACCCGGAAGTCCTCGAAGTCGGCTGCCGAAAACACCAGCATTTCACCAGCACCGTTGTGGCGGAAGTAGTCCGAACCATCGTGATACTTGACCGATCCGGTCCAGTTCACGAAGTCTTCCTTTTCGGCCTGCGGCTTTTGAGTGAAGAGGTTGTACGCGATGCGCACCGTCATTTCGCCGGCATCATGGAGCTTGCGGATGACTTCGTAATCGTCCGGGTAGTTCTGCGAGCCGCCGCCGGCATCGATCGCGCCGGTCACACCAAGGCGGTTGAGCTCGCGCATGAAATGGCGCGTCGAATTGTATTGATACTCAAGCGGCAGCTTCGGGCCTTTCGCGAGTGTCGCGTAGAGGATCGACGCATTGGGGTTAGCGAGCAGCAGCCCGGTGGGATTGCCCGCGCTGTCGCGCATGATCGTGCCGCCCGGCGGCTCCGGCGTGTCCTTCGTATAGCCCACGACGCGCAATGCGGCGGCGTTGAGCAGCGCACGGTCGTACAAATGCAGGATGAACACTGGCGTATCCGGCGCGACGGCGTTCAGCTCGTCGAGCGTCGGCAGCCGCTTCTCTTCGAATTGATGCTCGGTGAAGCCGCCGACCACGCGCACCCATTGCGGCGCGGGCGTGATTGCAACCTGCTGCTTGAGCATCTCCATGGCAACGGCGAGCGAGCGTACACCGTCCCACCGCAGCTCCATGTTGTAGTTCAGACCACCGCGAATCAAATGCAGGTGATTGTCGATAAGGCCAGGCAGCGCGGGCCGGCCACCGAGATCGATGACTTTAGTCGCACGGCCCGCAAGCGGCATGACGTCCGCATCGCTGCCGACCGCGACGAAGCGGCCGTCGGCAATCGCCACGGCACTAGCGACCGGGTTCGAACGATCCAGCGTCGTGAACCGTCCGTTATGCAAAATCAGATCGGGATGGGTAGCGGTTGCGCCCATTTGCGTTTCCTCGTTTCTATCAGTTCGATTAAAAGCCCAACAACTGCCTCAGGGATGGCACGGCCTGCGCGCCGATCAACATGCCAAGCAGGCCGATGAGGGCAACGAGCGGAGGCGCGGGTGAGCGGACCTTGATCACGCTGTAGATCACGCCTATCAGCATCCCTGCAGCGAGGGACAGCAGATAAGATTCCATTCGATCAGTCTCTCTGTGAGGTTGGAATGCTGATGCGAGACCTCGCGGTTCCATCCGGGTATCTCGCGGGGGATGCACTGCAGCGCAGCGATTGGCAGACCGCATGCGCTGCCGCCGCCTTCACGCGGAGCGCATCGCCCCGGTTCCGGCGATCGCTACGAAGAGGCGATTAACGTGCCGGTACGGCCGGCAGCACCTCGTGCGGCGTAGCCGTGCGCTGCGCAGCCTTGTGGACCATCGTGTATGCGTAGTCGACGCCCATGCCGTACGCGCCCGAGTGTTCCTTCGCGATCGCCATCACGGCGTCGTAGGTCGTGCGGTGAGCCCAGTCGCGCTGCCATTCGAGCAGGACCTGCTGCCACGTGACGGGCACGGCGCCCGCCTGGACCATACGCTGCATCGCGAAGTCATGCGCGTCTTTCGACGTGCCGCCCGATGCGTCGGCCACCATGTAGATCTCGTAGTCGCCTTCGAGCATGGCGCACAGCGCGAACGTCGTGTTGCAGACCTCGGTCCACAGACCCGCCACGACCACCTTCTTGCGGCGATTCGCCGCGAGCGCGTCGCGCACTTTCTGATCGTCCCACGAATTCATCGACGTGCGTTCGAGCACCTTATGCTCGGGGAACACGTCGAGCAGTTCCGGATACGTGTAACCCGAGAAACTCTGCGATTCGACCGTGGTGATAGTGGTCGGAATGTCGAACACCTTGGCCGCCTTGGCCAGACCGACGACGTTGTTCTTCAGCACCTGACGGTCGATCGACTGAACGCCGAACGCCATTTGCGGTTGGTGATCGATGATGATCAGTTGGCTATTCTGCGGAGTGAGTACTTCGAGCTTGGAATTGTTCATGACGGGTATTTCCTTTGAACCGGAGAGAGGAGGAAGTCGCCATGCCGGCCTGGCAGGCGGGCGTCCGACGTGCATTGGCGCTGGGCGATTCGACATCCAGCTGCGGTTATTTGACACGTAAAGACAGACCAGCAACAACTAAAAAAGGGATTAAATTTTATTGCCCGAATAATTAATCTTAAAAACCCTTAATTGGGATTTTCTTAATGCAGAGTAACCGCTAGGCTTTCCACGAATTCGCTCGGTAGATCCTGTCACGGGACAGGTCGTCAATGAGGCTCGCACTATGAAACCGTATATCCTTTCCCTGTTGGCCGGCATCCTTGCCGGGGTCGTCTACGGTGCGATCGGCGTGCAATCGCCGGCGCCGCCCATCATTGCGCTGATGGGCCTGCTGGGCATGCTGGCCGGCGAGCAGATACTGCCGCTCGCGCGCAGGGTGCTCTCCGGTTCGAAGTTAGGTGCCGCATGGCGCGAGGCGAAATGCGGCCAGCACATGTTCGGCTCGCTGCCGGGCGCTCACGGCTCCAACGCAGCCGCAAAGGACCCGCAGTCATCCTCATTCTGATCGGCATCTCTCGGGCGTCGGCCTCGAAGTGCCCAAGAGAACCCTCCAGTTATCTCGTCCAATCCCTCCAGTCACGCGCTGACGACATACGTCGTTCGTCGCGTGACCGAAGCCTCCTTCACGCGAGCTCGTCGCGCACCAACTTCTGCTCGCCGTCCGCGCTCGCGACTCTGGAACACGTATTCAATCACACCGCCGGCGGCGAACCTGCACTCACATGCCTCACGACTGCGCTGGACCTTCGGTTGTGCACGGGCATGCACCCTGCGTCGCCGCTTCACCAAAGCTGCGGTACGCCTGAGGCGATCGTCTTCACAGCGGTCTTGCCGCGGCGGAGCAACTTGACCTGAGACTGCGCGATGTCGCTCCATGTCTGCTCCGCTCGGCGCACGGCGCAATCGAACGACTCGTCTTCCACCGTGCAGCGACCGTCTACAGTGATCAGCCACCCCTTGCGCGTACGCGTGCAACTCACGCGCCCGTCTTCCATCAGGTCGGCGTACCAGCGCCAGACACGCGCATCGTCAGCGTTCGCACGAACGGCGGCAGCCAGCCGCGTGATCTCGAGGTTATGCGGATGCGATCCTTGCTGTTTCAAACTCATTTCATTCCCTTTTTCGAAGCCACTCAAAACCGGCGCCGGGCGCAAAAGGCCTGTTACGCGAGCGCTCGCTCAAAACGCAACGCAGCCGCAGCCGGGAGCGCCCTGGAAACCGCACAGTCCGGCGCAGGCACCTTGCTACGCCATGCCCAGCCGCGCGCGCGCCGGCGTACGCCCAACAGGGTCGAGGGCTGCAGTCCGCGTTTGAACCGCAGCAGGGCGAGCTCACCATGCCCCGCCGCACGGCGGGGCATGGTGCCCACGATTGGCACCCAGCTTAGGTGGCGCGCGCCTGAAAGGCCTTGTGACAGGCGAAGAGTTCCGACCCGACGCGCGTTGCCTGGCAAGCGAGTGACGCAGATCTCGTCGTAGTGCCTCAGAGTTTGAGGAACTCGAGCAGGTCGGCATTGACCTGATCGACGTGCGTGCTGCACATGCCATGCGGCGCGCCTTTGTAGACGTTGAGCGTCGCGTTCTTGACGATCTTCGCCGAGAGCTTCGCCGAATCGTCGATCGGCACGATCTGGTCGTCGTCGCCGTGCAGGATCAGTGTGGGAACACTGATCTTCTTGAGGTCGTCGGTGTAGTCGACTTCAGAAAACTGCTTGATGCACTCGTATTGGCCTTTGATCGAACCAGCCATGCCCTGGCGCCAGAAGTCCTGCACGAGGCCCTGGGAGACTTTCGCGTCGGGACGGTTGAAGCCGTAGAACGGCGTGGTCAGGTCCAGATAGAACTGCGAGCGGTTCGCCGCCACCCCGGCGCGGATGTTGTCGAATACCGACATCGGCAGACCGTTCGCATTGTTCGCCGACTTGACCATTTGCGGCGGCACCGCGCCGATCAGCACGGCCTTGGCCACGCGCTTTTCGCCATGGCGGCCGATGTAGTGCGCCACCTCGCCTCCGCCCGTGGAATGGCCCACGAGCATCGCGCCCTTCACGTCGAGCGCGTCGAGCACAGCCGCGAGATCGTCGGCGTAGGTGTTCATGTCGTTGCCCTCGGACGGTTGGCCCGAACGGCCATGGCCGCGGCGGTCGTGCGCGATCACCCGGTAGCCACGATTCACCAGGAAGAGCATCTGCGCGTCCCACGCGTCAGCCGAGAGCGGCCAGCCGTGCGAGAAGACGACCGGCAAGCCGGTGCCCCAGTCCTTGAAAAAGATCTGCGTGCCGTCCTTCGCGCTCACGAAGTTGCCGCCGTGATGATGCGAGGTGCCGGGCGTATGCGCCGAGCCGCCCGTCGCGGACGCGGCTGCGTGCGCGGACAGGGTCGATATCGCGGCCGCGGCGCCGGCGATGCCCGCACTTGCCGAAAGCAGCCTGCGGCGCGACGCCGAAGGCATGGTCGAATCGATTTGCTTTATGTTCATTCTGGATCTCCGTCGTTGCATCGCCGCGCGCGAGCGTGGCGACTGCCTTGCGTGTTGAGATGGATAGCGTTGCGGCGAAGAGCGGGAACTCGCTGAGAAGCGCCACAGGCCGGCAGGCACTCTAATCACTCAAGCGGCCGAAGTCTTTGGCGCAAACTTAAAAGTCCTTAACTGAACCCGTCATGCCTTTGCGCCCAGCCAGGTACAAAAGCCTGGCCGCGATTCGGCGCCGTCTTCGCGCTAACCAACGACCCAAAGCCCGATTGAACGGATATGCCGCATGTGCCAGAGATTAAATGTTCTTAATCGGACGCTTCCCGAACCAGACACACCTATACTTTTTCCGCGAGCCTTTTCGCGTAGTTCCTGTCACGCCACGTTCACCAATCGAGACTCGCACCATGAAACGGTACATCCTTTCGCTGCCTCGCGATATTCTCGCCGGCGTCGTCTACCGTGTGATCGACGTTCAATCCCCGAGCCGCTAGCGGATGAACAACGTCGAATTTTTTCACTACCTCCTGCTGTTGATCTGCGGCGCAGGTGCCCTCACGTGGCTCGCGGAGCGCATCGCGGTCCCGCCTGCCGTCGTTCTGTTGCTCGGCGGATGTGTGATCGCAGTCGCCGGCAGGCGCGTACCCGACGTGGACCCGAATCTGCTGCTCACGGCCGTGCTGCCGCCGCTGCTGATGTCGAGTTCGTTCTATACGGCGTGGAAGGAATTCCGGCGTGGCATCGGCACGATCGTTTCGCTAGTGCTCGGGGCCGTGACGTTCACGACCGTCGCGGTGGCTCTGGCCGTGCATGCCTTCAACCTGAACCTGCCGTGGGCGGCATGCTTCACGCTCGGTGCGATCGTCTCGCCGCCCGACGCGGTCGCCGCCAAGGCGATCCTTCAACGTCACCCGCTACCCGCCAGGCTCGTGGCCGTGCTGGAAGGCGAAAGCCTCGTGAACGACGCGTCTGGCCTGCTGCTCTATCAGATGGCGGTTGCGGGAGCGCTAGCCGCGACGATCACGGTCACGAGCGGAACCGTGCTGTTCTTTACGCTTACCCTGATCGGCGTCGCGGTCGGCATCGTGTGCGGCCAGGCCATGTGTTGGGTGTTGCCGCGTCTGGGCGATCCGATGCTCGGCATCGTCGTGACCTTCGTGATGGCGTGGGCGAGCTACGGTATCGCGGAGGCCGTCGGAGGCTCGGGTGTGCTGTCCGTGGTGACTTGCGGTCTCGTGCTCGGCATCCGGCAGCATCGGGTATTCGACGCCGATATACGCATCAAAGCCAAGGCGACCTGGGAAGCGGTCGTGTTCGTGCTCGAGGCGCTGGTCTTCATCCTGATCGGCCTCACACTGCATGCGCTCCTCTCGCGGGTGAATCACGAATCGACTGTGTTGTTGGCCGGACTGCGTGTCGCGTTGCCGGCGACTGCGGCAGCCATCGTTGCGCGGCTCGCGTGGGTGTTCGCTGCGATCTGGCTGCCCGACCAGATACGCGCGAAACGCCCGGGCCGCCAGCCGTGGACCTTCAAGGAAGCGCTCGTGCTCGGTTGGGCCGGTATGCGCGGCGTCGTCAGTCTTGCGGCCGCAATCGCGCTGCCAGCCAGTTTCCCCGGCCGCGACCTGATCGTCTTCAGCACGTTTTTGCTGATCATCGCGACGCTTGTCGTGCAGGGCGGCAGCCTCGCGCCGCTGATCCGGCTGCTGAAGCTGCGCCCGACGGCCCGTCACACCATGTCCGAGCATGAGGCGCGCGCCCATGCGTTCGGCGCCTCTCTCGCTGCGCTCGAACAACTCGACGAGCGCTCGTCCGGCATCGAACGCGCGACGTTCGAACGTCTGCTGGCCGAATATCGGATTCGCGTCACCGCGAACGAAAGTGCCTACCGGTTGGGTGCGGACCGAATCGAACACCGTGCGCACTTCCTGCGTGTCGAGCTAGAACTCGTCGGCGTGTCGCGCGGGGCATTGCTCGGCTTGCATCGCGACGGCAAGGTGGACGACGCGGTCCTGCATCGCATCGAATCCGAGCTCGATTTCGAGGAACTGCGGCTGCTGCGGCTGCTCGAGCCGTAACGGCTTGAATCCACGTCGGCCCTCAACGAAAGGTATTGATCATGCCCACTACGACTAAGGCTCTGCTCACGTCGCGCGAAAGCGACATCGGCAACCTGATCGTGCGTTGCGTGCTTCCCGCCCGCGCCGCGCGCCTCATCGGACCTTCATTTTCTTCGACCATATGAGGCCATCAGTGCTGCCCGCGCGCAGCGGCGTGGACGTGCTTCCGCATCCGCATAGCTCGTTGCGGCCTCAAGCAGCCTTGACGCGCGCCTGGTCCCGACTGAGCCACTGATGAATTTGACTGACAACCGCTGCGCCGTCTCCTACGGCTGCCGCCACCCGCTTCGGCGCGCCCGAACGAACGTCGCCAATCGCGAAGAGCCCCGGCACATTCGTCTCGAGCGGGAAGCGCTGAGCGCTTGCGCTCGCATCGGGCGGCCCCGTTTCGACAAAGCCGCGCTCATCCAGTTGAACGCCCATCGATGTCAACCAGTCTGTTTTTGGATCCGCGCCGATGAACAGGAAAAGATGCCGTACCTCTATGAGCTCGCTGCCCTTGTCGTGATGAAAGACGCGAATACGCTCAAGACCATCGTCGCTCGCTTCCAGTGATTCGAGCGTGCATCTTGCGCAGATCGACACGTTTGGCAGAGCGTTGAGCCGGTCTATCAGGTAGCGGGACATGGTCGCTTCGAGACCGTCTCCACGTATCAGAACGCGTATGCTTTTGGCAAAGTTGGCAAGAAAGACGACAGCCTGACCAGCCGAGTTACCCCCACCTATCAGCACAACGTCTTTCCCGCTGACGAGACGCGCCTCGATGGGCGACGCCCAATAGTAGATCCCTCTGCCCTCGAAGCGATCAAAGCCCGTCACGGAAGGCTTTCGATACACCGCTCCGCTCGCGACCACGACCGTCCGCGCACGAACGCGCTGTCGATCGGACAGCGCGAGCATGAAGTTGCCCGCCGCGCCCTGGACCCGATGGACCGCAGTGGGAATGGCCACGTGAACACCAAATTTCAATGCCTGCTGAAACGCTCGTGCTGCAAGGGCTTGCCCCGATATGCCAGTCGGAAAGCCGAGATAGTTTTCGATACGTGCGCTCGCACCGGCCTGACCACCCGGCGCGCGCCGATCGAAAACGACGACCGAAAGCCCTTCCGAGGCTGCGTAAACGGCCGCCGCGAGGCCCGCCGGACCCGCACCGATGATTGCGATGTCGTAACGCTGCGACGCACTGAACGTCGGCACGAGGCCTAGCCGGGTGGCGAGCTCCACTTCGTCGGGCGCCCTCAGGACCGACCCGTCCGGGCAGAACACAAGCGGAAAATCCTCAGCGGTCGAGGTGAGGCCGGCAAGCAGTTGCACGGCGTCCGAATCCTTGTGTGCATCGATCACCGCAGCCGGATAGGCATTACGCCGCAAAAAGCCTTGCAGGCGGACCACCCTCGCGTCGTCACCCTTGCCGACGATAATCGGACCGAGCCCCTGCTCGATGAGCCCGAGACGCCTCAGGATCAACGCGCGCATGATGTGCTCGCCCAACTGCGCATCCGCGATGATCAGCGCCCGCAACTGGTCCGAGTTCAGGACAAGCGTCTCGCAGTCAGCCATGGCAATTGCGTCCACCAGCGACGGTTTGCCGGTGAGTTGAGCCATTTCGGCCATGAAATGGCCGTCATGATGGTCTGTCACGACCGTGGTACGTCCTTGCGGATCACACGAATAAATCCGGACACTCCCGTGCAGCAAGATGAATAGCCCTTCGGCAACGCGCCCCGTCCGGAAAATCGAATCGCCAGCCTTGAACGCCTTGCGGCGGCCATAGCGGCTCGCACTACGGATCTCCGCATCAGAAAGGCGCGGAAACATTTGGTGCTGCCGATACTCAAGGGACGAAAATGGAACTTCAGCGTCGACTCGGCCTGCGTCCGTATTACCTGCGTCGATCATATTTGCCTCGCCGGTCGACCAAGTTGAGTAGAGTCAGAATGTTAGCGACAGGGAGCCTAAAATTTCTTGTCGCGACGCTGAATAGTTCTGAAGAGAGCAGCAACCGTTTTGGTCAGCGACGCGAGCGTTTGGGAAATCGCAATGAAGTCAGGAATGAATCGGGAAGCTGGACGCAAATGTGAACGAGCAGGTACCGGGGCGAATTTGTACGGTCAAGCGCACCGCGCCGAGGCCCTCACTTACCGCCAACTCTGCGTGTTACAACTTGCGGCATAAATTCACCAATTAACTTCCAAACGGAAGTTTTATGGTCTCTTCCACAACACGCTGTGGAAGAACTCGATTGGCTTTCCGAAAATCACCCAAATAGCTTCCGCTTTGGGTGGAACCTGACGTAAAAACGGGGCCTCGGTCACGGTCTTTTTACTCAAATAACTTCCAAGACCGACAACTTTCAACCATAAATCTTCCGTCGTGGCAAAAGCTCGTCAACCATCGTTGCGGCTGGCCCCGTAAGCGTCTGTAAACGCTACCAAGCAAAAACGTCCACGCCGAGCTTGTCAAGGTTGTAAGCAGCTGGAATGGGTACTTCAGCTGATGATGCTCGGGTTCCGGGTGAACGACAGCTTTCGCTGTCGTTGAGCGACCGTGCACGTTTAAGACACTATGACTTTCCGTGAGGCAGAGGCTGGCCCGCCGTGAGGAATCAAACTCGGATTAGCATCTCTGCCAGAGCCGCACAAAATCATCGTTGGGGATCGCGTAGTCAATCTGCATCAGACGGGGAAAATAAAGCGATTCGCCCAACATTCCTATAAATTCGGCGCGGGCAAGTTGCACGTCGCCGATCGCCAGCCAGCCTTCTTCCACCCGCTTTGTCAACCAGGCATCTGTCACATCGCTGAACAGATCTTTCGCGCGCTGGAGGCGAAGTCCGATGTCGGGAAAGCATTGCACTTGTGCAATGACGAGCCGCATTGCGGCAATCATGTTGGGATCAGAAACAAGCTCGTTGTATGCGCGGGCAATCTCACGCAAGCCCGTCTCGAGCTCCGGCGGCACGGTGTGATCCTTCCAGCGTGCGAACAGCTGATGGAAGAGGTGGTCCATCAGCTTCGCTGAAGAGGATCTCCTTGCCGGGAAAGTGCTTGTACAGGGTCGCAAATGAAACGCCCGCACCGTCGCCGATGGAGTCCATCGTCGTCGTGTCGTATCCGTTCGCCAGAAACGCCCCGATTGCGACCTCCAGGATCAGCCTGCGTTTTTCCTGTGGGCTCTATTTCGGGCGGCTGCATCGAAGATGACCTCGTCGACCAGATGCGTCGGTACGGCGTCGCGCAAAGGACACCGGAAGTGGTTGAATATGGCGTGAGCGCCAAAGAGGCGCGTCGCTTCGGGTTGCCTTGCGGAGGGACGATGCAGCTCGTGCTTGAGCCGATTACGCGGCAAAGCGGCATGCAGACCCTGCACGAAGCGCTCAGTCGCGGCGAACTGGTGGCGCGCACGCTAGACATGGCAACGGGTGCTGTCACACTTGGTGCAGCGAGCACGACTGATGGCGTGTACTTCAACGAGACGCGTCTGACGACGATTCACGGGCCCCGCTACCGTATGCTCGTGATTGGCGCGGGACAGCTCTCGCGTTACTTATGCCAGGTCGCGATAGGACTCGATTATCAGGTAGTGGTGTGCGACCCGCGCGAGGAGTACGTGCACACATGGGATGTGCCCGGCACGACGCTCGTGCGCACGATGCCCGACGATACGGTCCTGGATATGAAGCTCGACGAACGCAGTGCGATGATTACACTTACGCACGATCCAAAGCTCGATGATCTCGCGCTGATGGAAGCGCTGAAGACATCCGCGTTTTACGTCGGCGCGCTTGGCTCGCGGCGCAATAATGCTGCGCGGCGAGAGCGGCTCAAAGAGTTCGATCTGAGCGACGCACAGCTTGCACGATTACGCGGTCCGGCCGGGATCTATATCGGCAGCCGCACGCCCCCCGAAATCGCGATATCGATTCTCGCTGAAGTGACGGCGGCGAAGAACAGCGTGTTGCTACCGGCAATCCTCAGGGTCGAGCGTGGGAAGACGGAAAAAGAAGTCACGAATGACACAGCAATAAATGCGGGGCATCTCACATGGTTGGATGAGCCCTGACTTCCCGGTGTACAGCCACGAGGCGGCCGAGCGCAGCTTCCCTGCATGATTTCACGCAGTTCGGAAAGGTCGGTCTGGGAATGGCCAGCCTCTGTCACCGCGGACAGGTCGCATCTTTTTTGTGCTGCGATAGGAGTCGGAAGCAACGAGGGCGATGGCCCTAAGGTGAGGTTTTTCGGGAGCAAAAGGCTCCCGCCTCACCCGGATCTAGCAATTGCCGCGAGCATGAAGCCTCGAATGCGGGGTTGATCTCCTGGAATTCCTCACCTTTGCGAACCCGCGTCGTTCTCCTGACTCCTGGAAATCCTCACCACCCCTGGAAGATCTCACCTTTGCAGGCTCGCTTCGACTTTTAGCCCTGAATTCCAGCGTACTTTTCTCGCACTGAACACCGACGTGCTCCGCGCTGGCTGCTCCGAAACGCCGTTATTCACCGTAACGCTGAAGCCAGCGAGGCACGTTTCGCGCGCTTTGACGCGCCTCCTCCTCGTCGCCGTTCCGATGCACACGGCGCGAGCCGTCGCACATCCCGCCAGCCGCTCCCGTAAATCCTCACCGTAGCGCCACCTCCTGGAACTCCTCACCGTTCGCGAGTCGCCCGATGCGGCCGTGGCCCACGCACGCCGTTCATATCGACCATTTTTGCCCCGAATATGACCGCGTTTATCGCCGCTGATATCGTGCAGCCATGTCGTCCGTATGTGATTCCGGGCACGCCGGGCACATTTTGCGGGCATGACCGGTCTTTCGATGGAGGATCGCTTCAAGCTGCCCGTATGGGATCAGGGCGAAAACGATGTGCCGGTGCTGCGCGGCGCACTAGCGAGCTTGCAGGGGAAGATCGTCGAAGCGAAGGAAGTCGGCTCGCACTCGGTCATGTTCGTGGAGACCGCGCAGATTTGCGTGCGCGCCGATGGCGACAGTCTGATTTACTTCGACCGGAATTTTAACCGGGTGCCGCGCGTGGAAGGGGCAATGAGTTCAATGAGTTGTTCGAAGCGCTGCCGGCCGGCTCAGGCTCCGGCAGCGCTTGCGTTGTCGCTCCGGACGTGGCTCCCGTAAAACCTCACCATTGCCCGGACCTCCTGGAACTCCTCACCTTTCGCACTACTTCAGCAGCGCCATTTGCACGACCTTGACGATCACGAGCGCGATCGCGATCAGCAGATAGCCGCGCAGCACGCCCATCCATACGCGTTTGGCGAGCGTCAGGCGCGGCGGCGGCAGTTCGTCGAGCGGCGGCATGCGCCATGTGTTGCGCGCTTCTTTCGTATAGACCGGAGCCGGCTCGGCTGCGGCGGATTCGCCGCGCAGTTTGCGAAGCCCGATGCTCGCCGCATACCCGCCGACCGCGAGCAACGTGCCGCCCGCCAGTACTTCGATGATCGTTTCCGCCGCGATGTCCGGATAGATCACCGACGCGGTCAGGATGATCGACAGCATCACGAGCACCCAGATCACTGAGCCGGTAAACAGATTGAGCTTCTTCGAGTTGGCCCACGGACCGAGCACCGCGCGGTCGTTGCACAGCAGCAGCAGGAACACGGTCGCGCTCGGCAGCAGCACGCCGGCGAGCGTTTGCACCGCTTCGGTCAGCAGACCGAGCGGGCTGCCCGGAATCAGCACCAATACCGCGGCGGCTGCGACGATCGCGAAGTACACGACGTAGAAGCCCTTCGCGTCCGACACGCTACGGTGCAGCGAATGACGGATCTTGAACACGTCGCCGATCGCATAGGCGGTCGATAGCGACACGGCCGCCGCGCCGATCACGCACGCGTCGAACAGCGCGATCGCGAACAGCACCGCCGAGGTCCGTCCCGCGTATCTCTCCAGACCGGCGATCACACCGCCCGCGTCCGTGAAGTTGCCGAAGCCGGGCCGGCCGTCGAACAGCGCCGCGCTGAACGAGATCATCGCGACTGCGCCGATCAGCACGAACACGATGCCGATCCACAGGTCGGCTTTTTCGTAGTTCATGAAGCGCGGCGTGATGCGCTTGTCGACCACATAGCTCTGCTGGAAGAACAGCTGCCAAGGAGCGACCGTCGTACCGACGATGCCGATCACGAGCAGCATCACGTCGGATAGCTTCGAATGCGCGGGCCAGTTCGGAATGAAGAAGTCGCGCGCGATCTGGCCGACCGGCGGATGAATCGACACGAGCACCGGCACGAGCAGCAGGCTCAACACGCACAGAGCGACCGCGAAACGCTCGAAGCGGCGGAAGTCGCCGGTGCTGACGGCGGCCATCGTCAGCGCCGCGGCGATGCACACCCCCGCGATCTTCGAGACGCCGAAGAAGTCGAGCACGAACGTGATGCCGATGAATTCCGTCACGATGGTCAGCGCGTTCAGCAGGAACAGATCGACGACGCTGAACGCGCCCCAGAACTTGCCGAAGCGCTCGAAAATAAGCCGCGCGTGGCCCACGCCCGTGACCGCGCCGAGCCGCAACACCATCTCCTGATTGACGAACAGCACCGGCACCAGCAACAGCATGGTCCACAGTAACGTGGTGCCGTAGTTCTGGCCGGCCTGCGTGTAGGTGCCGAATGCGCCCGCGTCGTTGTCGCCGACCATCACGATCAGACCGGGGCCGAGGATCGCGAGCAGCGTGCGCACGCGCGCCCACCAGCTGGTGCGCGGTGCGATGTCATGGTGAGCGATCGTGCCGAGCGCGCCCTTGATATCGCCTACGTGTGCCGAATCGAGCACGGCGCTGCGCGCGGAGGAAATGTTCGTCGGAGTAGACATGTCGTTCTCTCCCGGTTGTAGTTGTCGGAGGTCGGGTCGCGAAACGCTATGCCACGCGCGACATCACGCGACGGCAGAAGGCGATGAACGGACGCGATTCGCGCGGGTGCAGCACGAGCAGAGCGTCGTAAAACGCGCGCGATTCCTTTACGCGCGGGAACTTCGAAAGAAGGAGGCCGAATTGCATTGGGTATCTCCGTGCGCCGGTTTCGACGCGCTGGTGGAAAGCCAGCAGACACGGAGGCCGCGTATGCCGGGCGCGGCGATAGAGGTCTACTCGCTTTCCTCAGTTAATAGAACAGGGAAGCGGCATAAGGGATAACTGTCACTGCCAGGCATGGCGGCTCCTTGTTGGCGTGTAGCGTGTATGAGCGATTGATACGTTCGCTAAGCACGTTGCTACACACGTGTTTATCCACGCGTTCGCGCGCATTGCGTTGAACTGACTGCGTTGACTGACAACGCGCGCGCAAACGCGACCGCAAGCACGAGGCTCGCGATGCGACGCCGTATCAGCGCAGGGACGCGTTTGAACGCGGCGTTCCTGTCATGCGGAGACGACGTTACGTTAGGTGCACGGGAAAAGACTGTGGCGCGCACCGTCTGCCTGCTGGCAAGACGGCGGCTGATGAAGAGAGCGCGGACGTCCTGCCGGTCAGGCAGCGAAACTGTTCGAAAGTCGGCTACTGCAGGTGTCCAAGGCGTAGGCCCCATTGGTGATGATTCTTGAATTCTAGGGTTCGGTTTCCGCCGAGGTCAACCTGTTTCTCGAGCAGAGCGGAGAAAATGTGCGGCGCGCAACGCCGCGCACTGTGAACGACGTGCGGATCGACGCCGATAGAGGGGGAAGGTCGAACAGGCGGCATCGATCCATCCGGCCGATGCCGCCACCCAAGCTTACTGATTGGCGCGCCGTCGCACCGTCAGCCGGTTATGCACGCTTCTGACGCCGCGAACCGATCGCGCCGCGTTGCCGGCTCGCCCGATTTGCGATTCCCGCGGAACCGTGCCGCTTAGCGTGACGATGGCGTGGCGCGATTCCACACGGATGTTCGCCGAATTGAGGTTCGTGGTGCGCGTGAAAGCGCGGCGGACGTCGCGGACGATCGCGCTGTCGGACCGGTTAGCGTGCCGGTTCGAAGCCGCTGGGGCCGGCTGGCTTTGCATCGACGCATCGTTCGGCATCTCGCGCGTCTGCGCGTTCGCATAGGTCGCGCAAGTCGCGATGGCCATCGCGACCATTGCGCCGAGGATTCTTCTCGCGCCGTTTGTTTTCATTCTTCCTCCTTTGCCGGTTTGCCAGGAACTGCCGTTCGAGCCGCGTGTTGCCAGCGTGGAAGAGGCGACGCAACGCACCGCCGCCTCGCGACGAGTAATCGACCGTCGGCTCCGATTATATTCTGCGGCGCAGGCGTCGATATCGATAGGTGAGAAGATTCGGGAGCGGCCGAGGTGAGAATATGCGCACCTGTACGCGCACTTCAAAACTAAAGGTGAGGGTATTCGGGAGTCGCCTCGACGGTGCGATAAGTTGCGAATGGCTTTTTGAGAAGCATGGTTCCGGTCAGAAGCGCAATGCGGTGAGGCCGTCTCGCAGGAAGCCGGCGAGGGCTCACGTCGGTTACTGGTTGTGCCTGATCGAATGATCGTGGCGGGTGCGGCACGCGAAAGGTGAGAACTTTCGGGAGTCGCGCGGCGGCGGCCCTTTTGCAACTAACCGGCCGTGCCAGAAGCGAAATAAGCCGTGCGGCAAGCAGCGTGCGGCAGTGCACGCATTTTGCGTATCAGCCATAGGTGAGGAGATTCGGGACTCAAAACGCGTCTCATGCAGTCGCCAATCATTGCATCCAGCGCGTTGGCCGCTCGGCGGCTGTGTAACCTAAGTCGTTGAATGTCCAGGCGATCTGCCGCTTACGCGGCCCGCATCGGCGACGCGAACCGACTGTGTTCGATCAATGGTGAGGATTTTCGGGAGCAGTGTGTAAGAGCCACGCCGCCCGCGCTGAAATGCCCCCGCGAGCCCTCATTTCACCGCAAAGGTGAGGCTTTTCGGGAGCACTGACGACGCTTCCAGACGCCGATTCACCGCCACTCCGTGCCAAAGGTGAGGCTTTTCGGGAGCGGCAGCACTCGCCCGCGATCACCCGTTCAGGCCGGTTTGGCGATCTCGCGAATGTCCGCGACCGGCGTCTGCCCGAAAGCATCGCTAAGCGCGTAGTCGATCAATCGCTCCGCGGATTGCTCGGGCGTCGACAGTTGGCCGTTGCGCTTCAGGTCTTCGAAGCGCTGGCGCATCGGAAATTGCTCTTCGCCGCTACCGCGAATTTGCGCCTGCATGTCCGTATCGATCACACCCGGCGCGAGGCTGCAGATGCGCAGTGCGCGAGTCGCATCGAGCGCGACGGCGCGCGCGTGATGATCGAGCGCGGCCTTGGTCGCGCAGTAGATGCTCCAGCCCGGATACGCGTTGCGCGCCGCGCCGCTCGAAATGTGCACGATGCGCCGGTCGGTTGCGTCGACGGCCGCGGCGGCGAGCGCGCTCGCGAGCATCAGCGGCGTCGCGACGTTCAGGCTCACCGCGTCCGCGACGTTCGCCGCGTCCTGACCTTCGATGGGCCCCATCGGTTCCACCGTGCCCGCATTGTTGATCAGCAGCACCGTCTGCGCGCCGCGCACGAAGTTGCTCAGCGCGTCGGTGGCGATCCATTGCGCGACGCGTGCGGGCTCGGCGAGGGGCAGCTCGATCTCTTCGAGCTGCGCGGCAAAGCGCGCCTCTAGCGCCGCATTGCGCGAGCGCGACAGACCCAGCACCGTGACGTTGCGCGCGAGCAGTTGTTCGGCGAGCGCCGCGCCCAGGCCGCGCGTATGGCCGGTGACGATCGCGCGGATCGGAGAAGATGAGGTCATGTCGTTCCTTGTGATCGTTGTCTTGCAGAATCGTCGATTTTCTCACGCCGTATTCAGGCCGACCGAAAGCGCTCGCGATACTGCATCGGCGTCACGCCAAGCCGCTTCGCAAACACGATGCGCATGCGGTCGGCGGTGCCGAAGCCGCAATCGTAGGCGATCGTCTTCAGCGCCGCGGCGCTGCTTTCGAGCAGCTTGCGCGCGGCATCCACGCGCGCGCGTTCGACGAATTCATGCGGCGTCACGCCGGTTTCCTGCACGAACACGCGCGCGAAGTTACGGTGCGCACTTCAAGAAAGGCATCATCGATGCGTTCGCGCACGGCACGATCCACAAGCCGCACACGACGTTCGGCAACGTGAAGGCCGACGTGCTCGCGCTGAAAGACCCGCATTATCATCGCGAGAACTTCTGCACGATGATTCTGGGTTCGGCGTGGAAGTCGTGAGCGACCGATTGGCCAACTGAGCGGGCGCGGCCCCACGATTTGCGCAACTCGCGTCAAAATAGGCGCATCGCACTTCTGCGCCGCCGCCCCATGGTCATCAAAAACCTTCTCCGCAAGCTCGATCTCACCACGCTGCAGCTCTTCCTCGCCGTGTTCGAAGAGGGCACGCTCACGCGTGCCGCCGAGCGCGAGGCGATCGCGGTGTCCGCCGCCAGCAAGCGGCTGGTCGAACTCGAGCAGGCGGTCGGCGCGTCGCTATTTCAGCGCAACGCGCGCGGCATGACGCTGACGCCGGCGGGCGAAACACTTCTGCATCACGCGCGCCGGGTGCTGCGCGACATCGAGAGCATCGGCATCGAACTGGCCGGCCATGCTAGCGGCGTGCTCGGCTATGTGCGGATGATGGCGAACCTGTCCGCGATCGTCGAATTTCTGCCCGAAGATCTGCGCGCGTTCCAGTCGCTGCACGAACGCGTGAAGGTCGATCTCGAGGAGCGGCCGAGCGGCGGCGTCGTCAAAGCCATCGACGAAAGCCTCGCCGACCTCGGCATCTGTTCCGGCGACGCCGACACGCGCGAGCTGCACGTCGAGCACTACCGGCGCGATTCGCTCGTGATCGTGATGCGCGATGATCATCCGCTCGCGGCACGCACGAGCATCACGTTCACCGAAACGCTCGATGGCGATCACGTCGGCCTGCATTCGGCGAGCTCGATCAACGCGCGCACCCACCTCGCGGCGCGCCAGGCCGGCAAGCCGCTGCGGTTGCGCATCCATGTGCCGGGCTTCGATGCGGTTTGCCGGATGGTGCAGGCGGGCATGGGCGTCGGCGTGCTGCCGCAAAAGGTGTATCAGCTGATGGGCCGCCCGCTCGGTCTCGTCGGCATGCCGCTCGACGACGACTGGGCCGAGCGCAGCCTCGTGCTCGTCGTGCGCGACGTCGATGCGTTGTCGCCGGTGAGCCGGCTGCTGTTCGATCATCTGCGCACGGTCGAAGCGCGCGAAACGGCAGCGGACGCTCAGCCCGAACCCGCTCCCATCACCACCGAACCACCGCGCAGGTCCCGCGGCCGCCGCTAAGCGTTCGCCGTTCGCGAACGGTCGTTGGCGAATTGCGGTTGGACGCCGCCACCACGCCGCTTCTAAGCTGTCTTCCAATACGAAACGAGTTCGGAGACAGCAACATGGATGGACCACTAAAGGGTATTCGTGTCGTCGAGATCGGCACGCTCATTGCCGCGCCGTTCGCCGCGCGACTGATGGCCGAATTCGGCGCGGACGTGATCAAGATCGAAGCGCCCGAGACCGGCGATCCCCTTCGCAAATGGCGCAAGCTGCATGAAGGCACGTCGCTGTGGTGGTATCTGCAGTCGCGCAACAAGAAGTCCGTCTGCGTGAATCTGAAATCGGCCGATGGCGTCGAGGTCGTCAAGCGCCTCGCCGCCGATGCCGACGTCATCATCGAAAATCTGCGTCCTGGTGCGCTCGAAAAGCTCGGCCTCGGCTGGGACGTGCTGCACGCGCTGAACCCGAGACTGACGATGGTGCGCATTTCCGGCTACGGTCAGTCCGGCCCATATCGTGACCGTCCGGGCTTCGGTGCGATCGGCGAGGCGATGGGCGGCATCCGCTACACGACCGGTGAAGTCGACGGCGCACCGGCGCGCGTCGGCGTGAGTCTCGGCGATTCGCTCGCGTCGCTGCACGGCGTGATCGGCGCGCTGATGTCGCTGCTGCGCGTGAAGACCGGCCAGGGCGAAGGGCAGGTGGTCGATGTGTCGCTCGTCGAGAGCGTGTTCAATCTGATGGAAAGCCTCGTGCCCGAATACGACCTGCTTGGCCATGTGCGCGAGCGCAGCGGCGGCGCGCTGCCGGGCATCGCCCCTTCGAACACCTATCGCACCGAGGACGACGGCTATGTCGTGATCGCCGGCAACAGCGATCCGATCTTCAAGCGCCTGATGCATCTGATCGGCCGCCCCGATCTCGCCGACGATCCCGCGCTCGCGCACAACGACGGCCGCGTGAAGCAGGTCGCGCTGCTCGATCAGGCGATCACCGAGTGGACCTCGCATCACGCGACCGAAGACGTGCTGGCCGCGCTCGAACGCGCCGAAGTGCCGGCGGGCCGCATCTATTCGGTGGCCGACATCGTCGCCGATCCGCATTACCTGGCGCGCGACATGTTGCTGCAGGCGCAATTGCCGGGCGGCGCGTCGGTGAAGATGCCGGGCATCGTGCCGAAGCTGTCGGACACGCCGGGCGAAGTGCGCTGGCAAGGGCCGACGCTCGGCGAGCACACCGGCAGCGTGCTCGGCGAACTTGGATTCGCGAGCGAAGAAATCGAGCGTCTCCGTCGCGAGGGAGCGGTGCAATGAATTCCTCGATCTTTTCCACGCACGAGGCAGCGTCACTCGACCAGCTGATCGTGCAGGAAGTCGCCCCGCGCGATGGCCTGCAGATCGAACCCACCTGGGTTGAAACCGCCGACAAGGTCGCGCTGATCGACGGGCTATCCACCTGCGGATTCACGCGTATCGAAGCGGGTTCGTTCGTGTCGCCGAAGGCGATTCCGGCGTTGCGCGACGGCGAGGCGGTGTTCCAGCGGATCGAGCGGCAACCCGGCGTGATCTATGTCGCGCTGGTGCCGAACCTGAAAGGCGCTGAGCGTGCGTTGTCCGCGCGCGCCGACGAACTGAACCTCGTCATGTCCGCGAGTCAGACGCATAACCGCGCGAACATGCGCATGAGCTGCGAGTCGTCGCTCGCGGCGTTCGACGACATCGTGCGTCGAGCGCTGGCCGCGGGCGTGCGGCTCAATGCGACCGTGGCGACCGCGTTCGGCTGTCCGTTCGAAGGGCGCATCGACGAAGACCGTGTGATCGGCATCGTCGACGCATATCGCGAGATGGGCATCGAGGGCATCACGCTCGCCGATACGACCGGCATGGCGAATCCGCGCCAGGTCGCGCGGCTCGTCGCGCGCGTGCTCGAAACGCTGCCGGCCACGGCGCTCACGCTGCACTTTCATAACACGCGCGGCCTCGGTATCGCCAACGTGCTCGCCGCGTATGAAACCGGCGCGCGCCGCTTCGATGCGGCGCTCGGCGGCCTCGGCGGCTGCCCGTTCGCGCCGGGTGCGTCGGGCAACATCTGCACCGAAGACCTCGTGAACCTGTGCGACGAAATGGGCATCCCGACCGGGATCGACCTGCCGAAGCTGCTCGCGCTGTCGCGCGGCTTGCCTGCATTGCTCGGCCACGACGTGCCGGGGCAAGTCGCCAAAGCAGGCCGCAATTGCGATTTGCATCCGGTGCCCGACTACGTTCGACAGATCTGAACCGAACCCGATAAACAACCCATCAACCGATCAAACGACCGGACGGCACCGCCGAATCCGGCATTGGAGACAAGCATGAGCGACCTGGGCGTAGTGGCGGGCAGTACCCGCGAACATGGCGCGGACGATCTCGCGGCGATCGTCCGCAAAGTTGCGTGGCGGCTGATGCCGCTCATCATGATCTGCTATCTGTTCGCGTTCTTCGATCGCATCAATATCAGCTTCGCAAAGTTCCAGCTGCAAAGCGATCTGGGCTTGTCCGATACCGCGTACGGTCTCGGCGCGAGTCTGTTCGTGATCGGCTACGTGCTGTTCGAGGTGCCGAGCAACCTGTTCCTGTACAAGGTGGGCGCACGACGCTGGATCGCGCGGATCATGATTTCGTGGGGACTCGCGACCGCGGCGATGGTGTTCGTCAACAACGAATGGCAGTTCTACGGGCTGCGCTTCGTGATCGGCGCGATGGAAGCGGGCTTCGCGCCCGGCGTACTGTACTACCTGACGCTGTGGTTTCCGACCGAATATCGCGGCCGCGTCACGTCGATGCTGTTTCTCGCATCGGCGTTTTCGGGGCTGGTCGGTGCGCCGCTCGCTGGGCTCGTCATCGGTCATATGGACGGCGTGCTCGGCATGCCGGGCTGGCACTGGCTGTTCCTGCTCGGCGGCTTGCCGTGTGTGGTGCTCGGTTTGCTGGTGCTGAAGCTGCTGAAGGATCGCATCGACGATGCAGGCTGGCTGTCCTCGGCGGAGAAGAGCTTGCTCGCCGGGCAGATCGCGCAGCAAAGCCGCCCGGCGCCGACCGGCCATTCGCTGCTGGGCGCGCTGAAAACGCCGGGCTTCCTGACCCTCGGACTCGTGTACTTCCTGATTCAGATCGCGTCGTACGGTCTGAATTTCTGGGCACCGCATCTGATTCACGTGGCGGGCACGAAGAATCCCACTGTAGTCGGCCTGCTGACGGCGGTGCCTTATGTGTGCGGCGCGATCTGCATGGTGGTGGTCGGGCGCCTGTCGGACGCGAGCGGCGAGCGGCGCAAGTTCGTGTTCGGGCTGCTGTTGATGTCGGCGCTCGGCTTCTTCGCCGCGGGCTACTTCGACAAGCAGACCGCCTTGCTGGTGGCCGCGCTTGCGGTGATGGGCGCGGGCGTGGTCGCATCGATTCCGGCATTCTGGGCGCTGCCGCCCAAGCTGCTGACGGGCGCGGGCGCCGCGGGCGGTATCGCGTTGATCAACACGCTCGGGCAACTCGGCGGGATCGTGAGCCCGGTGATGGTGGGCCGTGTGAAGGATCTGACCGGCAGCACGACGCCGGCGCTGTATGCGATCGGCACGATGAGCGTGGTATGCGCGCTGATCGTGCTGTATGGGCTGCCGGAGTCGCTGCGCAGCCGTGAAACGACGCAGTGAAATCGATGTGGACGGCGCGGTCGTTCGCTTGCATCAGGCGACGTGCCGCGCCGCTGCCCGCTCCCGCGTCCGCGAGCGATAGGCCTGCCGCATCAATCACTTGGCAGGCCTGTGCGCAGGTTGTCCACAAGCTTGTTCCCAAATTATGTGGACAACTGCTCTTCGAGGTTGGTCCGACTGATACGGCATCCTTGCCAAGCCCGCTCTCCGCTATCACGGACTCCGTAGCGACGCTCGCTGCCTACGCGTGCACCGCACGCGGATAGTTCTCACGCTTCAAGCACTTAAGCTCGCTGTGCGAAGGTTGTCCACAGGCTTGCCAACAATTTAGGTGGACAAGTTTTGTTTGCCGATGGGGTGACGAGGAGCGGGACTCGGCATCGGTTGTCCGCATCACGCCTTCAACACGGAGGCCGAAGCGACCACTTCCTCCTGCACCGGCACCTGCAACACCGCATCCCGCTTATCGAGCAGATGCTGACGCAAAATCGCGCTGAGCTTCTTGCCGTCGCGAGCCTCGAGCGCCTTCAGCATTTCATCGTGATCGTGAATCGCGCGGTCCCACTTCGGCGTCTGATAGTTCGAGCGAAAGCGCAGCGCCTGCAGCCGCCGGTTGACCGACACATAGGTCTGTCGCAGCGCTGAATTCCTCGCCGCTTCGTTGATCTTGTCGTGAATCGCCTGGTTGCGGCTGTAGTAGCCCGGCAGATCGTTCTGCGCGCGGCACGCGAGCATCGCGTAATGCAGGGCCTTGATTTCGGCGAGTTCGGCCGCCGTGATGCGTTCGGCTGCGAGTTCGCCCGAAAACGCTTCGAGGCCGCTCATCAATTCGAAGGTTTCGCGCACTTCCGCCTCCGACATTTTCGACACCGACGCGCCCCGATTCGGCGAAATCTCGATCAAACCCTCGGCGGCCAGCACCTTCAGCGCCTCGCGCAGCGGTGTGCGCGAAATGCCGAGCGTTTCGCACAACTCGCGCTCGTTCAGTTTCTTGCCGGGCTCCAGCACCCCCTCGACGATGAAGCGGCAGATGTGCTCCACCACCGTGTCATGCAGGCGCTGACGCTCGACCTTCGGCATCAGCGGGGCAGCGGTCACACCCGCGTCGAAATCCGAATTTTGCATACAAAAACCCTAAGCGTTACATGATATCGGAACCATATCGATTAGTTAGTCAAGCGCAAACGCGGGTAAACACGGACCTCAACCAGCATATTTCGTCTTGGGAGCGTCACGGTTCTTCTGATACAGTTTTTTGAATGCAAAATTCAAATTGGAGGAGCCCGATGCTGAAGCTAGATTTTCATCCCGCTGGCCGTCACTTCCTGCAGATTCCGGGGCCGAGTCCGGTGCCCGATCGCATCCTCCGCGCGATGAGCTACCCGACCATCGACCACCGCGGCCCCGAGTTCGGCGAACTGGGTCTCAAGGTGCTCGACGGCATCAAGCAGATCTTCAAGACGCAGCAGCCGGTCGTCATCTATCCGGCGTCCGGCACGGGCGCATGGGAAGCCGCGTTGTCGAATACGCTGAGCCCCGGCGATCACGTGCTGATGTTCGAGACCGGCCACTTCGCGACGCTATGGAAAAAGATGGCCGAGAAGCTCGGCCTGAAGCCCGAGTTCCTGGGTCTGCCAGGCATCGAAGGCTGGCGGCGCGGCGTGCAGCCGCAGATGATCGAAGAGCGCCTGCGCGCCGACCCGCAGCATGCGATCAAGGCGGTCTGCGTCGTGCACAACGAAACCTCGACCGGCGTCACGTCCGACATCGCCGCCGTGCGTCGCGCGATCGACGCCGCGGGTCATCCGGCGCTGTTGCTCGTCGATACGATCTCCGGTCTCGCGTGCGCCGATTACCGCCACGACGAATGGGGCGTCGACGTGACCGTGTCGGGCTCGCAAAAGGGCTTGATGCTGCCGCCGGGCATCAGCTTCAACGCGATCTCGCCGAAGGCGATGGCCGCCAACCAGCACGCGAAGCTGCCGCGCAGTTTCTGGGACTGGTCGGAAATCGTCGAAATGAACAAGACCGGCTACTGGCCGTACACGCCGAACACGAACCTGCTGTACGGCCTGCACGAAGCGATCGAGATGATTCTCGGCGAAGGGCTCGACAACGTGTTCGCGCGTCACGAGCGGCTCGCCGAAGCGACTCGCCGCGCGGTGCGTGCGTGGGGGCTCGAAATCCAGTGCGCCGATCCCGCCGTCTATAGCCCGGTGCTCACGGGCGTGATGATGCCCGACGGCGTCGATGCCGACGCGGTGCGCAAGCTGATCTACGAGCGCTTCGACATGTCGCTCGGCACGGGCCTCGGCAAGATGAAAGGCCGCATGTTCCGCATCGGTCATCTCGGCGATTGCAACGACTTGACGCTGCTCGCGACCCTGGCCGGCTGCGAAATGGGTCTGCGGCTTGCTGGCGTGCCGATCAAGCAAAGCGGCATGCCGGCCGCGATGGAGTGGCTGAGCCACGCACCGAAGACGCCGGGGTTGAAGGCCGCGGCATAAGCGCCAGCAGCAGGAAACAACCCGCAACGCCAGGGAGCGCATTTCTCATCGAGCCGCGCGCAGAACGCGGCCATAACAACATGCAATGCGTCCATAACGGCTGTCGCGGCCGACGGGCGACGACGCAGCGCGCCACTTCAGGCGCGCCGTCGACACATGCCACGGAGAGAGAGACGATGAAACGGTTTCGTTTGACCAGTGCGACCAGTATCGTTCTAGTGATGCTCTGCATCATGTACTTCATCACGTACCTCGATCGCGTGAACGTCAGCACCGCGGCCGCGGGTTTCGGCAAGGAATTCAATCTCACGCATACGCAGGTCGGCCTCGTGTTCTCGGCTTTCGCGTATCCGTATCTGCTGTTTCAGGTGATCGGCGGCTGGGTCAGCGATCGTTTCGGCGCACGACGCACGCTGCTGTTTTGCGGTGCGATCTGGGGTCTCGCGACGGTGTTCACGGGCCTCGCGGGCGGCCTCGCTTCGTTGCTCGCCGCGCGGCTCGTGCTCGGTTTCGGCGAAGGCGCGACGTTCCCGGCCGCAACGTCGGCAATGTCGCGCTGGGTCGCGAAAGAAAAACGCGGCTTCGCGCAGGGCATCACGCACGCGGCGTCGCGAGTCGGCAATGCGGTCGCGCCGGCGCTCATCGTGCTCGTGATGACCAGCTGGGGTTGGCGCGAATCGTTCTATATCTGCGGCGCGCTGAGCCTGGTGTGGGTCGCCCTGTGGGCGATCACGTTCACCGAGCATCCGAAAGATCATCCGCGCATCACGCCCGAGGAACTCGCGGTGCTGCCCGCGGTGAAGCCGAAAGTCGCAGGCCTGCCGTGGGGCAAGCTGTTTCGTCGCATGACGCCGGTCACGATCGTCTACTTCTGCTACGGCTGGACGCTGTGGCTGTTCCTGAGCTGGATTCCGCTGTACTTCCTGCATAACCATCATCTGCAGTTGCAGAAGTCGGCGATCTTCGCGTCGGTCGTGTTCTTCGCCGGCGTGATCGGCGATACGCTCGGCGGCCTCGTCACCGATGCGATTTTCAAGCATACCGGCAGCCTCAAACGCGCGCGCAGCTGGATGGTGTCGGTGTGCATGCTGTTCTGCCTGCTGTCGCTGATTCCGTTGATGTTCACGCATGACCTGACGCTGTCGATCGCCTGTCTCGCGTCGGGCTTCTTTTTCGCCGAGATGACGATCGGCCCGATGTGGGCGATCCCGATGGATATCGCGCCGGAATTCTCCGGCACCGCGAGCGGCATGATGAACACGGGCTCGGCGCTCGCCGCGATCATCTCGCCGGTGATGGGCGGCTTCCTGATCGACCATTTCGGCAACTGGGATCTGCCGTTCGTCGGCAGCATGTTGCTAATGGGCATCGGCGTCGTGCTTGCGTTCCGCATGCAGCCGGAGAGCCGCTTCGAACTCAGCGCGTCGGAGAAGGCGCAGGTTTCCACCCGGGTAGGTACGTAAACATGACTTCGCCACTGAGCCAGCTTCTTGCCGATGCGCGTCGCAGTCGCGCAGTGCTCGATGCGTTGCCGCCCGAGCAGATTCCAGCCGATGCCGACGCGGCCTACGCAATCCAGCACGAAATCCTGAGCGCGTGCGGCGCGCGAATCGGCGGCTGGAAGATCGGCGCGAAATCGGCGAGCGGACCGATTCAAGGCGCGCCATTGCCCGACACCGATCTGCACGCCGATGGCGCGCGTCTGTCGCGCGAAGGTTTCGCGCCGCTCGGGCTCGAACTCGAGGTCGCGTTCCGTTTCGGCCGGCGCTTCGAACCGTCCGCGACGCCGTACGAACGAAGACGAAGTGCTCGCGGGCATCGGCTCGATCGGCGCGACCATTGAGATCGTCGCGAGCCGCTATGCGGAGTGGCCCGCCATCGACAAACTCGCGCAGCTCGCGGATCTGCAGAATCACGGCGCGCTGATCGTCGGTGAATTCGCGCGGTATCGGGAGGACTTTCCGTACGTCGCGCCGTCGCTGAGTTTCGAGTTCAACGGACGCAATGTCGTCGCAACGACGCCCGCGAATCCGGCCGGCGATCCGCGGCGGCTGTTGACGTGGCTCGTCAATCACGCGAGTGCGCGCGGAATCGCGGTGACCCCGGAGATGGTGATCACCGCCGGTTCGTACACCGGCATGTTCTTTCCGCGCGAGGCAGGCAACGTGAGCGGGCATATCGAAGGACTCGCGCCGGTGCATCTGACGCTGTACTAGGTAATTCGAGCCGCGCGGCTCACGCGCGCTCCTCATAGGCCGATGAAATGACGAATCCCACTGCGGGCTTGCTCGTCAAGCCGATCCATCTGGTCCCCTCCGCCGCGCGCGCCACGAGTCCGCTCGCGCAGCATCTGCGCAAAGCGCTGCGCGGCGATGTGCTGTTCGATCTCGCGAGCCGCGGCCGCTACGCGACCGATGCGTCGATCTATCAGATCACGCCGGTCGGCGTCGTGGTGCCGCGCGATCAGGACGACCTGCGCGTCGCGCTCGAGATTGCGCGCAGCGAGAAAGTACCGCTGCTCGCGCGCGGCGCGGGCACGAGCCAGTGCGGGCAGACGGTCGGCGAAGCGCTGGTGGTCGATACGAGCAAGTGGCTTAACAACATCGTCGCGTTCGATGCCGACGCGCGCACCGTGACGGTCGAGCCCGGCGTCGTGCTCGATCATCTGAACGCGTGGCTGAAGCCGCATGGACTGTGGTTCCCGGTCGATGTATCGACTTCCGCGCAGTGCACGATCGGCGGCATGGCGGGCAACAACTCGTGCGGCTCGCGCTCGATCGAATACGGCAACATGGTGCACAACGTCGACGCGATCGACGCGATTCTCGCCGACGGGAGCGAAGCGCGCTTCGCGTCGCTGCGCGAGACGCCGCAAGGCGAGCGCTTGCAGCAGATCGTCGCGGGCGTCACGCGGATCGCGCAGCGCGAGCGTGATGAAATCGTCGCGCGCGTGCCGAAGGTGCTGCGCCGCGTGGCGGGCTACAACATCGATCTGTTCGACTGCCAGAACCCGCGCGCCTATACCGATGACGGCAGCGCGAACCTCGCCCATCTGCTGGTCGGCTCGGAGGGCACGCTCGCGTTCAGCCGGCAGATCACGCTGAAGCTCGCGCCGCTGCCCGCGCACAAGGCGCTTGGCGTGGTCAACTTTCCGACCTTCCGGCAATCGATGGCGCTCACGCAGCACATCGTCAAGCTGAAGCCGGTCGCGGTCGAACTGGTCGATCGCACGATGATCGATCTCGCGTTGAGCAATCCCGCGTTTCGTCCGGTGATCGAAAAGGCGCTGGTCGGTGAGCCGCAGGCGATTTTGCTCGTCGAGTTCGCGGGCGAGGATCGCGACGCGCAGCTAGCGTCGCTGAAGCAGCTCACCGAGTTGATGGGCGAGCTTGGCCTGCCCGATTCGGTCGTCGAGATGCCGGACGCGAATGCGCAGAAAGCGCTGTGGGAAGTGCGCAAGGCCGGGCTCAACATCATGATGAGCATGAAGGGCGACGGCAAGCCGGTATCCTTCATCGAAGACTGCGCGGTGCCGCTCGAACATCTGGCCGACTACACGAGCCGCCTGACCGACGTGTTTCATCGCCACGGCACCGAAGGCACCTGGTACGCGCATGCGAGCGTCGGCACGCTGCACGTGCGGCCGATTCTCGACATGCGCCGCGACGGCGCGACGAAGATGCGCGCGATCGCCGAGGAAGCGGCCGCGCTCGTGCGCGAGTACAAGGGCGCGTATTCCGGCGAGCATGGCGACGGTCTGTGCCGTGGCGAATGGGTCGCGTGGCAATACGGGCCACGGCTCAACGAGGCGTTCAGCGAGATCAAGGCGCTGTTCGATCCGGACAATCGCTTCAATCCCGACAAGATCGTGCGTCCGCCGAAGATGGACGACGCGCGCAATTTCCGCTTTGCGCCGGGCTATAACGAACTGCGCATCGAAACGGAACTCGACTGGTCGACGTGGAACGTGAAGCGCGATCCGCTGACGGGAGAAGAAAGCGCGCCGAGCAGCGGCGACGACCTGAGCGGCGGCCTCGCGAAGGCGGTCGAGATGTGCAACAACAACGGCCACTGTCGCAAGTTCGACGCGGGCACGATGTGCCCGAGTTATCGCGTGACGAAGGACGAGCAGCATCTGACGCGCGGGCGGGCCAACACGTTGCGGCTCGCGATTTCGGGCCAGCTCGGCGAAAGCGGACTCGCGAGCGATGACGTGAAGGAAACGCTCGACCTGTGCGTATCGTGCAAGGGCTGCAAGCGCGATTGCCCGACCGGCGTCGATATGGCGAAGTTCAAGATCGAGGCGCGCGCGGCGCGGGTGAAGACGCATGGCGTGCCGCTGCGCGACAGGCTCGTCGCGTTCATGCCGCGCTATGCGGGCGTGGCGAGCCGCATGCCGGGACTGCTGGCGCTCGCGGACAACGTGCCGGTGCTGTCGGCGTGGTTCAAGCGCTCGGTCGGGTTCGCTGCCGAGCGGAATCTGCCGCGGTTCAAGAAGGCGTTTCTGGCCGATGCGGTGCCCGCGAAGGCTGCGCGCAGCGCTGCGCAGCCGTCCGCACTGAAAGAAGTTCTGCTGTTCGTCGATACCTTCAACAATCACCTCGAGCCCGACAACGCGCGTGCCGCACGACAGGTGCTCGAAGCGTCGGGCTACACGGTCCACTTCAATGCGCGCCCGGGCGAGCGTCCCGTGTGCTGCGGCCGCACGTTTCTCGCGGCGGGTCTCGTCGATGAAGCGAAACGGGAGGCGCGGCGCATGCTCGAACTCTTCAGGCCGTTCGTCGAACGCGGCGTGCCGGTGGTAGGGCTGGAGCCATCGTGTCTGCTGTCGTTGCGCGACGAATTCCTGCAGTACGGTTTCGGCGACGAAGCGCAGCGCCTCGCGCAGCACGCGTTTCTATTCGAGGAATTCCTCGTGCGCGAAGAAAAGGCCGGACGTTTGCAGCTCAAATTGAAACCGCTGCCGATGCGGCAGGCGCTCGTGCACGGCCACTGCCATCAGAAGGCGTTCGATGCATTCACGCCGGTGCAGACCGTGCTGAAGTGGATTCCCGAATTGAAGGTATCGACGGTCGAATCGTCGTGCTGCGGTATGGCCGGCAGCTTCGGCTATGAAGCGGAGCACTACGCGACCTCGCAGGCGATGGCGGAGTTGTCGCTGCTACCCGCGGTGCGCAAGCTCGACGCCGCCACGGTGATGGTCGCCGATGGCACCAGCTGCCGGCATCAGATTTACGATGGCGCGGGCGTCGACGCGATCCACGTCGCGCGCGTGCTGGCGATGGCGCTGCAATGACGCGGAGCTAACCGGAAAGCGAAACTCGAACGCGAGACTCAAACGCCGATAGCCTGCCGGAACCCGCTCGGCGTCACCCCGACAGCCTCGCGAAACCGGTGGCTAAAGTGACTCGCGTTCGCATAGCCGCATTGCGAGGCGATCTGCGCAAGCGGCAACGTCGTCGTGCGCAGCAGCGTGCGCGCGCGATCGAGCCGTTGCCGCGCGATCCAGGCGGCCGGCGGCAACCCGAACGACTCGCGAAACATCCGCACGAGATGAAACTCCGACAGCGCCGCGACACCCGACAACTCACCGAGCGTCAACGGCTGCTCGAGACGACTGTCAATATAGTCGCGCAGGCGGCGCCGCGTCGCGGCCGACAGGCCGCCCTTCAGCGCCACGTTCGCGCGCCGCACGCCTTGTCCGTGCAACAGCAGGCTCAGCACTTCGTGCGCGGTCTCGTTGGTGCGCAGCAGGCCGTCGGGACTTTCCCACTCCTCGTCGACGAGCGCCTGGCACAGACTCGCAATGCGCGGGTCTTCGAAATAGGTCCGATCGGCGAGCGTCAATTCGCGCGGCTCGCGGTCGAGCTCCTGTACCGCGCGTCGCGTGAAGTGCTCGGGCAGGAAGTACAGGTGCATGAAGTGCATATGGCCGCGCACCCACCAGCGCGATTCGTGATCGCCGGGCAGTGCGCACAGCCGCGACGGCGCGCCGTAGCGGCCCGGCATTTTCTGGCGCTCGGTGCGATAGCCGCCGTCCAGATAGCACGACAGCGTGTGATGGCCGGGCCGCTCGTAGATGGTCTCGGCTTCCTTCGTGTCGCGGGTCCATAGCGCGATCGCGAGTCCGTCGCCGAGCCACGCGAAGCGGTCCAGATGCGCATTCGCACTGGCGAGCGTGTGACAGACCGACTGCAGGCCAAAAGGCATGCCGGCGGCGGCTATCACGGGGGCGGACGGGCTGGCGGTCACGGCGGCGAGCGGAGGTTTTCCGGTGATGCGTAGGGTTGAGCGGCCAGTATACGGCGCGGCCAGTCTGGCCGCTCATTGCCACGAAAAAGTGCGCAATTTTGGACAATTGCGGGCGGCGGCGCGGTTGCATAGTCGAACTATCGTCAATGCTGCGCGTTATGGCAGCCTGTCATTGCAGTCCGAGGCCCGACCATGAATCTTTTGCTTTATGCCGTCACCGTGCTGATCTGGGGCACCACGTGGATCGCGATCAAATGGCAACTCGGCGCGGTGCCGCCGCCGGTATCGATTGCATGGCGTTTCTGGATCGCCGCGCTGCTGCTGTTCGCGCTGCTGCGCATCATGCGCCGGCCGATCTGGCCGCCGCTCGGCGCCTGGCGCTACCTCGCCGCGCAGGGCCTCGCGCTGTTCTGCCTGAATTTCCTGTGCTTCTACTACGCCGAACAGATCGTGCCGAGCGGACTCGTCGCGGTGGTGTTCTCGACCGCGCCTCTGCTGAACTCGATCAACGGACGGCTGTTCATGGGCAGGCCGCTGCAGCCGAGCGCGATTGCGGGCGCATTGCTCGGGCTCGTCGGCATCGTCTGTCTGTTCATGCAGCAGATGGCCGGACATCTCGGCGATCACACCGCGTGGCTCGGACTCGGCGTCGCGTTTCTCGGCACGCTGTGCTTCTCGGCCGGCAACCTGCTGTCGAGCCGCATGCAGTCGATGGGCCTGCATCCGTTCGCGACGAATAGCTGGGCGATGCTGATCGGCGCGGCTGTCCTGACGCTCGGTAGTCTGTTCGCCGGCTATTCGTTCGCGGTTGAACCATCGGCGCGCTATCTTGGCGCGCTCGTGTATCTCGCGGTGTTCGGCTCGGTGATCGGCTTTACGGCGTACCTGATGCTGGTCGGCCGCATGGGCCCGGAGCGCGCCGCCTACTGCACGGTGCTGTTTCCGATCGTCGCGCTCGCGGCGTCGACGCTATTCGAGGGTTACCGCTGGTCAGTGCTCGCGGTGGTTGGTCTGCTGCTCGTGCTGGCCGGCAATGTGGTCGCGTTCGATCTGACGCGACGGATCTTCGTGCGTCGCCGGGCGGCGCGAACCTGATGCGCATCGCGCTCGAGGTGAGGATTTACAGGAGCAGAAAAAGCGCCTGAATCTCGTGCCGGTGAGCTTTTACGGGGACCGGTTTTTAGCGGATTCGTGAAGTAAAGATTTTGTTGGAAACGTAAATCGATGCAAATGGAATGGAATTGGATGTGGCGGCATTCAGTTATCATTTTTTATCAATAAGTTTGCTATTTTTATGTGAGAGGATAAAACGCCAACTCTGATGTACGCGCATCGTGACGCCACCGGCAATGATGCGCGTACAGGCGAAGCACGCCGCTCTGTCTTACCGTGCGTGCTTCGCGTCTAGCAAGGATCGACCGCCGTGAAGCTTTTGCCCCGTCTTGGCCTGGCCGTGGTTCTAGTCCATAGCCTGATTTCCCCGAATGTCTCCGCCCAATCCCAATTGAATTACACGACTTCATGGGTCGGTAATAGTTTCGGATTTGGCGACGGCAAATGGATGCAGCAGGATATTCAGGCCATTAGCGTCGATGCCAATGGCACCGTTTATACGAATGCGCCGTGGGACGAAAGCGGCAGCGAAATCGCCGCCTATCGTGCGGGCGACAAGCTCGCGGTTGCCGGTTCGACGCACGGCTGGGGCGCGGCCGGCGGCGACGCGGTGGCGGTGAATCACAGGTACCTGTACGCGGCGATGTCGATCGGCAACGAAAGCAATGCGCTGGTCGGCGCCGACTATCCGCCGGCGAATCAGACCTGGTACGGCATCACGCGACGCACGCTCGCGAATCTCGCGGACGGCGCGCCGTTTTCCGGCGGCATCGGCAATAGCGCGAACGCGACGAAGAACAGTTTCGTCGCGGTACAAACGGTGAAGACCGGCATCGACGCGGGCATTCGCGGCCTCGCCGCGACCGACAGCGAGCTCTATGTGGCCGACACGTACGGCAACCGGATCGTCGTGTACGACGCGCAATCCATGCAGCCGCTGCGTTCGTGGAGCGTCGCATCGCCCGCGCGCATCGCGATCGACACCGACTCGACGCTGTGGATCATCAGCGGCTTCGGCAAGGGCAGCCTGAGCATCCTGCACTACCGCGCCGACGGCACCGCGCTCGCCGGTCCATTGGCGCTGCCCGCCGGAACCGTGCCGACCGACCTTACGGTCACGCCATCCGGCCACCTGCTGGTCGCCGACAACAGCGTTTCGCAGCAGATTCTCGTGTTCAACAAAGGCGCGGGCGGCCGGATGCAGGGCGGCACGTCGATCGGCACGCGCAATGGCGTCTTCCATCCGGTGCGCGGCGTGCCCGGTGACACGCGTTTCAACGGCATCACCGGCATCGGCGTCGATGCGGCCGGCAATCTGTACGTCGCGCAAAACGGCGAAGGACCGCGCGCGCTGGGCTCGGCATCGGTCGGGCAAGGCGCGGTGCTGGAGAGTTACGTGTACGGCACGCGCGTGCTCAACTGGCGGCTCTACGGCCTGAACTTCGTCGATAGCGGCGCGTTCGATCCGGCCACGCCCGCTTCGATCTACACGGGCTCGAAGCGCTTCACGCTCGATTACCGGCAGCCGGTCGGCCACGAATGGTCATATGCGGCGTTCACGCTCGATCGCTTCGATTACCCCGACGACCCCGCGTTTCACGAGCCGCGCGGCGTGCGCGGCGAACCGATGGTGCGCAGATTCAAAGGCCAGCGTTTTCTCTATACGCTCGATCCGGGCGCGCACTACCTGAACGTCTATCGCTTCGATGCCGCGCATGGTGAGATCGCGATTCCGTCGGGGATGCTCGCGCAGAATCCGCTGCCGGGCAGCTGGCCCACCGCGCAACCAACTTACGGCGAATGGTTGTGGCGCGATAGCAATGGCAATGGCACCGTCGATGCGAGCGAGATCAGCGGCAATCCGTCGACCGGCAGCACGGTCGGCAACGGCTTCTGGTGGGTCGACGATTCCGGCAACGTGTGGCTCGCCACGCCATTGAGCGGCGTGCGCGAGATGCCGCTGCAAGGTCTCGACGCCGCCGGCAATCCGATCTACACGTACGCGAGCGCGAAGCTGTTCGCGATGCCCGCGCCGTTCACGCGGCTCGCGCGGCTCGTCTATGTCGCAGCGACCGACACGATGTATCTGTCCGGTTTCACGAGCGCGATTCCGTGGGACCCGACGCACTGGAAGGAAGCGGGCCCGATGCTTGTGCGCTACGACAACTGGAGCAGCGGCACGCCGACCCTGACTTACACGGTCTCGCTGCCGTGGAACACGCAAAGCGATCCGCAGACCACCACGGTCGGTGTCGCGGTGGCGGGCAACTATATCTTCGTCGCCGAGCTGTACACCGATCGCATCGACGTCTACGACGCGCGCAACGGCACGGCGGTCGGTTACATGACGCCGGGCGCGAGCGTCGGCGGCACGAGCGGCTGGGTCGACGTGTATCTCGGCATCAGCGCGGTGCAGCGCGATAACGGCGAGTACGTGGTGCTGGTCGAAGACGACGCGCGCGCGAAGCTGCTGATGTATCGCTGGACGCCTTGACGTGGATCGCCGTCGCGCCGAACACGAATAGACGGCGGCGCACGATCGGTATATAACAACTTTACCGATGCACTTAAAGGAGTGGTGTTCGATCATGACGCAAGACGTTCCTCCCAAGCCGCCCTCCGACGATCGTCCGGAGATCGAGCAGCTCGACGCGGCGCTCAGTCACGTCGATCAGCAGATGTCGTCAGGTGGCATTGCGTCGGGCGCGGCGAAAGGCATTGTGTACAGTCTGATCGAAACGCTCGGCGCGCTGGTCGGTGATCCCGATCTGCCGGAGCACGCGCGTTCGGGGTATGAAGGACTGCTGGAGGCCGCGCGCGAGCTGCGCGCGAAGCTGGAGCGCTGAGCGGACCGTTGAACCGGCGGGTCCGCATCGGCGCAGCCATCGAGCTGTCTGTGCTACAAAGGCGCACTGTGTAACTCACGGTGCGCTTTTTTTATGCTCTCTGCGACCGAGATCGCGTTGCTGGCCACCGGCATCATCGTGGTACTGGTGACGCCCGGCCCCACCAACACGCTACTGGCGGCGGCCGGGTTGCGCGCCGGTTTGCGCCGCGCGCTGCCGCTGATCGCCGCCGAACTGGCAGGCTATCTGGTGTCGATCTCCGCGTGGGGACGCTTCTTCGCGCACGCGGCGCAAGCGTGGCCGTGGCTGCCGTCGCTGCTGCGCGTGGCCGCGAGCGTATATATCGCGTGCCTTGCGGTCGATATGTGGCGCGCGGCGGTGGCACTGCCCGGCTCGACGCAACGCGCTGGCAACGTGCGCGCGCTCTTCGTCGCGACCTTGCTCAATCCGAAAGGGCTGCTGTTCGGCGGCACGATCTTTCCGGCCGCCGCGTTCATGCACTTGCCCGCATATCTGCTCGCGATGGCGATGTTCGCGTGCCTCGCCGCGCCGATCGCACTCGCGTGGATCGCGTTCGGCGCCGCGCTCGGCAGAGGCCGACTGGGCTGGCTCGAACCGGCGAGGGTGCAGCGCGGCGCGTCGATCGTGCTCGGCGTGTTCTCGGTGTCGCTCGCGTGGGCCGCGTTGCACTGAAGACGGATGCGGTAAAGACGAGGCGCTAAAGACCGCACCGAGACTCACGCACCGAGCGCCACCTCTTCCCCGCTCATCTGCGCCAGCAACTGGTGAATCTGCGCGACTACGGCTGCGCCTTCGCCGACCGCTGCGGCCACGCGTTTCGTCGACCCGGCGCGCGCATCGCCGATCGCATAGACCCCTTCGACCGTAGTCCCGAGATCGCACGCGGTGGCCGAGCCGTCCGCGCTGATGCCGGTCAGCACGAAGCCTTTCGCGTCGAGCTGCACGCCGCAGGTGCGCAGCCATTCGGTGTTCGGGTCCGCGCCGGTGAAGAGAAACAGATGCCGCGTGTCGAAGTGATCGACGCCGTCGGGCAGCGGCCGCTTCAGCGCGACCGACACGAGCCCGTCCTCATCGCCTTCGAGCCGGCCGACTTCCGAATTCGGATGCACGTACACGTTCGGCAGCGAGCGGATGCGGTCGATCAGATAGCGCGACATCGTCGCCTCGAAACCGCTGCGGCGGATCAGCACGTGAACCTTGGCCGCGTGCGTCGCCAGATAGACGATCGCCTGGCCGGCCGAATTGCCGCCGCCCACCAGCACGACTTCCTGGCGCTTGCACAGCTTCGCCTCGACCGGCGACGCCCAGTAGTAGACGCCGCGTCCGTCGAAGCGCTCGAGCCCGTCGAGCGCAGGGCGCCGGTACACGGCGCCGCTCGCGATCACGATCGCCCGCGCGCTGATGTGACCGCCGCATTTCGTTTCGAGCCGATAAGGTGTCTGCCCGCAATGCAGCGCCTGCACGCTGACCGGAATTGCAACGTGCGCGCCGAACTTCTGCGCCTGCACGAACGCGCGGCCGGCAAGCGCCTGGCCCGAGATGCCGGTCGGAAAGCCGAGGTAGTTTTCTATGCGCGAGCTCGCGCCCGCCTGGCCGCCCGGTGCGCGGCTGTCGAGCACGATCACCGACAGCCCTTCGGAGGCCGCGTACACCGCGGCGGCGAGTCCGGCCGGTCCCGCGCCGACGATCGCGACGTCGTACACGTAGGTGTCGTCGAGATCGGGCAGCAGACCTAAGCGAGTGGCAAGCTCCGGCATGCTCGGATGACGCAGCACCGTGCCGTCCGGGCAGATCACGAGCGGCAGGTCCTCGCGCTGCGCGGCGAACTGCTCGATCAGCCGCAGCGCGTCTTCGTCGCGTTCGTCGATCACCGAATGCGGATGGCCGTTGCGCGACAGGAAGCCTTGCAGCATCACGAGCCGCGGGTCATTGCTGTTGCCGACGAGGATCGGGCCGCCCGCGCCCTTTTCGATCAGCGACACGCGCCGCAGAATCAGCGCGCGCATGATGCGCTCGCCGAGTTCCGCTTCGGCGACGATCAGCGCGCGCAGCCGGTCGGGCGGAATCAGCAGCGCTTCGACGGCGCTGGTCGCGAGGCCGTTCACCAGCGAGGGCTTGCCCGACAGTTGCCCGACCTCGGCCAGGAAATGCCCGGCGCCGCGCTCGCTGATCACGTGCTCGCGGCCGATACCGTCACGCTGATAGACCTTCACGCGCCCTTCGAGCAGCACGAACATGCCGGGGCCGGTGTGGCCGGTCTCGAACAGCAACTCGCCTGACTTCCAGCGACCGATCTCGCCGAAGCGGCGCAGCCGGTCGATCTCGGCGCAAGTGAGCTCCGGAAACATCTGATGCAAACGCGTCGACAGCGAAGAAAACGGCGCGTCGGCGACGACTCCCTGCTGTCCTTCCACTTCTTGAGTCGAAACGTCCTGAGTCGAAAGCATTGAACCGCTCCTTCGATGTTCATAGCACGATTGAACGCAAGGCAACGCAATGCGCGCTCACACGCCGGGACGAGCCGTGCCGCGCGCGTCAGGCGGACGATGCCGCCGCTGATTTCTACTAGACGGCTTTGGGCGCGATATCGTCGACGGTGACTTCCGGCGGCGGCATTTCGGGCAGCGAGTCGACCGGCTTGCCCGAGTCGCGCCAGGCTTCCATGCCGCCGCGCAGCGGCAGCACGTCGGAAAAACCGGCTTCGGTGAGCTGCTTGGCCATCCATGCCGCGGAAATCTCGTTCGGGCAGGAGCAGTAGATCACGAGCTTCTGATCGCGTGGATAGCTGGCGACGATGCCGTCGAGTTGCCGTTCGTCGGCGAATTGCGCGCCTGGAATCACGAACGGATCGAGCTTGCGCTTCTCCTGCGAACGGATGTCGAACACGACCGGTGGCTGACCAGCCTTGAACAGATTCGCGAGATCGTCGACCTCGATGCGCGCGGACGCGAGCTTCGCAATCAACTGACGACGGCGGATCCACCGGTACGCCGCGTACAGCACCAGCAACGCGACGACGACCAGCGCCGCCGTGCGCCCGAGCCGCCCGGCGATCGCGAACAGCATGTCGATCTGCCGCGCGAACAGCGCGCCGATGATCAGCCCGGTGCCGGACCACAGCGCGGCGCCGACGCCGTCGTAGGTGAGGAAGGTGCGGTAGCGCGTGCCCATCGCGCCGGCCATCGGGATCGATACGATCGACAGTCCCGGCACGAACTTCGCGACCGCGAGCACGCGCACGCCCCAGCGGCCGAAGAAGCGCTCGGTCTTTTTCACACAGGTGTCACGCGACAGCGACAGCCGGCAGATCGTCTTCAGCGTATTGCCGCCGTAGATGCGGCCCGCGACGTACCACGCGCTGTCACCGATCAGCGTCGCGAAGATCGACAGCACGAGGACAGGCAGCAACTGCGTGCCGACTGAGCCGGGGTGCATCGCGGCCATCGCGCCGAACAGCACGAGCGACGGCATGGCTGGCACCGGCAGCCCGAGCGCGGCGGCTAGCACGTTCGCGAAGACGAGCGCCGGTCCATATTGCGCGACGAGGTCATGTAGCATCGGTTTAATATCCGCGGCCCTTGCGGGCGCAGCGCGGTAAGGAACGCAAAGGGGAATGCAAGGATTATGGACGTATTTTCAAGACGTGCAACCGACCTGGAAATCGGCCCGTCTTGTGGCTGCAGTCAGGTCTGCATATAAGGCCACATGCCCCGCTACACAAGCGTGGCAACCGCGTGTGACAAGTGGTAGAAGGCCGGGTAAGCAGGCTCGACGAGACGCGCGAAAGCGCTTGCAAAAACCCGTAGGAAAGCAGTGATTGGCGGTTCGAGCGCAACAAGCGGAAGCACGGCGACGCACGCGGGCGCGCCCAATGCGAACAATTCCGCGCTGCCGCGTCGAAGCGCGACGCCACCAGCGCGGGGAGGCTGACGAGTCACGCGTCGGTGATACGCCGCGCGCCTGCTTCACTGACGATGGTTGTGCTGCTCGCCCGGCAACTCGGCGCCATGCGCGCGGATCGCGGCGATCAGCTCCGCGGGCGTGATTTCGTAGCGCACTTCACGATGTATGCCCGGCTTGCGCTCATCGACCTCGATCAGCAGGATGCCTTTGCCGTCTTCGGTCGATTCGAGGCGCAGCGAGCGAAGTTCGCGCGCCGTTGCGTCGTCGTATTCGGTGAGCAGGGCCATTGACCCGGAGGACCCGGTAATGCGCATCGAAGTTGTCCTTGTTGCGTTGGTGATGGAGCCATTGTACGGGGCGGATGGCGTGCCGTCTGCCGCGTCGTCGTGCCGTGTTGCGTCTGCCTCTGTCTCAATCTCGCCCGGGTTTAGCGCATTCGCGGTTGCCGAGCGAGCAACCAGTTTAACGCGACTCCTCGTTGCGACGGCTGCATTTTTCATGCCCCGCGGCGGCGCGGCTTGCGTTCGGGTTTTGTCATGCGGGTGACGCGGGCGCGGGCTAGGCGGCGTCCGGCGGCACTCTCGCTGTGGTTGGCGTCGCTCCCGGATTTCCTCACCTTTCGCGCACGAATCGCGCGCTGAAAAAAATAGCCCGTCCGGATAGGACGGGCCGTTAAACGCCGTTGTTACTCGGGTCAGCCTGCCCTTGCAACATTGGGCGCTGACGCCTCCATCCTCGTGCTTCGTCGGCGGTCTGTCGAGGTGGGACTAATGCGGATCTATCAGATCAAAGTGCTGCTTTCCGGTTCGACGTTCACACGAGGCCCGTCGTGTAATACACCAGGATCACGAAGAACACCGCGAGCGTCTTGATCACCGTGACCGCGAAGATGTCGCGATACGACTGCCGGTGCGTGAGACCCGTCACCGCGAGCAGCGTAATCACCGCGCCGTTGTGCGGCAGCGTATCCATGCCGCCGCTCGCCATCGCGACCACCCGATGCAGTACTTCGAGCGGAATATTCGCGGCCTGCGCGCCCTTGATGAACGTATCGGACATCGCGGCGAGCGCAATGCTCATACCGCCCGATGCCGAACCCGTGATACCCGCCAGCGTGCTGACCGACACCGCGGCATTGACGAGCGGATTCGGAATGCTTTTGAGCGCATTGCTGACGACGAGAAAGCCCGGCAGCGCCGCGATCACACCGCCGAAGCCATATTCCGACGCGGTATTGAGCGACGCCAGCAGCGCTCCCCCCACCGCTGCCTTGGTGCCGACCGCAAAGCGGTGGCTGACGCGGCCGAACGCCGTCACGATGACCATGATGATGCCGAGCAGCAGTGCGCCCAGCACGGCCCAAATCCCCACCAGAGCCTTGACGTTCGTTTCGACCGGTGCATGCAGGCCCGGCAGGATCTCCGGCGTGACCGTGAAGGACGGGCCGTACCAGGTCGGAATCCAGCGCGTCAGCAAGAAGTTCGCGACGCCGACCACGATGAGCGGCGCGATCGCCAGCAGCGGATGCGGCAGTTCTTTCGATTCGACGCGCTCCGGCTCGTTGACGAGTTCGGTGCCGTAACCCTCGCCGGTCGCCATCGCGCCGCGGCGGCGCCATTCCAGATACGTCAGACCGACCACGATGATGAACAGCGAGCCGAGCACGCCGAGCGTCGGCGCGGCCCACGAGGTGGTCTTGAAGAACGTCGTCGGGATGATGTTCTGGATCTGCGGCGTGCCGGGCAGCGAGTCCATCGTGAACGAGAACGCGCCGAGCGCGATCGCGCCGGGCATCAGCCGCTTCGGAATGTTGCTCTGGCGATACAGCTCGGCCGCGAACGGGTAGACCGCGAACACGACGACGAACAGCGACACGCCGCCATAGGTGAGCAACGCGCACACCGCGACGATCACCGCGTTCGCGCGCGAGCGACCGATATAGCGGATCGCGGCCGCGACGATCGACTCGGAGAAGCCCGACAGCTCGATCACCTTGCCGAACACGGCGCCGAGTAGGAACACGGGGAAGTACAGCTTCACGAAGCCGACCATCTTGTCCATGAAAATACTCGTGAAGACCGGCGCGACGGCGGCGGGCTCGGTGAGCAGGACGGCGGCGAGCGCCGCGATCGGCGCGAACAGGATTACGCTGTAGCCGCGATACGCGGCCAACATCAGAAACGCCAGCGCGGCGATAACGATGAGAAAGGTCATTGAGTCTCCATAGCCTGGTTGTTCTACCTTTTTTGCCGTCCTGATCAAGCGACGGCGCGGCGCGGTCGAAACGCAGATTCCATGCCATGCCCGGCGTTTGTCCGCTGAAGCGCTGCGGCGCCTTGCGCGGGCGTGCAGCGGCGGCCCGAGGCATCGTTGGCGGATTGTACCCGGGTGTCTCAGAAACGGGACTTCAATCCGGCCAAGATCACCTGAAACCAGGGTAAGTCACGATGCATAAGGCCTGTCGCCTGTCTCTGTTTGGAGATAAATTTGTCTAGCAATTGAGATTGACTGCAAACAAAACGATAAGCGGAGACAACGACAGCATGATGACCGACTGGACGGGCCTGCCCGCCACCTATGACGACGTGCTGCGTCGGGCGATGGAATCGCTGTTCCGCACGTTCGAAAACTTCAGTGAAGGCACCTTCATCGTAGACGGGCAGGCGCGCGTTGTCTGGATCAATAAACGGTATGCGGCGCGCTTCGGCTTTTCGGACCCGCAACAGGCGATCGGCCGCGATTGCGAAGCGGTGATCCCGAACAGTCTGATGCGCGAAGTCGTCAACACTGGCAAGCCGATCCTGCTCGACATCATGGAGACCGATCGCGAGCCGCTCGTCGTCACGCGTCTGCCGCTGAAGGACGATGCCGGCGCGACGATCGGCGCGGTCGGCTTCGCGCTGTTCGACGAGCTGAAAGCGCTGTCGCCGCTGTTTTCGCAGTACTCGCGGCTGCAGCAGGAGCTGATCGCGACGCGCCAGTCGCTCGCGCAGGCGCGCCGCGCGCGCTATACATTCGGCAGCTTCGTCGGCACGAGCGCGGCGTCGCTCGAAGTGAAACGCCAGGCGCGGCGCGCGGCGCAACTCGAAGCGCCGGTGCTGCTGCTCGGCGAAACCGGCACCGGCAAGGAACTGCTCGCGCATGCGATTCACGGCGGCTCGGCGCGCGCGCATAAGCCGCTCGTCAGCGTCAACGTCGCGGCGATTCCCGACACGCTGCTCGAAGTCGAATTCTTCGGCGCCGCGCCCGGCGCGTACACCGGTGCGGATCGCAAGGGGCGGGTCGGCAAGTTCGAGCTCGCCAACGGCGGCACGCTGTTTCTCGACGAGATCGGCGATATGCCGCTGCCATTGCAGGGCAAGCTGCTGCGCGTGCTGCAGGACAAGGAGTTCGAGCCGCTCGGCTCGAACCGCGTCGTGCGCGCGGATGTGCGGATCATCGCGGCGACCTCGGCCGATCTACCCGCGCTCGTCGCGGCCGGACGTTTTCGCGCGGATCTGTACTACCGGCTCAACGTGCTGACGATCCTCGCGCCCGCGCTGCGTGAGCGTCCATCCGACATCGAGGCGCTCGCCTACGCGATGCTCGAGGATCTGGCCGCGCAGGCGGGCGGCGGCAGCCACTTCGAATTACACGACGACGCGTTGCGTCTGCTGTGCGCGTACGACTGGCCCGGCAACGTGCGCGAGCTGCGCAACACGTTGGAGCGCGCCGTGATGCTGTCCGACAGCGAACGCATCGATGCGCGCGTGCTTGCGCCGTTCATCGGCTCGGGGCAGGGAGGCGCGACGGCGTCGACGCGGACCCCGTCTGTCGCGGCTGCCAGCGTGGACGTTGCTGCCACCGCGGAACCCACTTCGTGGAGCGACGCGATGGCCGCCTTCGAAAAGCGCTTTCTGTGCGACGCGTTGCGCGCGAACGGCGGCCGCGTGATCGACACTGCGAAACAGATCGGCATGGGCCGCGCGACGCTGTACAAGAAGATCGCCGCGCACGGCATCGACGTTTGACGCGCCGCGCCGCGCCCGCCCGGCCGCGCGGCGCGAACTGACGCAGCACGAGGGGAGCGTGGCACAATCGCGGGATCGAAAAACAAGACGTGACCGGGGTCTCCATGAAACGCCTTTCCTTCTTCGCGCGCCGCTCGAGCATCATGCTGGCCGTCGGCGCGATCGTCGCGCTTGGCGGGTGTAGCAGCAGCGCGCCGCTGTTCCTGCCGGACGGCCGCTTAACCACGCTCGTGCAATGCCCGGTCGGTTCCGACTCGTGCTCGCAACAGGCGGCCGCCAGTTGCAATGGCGCATTCGACGTCGTGCGGCAGTCGAGCCAGGGCGGCACGCTGAGCCTGATCTACGCGTGCCGCGCGACCGCGAAGTAAGCACCTTAAGCCGCGCCGGTGCAACGCCGGCGCGCGCGGCAGTTCGATTCGCAGGCGGCATTGGTTTTTTTCACCTGTTCCAGGTGATTTCCTGCCAAGTCCCGATACGCTTGCGGTTACCACATGGCTGTCATAAATTCATGTGCCTAATGTGGGTCCGATCCGCGATTAGCATGCGAATTGGGTTAAGTACGCCGCGCGCGGCTTTTTTACAACGTTGAGTCGCTGTACACCGATTATCCTTTGCGCCCCGACAACGATTAATCTTTACCTTCGGGGCGTCCAACGAAGTTCAGTGCGGCAGGCAACGGAACGTGAAATTTGACAGCAGTATTCTTTTTAAACCGTTGGGAATTTAACCCCGGCGAGAAGAAACTGCCGGTTTTTTCCGGCGCAGAAAACGAAGAGGAAGATTTTCCCGCTACTGGCGGGCATTAGTTCGGGTCGCGCGGGCCAACGCGACTTATGCTTTCGATTTTTTTGCTTCAACACTAATTCAATAGAATCCGGGGAAAGCAATGAATCATCAGCAACTCGAAAAAGATATCGAGCATCTCGAACAGATAATTTCCCATATTTCCGCAGAAGACCGTATTCCGTTGTCTTACTGGCGAAACCGCCTCCAGCACGTTTCCGGCGCGGTTATCGTGCCGGCGCAGGCCACCCGTGTCAAACGCCTCGATGCCGCGCTTTGCGCATTGGAAAAACGGCAGAAAGCCTGAGTGTCGTCACTAAGTCCGCCAATCGGAATCGGCAACCAGGAAAGCCGTCGTGTGCGCTTTCACCGGACCGGTTATATCTATCGGTTGATCGCCAAAGTGACATGGGCGCGCGCACGCTTTCTTTTACCGACACAGGACGAACATGCAGATAGCAGGGCTTGCCGCGACCCGGCTCGCGAGGGTGACCACCACGATGCAGGGCTACGTGGAGCGCGGCGAAGTGGCGGGGGTGGTGGCGCTCGTATGGCGGCGCGGCGAACTCGGCTACTTCGAACCGATAGGCCTACGCGACGAAGCCGCGCAATTGCCGATGGAGCGCGACACGCTCTTTCGCATCGCTTCGATGACGAAGCCGGTGACGAGTGCCGCGATCATGATGCTGATTGAGGAAGACCGCCTCGCGCTCGATGCGCCCGTTTCGCGGTGGCTGCCCGAGCTTGCGGCGCCGCGCGTGCTGCGTGATCCGAGCGGCCCGCTCGACCAGACCGATCCGATTCGCGCGCCGATTACGGTGCTCGACCTGCTCACGCATCGCGCGGGCTTCGCGTATCACTTCACGGCGACCGGTCCGCTCGCCGAAGCGTACGCAGCCGCGTTCAACGGCTTCGAGGCCAGCGGCGGCAATAGCGCGTGGCTCGCGCGCATCGCCGCGCTGCCGCTGATGTTCCAGCCCGGCTCGCGCTGGCACTACGGCGTGGCGACCGACGTGCTCGGCGTTCTGATCGAACGCGTGAGCGGCATGCCGCTCGGCGAGTTTTTCCGCACGCGCATTTTCGAGCCGCTCGGCATGCGCGACACCGCGTTCTGGGTGCCCGACGCGCAGCTTGCTCGCCTCGCCACCGCGTACAACATCGATCCGGGAACGCGGCGTCGCGTGGTCGAGGATCATGCGGCGGCTAGCCGCTGGGCCAATCCGCGGCGCTTTCAGAGCGGCGGCGGCGGGCTGGTCTCGACCGCCGAGGACTATCTGCAGTTCGCGCAACTGCTGCTTGGGCGCGGCCGCGTCGGCGGCACGCGGCTGCTGTCGCATCGCTCGGTCGACCTGATGCGCAGCAATTTCCTGAGCCGCGACCAGCGCCGCCTGCCTGCGTTCGGTCATGTGATCTGGGCGGGGCAGGGCTTCGGCCTCGGCCTGTCGATCGTCGATGATCCGGCGCAGCAATTGCCGCTCGGCTATCGCTCGCTCGGCTCGTTCGGTTGGCCCGGCGCGTACGGCACGAGCTGGTTCGCCGATCCGGTCGAGAACATGATCGGCCTGATGCTGATCCAGCGCCGCTCGATCGACCCGTTCCCGATGGCCATCGACTTCGAACGCCGCGTCTACGATGCGATCGACGATTGAGCGAGGCCTTCGCGCCTGCGCTCGGCCGCGTGATTCACTATCCTGTGATTTATTCGTCTGATAGTGTCCGCTAACCATTCATCGCGATTCATCGCAGTGCGTCCAACCGAGGGGGGAACACCGGCATGGCCTCTTACAAACAGTTGACTGCGCAACTCGAAAAACTTCACAAGGAAGTCGCAGCCGCGCGCGACAAGGAAGTCGCGCAAGCTATCGCCGATATCAAGCAGAAGATTGCCGAATACGATCTGACCGCCGAAGAACTCGGCTTCACGAGCGCCGCGCCGAAGCCGCGCCGCAAGTCGTCGGCGACGGCAGTCGCCAAGTACCGCAATCCGAAGACCGGCGAAACCTGGAGCGGCCGTGGACGCTCGCCGGCCTGGCTCGTCGGGAAAAATCGCGAGCGGTTTCTGATCGAAGGTTGAATTTCGCCGTGGATGCCGATGCGTCCGTGTTCTCTGAAGTGATGCGTCGTTTGACTCGTTCCGCACCGTTGCGAAGGTCCCGAAAACGCTCACCTTTGCGTGACGCCTGAACGTGTCCAGCGAGATTCACCGATGCGTTCGAATCTCGCGGGATGCTTCGGTGAGCCTGGCTTTGTCGCGCGACGCACCGCCGCGGGTGCGAATCACCATCGTGTCGCGCCGCTCCTCACAGCTCGCCGCAAACCCGCGCCAGCCTTTGCCGGCGGGCGTTTCCAGGCGTCGAGCCGGAGCCCGTTCGTAGCGTTGCGACGCTTTACCGCGGTTTTCCCGCACATCGCGGTTGTGGTGCGTGCGCCGCGGCAGGTGCGTGCATGCGCTTCCCGATCCTCACCTTTGGCCGCGAATCATATCCGCCGCCGCAAGTCCCGAAAACGCTCACCTTTGCCCGCGGGCATGCGCGGCGAGGGACGCTTGCGCGGTCGCCCCGTCCGGTGCCGCGGCCCTTTCCCCCGGCCGTCGCGCCAGACGTGTATCATTCGCACCTTGCGCCGTTTTTGCACCAGCGATTCCCGCATTGTCGAACCAGTGCCGGCCGATTCCGGCCCGCGCCCGACTCCCGCAGCTCGACGCCGCCGCGCCACGCGCGGCATGCCGGCCGCCCAAAGCCGCCGGGAACCGCCCGAACCCCTTTCCGTGACCGCCAGACCCGATGTCAGTCTCCGAACTCAAACGCCGCCGCACGTTCGCGGTCATTTCCCACCCGGACGCGGGTAAAACCACGCTCACCGAAAAGCTGCTGCTGTTTTCGGGCGCGATCCAGATCGCCGGTACGGTGAAGGGCCGCAAGAGCAACCGCTACGCGACGTCCGACTGGATGGAGATCGAAAAGCAACGCGGCATTTCGGTCGCGAGCTCGGTGATGCAGTTCGAGTACGGCGATTGCGTGATCAACCTGCTCGACACGCCGGGCCACGAGGACTTTTCCGAAGATACCTACCGCGTGCTGACCGCGGTCGACGCCGCCGTGATGGTGATCGACGGCGCGAACGGCGTCGAAGCGCAGACGCTGAAGCTGCTCGAAGTCTGCCGCAGCCGCAAGACGCCGATCGTCACGTTCATCAACAAGCTCGACCGCGAAGTGCGCGAGCCGCTCGAACTGCTCGACGAAATCGAGCAGCACCTCGGCGTGGCGGCAGTGCCGTTCACATGGCCGATCGGCATGGGCAAGGATTTTCAGGGCGTCTACGACGTCCAGCGCGATCAGGTGCGGGTGTTCCGCGCCGGCCAGGATACGGCCGGCGGCGCGGTCGAAACGCTGCAGGCACTGAGCGACGAGGAAGGCGAGCGCCGTTTCGGCCACGCGTGGGTGCGTGCGAAGGAAGAGATCGATCTGATCAGCGGCGCGACGCCCGAATTCGACCGTGAGCAGTTTCTGGCCGGGCAGCAGTCGCCGGTGCTGTTCGGCTCGGCGATCAACAACTTCGGCGTGAAGGAAATTCTCGACGCGCTGGTCGACCTCGCGCCGCCGCCGTCGATGCGTATGACCGTGCAGCGTCCGGTGCAGCCGGAAGAGTCGAAGTTCACCGGCGTCGTGTTCAAGGTGCAGGCGAACATGGACCTCGCGCACCGCGACCGCGTCGCGTTCATCCGCGTGTGCTCGGGACGTTTCGAGCGCGGCATGGCGGTGAAGGTCACGCGCTCGAACAAGACGTTCCGTGCGAACAACGTGGTCACGTTCCTGTCGCAGCGTCGCGAGACGGTGAGCGAGGCGTATCCGGGCGACATCATCGGTATTCCGAATCACGGTACGCTCAGTCTCGGCGATACGCTGACCGAAGGCGAGCAGCTGCAGTTCGTCGGCCTGCCGTTCTTCGCGCCGGAAATTTTCCAGACCGTCGAAGTGGTCGATCCGATGCGCGCGAAGCAGCTCGGCGAAGCGCTGAAGCAGCTCGGCGAGGAAGGCGCGATCCAGGTGTTCCGTCCCGAAGCGGGCGGTCTGATGATTCTCGGCGCGGTCGGGCAACTGCAGTTCGAAGTGGTGTCGCACCGTCTGTCGACGGAATACAAGGTCGACGTGCGGATGGCGCCGGCGCGCTACCGGCTGTCGCGCTGGGTGACCTGCGACGATCCGGCCGAGCTGCGCCGCTTCACCGACTCGTACTCGGCGCGCATCGCGCTCGATGCGTCTGATGCGCCGACCTACCTGGCCTCGCACGTGTCGGAGATCGAAGTCGCGCAGAAGGCGTGGCCGAAGATCGTGTTCAACGAGTTGCGCGAACACTCGGGGGCGCCGTTCAGGAAGGCGATGTAAAGCGGCGAGTCCGCTGGTTTCGAAGCTAAAAAGCCGCGTCGATCGACGCGGCTTTTTTCTTTTCGGTCGCCACGACGTCCCGGCGGCAGCGCGCGACTTCGCCTATGCTGACGGAACCACCCGCCCCGCCGCGAAGCCGGCTCCAATTCCTGTCCAACCGCATGGAGCGCCCGTGACCGTTCGCAACCTCGACGCGTTGTTTCGCCCGAAATCCGTCGCCGTGATCGGCGCGTCCGAGCGGCCGGGCAGCATCGGCGCGATGGTCTGGGCGCGCGTGCTCGAAGGCGGCTTCGACGGTCCGCTGTGGCCCGTCAATCCGAAGCACGCCACGCTCGGCGTCCACCCGGTGATCTCCGACGTCAGCGATCTGTCGCAGGCGCCCACCGTCGCGGTGATCTGCACGCCGCCCGCGACCTGGCCCTCGTTGATCCACAAGCTCGGCGGCATGGGCACGCGCGCCGTGATCATCGTCGGCGAAGTGCGCAGCGATGAAGACCGGCTCGAACTGCGGCACGCGCTGTCGGCCGCGCGGCCGCATCTGTTGCGCATCGTCGGGCCGGGTAGTCTCGGCGTGGTGTCGCCGGCGCTCGGCGCGCATCTGGGCGCACCGTCTTGCACGGTCAAGGCGGGCGGGGTCGCCTGGGTGTCGCAGTCGAATGCGCTGACCAACGCGGTGCTCGGCTGGGCACGCGCGCGCGGGCTCGGTTTTTCGCATGCGGTGGCGCTCGGAGCGGAGGCCGACGTCGATGCCGGCGACGTGCTCGATTACCTCGCGAGCGACCCCGGCACCCGCGCGATCCTGGTCGAACTCGACAGCGTGCGGGCGGCGCGCAAGTTCATGTCGGCCGCGCGCGCGGCGGCGCGCAACAAGCCGGTGCTCGCGCTGCGCTCCGGCCGCGACGATCCCGCCGACGGTCTCTATACAGCGGCGTTCCGGCGCGCGGGCCTTGTGCGCGTCGACGCGCTCGACGATCTGCTCGACGAAATCGAAACCCTCGGCGTCGGCCGTGTGGCGGCGGGCGCCACCGCGACGCTGATTACCAGCGACCGGGGTCTCGCGACGCTCGCGCGCGACGCGTTCAGCGCCGCCGGCGGCCTGCTCGCGCCGTGGCCGGCCGCGGCGTCGGACGCGCTGTGCGAAGCGCTGCCGCTCGCGGTGGGCGGTAATCCGCTGCTGCTCGGCGACGGCGCTCGTCCTGAGCACTTCGGCACCGCGCTGAAGCTGCTCGGCGAGTATCGCGAGACCGGCACCGCCGTCGTGGTGCACGCATCGACGCATGGCGCGCCCGTCGACGACGTCGCGCAGGCGCTGATCGAGCATCAGCGCTTTGCGTATCGCGGGCTGCTCGCATGCTTCTTCGGCGGTGTCGATGCGGCGAGGCGCGACGCGCTGCATGCGCAGGGCATCCCGGTGCACACGACGCCGCAGCGGCTCGCGCGCGCGTTCGCCCGTCTGGTCGATTACCGGCTGGGTCGCGAATTGCTGATGCAAACGCCGGAAGGCCTGCCCGCGCAGATTCCCGAGTCGATCGACGCCGCCCAGGCGCAGGCTCGCGAAGCGTTGGCGGCGGGCGAAAGCGAGCTCGCCGGGGACGCGGCGGCGCGGTTTCTGGCGCGATTCGGGTTGCAGGTGGAGGGTGCGGAAGAAGGGGGCGCCACTGCGCCCGGCCCCGCTGCGCCGTGCGCCGATGCCGACAGCGCGACAAAACCCATCGTCGACGTCGCCGTTGAACTGCACGACGACGACAACTTCGGCCCCGTGTTCCGCTTCGCCGCGCCGCCGATCGACGGCGTTTCCAGCGGGTTGCACGTGTACGGCCTGCCGCCGCTCAATCCGATGCTCGCGCGCGATATCGTCACCCGTTCGCAATACGCGAGGCTGGTCGCGCCGGAGCCGACGCTCGCCGCGTTGACGGCATTGTCGCAAGCGGTTTGCGACGTGCGCGAGATCGTCGGCCTGTCGTTGAAGCTGAGGGTCTACCGGGACCGCGTGACGGTGGTCGATCCGGTGTTGCGGGTCGGCGGGAAGCGCAGCCGTCTCGCGATCGTGCCGTATCCGCGCCGCTTCGAGGAAATGATCGACTGGCAGGGTATGCGTATAACGGTACGGCCGATTCGCCCGGAAGACGAAAACGCGCATCGCGAGTTCGTGAACGCGATGACGCCGGAAGATTTGCGGCTGCGTTTTTTCGGTGCGGTCGGCGCGTTCGACCACTCGCAACTCGCGCGCATGACGCAGATCGATTACGACCGGGAAATGGCGCTGATCGCGACGGTCGAGAACGAAGACGGCGTCGCGCAGACGCTCGGCGTGGTGCGCGCGGTGGCCGATCCCGACAACGAGACAGCCGAATTCGCGGTGACCGTGCGCTCGGATCAGAAGGGGCGCCGCCTCGGCCAGTTGCTGATGCAGCGGATCATTGCGTACGCGCGGGCGCGCGACACGCACTGGCTGATCGGTGAGGCGCTGCGCGAGAACACCGCGATGATCGCGCTGGCGAAGGCCAGCGGCTTCACGATCACGCGGACCGAAGACCCCGGCGTGGTCGGCTTCCGGATGGCGCTCGACGAAACGGCGGGGGCGGAGCCGAAGTCCGCCGCGCAGAATCAGCCGGGGGTTTGAGCGGCTTACGTCGCGAGCCGCTCAACGCACGGCTTCATCACCTCACGCCGCCAGCTTCTGCGCTGCCTCATCGACTTGCGCGCGCGTGACCGACAGCTCATCGAGCCATGCCTGTGCATACACCGCGCCGGTTTCGCGCTCGAGCCGCGCGATCGTCGCGGCGCAGCGGTTCGCGTCCTTCAGCGTCGAAATGAACGATTTCACCGACTCGCCGCCCTTGAACGCGTCGAACAGCGGCACGCGAATTTCATCGGGCAGCGGGCGGGTGGTCCATTGGTACGGCTTGCCGTTGAACGTCAGCGACGGCGGCAGCACGCGCTCCTTGCGCGCGGCCGGAATCAGGCCGTAGGTGCGCGCCGCTTCGCCGATCTGCTCGGGCGAAAACAGCTCATCGGGCGTGATGTCGAATTGCTGGATGAAAGTCTCGATGCTTTGCATCGCGGCGGCGCGGTCGTCGCGGCGCTTCTGCGCGTGAGCGACGATGTCGCGCAGTTCGTCGGCTTCTGCCGCGGTGATCGTGAAGCTCGACTGGTTCTGCTGGAGTTCGGAAAAACGCTGGAATTCGGAATCGGTCAGAAGTTTGGCCATTGCTCAATCGATGCGCGCGCATGAGCCCGTCATGCGGCGGTATTTTGGAAGGGCCGCCATTCTAAACCAAGTGCGCGTGCGTGCAGCCGCACGAACGTCGTCGCGCAACTTGCCGCGCACCTTGTCAATCACGCGGCCTGCTCGCGGAACATCGACAGCGCCTGCACCGTGTCGCGCAGCAGCGTGGTGGCCGCTTCGAGCGTCGGCGCGACGTATTCGTCGATCCGCCGCAGATACGGACAGGTGAGCACCGCGATCGCTTGTCCCGACGGCGCGAGGATTGGGAACGTCACGTCGGTGACGCCGAAGGTCTGCTGGCTGTCCTTCTGCCAGAAGCCCGCCGCGCGGATGCGTTCGCAGGCCTCCTCCAGCGCGTCGCGATCGAGCGTCACTTCGCCCTTCACCTTGGTGTGCTCGGCAAGCATCTGCTGACGCTGCTCGACGCTCTGGAACGCGAGCATCACGCGCCCCGAGCCGGTGTCGATCAGTCCGACCCGCGAGCCGAGCCGCACCGACATGCCCCACGTGCCCGGCCCGTCGACCTGGGCGATCACCAGCAGGTTGCCGCGGTCGTAGACGACGAGGTGGCACGACTGCTCGGCCGCGTCGGCGAAGCGTTGCATCAGTGGCAGTGCTTCGGCGATCAGTCGGTTCATCGGCGGATGACGGTGCGCGAGCGCGAACAGCTTCAGGCTCAGCGAGTAGCGGTCGCCGGCCGCCGAGCGCACCACGTATTGACGCGCGACGAGGCGTTCGAGCATCCGGTACATCTCGCTCGCATTGCGGCCCAGCTGGCGCGTGATTTCGGCGCGCGTGAGTCCTTCCTTCTGCTCGGACAGCAGCTCGAGAATGTCGAGGCCTTTATCCAGTGCGGGGGCGCGGTAGCGGTCGTCGTCTTTGTCTTCGGCGTCCATCGTGAGGGTAGGGGATCGTCGGGATTTCTTATTATCTGGCGCGCGCAGCGTTTCGCGAACTGAATGTCTGCTGTCCAGGGAAAACCCCCGGGCATCGCGTCGCGCAGTTTTCTTGACTTGGAAAAATTCGAATATGAATAATACGTTCATTGGTGAATGAATGCACACGTGAGCGAGGCGCGCCATTTCTGGCTGCGCTTGGGCCCGTCGCATGGTAAAAACACCACAAAATAGGGAGACACGCTCATGTCGGCATCGATCGGATCCAGGATCGGGCAACGGCGCCGGATCGGCCGCGGCTCGTTGCAGGTGAGCGGACTAGGGCTCGGCACGGCGCCGCTCGGCGGCCTGTATCGCGACCTGTCCGACGAGGAGGCCCATGCGACCATCGCCGCCGCCTGGGACGCGGGCGTGCGCTACTTCGACACCGCGCCGCACTACGGCAACACCAAGGCCGAGCATCGGCTCGGCGCCGCGTTGCGCCACTATCCGCGCGGCGAATATGTGCTGTCGACCAAGGTCGGCCGCCGCTTCGTGCCGCGCACGTCGCCATTCGACGACCGCGAAGGCTGGCAGAATCCGCTGCCGTTCGAAGCGATCTACGACTATACGCACGACGGCATTCTGCGTTCGTTCGAGGACAGCCAGCAGCGCCTCGGCATCGTCGATATCGACATCCTGCTCGTGCATGACATCGGCCGCGTCACGCACGGCGACCGGCATCCGCACTACTGGCGGCAACTGACCGAAGGCGGCGGTTTCCGCGCGCTGGAGCGCCTGCGTTCGACCGGCGCGATCAAGGCGGTCGGCCTCGGTGTCAACGAAGGCGCGGTGATTCTCGACGCGATGGCCGAGTGCGATATCGATTGCGCGTTGCTCGCGGGGCGTTATACGCTGCTCGAGCAGACCCCCCTCGATGACCTGCTGCCCGCCTGCGAGGCGCGCGGCGTCAGCATTCTGCTCGGCGGCGCGTTCAATTCGGGCATTCTGGCGCGCGGCGTCGAAGGCGATCTGAAATTCAATTACGGCGCAGCGCCGCCCGAGGTGATCGAGCGCGTCGCGCGTCTCGAAGCGGTGTGCCGCGCGCACGATGTGCCGCTCGCCGCGGCCGCGTTGCAGTTTCCGTATGCGCATCCGGCGGTCGCCACCGTGCTGACCGGCGCGCGCAGTGCCGACGAATTGCGCGAGAACGTCGCGTCGTTCGAGCAGCCGATCCCCGCGGCCTTATGGTCCGCATTGCGCGACGCGGGCCTGCTCGACCCGCGCGCGCCCGCGCCCGAGGACTGAACCGACCATGCCGATCGACGCTCATCAGCACTACTGGGACCCCGCGCGGGGCGACTACGAGTGGCTGACACCGGAGCTGAAAATTCTCTACCGGCCGTTCGGGCCTGATGATCTGACGCCGTTGCGCGAACAGGCCGGCATCGACCGGACCGTGGTCGTGCAGGCCGCGCCGACGCTCGACGAAACCCGCTACCTGCTCGACATCGCGCGGCACGAGCCGTCGATCGCGGGCGTGGTCGGGTGGGTGCCGCTGCTGTTGCCGAACGCGCCCGATCTGATCGAGGCGCTCGCGCGCGAGCCGAAGTTCAAGGGCGTGCGGCCGATGCTGCAGGACCTGCCCGACGACGGCTGGATCGCGAACCCCGACCTCACGCCGGCGATCGACGCGCTGATCGCGCACGACCTCGCGTTCGATGCGTTGATCTACGCGCGTCACGTACAGTACGTCGAGATTTTCGCGCAGCGTTTTCCGGCGTTGCGCATGGTGGTCGATCATGGCGCGAAGCCGCCGATCCGCTTCGGCCAGGCGGGCTACGATGTGTGGCGCGATGCGATTACCCGGCTCGCCGCATTCCCTCAGGTGCACTGCAAGCTGTCTGGTCTCGCGACCGAGGCGTCGCCCGGCTGGACCGAGGACACGCTGCGGCCCTACGTCGAGCATCTGCTGAACACGTTCGGCCCGGCGCGGCTGATGTGGGGCAGCGACTGGCCCGTGCTCGAACTGAACGGCGATTATCTGCTGTGGCATTCGGTGGCGACCACGCTGCTCGCGTCGTTGAGCGACGCCGAGCGCGACGCCGTGTTCGGCGAGAACGCCGCCGCGTTTTACCGGCTTTGATTTCGTTAGCAGCCCATTCAACTGGAGTCGTAGATGACACAAAGACTGGCCGGCAAAACGGCCCTGATCACCGCGGCGGGACAAGGTATCGGTCTCGCCACCGCCGAACTGTTCGCGCGCGAAGGCGCGCGCGTGATCGCCACCGATATCCGCATCGACGGACTCGCTGGCAAGCCGGTCGAGGCGCGCAAGCTCGACGTGCTCGACGGCGCGGCGATCAAGGCGCTCGCCGCGGAAGTCGGCACGATCGACGTGCTGTTCAACTGCGCGGGCTACGTGCATGCGGGCAATATCCTCGAATGCAGCGAGGAGGACTGGGATTTCGCGTTCGACCTCAACGCGAAGGCGATGTACCGTATGATTCGCGCGTTCCTGCCAGCCATGTTGGAACGGGGCGGCGGCTCGATCATCAACATGTCGTCGGCGGCGTCGAGCGTGAAGGGCGTGCCGAACCGCTTCGCGTACGGTGCGTCGAAAGCCGCGGTGGTCGGGCTGACGAAGTCCGTCGCCGCGGATTTCGTTACGCGTGGTGTACGCTGTAACGCGATTTGCCCGGGCACGGTGTCTTCGCCGTCGCTCGAACAGCGGATCGCCGCGCAGGCGCAGGCGCAGGGCGCGTCCGTCGATGCGGTGCAGGCCGCGTTCGTCGCGCGTCAGCCGATGGGCCGCATCGGCAAGCCGGAGGAAATCGCCGCGCTCGCGCTGTATCTCGCGTCCGACGAGTCGTCGTTCACGACGGGCCAGCTCCATGTGATCGACGGCGGATGGTCGAACTGATTCTGATTGGTTGACGAACCGAACACTACTGAACGTAAAGGAAAGTGCAACGATGAAACTGCTTCGTTATGGGCCGAAGGGCCAGGAAAAGCCGGGCCTGCTGGACGCGCAAGGCAAGATTCGCGATCTGTCGAAGGTGGTGGGCGATATCGACGGCGCTGTGCTCGGCGATGAAAGCCTCGCGAAACTGCGCGCACTCGATCCGGCAACGCTGCCGCTCGTCGAAGGCAATCCGCGCGTGGGCCCGTGCGTCGGCAAGATCGGCAAGTTCATCTGCATCGGCCTGAACTACGCGGATCACGCGGCGGAATCGAATCTGCCGGTGCCGGCCGAACCGGTCATCTTCAACAAATGGACGAGCGCGATCAGCGGCCCGAACGACGACATCGAAATCCCGCGCGGCTCGAAGAAGACGGATTGGGAAGTGGAACTCGGCGTCGTGATCGGCAAGGCGGCGAAGTACGTCGACGAAGCGAACGCGCTCGAGCACGTGGCCGGCTACTGCGTCGTCAACGACGTGTCGGAGCGCGAATGGCAGATCGAGCGCGGCGGCACGTGGGACAAGGGCAAGGGCTTCGACACGTTCGGCCCGATCGGCCCGTGGGTCGTCACGCGCGATGAAGTCGCCGATCCGCAGAACCTGAGCCTGTGGCTCGAAGTGGACGGCCATCGCTACCAGAACGGCAGCACGAAGACGATGATCTTCAGTGTCGCGAAGCTGGTGTCGTATGTGTCGCAGTGCATGAGCCTGCAGCCGGGCGACGTGATCTCGACCGGCACGCCGCCGGGCGTCGGCATGGGCGTGAAGCCGAACCCGGTATTCCTGAAGCCGGGGCAGACGGTGCGTCTGGGTATCGAAGGGCTGGGCGAGCAGACGCAGAAGACTTACGCGGCGGAGTAACGCGCTTTCTCTTCCTGTCTTGTCGCTGTGAAATGCGAGGCCGTTCCTGTTACGCGCAGGAGCGGCCTTTTTCATGCCGCGCGGCTTTAATTGCCCGCCTCCTGCTCTCCATTCTCCCCAATCCGATTCACGGTCCCCTGCGCCACCGCCACCAGCTTCTCGCGATTCCCCTCCATCACGAACACGCTGCACTGGCAGGTCGCCTGATGCCGGCCCGCATAGACGACGCTGGCGCGCGCGATCAGCGTGCCCTTCACTGCCGGGCGCAGATAGTTGATCTTGTATTCACCGGTCACGACTCGCGGACCCAGCGACAGCGCGCCCGCGAACGTCAACGCATTGTCGGCGAGATAACTGATGACGCCGCCATGCACGAAGCCATGCTGCTGCCGCAGTTCATCGCGAATCGGCAGACACAGGGTGAGCTCTTCGCTGCTGGCGTGCATCAACTCCGCGCCTAGCAGCATGCTGAACGGCTGGGCGTGCAGTGCGCCGCGCGCCCGGTCGAGTAGGTCGGTCATCGTGGTTCCTTCGTGCAGGGTCGGGGTGGTGCATCGGTGCAGCAGTACATCCGCACGGCGAGCGCCACGCGGTCCCTACCCACTCTAGGAAGTGCCGCTGCGCTGCGCAAGGTGATTCCTCGCGATGAACGCAGCATTGTTGCGCAAAACGACCACAATCGCGACGATCGCCGATGAAACCTGCACGTAGGGCGATTTTTGCGGGATTTGGCCTCAAGCCATTAATCGGGCTGCCGTTAACCCTGGTGTAGCCTCCGTCATCCTTTGTTCCCAGGTGTCCCCGATGTTCAGCAAGATCAAGGTCGCATCCGGCCTGCTATGTGTTCTGGCCGCGTTCTGCGTCTTCCAGCTCGTCACGGTAGGGTTGGGCTTCTGGTCGCTGACCCGCACGCACGACGACGTCGGCGATCTGGCGAGCATCGCGCTGAAGCAGGTCGACGCGGTCAACCAGACGACGCAGCGCCTGATGGACGCGCGCATCAACCTGTCGCGCGCCGGCACGCGCATGGTGCGCGGCGGCGCCGAGCCGACGGACATCGTGCAGCACGCTCGCGAACAGCTCGCCGCCGCCGATCAGTCTTTCGCGGGCTTCATGAGCGCCCAGAAGACCAGCGACGAAGACAGCGCGCGCGCCACCGCGCTCGCCGAACGCTACAAGACGCTGCACGGCGCGCTCGCTGAGCTCGTGCAGTATCTCGACTCGAACAACATTCAGGCCTTCCTCGATCAACCCACGCAATCGTTTCAGGACGCCTATCTGGCGGAAGTGCACAACTTCGAGCAATTCGGCGACGCCGCGAGCCGCGCGTCGCTAGCTTCGATCGATGCGCGCGTGGCGGCGTTTCGCATCGTCAGCGTGGTGATTCTGCTCGTGCTGGTCGCCGGCACGCTTGCCGTCTATACGGCGCTGCGCCGCGGCGTCGTGGCACCGCTCGAGGAGGCGGGCCGCCACTTCGAGCGCATCGCGCAAGGCCGTCTCGATCAACCGATCGCCGCGCGCGGCAGCAACGAAATCGGCCGCCTGTTCTCCGGCCTCGCGACGATGCAGGCGAGCGTCGCACGCACCGTCAGTAGCGTGCGCGAATCGGCCGACTCGATCCATCTTGGCGCCAACGAAATCGCGACCGGCAACGCCGATCTGTCGGCGCGCACCGAAAATCAGGCGGCATCGCTCGAGGAAACGGCGTCGAGCATGGAAGAACTGACGGCGACCGTGCGCCAGAACGCCGATCACGCGCGCGAAGCCAACGCGCTCGCCGAGACCGCGCTCGATGCAACGTCGCGCGGCAGCGAAGTCGTCAACCAGGTGGTCGACAAGATGCGCGGCATCGCGCAGAGCTCGGACAAAATCGCCGAGATCATTTCGGTGATCGACGGTATCGCGTTCCAGACCAACATCCTCGCGCTCAATGCCGCCGTCGAGGCGGCGCGCGCCGGAGAGCAGGGCCGCGGCTTCGCGGTCGTGGCCGGCGAAGTGCGCGGCCTCGCGCAACGCAGCGCGCAATCGGCAAAGGAAATCAAGACGCTGATCAGCGAATCGGTCGCGGAGATTCAGGGCGGCTCCGCGCTGGTCGAGCGCGCTGGCGAAGCGATGAGCCATGTGTCGGCGTCGATCTCGCGCGTCACGCAGATGATGGCCGAAATCAGCGCGTCGTCGCTCGAGCAGAGCACCGGCATCGAGCAGGTGAACCAGGCGGTCGTGCAGATGGACGAGATGACGCAGCAGAACGCGGCGCTCGTCGAGCAGGCCGCAGCGGCGGCTGCTTCGCTGCATCAGCAAACCGAGCAATTGAAACAGGCCGTTTCCGTGTTCGAAATTTCTGAAAGTGTGTTGCGCACGCAACAGCGCAGTGCAATGTCCGCAGTAAATGCTGAATTCGCATTAACCGGAATGCATGCGCTTTAAGCAGCGACGCTTGAAAACGCGACGCAGAAATAGAAAATGGCCCGCGTAAAGCGAGCCATTTGCATTAGACGCAGGGGCCTTTAGAGGCCTATCGCGACGCCCAAGTCTGTCTCAAAGTACCTGAAGGTACTTAGATCGACTGGATGTTTGCAGCCTGCTTGCCCTTCGGGCCTTGCTTGACTTCGAACGACACTTTCTGGTTTTCCTGCAGGGACTTGAAGCCCGATGCCTGGATTTCCGAGAAGTGTGCAAACAGGTCTTCGCCGCCGTCGTCCGGGGTGATGAAGCCAAAGCCCTTTGCATCGTTAAACCACTTAACAGTACCTGTTGCCATTTTTGATCCAAATAAATGTTGTGTATTGCATCGCGACCGCATTGCTCGAATGCAAAGCAAGCGCGAGGGAAGAGTTGTATCACGTCTTTATGACAGACGCCAATCAACATGCATCCGGGTATTCCCGGTTTTGATGTTTTTTCGCGCTTTGAGAACGTTTGGCGAGAACTTTTTTCGCGCCAGGGTTTACCAGCGGCATTAATTTCCTCGCCCCCCGGCGGCGGATCGTCGTCCCTGCATGCGGCTCCTTATTGAGACGATCGAACGTTCAATTTCATTTATCGATGTCCAAATTCGGCTAAGTTCCCCCGCCCGATTCGGCACCCACGGGCAGCGCCGCGTAGGCGGTAGCCAAGTGATAAGGCGTGGTTGACGGCATGTCGGTGCGCGCAACTTCACCGCTCGACGTCTTGCATTCGAACCAGCCATGTTCATGCAGAAAGCATCGCTGAAAACGCGCGATCTGTTGCGGCAGCGCCGCGCGCACGGCCGGATCGTCGTGACAGGCGAGCGCGCGCAGGTATTCCGTCTGCGCCCAGATCCGCTGAGTCGCGTCGCTGATGTTGCCAGCCTCGTCGAGCGATGCGCACACCCCGCCGTTGTTCGGGTCCACGCCATGCTGCTGCGCGAAGGCGAAAGCGCGCGCCAGCGCTTCCGTTAGCCCCGTTCCGTCGAACAGCGCGCCCGCCTGCCTGACCAGCCAGTACCACTCGAACTGATGTCCCGGCTCCAGACGATTGCCGCTCGCACCGATCGGCAGTTCGGCGATGCAGCCGCTCGGCGCATGCACGAAGTGTCGCGCGACCGCGCCAGCGAGGCGGCGCAACGCGGCGCCGAAGACGTTGTCGCGCGTCGCCTGGCAGGCGGCGAGCCATGCTTCGGTCAGATGCATCAGCGGATTCTGCAGCGGCGTGGCGGTGACTTTCGAAAAGTCGACGTTCAGCGCGGCGTTGAACATATCGCCGTCGGCCGCGAAGTTCGACTGGATCAGCGCGGTCGTGCTGTGTACGAGCTTCAGCGCGTCGAGGTTGGCGGAGCGCCGCGCGTATTCCGCGCAAGCGAACACGACGAACGCGTGCGTGTAGAGGTCCTTCGTCGTGTCGAGCGGCACGCCGAGCGCGTCGACGCTATAAAACCATCCGCCGTGGTTGGGGTCCCGAAAGGTGCGCGTCAGCGAATCGAACAGCACCCGCGCGTGTTCCATGTCGCCCGCTTGCGCAAACGTGAACAACTGCCGCGCGCACGCCATCGCCCGATAGCGTTGCGCGGGCAAAGGCTCGGCTCCGGTGGCGTCGAGCGCTTCGTAGGGCAGCTGCAACGCGTGGTTGAAGCCGGGCCCGCGCCACATCGGCAGCACCACGTTCGCGAAGTGCTCGCGCAGCGCGTTCGCGGCGGTGGTCGTCGAAGCGGGGGGAAGGGTCGTGCTTGGCATTGTCGGTTGGTTCGGGCGCGTAACGTGCGCAGTGTATCGAGGCGGCGCTCAGGGTGGCGGCTCAGGGGTCCGCTCGGACGGGTCGCCGTGGTCTGCGGCCTAGCATAAAGCAAACGCCTCGCGCTGACACCTCGAGTCAAGCAAGCATCCGGAATGCTCGACGCCTACGAGGCGTGAGCCTTCGCTGCCGCTCATTTCAAATAAGGAGGAACGACGATGCTCGGTGATCTCATACGGGTCGATCTGCGCGCGCCTTCGGCAATTGCAGGGCGTGCGGGAATTCCGCAGCGACGACGCGAGGTCGTGAAACGCGCGAGGGGCTCGAAAGCGCGCAAATCGTCGGGGAATGGCTTCGGCGCGGGCGGAGCGCCATGCGACAATGCTGGCTCTAAATATTCCAACGGCAATGACGAGCGGCATCCGGCGCCCGTTCCTGGCGACGACCGCTTTTTCCTCTATGGCAGATTCCGCAGCATCCCCGCAGTCCAGGCCCCGGCGCGTCGCTTCGAAGAAGCAGCGGCAGGGCGCCGTCTCCACTGAAACCGAAAACAAGCTGGCGCGCGCGGCGCGCTCGGCGCAACGCCTCGCGCAACTGAGCGGCGTCGCGCGCGACGACAGCACGCTCGACCTGTTCCCCGACGATCCCACCCGCGCGACGCTCGAAGCGATGAACATCGACGTCCGCCAAGGCACGCTGCACGGGTTCGAATTGCCGGACGTGGTGCTGCAGGCGGTCGGCGCATTCGATGAACACATGGCGCTCGACAAGACTGCGCGACGCGCACCGCGTGCGGCGAAACTGGATGTACCGATGCCGGTGAACGAGCAGTTGAGCGGGTTTGACGTCGAAGCGGCGATGGCGGCTGCGGATGCGCCCGCAAGCGAGCCCGCGAGCGGCGCCCCCGACGATGCAACGCCGAACGCCGGAGCAAACACCGACGACAAACCCACCCCGCCTTCGCGTGAGTCATCCGCGCCGCTGAGCTCGGCGATGGCCGCTGCGACCGTCGCGCGCAGCGTGACCGCATTGCGTCAGGCGGCTGAAGCGGAGTCGGCAGCGACGGCGGGCGCGGGCAAGCCGCAGCAGCGTTTCGCCGCGACGTTTGCGAAAGCCGCGACGGCATCGCGCGATGCGACTGCGGCTGCGATTCCAGCGTCGTCCGCAACGTCCCCCGCGACCGACGACAGTAGCGCGCGCAAGTCCACCAACGAGTCCGTGACACGTACTCAGTCCGCCTCGCCAGAGGCTGTGACGCCGAAACAGGACAACAAGTCCTCGACCACCGCGCCGTTGACGACACCCCGGCCCGCGTCCGCGGACAACCACACCGGATTCGCCACGTCATGGCGTGACGCGCGCCGCACCGACGCGGCTGCCACCGCGCTACGCTCGGAACCGGAACTCGACCGCGCGCGTGCCACCGCGTTCGCCGATACGGTCGATGCGCTCTATGGCGTGATCGCCGATCAGCGCCGCGCCGCGACCGATCATTCGCGGCGCGTGAAGTGGATGCTGTCGATCGTGGTCGGTGCACTGCTGGTGACGGTGGCGATCGGCATCGCGCAGACGCTGCTGCTGATGCGCCTCACGCACGAGACGACGGCCCAGCAACAGCGCATCGAACAGATGATGCAGAACCAGCAAGCGGCGATGGTGAGCCTGCTCGACGCGCATACGGCGATGGCCGCGACGGCGAAGGCGGCGTCGGCGACCGCCGCCGTCACGCCCCCCACCGCGGCGCTCCCCAACGCGCCCTTACAGCCCAGCGCTGCGCCGACACACGCGAGGCATGCTCGCGCTCAGCACGGCCGCCCACCCGGTCGTTGAATCGGGGATGTTGTCGCGATGCAACACCTCCCGGCCCCGTGACTTCGCGACAACCACCGCATCGAAATTTTGCTGCATTGCACTAGCTTTTTCCTAGGGAAAACCCCTATAATCATGGCTAAGGGAAAACCCTAGCAATGCAGTCACTAACCGGGAGTCGCCATGAGCTTCATCTTTGCACTGTTCCAAAAGATCAGCGACCTCTTTGCGTCGCCTCATCTGCCGCTGGATTCGGACTATTCGTATGCGGCGCGTGCCCGCGAAGCAGAGCGTCTGCGCCGCGCGCAGTCCACGCTGTTCGGCATCAAGCTGACGGACTAAGTCCAGCCGTACCTTCCTCAGCGCGACACGACGCGCTGGGGCGCGCACCTCGGGTGCGTTTTCATTGAGCCACTATTCGCGAAATGCGAATCGTGGCTTTTTGGTTTTGGCGGCGTTTTACCGCGATGCACCAGTGCGCTTGCGGAATATTTCGGGGCCGAAATGAATGTAACCGGCTTTCATGCTGGTTCAGCGGGTAGAACGACAGCGCCGCCGTGTAAGCCTTGTTCAATGCAGTGAGAAAGCGAAATCGAGCTTCCGTCAGCCGCCTCCGACTATGAAATGCACGCTTACAAGTGCTAACGTCTTCACGCGATGCGGGCCGCTAAAGTGGCTCTCAAGCGTACGGCGTCTGGTTCGGAAGTGAATCGCACGATCCGGGCAAACACGGACGCTGGCCTGGAATAGAACTTTGACGGGAGGTCATTATGAAAACCTTTGGCAAGGCATCGCGCTCGCTGATCGCAACGCTGCTCGCGGGCGGCGCGCTCGTCGCGGCCGGTAGCGCATTCGCGCAAGACCGCGTGATCGTCGAGCACCGCCCGGCGCCGGTCGTGTACGGTCAACCGCACATGATGCCGGCGGGCGTATCGATCGACATCGGCTGGCACGGCGATCGTTACTGGGACGGCCACCGCTACTGGGCGCACGACGACTGGATGCGCCGTCATCCGCGCGACTACGATCCGCACCATCGAGACGGCTATCACGACGATCACCGCCCGCCGCCCCCGCGCTACTAATGCGCACCTGACCGCGCCGCAACAGGCGGCGTGAGTCCACGAAGCCGGTCTTCCCTCCACGGAAAGACCGGCTTCGTCGCATTTGGGCTTGCAAGTCCCACCGGGGGAATGCAGCGTGCTGCGCTATGCTTCGGGACTTTGATCGACGGTAGCGGGGAGTGCGTGTGGACAAGACGACGCAGGATGTGGCGATAGGGGTGGTGGGCACCGGACTGATGGGTGTCGGCATTGCGACGCAGGCCGCACTGCATGGATACCGGACGATCGTTCACGACGTCGATCCGGCCCGGCTCGCGAGCGTCGCGCCGAAAGCGCAAGCGGTGCTCGACGAGCTGATCGACGCGGGCCGGATCGACGATGCCGCCAAACAGGCGGCGCTCGCGCGCATCGAAACGCATGTGCAGCTCGCCGCGGTCGCGCAAGCGCGCTTCGTGATCGAGGCGATTCCCGAGGTGCTCGAACTCAAGCATCGCCTTTACGCGACACTGACCGGCCTGCTCGCCGACGATGCGATCCTCGCGAGCAACACCAGCGGCTTCCCGCCCGACCAGCTCGCCACCCCGCTGCGTGCGAAGGAACGCTTCGTGATCGCGCATTTCTGGAACCCGCCGCACATGATTCCGCTCGTCGAGGTCGTGCCGGGCACCGAGACCGCGCCCGAAGTCGTGCAGCAAACCGCCGGGCTGATGAGCGCGATCGGCATGGAGCCGGTCGTGCTCGCGAAGGCGATTGCTGGCTTCGTCGGCAATCGGCTGCAATTCGCGGTGCTGCGCGAGGCCTTGCATATCGTGCGTTCGGGGGCGGCAACGCCAGAAGTCGTCGATCGCGTGATGAAGGCTTCGCTCGGACGCCGCTGGGGGATCGTCGGACCGTTCGAAAGCGCGGATATGGGCGGGCTCGACACCTTCGTCGACATCGCGTCGCATCTGATGCCGCAACTCGCAAAGGACGAGGACGTGATCGATCTGCTGCGCGCGCAGGTCGACGCCGGGCGGGTCGGCGTGCGCAGCGGCGCGGGTTTTCACGACTGGGACGAAGCGCGGATCGCGCGGGTCAAGGAGGGGCGCAAGCGCGTGATCGGGCGCGGCTAGTGCTGTATAAGTAGCCGTTCCGGATCTGCTTCTGCGCCGCTTTTTGCGCTGACCATCACACGAGTCTCAAGTCATGTCTCACTACTTCTACGATCCCGCCGCCGGCCACGGCCTGCCGCACGATCCTTTCAAGGCGATCGTCGCGCCACGGCTGATCGGCTGGATTTCGTCGCGCGATGCGCAAGGCGCGCTCAACCTTGCGCCATACAGCTTTTTCGGCGCGTTCGCGACCTTTCCGCCGATCATCGGTTTCAGCAGCGAGGGCCGCAAGGACAGCCTCGCCAACATCGAGGCGACCGGTGAATTCGTGTGGAATCTCGCCACCCGGCCGCTTGCCGAGCAGATGAACCGCTCGTCGGCGCCGGTCGCGCCGCACGTCGACGAGTTCGCACTGGCCGGGCTCACGCCCGCGCCGGGCCGCAACGTGGCGGTGCCGCACGTGGCCGAATCGCCCGCCGCGCTCGAATGCAAGCTGCTGCAGATCGTGCGTCTGCATGATGTCGACGGCAAGCCGATGGACAACTATCTGTCGCTCGGCCAGGTGGTCGGCGTGCATATCGACGAGGCCTATCTGAAGGACGGCCTGTTCGACACGCACGCCGCGCAGCCGATCATGCGCGCGGGCTATCGCGCCGACTATGCGCAGATCGGCGAGATGTTCCAGATGATCCGGCCAACGGCCTGAACGCTCAGGACGTCACGGACGGCGGTTTGCGTGACGGCTGCCCGGACGATTGGGCCGAGGAATCGCCGTTGCCGCTCTCGCTCCCGCCCACGGGCGCATCCACCTCCACTCCGACAACAGAGGCCGCGACCGGCGCGGCCGCCGTGACTTCGGCCGCGGTCGCCGCGGGCACCGGCTGGATCGGACGCGCGCGTGAACTGACGAGCACCGCGCGCGGTTCGTTGTCGTAAATCACGGCCCGCACGCGCGGATAAATGTGCCGCTCCCAGCGACGTCCGCTGAACACGCCGTAGTGGCCGACGCCCGTCTGCACGTAATGCGTCTTCAGGTACGGCCGCAGACGATCGCAGATGTCCTGCGCGGCGAGCGTCTGACCGACCGCGCAGATATCGTCCTTTTCGCCTTCCACGGTCAGCAATGCGGTGCGGCGAATCTTCGACGGCTCGACCAGACGCCCCTCGACTTCGAGCGCGCGCAGCGGCAGCGCATGCTGCTGAAAGACCGTGTCGACGGTTTCCAGATAGAAATCGGCCGTCAGATCCATCGTCGCGAAGTACTCTTCGTAGAACGTGCGAATCGTGTCGGCCTTCTGCGGATCGCCCTTGCCGCGCTCGTAGTACATCGTTTCGAACGAGTCGGCGTGGCGGCCCGGATTCATCGCCATGAACGAGGCCAACTGAACGAAGCCCGGATACACGCGACGCTGCGCGCCCGCAAAGCCGAACGGCACCGCGCTGATCAGGTTGCGCTCGAACCACTCGATCGGCCGGCTCCGCGCCAGTTCGTTGACACGGGTCGGATTGATGCGCGTGTCGATCGGGCCGGCCATCAGAGTCATGCTGGCCGGCTGCGCAGGATGGTCGTCGGCGGCCATCAGCGCGACGGCGGCGAGCGCCGCGACGGTCGGTTGGCAGACCGCCAGCAGATGCGTGCCGGACCCGATCGTCGCGGTGAAGTCGATCACGTGGCGCACGAACTCGTCGAAGCCGAAGCGGCCCTCGCCGAGCGGCACGTCGCGCGGATTGTGCCAGTCGGTGATATAGACGTCGTGCTCGGGCAGCATCGTGCGCACGGTTGCGCGCAGCAGCGTCGCGAAGTGTCCCGACATCGGCGCAACCATCAGCACGCGCGGCTGCGGCGTCGAAAGCACGGCGTCCTTGCGAAAATGCAGCAGCGAGCAGAACGGCGTGCACGCGACGACTTCCTCGACCACCGCGACCGGCCCGCCTTCGGTGACGACGCTGTCGATGCCGAACGGTGGCCGCGTCGGCGTGAGTCCGCCGAGTATCAGCAGTTCGCAGGTCGCGCGCAGCGAGCGTCCGTGGGGCGTAGCCGCGAATGTCGGCCACGCATCGAGCGAGTGGTTCGCCAGCGCCGCGCCGTGTCGCAGCGGTAGCAGCATGTCGGCGCAGGCCTGATAGGCGGGATAGGCGAACAGATTCATACTTTCACTCGAATGCGCCAGAAAAACAGGAACCCGAATAAAAGCAAGCGGTGCGCCAGGCGCTGGCGCGCGTCGCCCGGTGTGCCGCGGTATGTCGCGGCATGTCTCGCGTGCGTCGGCATATCACTTGCGTGCGTAGGCGAAACGGGCCGGCCTTGCCGCGCTTTGGTGCGCGCGCGCACCGCGGCGTGCATGAGTGCAAGCACGCGCGGCGCGATACCCGATCTGGAGGACACACGCATGGGAAATACTACGCTCACGATCAGCAGCAGGAACTATTCGTCGTGGTCGCTGCGCGGCTGGCTGCTGACGAAGTTCAGCGGCTTGCCGTTCGAGGAACTAGTCGTGCCGATCGACGACCCCGCGACGCGCGCCGAACTACTGCTGCTCTCGCCGTCGATTCTGGTGCCATGCCTCGTGCACGACGGCGTCAAGGTCTGGGACACGCTGGCGATTGCCGAATATCTGAACGAGCTGAAGCCGCAAGCCGCGCTGTTGCCGCATGAGATCCGCGCCCGCGCGCATTGCCGCTCGATCTGCGGCGAGATGCATTCGGGGTTCGCGTCGTTGCGCTCGGCGCTGCCGATGAACCTGAAGGCGCATTTCCCGGGCTTCAAGGTCTGGGCGCGCGCGCAGTCGGATATCGAGCGGATCGTGACGATCTGGCGTGAATGCCTGAAGGAGTACGGCGGTCCGTTCCTGTTCGGCGAGCGGACCGCGGCGGACGCGATGTACGCGCCGGTGGTCACGCGTTTCGTGACCTATGACGTGCAACTCGAGCCGGATATCGTCGAATACGGGCAGCACATCATGGCGCTGCCCGAAATGCGCGAGTGGATCTCGCTAGCGCGGCAGGAGGTCGAGGAGATCGACGAACTGGATGTCGAGTTCTGAGCGCGGCGGGCGCCGTGCGCCGCCGCCCGCAGTAGACAGATCTGTTAGCCGCGCTCGCCTTCGAGCTTGAACACGCTGACCAGCTGCGCGAGCCGCGCAGCCTGCTCGCGCAATTCGGCCGCGGCGGTTTCCGCATCGACGACGATCGTCGCATTCTGCTGCGTCGCCTCGCCGATCTGCGTGACCGCCCGGTTGACCTGCTCGATGCCGCCCGACTGCTCGCGCGACGCGACGTTGATCTCGCTCATGATCGCGCGGACCTGACCGACCTGAGTGACGATGCCTTGCATCGTCGCGCTCGCTTCTTCGGCAATCCGAAAACCGCTGTCGACGTTCGCGCCCGACGCCGCGATCACCCCCTCGATCTCCTTCACTGCCGCCGCGCTGCGCTGCGCGAGCGCGCGCACTTCCGACGCGACGACCGCAAAGCCCTTGCCGTGCTCGCCCGCGCGCGCCGCTTCGACGGCCGCGTTCAGCGCGAGGATGTTGGTCTGGAAGGCGATGCCCTCGATCACCGTCGTGATCTCGGCGATTTTCTGCGACGAGCGGCCGATCTCGCCCATCGTCGACACCACGCGTTCGACCGCCCGGCCGCCTTCGAGCGCGGCGTCGGCGGCTTGCGTGACGAGCGTGTTCGCTTCGGTCGCGTGATCGGCGTTCTGCTGCACGGTCGAGGTGATCTGCTCCATGCTCGCGGCAGTTTCCTCGAGGCTGCTTGCCTGGGTCGCGATGCGCATCGCGATGTTGCCGCTGCCGGCGGCGATTTTCTCGGTACCCGCCGACATGCCGGCCGACGCGTTGCGCACCTGCGCGACGATGCGCGCGAGCCCTTCGCCGATGCCGTCGATCGCCTGCATCAGACGGCCGATCTCGTCGGCGCGCGTGCGGCCGTGTGCCACGCGCACGCTCAAATCGCCCGCGGCGAGACGCTCGGACGCACGCGCGGCTTCGTCGAGCGGACGGCTGACGAGCCGCCGCACCGCGATGAGGAACACGATCGCGAACAGGCCGACCAGCGCGAGGCCGAGCAGCAGGAACGCGTTGCGGGTGCGCACGACGTCGGCCATCACTTCGTCGCGCGGCGCGACGCCGCCGACGAGCCACTGCCACTCCGGCACCGTGACGAACGACACGAACTTGTCGCCCGCGTCGCTCTCGCCGAGGGTCGCGTCGGCGGAGCGGTAGTCGAGCTCGCCCTGCTTCATGTCGAGCATGCGCTGATACGGTGCGTTCGCGTCGTCGGCTTTCTGGCCGGCGGCGGCCGGATGCACGAGCAGCTTGCCGCGCTCCGCGCCGCTCGACGCGTCGAGCACGAAGTAATAGCCGCTCGCGCCGATCTTCAGCGCGCGGATGCCGTCCTGGACCGACTGGATCTCCTTGTCCACGTCGACGCCGACGAACAGCGCGCCGATCACTCGGCCGCTCGCGTCGGTGATCGGCTTGTACTGCGTGATCATGCGCTTGCCGAACAGCGGGGCGAGGCCGGTGTACGTGCGGTTCGCGAGCAGCGGCGCATAGGCGGGCCCCTTGCGGTCGAGCAGCGTGCCGATCGCGCGGGTGCCGTCCTGCTTCTTCAGCGACGTGGTCACGCGCACGAAGTCGTCGCCGCTGCGCGCAAAAATGGTCGCGATCGCGCCGCTGCGTTGGAGGAACTGGTCGGGAATCGTGAAGTCGAGGTTCAGCACCTTGTCGCCGGCTTTGAAAGTCGGCGTCGCGGTGCCGCCGATATCGACCTTCTGCGTGTCGTCGAGCGAGAAGTCGGTGGGCAGGAAGCTAGCGAATAGCGCCATCGATCGATCGACCTCGGCCGACAGCGCCTTGTCGAACAGCGCGATCATCGCCGCGATCGAGCGGTCTTTGTCGGCGATGCGCGCGAGCACCTGGTCGCGCACCTGGTCGCCGGCGGCCCGTGCGAGCGCCCACGCGAAGGTGCTGAAAATGACCGCGACCAGCACGCACGAGAGCACGGCAAGCCGTGCGCCGACGCTGGCGCGGCGCGAGAAGAATGAGTTCATGGGCAGGCGTGAAATGGGGATTGGGCGATGCTCGTCGGGCGTGGCCGCGATCGGGCATCGGTTGACTGGTTTACGGCTCGGGAGACGGCGGGCTTGAGGGTGTATGAAAGGCGGCCGTAACGGGCTGAAAGGGGCCGCAATGGGCCCCCCAAAAGGACGAGACGGAAGGCCGGAAGGGTCTTCCTATGCTGCTTGGCGCGCCTGAGCGACGGTGCGACCGGGCGCTGTGCGCCAAGTCCGCAACAGCAGCGCATTGGTGACGACGCTGACGCTCGAAAACGCCATCGCCGCGCCCGCGAGCATCGGATTGAGCAAGCCGAACGCGGCCAGCGGAACGCCGATCAGGTTGTACACGAATGCCCAGAACAGGTTCTGCTGGATCTTGCGCCAGGTTCTGCGCGAGATGTCGATCGCATCGGCGACCAGCGCCGGGTCGCCGCGCATCAGCGTAATGCCGGCGGCGTGCATGGCGACGTCGGTGCCGGTTGCCATCGCGATGCCGATGTCGGCGGCGGCGAGTGCGGGCGCGTCGTTGATGCCGTCGCCCGCCATCGCGACGATGCCGGCGTGGCGCATCTTCAGGTCGCGGATCACGCGGGCCTTGTCGTCGGGCAGCACCTCGGCGTGGAATTCGTCGATGCCGAGCGCCCGCGCGACGCTCGCCGCGCTGCCGTGGTTATCGCCGGTCACGAGCACGCTGCGGATGCCCATTTGCGCGAGCCGCGCGACGGCCGCGCGCGCGGTCGGCTTCACCGTGTCGCCGAACGCGATCAGCGCGAGCGCTTCGGGGGAGCCGGGCTCGCGCGTCATCAGCCACGACACCGTGTTGCCCGCCGCTTCGAGTTCCTGCGCGCGCGCGGCGAGTGCGGGCGGCAGCGCGATATCGAGCTCATGCAGCCAGCGCGTGCTGCCGAGCGCGAGGGTGCGGCCGTCGACGTCGGCTTCGACGCCCCGGCCGGCGACGGCCCGAGCGGCGGTGGCGCTTGGCCCGCCGGCTTCGCCAGCGATTTGCCCGAGTTGATCCTCGTACGCGCGCACCACCGCCCGCGCCAGCGGATGATCGCTATGCCGCTGCACCGCCGCCGCGAGCACGAGCGCTTCGTCGCGGCTCACGCCGCCGGCCGGCTCGAACGCCGTCACCGATGGCTGGCCGAGCGTCAGCGTGCCGGTTTTATCGAACGCGACGATCGACACGCGATGCGCGATTTCGAGCGCTTCCGCGTCCTTGATCAGCACGCCGTGGCGCGCGGCGACGCCGGTGCCGGCCATGATCGCGGCGGGTGTCGCGAGTCCGAGCGCGCACGGGCAGGCGATCACCAGCACCGCGACCGCGTTCAGGATCGCGGTTTCCGCGCCCGCGCCGGCGAGCAGCCAGCCGATCAGCGTCAGAGCGGCGAGCGCGAGAATGGCCGGCACGAAGATTTCGCTGACGCGGTCAACCAGCCGCTGGATCGGCGCCTTCTCGGCCTGCGCGCTTTCGACGAGCCGGATGATGCGCGCGAGCGTCGTCTCCGCGCCGATCGCGGTGGTCGTCACCACGAGCGCGCCTTCGCCGTTGATCGAGCCGGCCGTGACGGCGTCGCCGGTCTGCTTCGGCACCGGCAGGCTTTCGCCGGTGATCAGCGCTTCGTCGATATGCGTGCGGCCGTCGAGCACCGCGCCGTCGACCGGCACGCGCTCGCCCGGCCGCACGATCACGATGCTGCCGACCCGCACCTGCGCGAGCGGCACCTCGCGTTCGCCGGCGCCGTCGCGGATGCGCGCGCGCTCGGGGCGCAGCGCGTTGAGCGCGCGGATCGCGTCGGTGGTCTGGCGCTTCGCGCGTGCCTCGAGCCATTTGCCGAAGCGCACGAGCGTGATGACGACTGCCGATGCCTCGAAGTACAGATGCATCGTGTCGCCCGGATGCACCGCGAGTTCGTAGACGCTGATGCCGTACGCCGCCGATGTGCCGAGCGCGACCAGCAGGTCCATGTTGCCCGCGCCGGCGCGCACCGCGCGCCAGGCGGCGCGATAGAAGCGCGCGCCGAACACGAACTGCACGATCGACGCGAGCACGAACTGCGGCCACGCCGGCAGCATCGCGTGCAGGCCGAACCATTCGCCGAACATCGGTGCGACGAGCGGCAGCGTCAGCAGCGCGCACGCGCCGACGCTCGCGAGGTCGCGGCGAATTTGAACCTGCTTGCGGTCGGCGGCCGGGGCAGGCGTCGTGTCGAGGATGTCGCTGACGGCGCCAATCGAGGCGGCCGTCGCCGCCGTCGCCGCCATTGTCTCGGCCGGAGCGACAGCAGCGGGCGGCGCGCTCAGCGTCGCTTCGTAGCCGGCCTTTCTGACGGCGGCGATCAGCGCGGCGGCATCGGCGGATGCGGTGCCTTGCGGATGAACGGTGGCGGTTTCGGTCGCCAGATTGACCGACGCGCGCGCGACGCCAGGCACCTTCGCGAGCGCCTTTTCGACGCGCAACGCGCAGGCTGCGCAGGTCATGCCGCCGATCTCCAGTTCAGTGGTCGGCGGCGTGTCGGCGGGTGTCGCGGCAAGCGTCGCGATTGTCTGTTCGGCGACATCGGCGTTGGCGACCGGTGTCGCTTCGTATCCGGCCTTGCGCACGGCCTCGGCCAGTTGCTGAGGCGCGAGCGTCGCGTCGCTTTCCACGCGGGCGCGCTCGGTCGCGAGATTCACCGATGCGCGCGCCACCCCCGGCAGCCTGGTCAGCGCTTTTTCGACGCGGCTCGCGCACGACGCGCAAGTCATCCCGCCGATGTCGAGTTCGACGACGCGCGTGAGTGAAGGGGAAGGGGAAGCGGCAGCGTCGGCGGGGCGCTGCGGGTTGGCAAGTCCGGTCATGGCAGGCAAGGCTCGTGGCGGCATTGGGCCGCATGATGAAGCCAGTATCGACCTTCCCATCACGGGAAGGTCAAGGCCGGATTATGCGCCCGCCGTCAAAACGCCGGCGGCGCATCGAGCATCGCCTGTCCCACCGCTTTCTGTTGATCGCCGTCGCGCGCGAGCAGCGTTTGCGCCGCGCCGCGCCGGTCTTCGGCCGCCTTGTTCTGGCCGAGCTTCCATTTGCCGACGAGCCGCGTCACTTCGATCTCGATACCGACGATCGCGCCGAGCATCTGCGCGATGTAGTCGGCCGGCGCGTCGCCCATCTTCCACGGCACCGGCTCGCCGGCTTCCATCTTGCGCGTGAGTCGCGCGACGAGGCCGCGTACGAACGATTCATCGTCGTGCACCACAATCCTGCCATGAGCATGTACGACCATATAGTTGTAGGTCGGCACCTGTTTGTGCGTTTCGTGTTTGCTCGGGTACCAGCTCGGCGAAATATAGGCGGTCGGCCCCTGGAAGATCACGAGCGCTTCGGGATGAGTCGCGGCTTCCTGCCAGACCGGGTTCGCCCGCGCGACGTGCGCGCGCAGCACCAGACGTGACGAATCCGCCGCGTCCGCCTGCGCCTCGAACGGCAAATGATTCGCGTCGAGCCCATTGGGGCCGTGCGTAATCAGCGCGCCGAAAGAGTGCTCGGCGATCAGGCGGTGAAGAACCTCTGGACGGTTCTCTTCGAAATGGGCGGGCATGTACATTGAAACGCTCCGAATGCAGGACGACGAAAGAGTGAGGGCGAATCGGCGAGACGGCGGATCGACGGATTCGCGAATCAAAAAGCATCGCGCGCTCGCGCGAGCCGATGGCGCGGGCACATAATGTGGCAACGACGCTGCTTTGTGCTTGCCTGGCTAGGAAGGATACGATACAACGCGAGGTTGTCGGAATCGCAATCCGCGGACTCGCTGCGCAGTGTTTCGGGAGAACCGCGCATGCACGTGGCGCTGCACACCGGCATCTCCTATAGGACTGCAGGCTCCGCACTCTGAACGAATGATAAAAAATCTCCGAGAACTGTTTTTGCTGCAACGAACCTGCGTATCGCTCGCGGGTATCGCACTGCTGGCCAGCTGCGCGTCGACCCCCACCGCGACGCAACAAAGCAACGGCTGGGTCAAGGACGAAGTCGCCGACTCGTACGTATTCGGCTATCCGCTCGTGCTGATGAGCGCCGCGCGCGATGCGGCGGTCGGCACCGAGCCGGGCCAGGCGCCTTTCAACACGCTGCGCCACGCCCAGGCGCTGCCGCCGATCGGCGCGACCAACCCGCCGCAGCCGAGCCTCGACACGCTCGACTCGACCGGCTGGCTCGACCTTGCGGCCGAGCCGGTGATCCTGGCGCTACCTGATTCGCATGGCCGTTACGTCGATGCACGCGTGCTCGACATGTGGACCAACGTCGCGTGGTCGACCGGACCGCAGTTCGCCGCGGGCACGGGCACGGCGAAGGGCCTGCGCGCGCAGACGATCGCGTTCGTCGCACCGGGCTGGAAGGGCGAGCTGCCGAAGGGCGCGACGCGCGTCGAAGTGCCAACCCGCAACGCCTGGATCAGCGTGCGCATCCAGTCGAGCGGAGCGCGCGATCTGAACGCGGTGCGCAAGATGCAGCGCGCGATCCGTCTGGAGCCGCTGAGCGTGTTCGTCGGCGACGCCGAGCCGGCGGTGCCGCCGCGCGGTTACGCAAGCGGCGTCGCGGGCCCGAGCGGCACGCCGGCGCAGCAGGTCGCCGCGCTCGATGCGAGCGGCTTCTTCGGCCGTCTTGCCGACGCGTTGCCTGACAATCCGCCGACACCGGCCGATCCGCATGCGCTCAAATTCCTCTCCGACCTCGGTGTGACGCCCGGCGATCCCGTGAAGCTGCCGAAGTCATCCGCTGTGCTCGCGGCCGGTCTCGCCGATGGTCGCGAGCGCGTCGCGACGCCGCCGTCGAATCTGCTGAGCGCGAACGGCTGGAGCTGGCTCGGCGACGGCGTCGGCAACTATGGTCCCGACTACGCATTGCGGGCGTATGCGGCGAGCGCGGAGTTGGGGATCGGTACGAAGGATGACGAAGTACGCGCGGTCGTCACGCAGGACAGCGACGGCAACACGCTGAACGGCGCGAATCGCTACGTGATCCACTTCGCGGCGAACCAGTTGCCGCCGGTGCGCGGATTCTGGACCATCACCGCGTACACGAAGGAGGGCGCGCTGAGCGAGAACGCGCCGGCGCGGCTCGCGGTTGGCGATCGCAATGGCGCGCGCCGCAATCGCGATGGTTCGCTCGACGTGGTCGTGTCGTCGACGCGCAGCCGCACCGGCAACTGGCTGCCCGCACCGCGCGCGGACATGCAACTGGTGCTGCGCCTGTATGCGCCGAAGCCGCAAGCCACCGACGGCAGCTGGCAGCCGCCGCCGGTCGTGCGGCAATGACGTGAACGGCGCGCGGGCAAACCGCGCGCCGTCCGGTGTCGTTATCTAACGCTCGCGATAATTTTCTTCGCGAGAAAACCGGTCGGTCAGCAGCACGAATCGTCAAGGTGGGCCTGACATTCCTGTCTAACCATTGATTCAAGACTTATACTGCCGCATGCGGGATTTCTGTTTTTCGCGGCGGGCTTGCCGCCGCATTCCTCCACATCGAGCATGGCAAGCCTCAATAAAGCATCGTTAGCCTCCTCCATTCAGACTGTGCGCGCAGTCGCGCAGTCGCACCGTACGCGGCGAATTCTCGTCGGTCTGTTGATCTTCGTCGTCGTGATCGGCCTGCTCGGCTTTTTCGCGGCGCCGCCGCTGATTCGCCATATCGCGAGCCAGCAACTGAGCAAGCAGCTCGACCGGCCGGCGTCGATCGGCCGCGTTGCACTCAATCCGTACACCCTGCGTTTCGAGGCCGACAACGTGCATATCGGCGAGCGCGGCGGCGCGGGCGACTTCGTCGATATTTCGCGGCTCATCGTGAAGCCGTCGTGGAGTTCGCTGTTTCGCGGCGCGCCGATCGTCGACGAAGTGCAGGTCGATTCGCCGCGCTTTCATCTCGTTCGCCTCGATGCGCAGCACTTCAATTTCAGCGACCTGATCGAGAAGTTCGCGAACCAGCCGGCAAAACCGAACAGCAAACCGACGCAGTTCTCCGTCTCCAACATTCGCGTCGAAAACGGCCAGGTCAAGTTCGACGACCACGTGCTCGGCACGAGCCACGTGATCGATCAATGGAAGCTCGGCATTCCGTTCATCGCGACGCTGCCTTCTAAGACCGATATCTTCGTCGAGCCGCTGCTGCGCGCGCGCATCGACGGCGACAGTCAGCTCGCGATCGACGGCAGGACCAAGCCGTTCGCGGCGTCGCGCGAGTCGGAAGTGTCGCTGCGCTTCGACGATCTCGACGTGCCGAAGCTGGTGTCCTACGCGCCATCGAAGCTGCCGGTGATCGTGCAGTCGGGCAAGCTGTCCACTGACCTGAAGCTGAACTTCGTGATGGCGAACGACACGCCGTCGCTGCGCGTGGCCGGCACCGTCGACCTGAACGACGTTGACGTGCAGGATCAGGGCAAGGCGCCGTTTTTCGCCGCGCGCGCGGTGCATGTAGCGGCGGCATCGCTCGAGCCGTTGAAGAGCGTCTATCACTTCGACGATATCCGCATCGACGCGCCGAGCGCCAGTGTCGCGCGCGACAAGGACGGTGTATTGAGCGTCGAGCATATGTTTGCGCCCGCGCCCGGAAAACCGGCGGCAAAGGAAACCGCTGACACGAATGCCAAGCCCAAAACCGCCGCCGCCGAAACAGCGGCCCCGCCGTTCGACGTCGCGATCAAACGTTTCACACTCAACGATGGCACCGTCAACGTACACGACGAGGCCGCGTCCCGTCCGGTCGAAGCCGGTCTGCAAAATCTCGCGGTCACGCTGACCGATTTCTCGACGCTCGCGTCGGCGCCCGCCCATTACACGCTGAACACGAACCTGAAGGACGGCGGCGGTTCGCTCGCCGCCGACGGCACGGTCGGCCTCGCAGCGAAGACGGCGAGCGCGAAGCTCGATCTGAAGTCGCTGAAGCTGCCGCCGCTGCAGCCGTATCTCGACACCGCGACGTCCGCGCAGGTGCTCGATGGTGCGTTGTCCGCGACGACGAATATCGACGCGAACTGGTCGAAGTCGCCCATGGCGCTGACGGTTGCGGACACGAAGCTGGACATGCAGAAGGTGAAGCTCGCGGCGCGCGGCGACAAGACGCCGGTGATCTCGCTCGCGCAGGGCAACGTGGTGGTCAGGCAGGTCGACGTCGCGGCGCGCACGGCCGACGTGACGAGCGTCGACGCCACCGGCCTGGCGGTCGACGCGCAGCGCCTGAAGGACGGCACCGTCAATCTGAACGCGCTCGCGGGGGCGCATCAACAGGCGACGGAGCGCACGGCGATTCACGCGGCGAAAAAAGCGCAGGCCGAGGGCCCCGCATGGCGCTACAAGATTGGCGAATTGACGCTCAAAGACGCGACCGCCGAGTTCACCGACAATATGACGGCGCAGCCGGTCAAACTGAGCTTCACGCCGGTGCAGTTGAAGGTGCAGCAAATCAGCGACGACCTGAGCCGACCGCTGCCCGTCGATCTGCAGGCGACGTTGAACAAAAAAGGCACGCTCGGCGTAAAGGGCGACGTCACGGCGACGCCGCTCAAGCTGGCCGTCAAGATCAACGCGAATCAGCTCGACGCGGCCGCGTTCGAGCCGTACTTCGGCAGCCAGCTGAACGCGTCGCTCGCTAGCGCGCTGCTGAATGCGAACGGCGATCTCTCGGTCAGCCAGGCGAAGTCGCTGAAGGCGAACTTTCGCGGCGACATGGCGCTCGTCGCCGTGCGCATGATCGACAAGGCGACCTCCGACCCGTTCGCGGGCTGGGGCTCGCTTGCGCTGACGAACCTGAAGGCCGATTACGACGAGCACGGGGGGACCGCGGTCGACGCGGGGCGTGTGACGTTCTCGAAGTTCTATGGCCGCGTGCTGCTCGACGCGCAAGGCAAGCTGAACTTGAAGGATGTGGTCGCGCACGAGGGCGGTACGACGCAGTCGCTGACGCGCAGCAAGAGCAGCTCGCACCCGATTCCGCTGACGCCCGAGGCGGTGTCCGAAGCGGTCGCGGCGTCGGCGCCGGCGGCGGTCGCGGCAGCATCGGCTGCGGCGCCGGGCAAGGCAACCACCACGCCTGCGGCCACCGCCACGGCCGCGACGCCGCCACAAAATCCGCTCAAGATGCACTTCGGGCAACTGGTGTTGCAGCAGGGCCGCGTGACCTACACCGACAACTTCGTCAAGCCGAACTACACGGCGAACCTCGTCGACATTCAGGGCACCATCGGCGCGTTCGGTACGGAAACGACCACGCCCGCACCGGTCGATGTCGCCGCGAAACTCGCGGCCAACGGTCCGCTGACGATTCGCGGCACCGTCAATCCGCTGATCGCGAAACCGGCGCTCGATCTGACCGCGACCGCGCACGACATCGAGCTGACCAACCTGACGCCGTATTCGGCGAAATACGCGGGCTATCCAATCACGAAGGGCAAGCTCAACGTCGATCTGCACTATCAGCTTGCGAACGACCAGCTGAACGCGAACAACCACCTGTTCATCGATCAGCTGACGTTCGGCGATCATATCGACAACGACACCGCGACCAAGCTGCCGGTGCGTTTCGCAATCTCGCTGCTGAAGAACTCGCGTGGCGAGATCGACGTGAACCTGCCGGTGTCGGGCTCGCTGTCGAACCCCGAGTTCAGCATAGGCGGGCTGATCTGGCATGCGGTGCTCAATCTGCTCGAGAAGGCGGTGACCGCGCCGTTCTCGCTGATCGCGCATGCGTTCGGCGGCAATGGCGAAGATCTCGGCTACGTCGAATTCGAGGCCGGCTCGGCCACGCTCACCGACGCCGACAAGCAGAAGCTCGACACGATCGTCAAGGCACTCACCGACAAGCCGTCAATCCGCATGGACCTGATCGGCCGCGTCGATCCGAAGGTCGACGAGCCGGCGCTGCGCACGCGGTACGTCGATCAGATGGTCAAGCGGCAGAAGATCAAGGACGCGGTGGGCAACGGCGAGAGCATCGATCCGTCGACGGTCACGGTCGATCAGAAAGACTACGAAAAGTATCTGACCAAGGCCTACAAGTCCTCCGACTTCAAGAAACCGCGCAACTTCATCGGCATGACGAAGACGCTGCCGGACGACGACATGAAGAGCGCGCTCGCGGCCAACGCGCCGATCGACGACGCAAGCCTGCGCCAGCTTGCGCAGCAGCGCGCACAGAGCGTGCAACAGTACCTGGAGGGCAAGATCGACAGCAGCCGCGTGTTTATCGTCGCGCCGAAGATGAATGCCGACGATATCAAGGACAAGGGTGCGACGACGCGAGTCGATTTCGGCTTGAAGTGATGGTGGCGGGCGATCAGGTCTGTTGCTTGTCACCCGACAGATTTTGCCGCGGCGTATCGAACAAGCGCGAACACATGGCGGTGGGAAATCGCCTTCGCCCAAGGCGGAGGCGGTATCCCGAGCACCTTTCTGCGCAATGGCATAAGCCTTGCAAGTGGTCCGGTCACTCCAATCCGGACACAAGGACCATTGCCATGACGACTCTTACCATCCACGATCTGCCGCGTGTCGATCTGCTTGACCGAAAAGGCATGCACGCCATTCGAGGCGGTTTGGCGGTCTCCAGCCTGCTAGCTCCCACGGAGCCATGTCGATTGGCCATTCCGACTGATCCCTGTCGGTCGGTCATTCCCACCGAACCCTGCACGTCCTTCGCGGGCTAGGTGCGTTCCCGTCGAGTTGGGCACCAGAAAAACAAACGCGCCGGACATTGCGTACCGGCGCGTTTCATGCAGGACACGTCTTCAGACGTATCTATCAGGACCGTTCAGTCCTGCGGGATGCTCGCTGGCTTTTACCGAAGCCACGCGAGCGGCTTACATGGCAGTGGTCAGAGTCAGTATTCAAAGGCATTCCCTCCAAGGTGAAGTTGAGCATTCAGCCTGCGTTGCATCAGGAGGACACGTCTCACGGGGCGCCGCAGCCAGGGGACGGCGTGCGGCCGTCATATGTGCGCTGTGCACGAGCGCGGCGCTGACGCCCGGGGGTGAGACGCATCCCACACACGTCTTCTCATGATCGAAGACGCCCTCGGCGGCTACTCCAACTACTTCAACTGTTTGCCGCCTCAAGGAAAATGTAAGGTATTTCCCGCGAACAAGAAACCAGGCAGGTTGTCGCGCGGCATGTTGTCGTGATGCCGAACTCCGCGTCAGGTTCGAGTCCCCTTCGCATCCTGCGTGGCACGCCGAGAAGAACTAAAAAAAAGCCCGACCTGAGGTCGGGCTCCAAAGTCGGCTGCGCCCTCCACAGGACGCAGCCCCTGCAAAACAGCGAGGCTACATGCGTTGCCGCGAGGCTCAAGCAGCCAGCAGCGAGCGCAGCACGAACGGCAGAATCCCGCCGTGCTTGTAGTAGTCGACTTCGATCGGCGTGTCGATACGCAGCAGCACCGGAACGCGCTTGTCGCCGTCCTTGCTGTGGATCACGAGCGTGACTTCCTGTTGCGGCTTGAAGTCGTCGCCGAGGCCTTCGATGTCGTACGTTTCTTCGCCGGTGATACCGAGCGACTGTACGCTATCCGAGCCCTTGAACTGCAGCGGCAGAACGCCCATGCCGACGAGGTTCGAACGGTGGATCCGCTCGAAGCTGCGTGCGACCACGGCCTTCACGCCCAGCAGCTGCGTGCCCTTGGCCGCCCAGTCGCGCGACGAACCCGTGCCGTACTCTTCGCCCGCGAACACGATGGTCGGCGTGTCGGCGTCGATGTACTTCATCGCCGCGTCGTAGATCGACAGCTGTTCGCCGCTCGGCTGGTGAATCGTCAGGCCGCCTTCGACGCGCGTGCCGTCCGCCTTTGCCGGGATCATCAGGTTCTTGATACGCACGTTCGCGAACGTGCCGCGCATCATCACGTCGTGGTTGCCGCGACGGGAGCCGTAGCTGTTGAAGTCGGCCTTCTGCACGCCGTTTTCCTTCAGCCAGCGGCCTGCCGGCGAGTCTTCCTTGATCGAGCCTGCGGGGCTGATGTGGTCGGTCGTGACCGAGTCACCGAAGATGCCCAGAGCGCGCGCGCCCTTGACCGGCGCGATGCTGGATGCCGGCGTCATCGAGAAGTCCTTGCCGAAGAACGGCGGCTCGGCGATGTAGGTCGACTTCGGCCAGTCATAGACCTGACCCTCTTCGCCCTCGATCTTGCTCCACAGGTCGCCCTTCTTCGTGAGCTGCGAGTAGTTCTTGCGGAACGCGTCGGCATCCATCGCGTATTTCAGCAGCGCGTTGACTTCGTCGCTGGTCGGCCAGATGTCGCCGAGGTAGATGTCCTTGCCGCCCTTGCCCTTGCCGACCGGCTCGGTCATCAGGTCGCGCGTGATGTTGCCGGCGATCGCGTACGCGACGACGAGCGGCGGCGACGCGAGGAAGTTCGCGCGGATGTTCGGGTGGATACGCGCTTCGAAGTTACGGTTGCCCGACAGCACCGCTGCCGCGACGATGTCGTTCTTCGTGATCGCTTCGTTCAGTTCCGGCGTCAGGTCGCCCGCGTTGCCGATACACGTCGTGCAGCCGTATGCGGCCAGCGTGAAGCCGAGCTTGTCGAGGTACTTCAGCAGGTCGGTCTTCGTCAGGTACTCGGTGACGATGCGCGATCCCGGAGCCAGCGACGTCTTGATGTGCGGAGCAACCGTCAGGCCAGCCTCGACAGCTTTCTTCGCGAGCAGACCGGCGGCGAGCAGCACGCTCGGGTTCGACGTGTTCGTGCACGACGTGATCGCGGCGATCAGCACGTCGCCGTTCTTCACGTCGACGCCGTTGCTCGTCGTGTATTGCGCGTCGAGATCGGCGGCCTTTTTCGCGAAGCCGTTTTCAGAGACCGGCTTCGAGAACAGGTCGGTGAAGGTCGACTTCACGTGGCCGATCTCGATGCGGTCCTGCGGACGCTTCGGGCCTGCCAACGACGGCGCGACCGTGGCGAGATCCAGCGTGACCACCTTCGTGTAATCGATGTCGCCATCGGCCGGAATGCCGAACAGCTCCTGCGCCTTGAAGTAGTTCTCGAACGCGGAGATTTCCGCTTCCGTGCGGCCCGTGCCGTGGAAGAACTCGATGGTCTTTTCGTCGACCGGGAAGAAGCCCATCGTCGCGCCGTATTCCGGCGCCATGTTGCCGATCGTCGCGCGGTCCGGCACCGACAGCGAGCGCGTGCCTTCGCCGAAGAACTCGACGAACTTGCCGACGACCTTCTCCTTGCGCAGCAGTTCGGTGATGGTCAGCACGAGGTCGGTCGCGGTCACGCCTTCGATCAGCTTGCCCTTCAGGTGCACACCGACGACGTCCGGCGTCAGGAAGTACACCGGCTGGCCGAGCATGCCTGCTTCGGCTTCGATACCGCCCACGCCCCAGCCCACCACGCCGATGCCGTTGATCATCGTCGTATGGCTGTCCGTGCCGACCAGCGAGTCCGGGTAGTACACGGTGTCCGCGCCGTCGGCCTTCTTGTGCACGCCGCGCGCGAGGTATTCGAGGTTCACCTGGTGAACGATGCCGACGCCCGGCGGCACGACCTTGAACGTGTCGAACGCCTGCATGCCCCACTTCATGAACTGGTAGCGCTCGTTGTTGCGCTGGAATTCCAGCTTCATGTTCAGGTCGAGCGCGTTCTTCTCGCGGAAGTGGTCGACCTGCACCGAGTGGTCGACGACGAGGTCCACGGGCACCAGCGGCTCGATCGACTTCGGATTCTTGCCGACGGCCTTCGCGACGCCGCGCATCGCAGCGATGTCGGCGAGCAGCGGCACGCCGGTGAAGTCCTGCAACACGACGCGCGACACGACGAACGGAATTTCATCGACGCGCGCCGCGTTCGGCTTCCAGTTCGCGAGTTGCGTGACGTGTTCTTCGGCGATTTTCTTGCCGTCGTAGTTGCGCAGCACCGATTCCAGCACGATACGGATCGAGACCGGCAGACGGTCGATTTTGAGGTTCAGAGCCTTGCCGAGTTGCGGCAGGGAGTAGAACTTGCCTTTGCCGGAACCGCTGTCGAATTCCTTGAGCGTTTTGTGGAGGTTGTGGGCCATGGTGTTTTCCTTGGTTTGGATCGCGGAACTACAGTACTCAGCCTAGATGACGTAAAGATCGACGTATTCATTGACCGGCGTCGCTTCGAGCTTGGCCTGATCGAGCGATACGTCGAGAATCGCCAGTTGTTGCTTGACCGGAAAGCGCCGCGCGAGGTTGGTCTTGAACTTCTCGACCAGCAACGGAATACCGTCCTCACGACGGCGCTTATGACCGATCGGGTATTCGACTACGACTTCCCCGAACTTCGCCCCGTCGCTGAATTCGATCGTCAGTGCATTGGCGATCGAACGCTTCTCCGGGTCGTGATAATCCTTCGTGAACTGTGGATCTTCTACGCATTCCATTTTCGCGCGCAACGCATCGATACGCGAGTCCTGCGCCACTGAGTCTTCGTAATCGGCAGCAGTCAGACGGCCGAAAATCAGCGGCACCGCGATCATGTACTGGATGCAATGATCACGGTCGGCCGGATTGTTCAGCGGGCCTTTTTTATCGATGATGCGAATCGCGGCTTCGTGCGTGCGGATCGTCACTCGGCGAATGTCTTCGACGCGCCGGCCTTGGCGCGAGAGCTGCGCATGCAGCGCGAGCGCGGCTTCCGCGGCGGTTTGCGCGTGGAACTCGGCCGGAAACGAGATCTTGAACAGCACGTTTTCCATCACGTACGAGCCGTACGGACGCTGGAACCGGAACGCGTTGCCGTTGAACAGCACGTCGTAGAAGCCCCACGTTTTCGCGCTGAGCACCGACGGATAGCCCATCTCGCCGGTCTTCGAGATCAGCGCGAGGCGCACGGCGCGCGCGGTGGCGTCGCCGGCAGCCCACGATTTGCGCGAACCGGTGTTCGGCGCATGGCGGTAGGTGCGCAGCGCCTGCCCATCGACGAGCGCCTGCGATACCGCGTTGATCAGCTCGTCGCGCGTGAGGCCGATCAGCTGGCCGACCACCGCGGTCGACGCGAGCTTGACGAGCAGCACATGATCGAGCCCGACCTTGTTGAACGAGTTCTCGAGCGCGATGCAGCCTTGAATTTCGTGCGCCTTGATCATTGCGATCAGGACGTCTTTCATCGTCAGCGGCGCTTTGCCGGCTGCGATGGCGGTACGCGAGAGCCAGTCGGCCGTCGCGAGAATGCCGCCGAGGTTATCGGACGGATGGCCCCATTCGGCCGCGAGCCAGGTGTCGTTGAAGTCGAGCCAGCGGATCATCGCGCCGATGTTGAAGGCGGCCTGAACGGGGTCCAGCTGGAACGACGTGCCCGGCACCTTCGCGCCGTTGGGGACGATCGTGCCTGCCACGATTGGTCCCATCAGCTTGGTGCAGGCCGGGTAGGTAAGCGCCTCGAGTCCGCAACCGAGCGTGTCGATCAGGCAATGACGCGCGGTTTCCAGCGCGAGCGCGCTGTCGATCCGGTAATCCAGCACGTAGTCGACGATATCGACCAGGACGGCGTCCGGGGCGGGTCGTACGTTGGAGATCGGGGCGGACATCGGGGGCTTCCCTGGCGGCGAAAATCAGTTGCCGGTCTTGTTGATCGCGTTAGATTGCGTTGCTGCCGGCGCGCCCTGTTCCATCGCGACCGTCTTGCACTCGTCGGCGAGACGCGAGCTGTCCTTGTCCTGGAACAGCATGGCCTTCGTCGGGATCACGACGAGGTCCATACCGGATGCTGCGTCGTGGAAGCGGTCAGCGCCCGTCGTGGTCGCTTCGCGCGGCAGGTTGTAGTTCTTGTTCGCCCAGTGAACGGTGACGATCTGGTCACGCTTCATGTCGCCTTTCATTTCGAAAGCCAGACCGTCCTTGCACGACCACTTTTCCGCGCCTTCCGGAATCGGATCGACCTTCGCTTCCTTCACCGGATTGGCCTTGCGCTTGACCAGGCGGCGCGGCTCCGGGCGCTTGGCGACGGCCTTCTTCGTGGTGGTGGTGGCCGTGTCCGCAGCAGCGGCGTCAGTCGCGACGGTCAGCATCGTCGTAGACAGGGCGCCAATCATGGCGGCGATCATCAGCTTTTTCATGGAGAAAACCTTTCTATCAAATCAGTTAAACAGTGCGCGGACGACCGGTCCGGCGGCCGCGCGGGTTGAACTGCACGCGCTGTGGAGCGCACAGCGACCGCTATTTTCTCCTATTTAGCGGCACGTACTTTAAATTCTCGGGTCCGGTGTAATTCGCGCTCGGCCGGATGATCTTGTTGTCGACGCGCTGCTCGATGATGTGCGCGCTCCAGCCGGCCGTACGCGAGATCACGAACAGCGGCGTGAACATCGCGGTCGGCACGCCCATCATGTGGTACGACACCGCGCTGAACCAGTCGAGGTTCGCGAACATCTTCTTCGCTTCCCACATCACCGATTCGAGGCGCTCGGCGATCGAGAACAGCTTCATGTTGCCCGCTTCCTTCGACAGCTTCTTCGCGACTTCCTTGATGACCTTGTTGCGCGGGTCCGAGATCGTGTACACCGGATGGCCGAAGCCGATCACGACTTCCTTGTTCTCGACGCGGCGGCGGATGTCGGCTTCGGCTTCGTCGGGCGTCTGGTAGCGCGACTGGATGTCGAACGCGGCTTCGTTGGCGCCGCCATGCTTCGGGCCGCGCAGCGCGCCGATCGCGCCGGTGATCGCCGAATACATGTCCGAGCCCGTGCCCGCGATCACGCGGCCCGTGAACGTCGACGCATTGAACTCGTGCTCCGCGTACAGGTTCAGCGACACGTGCATCGCATCGACCCACGCCTTCGACGGTTCGACGCCATGCAGCAGATGCAGGAAATGGCCGCCGATCGAATCGTCGTCGGTTTCGACCTCGATGCGCTTGCCGTTGTGCGAGTAGTGATACCAGTACAGCAGCATCGAGCCGAGCGAGGCCATCAGCTTGTCGGCGATGTCGCGCGCGCCGGGCAGGTTGTGATCGTCCTTCTCCGGCAGCACCGTGCCGAGCACCGACACGCCGGTGCGCATCACGTCCATCGGATGCGCGGCGGCCGGAATCCATTCGAGCGCGGCCTTCACGTTGGCGGGCAGGCCGCGCATCGACTTCAGCTTCGTCTTGTAGGCGGTCAATTCGGCCTGCGTGGGCAGCTTGCCGTGGACCAGCAGGTAAGCGATCTCCTCGAATTCGCACGCCTCGGCGATGTCGAGAATGTCGTAGCCGCGATAGTGCAGATCGTTGCCGGTCTTGCCGACCGTGCACAGCGCGGTGTTGCCCGCGGTCACGCCCGACAGCGCGACGGATTTCTTCGGTTTGAAGCCGCTTTGCGTTTCGTTGCCGCCTGTTGCGTCAGCGGCTTGCGTCGTCTCGCTCATGTTCCGCCTTCTCCTGTGTGCCGGCTCATCGTTGCCGCCGTTTGAAAAACGCGTCGCTTATGCCACTGACTGTCCGTTAGTGCCCACTTGCGCAAAGAGCGGCGCCGCTTCTTGCGGAACAGCGCGGCCGGTGCTCTGCGCGCGGCGCAGCACCGACCAGTAATAGCGGTAGCTCGCACGGTCGTGCAGCGTATCACCGTGACGCGTCGGGCCCCAATGCGCGGACTGCGCGGCCAACAGGATTGCCGTGGCCGTCGCGATTTCTTCGTCGCGCGGCGCGAACGCGGCGACGATCGCCTCGATCTGCGCCGGATGAATGCTCCACATGCGCGTGTAGCCGAATTCATTGCGGGCGCGCTGCGCGTCGTTCGCGACCACGCTCATGTCGCGCACTTCGGTGCTGACGTTGTGCGACGGCACCTTGCCGTACGCATGGCAGGCCGCCGAAATTTCGAGCTTCGCGCGCCGCACGAGCGGATGATCGAATTGGCCCGGCGAGCGCATCGCGGTATCGGGGATCGCGCCGTCGTGCGCGGAGACGAAGTCCATCAGGCCGAAGCTCAGCGCCTCGACGCCTGGCAGCGCGGCCAGTTCGAACACGCGCGTGAGCGCGCCGTGAGTTTCGACCAGCAACTGCACCGGCACCGGCTGCGCGATGCCGAGTTCGCGCCGCGTCGCCTCGATGAACGCGATCATTTCGGCGGCATCGAGGACGTTGCGGACTTTCGGCAACGTGATGTAGGCGGGTGCCCGCTTTGCGGCGCGCAGAATCAGGCGCACGTCGTCGCGCCAGTGCGCGTGAGCGAAGTCGTGGATGCGCACGCCGACGCGGCCGAAGCGGTCGTGCTCGCTGCCCAGCAGCGATGCGACCAGTTCCGCGTGCTCGGCCTCGCGGCCGACCTGCGCGCCGTCTTCGCAATCGAGCGTGATATCGAACACCGGGCCGAGTTGCTGCTGTAACGCGAGCGACTTCAGCATCAGCTTTTCGCTGCCCGCGTAGTGGTCGCAGGCAGGCAGCACAGCGGGCGGCGCTTCGCCCTCAAACAGCACTTCGGCGGGTGTGAGAACGCGCATCTTCGGCGTGTGGGGCGTGGTGAGGATTAGGAATGTCGGATTCGGGCGTGCTCTGCGCAAGCGCAGTCCGGCGACGGCAAAGCACGTTCGAATCAGAGGCGAATGGCGACGATCGCAGCGCCATGCGCACGAAAAAAAACCGGAACCCGCCGCGCTGACGCTTCGGAGTTCCGGTTCATCGGCATCAGATCAGATGCTTAGCCGAGCAGGTGCTGAACGCCGTCGCGCTCTTCCAGCAGTTCCTGCAGCGTGCCGTCCATCTTTTCGCGCGAGAACGCGTCGATTGCCAGACCTTCGACGCGCTTGTACTCGCCGTTTTCGCAGGTCACGGGCACGCCGTAGATGATGTCTTCAGGGATGCCGTACGAGCCGTCCGACGGGATGCCCATCGTGACCCACTTGCCGTTGGTGCCGAGCACCCAGTCACGCACGTGGTCGATCGCAGCGTTGGCCGCCGATGCCGCCGACGACAGGCCGCGCGCTTCGATGATCGCCGCGCCGCGCTTGCCGACGGTCGGGATGAACGTGTTGCGGTTCCATTCTTCGTCGTTGATCAGCTTGGTCAGGTCCTGACCTTCAGCCGTTGCGACGCGGAAGTCGGGGTACATGGTCGGCGAGTGGTTGCCCCACACCGCGAGCTTTTCGATCGACGCGACCGGCTTGCCCGACTTGGCCGCCAGTTGCGACAGCGCGCGGTTGTGGTCCAGACGCAGCATCGCGGTGAAGTTCTTCTTCGGCAGATCCGGCGCCGACTTCATTGCGATGTACGCGTTCGTGTTGGCCGGGTTGCCGACCACCAGAACCTTCACGTCGCGGCTGGCGACTTCGTTAAGCGCCTTGCCCTGAACCGTGAAGATTTCGGCGTTGGCCGACAGCAGATCCTTGCGCTCCATGCCCTTCGAACGCGGACGCGCGCCGACGAGCAAGGCGATGTCGGCGTCCTTGAACGCGACCTTCGGGTCGTCCGTGATCACGACGCCCGACAGCAGCGGGAATGCGCAATCATCCAGTTCCATCACGACGCCTTTGACGGCGGCTTGCGCTTGCGGCAGATCGAGCAGTTGCAGGATCACCGGCTGGTCCTTGCCGAGCAGGTCGCCATTGGCGATGCGGAACAGCAGGGAGTAAGCGATTTGACCTGCGGCGCCGGTGACGGCAACGCGCTTTGCGGGCTTAGCCATTGAGAAATCTCCAGGACGATGCGTTAGACGCTAGGGAAAACGCCATTCTATATGCGCGTTCAGCGAAGCGTTATGAAACACGGCGGAATTCACTGTTCGCGTGCGGGCTCGGAATGTGCCGAGACCGGGCGGCGCGTTGCGGCAAGACCGCCGTGCCGGAAATCCGTACTACCGAGCGGGACGGGATGGCCCAAGGCTTACGCCGGGCCGGCCCGCAACTGCACGGTGCGGCCTCCTGCGAACAGCGCGTTTCGGCGAGTGTCGGGCCAGCGGCTGCAACACGGAACAACACGCGAATGCAACGGATGGCGGCGAATCGAAACCTGGACTGCGTAGGGGACGGCATGGTGCAGAGTGGCGGCCGGAGCGTCGCGGCGCTGCATCAAACAGCTGCCGCAAAATCCCGCAAACCCTTGCTCGACAAGGAGTGTAGGAGTCGAAACCGACAAAGTCAACAGTATCTTATGTCTTATATAAGACACATCTATCGACGGGAAAACCCTAGACGTGCCCCGGCGCTTTATGATGAAATGCGCGCATGAATTCGAACCCGGCGAATCCTGTAAACCCGAATGGCCAGGGGGCCGCGGGCGAAGCTGTATCCGCTGTTTCCGCTGCTGCGTCGCCGACCTTCAGCCCCTTGTATCAGCAGATCAAGGGCTTGATTACGCAGAGCCTCGAAAGCGGCGAATGGAAGCCGGGCGAAATCATTCCTAGTGAAGTCGAACTGGCTGCGCGTTTCAAGGTGAGTCAGGGTACGGTGCGCAAGGCGATCGACGAGTTGGCCGCCGACAACCTGCTGGTGCGCCGTCAGGGCAAGGGCACGTTCGTTGCGACGCACAACGAAGAACGCGCGCAGTTCCGTTTCCTGAGATTGCTCGCCGACGACGGCGCGGAGCATCCGCACGTGAGCCGTCTGCTCGAATGCCGGCGGCTGCGCGCATCGGCGGAAATTGCTCGGCAACTCGATCTGAAGCCGGCCGATCCGGTCGTGCTGATCAAGCGTTTGCTGCAGTTCGACGGCGAAGTGACCGTGCTCGACGAAATCTGGCTGCCAGGCGCCGTGTTCCGCGGGCTCACGCTCGAGCGGCTTTCGGAGTACAAAGGTCCCCTCTACGCGATGTTCGAGACCGAATTCGGCACTCGCATGATTCGCGCGACGGAAAAAATCCGCGCGGTCGCGGCGGAGCCTTCCGTGGCGGACCTGCTGCATGTGCCGGCGGGTTTTCCGTTGCTCTCGGTCGAGCGCGTCTCCTATACCTATGGGGATCGGCCGGTTGAAGTCCGGCGAGGTTGGTATGTCACAACCGGGTATTACTATCAGAACGATCTCAGCTGAATCGGGCTGAAACGAGGCGCGGCGTCCCACACGCGTGCCGATCGGAAGGCGCTTTCATAGCGCGCGCAGCAAAGGACCTAGCGTGGTTTTCGCTGCAGCGCGATATAAAAAGGCGCTAAAATTGCGGATTAGTGTGACTACATAGTAGGGGTCTAGCATGGCAGAAGCGGTAAAGAAACCGAGGCCGGAATTCCGGAACATCGGTATTGGGCAAATATTGACGGCATACCGTCTCCCGCTGGCGGGGCGCGTGTCGATTCTGCATCGCGTGAGCGGTGCCTTGTTGTTTCTTTTCCTTCCTTTCCTGCTGTTCCTCTTCGATCAGAGCCTGACTTCCGAACTGAGCTTCGAAGTCTTCAAGGGCTTCCTCTCCAACATCATCGTCAAGCTGATCACGCTGGTTCTCGCGTGGGCTTTCCTGTTCCACTTCTGCGCCGGCATCCGTCACCTCGTGATGGATACGAATCATGATGCCGTGTCGAAGGAAAAGGGCAAGTCGACCTCTGTCGTCGTGTTAGTCGTGTCGTCGCTGCTCACCATCGCATTCGCGGCAAAACTGTTCGGAGCATTCTAAAAAATGGCAGCCAATAACCGAATCGGTTCGAAGCGTCTCGTCGTCGGCGCGCATTACGGTCTGCGCGACTGGCTCGCGCAACGCGTCACCGCCGTCGTGATGGCGGTGTACACGGTGATTCTGCTCGCGTGGTTCTTCCTCGCGCGCGACTTCTCGTACGACGGCTGGGCGTCGATCTTCGCGACGCAGTGGATGAAGCTCGCCACGTTCGTCACGCTTCTCTCGCTCTTCTACCACGCGTGGGTGGGTGTGCGCGACATCTGGATGGATTACGTGAAGCCCGTTGGCACGCGTCTCGTCCTGCAGGCGCTGACGATCCTCTGGCTGCTCGCATGTGCGGGCTACGCTGCGCAGATTCTCTGGAGAGTATAAAAGCATGGTTGCAATCAAGAATTCTCTGCCGCGTCGCAAGTTTGACGTGGTTATCGTCGGCGCGGGCGGCTCGGGGATGCGCGCGTCGCTGCAACTGGCGCGCGCCGGTCTGTCGGTCTGCGTGCTGTCCAAAGTGTTTCCGACGCGTTCGCATACGGTCGCTGCCCAAGGCGGCATCGGCGCTTCGCTCGGCAACATGAGCGAAGACAACTGGCACTATCACTTCTACGACACGATCAAGGGCTCCGACTGGCTCGGCGACCAGGACGCGATCGAGTTCATGTGCCGCGAAGCACCGAACGCCGTCTACGAACTCGAACACTTCGGCATGCCGTTCGACCGTAACGCCGACGGCACGATCTATCAGCGCCCGTTCGGCGGCCACACCGCGAACTACGGCGAAAAGCCGGTGCAACGCGCTTGCGCGGCGGCTGACCGTACCGGTCACGCGCTGCTGCACACGCTGTACCAGCAGAACGTTGCTGCCAAGACGCAATTCTTCGTCGAATGGATGGCGCTGGACCTGATCCGCGACGCCGACGGCGACGTGCTCGGCGTGACCGCGCTGGAAATGGAAACCGGCGACGTCTACATCCTCGAGGGCAAGACCACGCTGTTCGCCACGGGCGGCGCAGGCCGGATCTTCGCGGCATCGACCAACGCGTTCATCAACACCGGTGACGGCCTCGGCATGGCGGCCCGTTCGGGCATCGCGCTGCAGGACATGGAATTCTGGCAATTCCACCCCACTGGCGTGGCCGGCGCAGGCGTGCTGATCACCGAAGGCGTGCGCGGCGAAGGCGGTATTCTGCGTAACTCGAACGGCGAGCGTTTCATGGAACGCTACGCGCCGACGCTGAAGGACCTGGCGCCGCGCGACTTCGTTTCGCGTTCGATGGACCAGGAAATCAAGGAAGGCCGCGGCGTGGGTCCGAACAAGGACCACGTGCTTCTCGACCTGTCGCACATCGGCGCCGAGACGATCATGAAGCGTCTGCCGTCGATCCGCGAAATCGCGCTGAAGTTCGCGAACGTCGACTGCATCAAGGAGCCGATCCCGGTCGTGCCGACCATCCACTACCAGATGGGCGGTATCCCGACGAACATCAACGGCCAGGTCGTCGGTACGCCGAAGGGCCACGAAGAAGTCGTCAACGGTTTCTACGCAGTGGGCGAATGCTCGTGCGTGTCGGTGCACGGTGCGAACCGTCTCGGCACGAACTCGCTGCTCGACCTCGTGGTGTTCGGCCGCGCTGCCGGCAATCACATCGTCAAGCACGTGAAGGAACTGAAGGAACACAAGCCGCTGCCGGCAGATGCAGCCGACTTCGCGCTGTCGCGTCTGGCGAAGCTCGATAGCTCGTCGTCGGGCGAGTACGCCCAGTCGGTCGCGAACGACATCCGCGGCACGATGCAGAAGCACGCTGGCGTGTTCCGCACCTCGGCGCTGCTGGCCGAAGGCGTCGAAGCCATCCGCGAAGTGGCGGCACGCGTCGACAACATCCATCTGAAGGATAAGTCGAAGGTCTTCAACACGGCCCGCGTCGAAGCGCTGGAAGTGGCGAACCTGATCGAAGTGGCACGCGCCACGATGGTGTCCGCCGAAGCGCGCAAGGAAAGTCGTGGCGCGCACGCGCAAAACGACTTCGAACATCGCGACGACGAAAACTGGCTGCGCCATACGTTGTGGTTCAGCGAAGGCGATCGCCTCGACTACAAGCCGGTGCACATGAAGCCGCTGACCGTCGAATCGGTTCCGCCGAAAGCGCGTACCTTCTAAGGCACAAGTCAAAGGAATTGAGAGAAATGGCCAAGCGTACATTTGAAATTTACCGCTACGATCCGGACAAGGACGCCGCTCCGCGCATGCAAACGTACGAGATCGAAATCGACTCGCACGAACGCATGCTGCTCGACGCGCTCGTCAAGCTGAAGGCGCTCGACGAAACCCTGTCGTTCCGTCGCTCGTGCCGCGAAGGCGTGTGCGGTTCGGACGCAATGAACATCAACGGCAAGAACGGCCTCGCGTGCCTGACGAACCTGAACGAGCTGCCGCAGAAGATCGTGCTGCGTCCGCTGCCGGGCCTGCCCGTCGTGCGTGACCTGATCTGCGACTTCACGCAGTTCTTCAACCAGTATCACTCGATCAAGCCGTACCTGATCAACGATACGCCGCCGCCGGAAAAGGAACGTCTGCAGTCGCCGGAAGAACGCGACGAGCTCGACGGCCTGTACGAATGTATCCTGTGCGCGAGCTGCTCGACGTCGTGCCCGAGCTTCTGGTGGAATCCGGACAAGTTCGTCGGCCCGGCCGGTCTGCTGCAGGCCTACCGCTTCATCGCGGACAGCCGCGACCAGGCAACCGGCGAGCGCCTCGACAACCTGGAAGACCCTTACCGTCTGTTCCGTTGCCACACCATCATGAACTGCGTCGACGTTTGCCCGAAGGGCCTTAACCCGACCAAGGCAATCGGCAAGATCAAGGAATTGATGGTTCGCCGCGCTGTCTAGTATCAATGAGCCCCGCGCTCCTGTGGCGCAGGCTGTCCCCGAGAGGGCAGTCAGCGCGCCTGGGCGCGGCGCGGGGTGTACCGACATGACCGATACATCGCATCAGTCCGACCCTCTCCGCCGTGCGCGTCTTCGCTGGCGCGCACGGCGGGGCCTGCTGGAAAACGACCTGATTTTCGAGCGTTTTTTCAGCCGATATGAGCATGACCTCAGCGATGCCGACGTTGGCGCACTCACGCGCCTGCTCGAGCTGAGCGATAACGACCTGATGGACTTGCTGCTCGCACGCAAGGAACCAGAAGGCGATCTAGCCGACCCGGACGTGGTCCGGGTTCTGGAGTTGCTGCGCAATGCTTGAGCGCCGCCAGTCCGTTGTTCCAGGCGTGCAATTATCGAAACCCTGTATCCATACTTCGATTGAGGATGTGCTATGACCCCGTCAGATGTTAAAGCCACGCTATCGTTCAGCGACAATTCGCCGAGCGTTGAAATGCCGATTTACAAGGGCACGATTGGCCCGGATGTAATCGACATTCGCAAACTGTACGGCCAGACCGGCAAATTCACGTACGACCCGGGCTTCATGTCGACGGCGGCGTGCAATTCGGCGATCACCTACATCGACGGCGACAAGGGCGAACTGCTCTACCGCGGCTACGCGATCGACAACCTCGCGCAGAACGCCGACTTCCTCGAAACCTGCTTTCTGCTGCTGAACGGCGAACTGCCGAACGAAAAGCAGAAGACCGAATTCGTCGGCACCGTCACGAAGCACACGATGGTGCACGAGCAGATGCAGTTCTTCTTCCGCGGCTTCCGTCGCGATGCGCACCCGATGGCGATTCTGGTTGCCGCTGTCGGCGCGCTGTCGGCGTTCTATCACGACTCGCTCGACATCAATAACCCGCGTCACCGCGAAGTGTCGGCGATCCGCATGATCGCCAAGCTGCCCACGCTGGTCGCCATGGCGTACAAGTACAGCATCGGCCAGCCGTTCGTATATCCGAAGAACGACCTGTCGTACAGCGCAAACTTCATGCGCATGATGTTCTCGAATCCGTGCGAAGAGTACGTGGTCAACGACGTGCTGGTGCGCGCGCTCGACCGCATCCTGATCCTGCACGCGGACCACGAGCAGAACGCGTCGACGTCGACCGTGCGTCTCGCCGGTTCGTCGGGTGCGAATCCGTTCGCGTGTATCGCGGCGGGTATCGCGTGTCTGTGGGGCCCGGCGCACGGCGGCGCGAACGAAGCCGCGCTGAACATGCTGGAAGAAATCGGCTCCGTCGACAACATTCCCGAGTTCATCAAGCAGGTGAAGGACAAGAACTCGGGCGTGAAGCTGATGGGCTTCGGCCACCGCGTGTACAAGAACTACGACCCGCGCGCGAAGCTGATGCGCGAAACCTGCCACGAAGTGCTCGAAGAGCTGGGCCTGCACGACGACCCGCTGTTCAAGCTCGCAATGGAACTCGAAAAGATCGCGCTCGAAGACGAATACTTCGTGTCGCGCAAGCTGTACCCGAACGTCGACTTCTACTCGGGTATCGTGCAGCGCGCGCTGGGCATTCCGACGTCGATGTTCACGTGTATCTTCGCGATGGCGCGTACGGTCGGCTGGATCGCGCAGTGGAACGAAATGATCGCTGATCCTGAGCAGAAGATTGGCCGTCCGCGTCAGCTGTTCGTCGGCGAGACGCTGCGTCAAGCGAAGCCGATCGCACAGCGCTAAGCGCTGATCGACCTCGATACGCGCGCCTGGCCGCGGCATTCGTGCCGCGCACAAGCGCGAAATCGGAGCAAATAAAACGCCTCAACGGGTCTACCGTTGGGGCGTTTCCGTTTCTGCGGCCGCCGCGGATCGTGCATGCGGCGCATTGGCGCCGCCGCTCGCCGATGCTTGCCGGGTAACACCGATACAGGTATTGGCACTACCAGCCAACTCCATGTTTTTTATCGGTTTTTTCGCTGTTTAAGCAGCCCATCGCGGTGCGTCGCGTGGCATAATCGACCGACACAGTCAGCCCGCAGTCATTACTCCCCCGCATACCATGGCACAGACTCTCTACGACAAATTGTGGAACACGCACGTGGTCCACACGGAAGACGACGGCACCGCGATTCTCTACATCGACCGTCACCTGCTGCATGAAGTGACCAGCCCGCAGGCGTTCGAAGGCCTGAAAATGGCTCACCGTCCGGTGTGGCGCATCAGCGCGAACCTGGCCGTGTCCGACCACAACGTGCCAACCACGGACCGCAGCCACGGCATCGCCGATCCGGTCTCGAAGCTGCAGGTCGACACGCTCGACGCGAACTGCGACGCCTTCGGCATCACGCAGTTCAAGATGAACGACCAGCGTCAGGGCATCGTCCACATCATCGGGCCGGAACAGGGTGCCACGCTGCCGGGTATGACGATCGTCTGCGGCGACTCGCACACGTCGACGCACGGCGCGTTCGGCGCGCTCGCGCATGGCATCGGCACGTCGGAAGTCGAGCACGTGCTGGCCACGCAAACGCTGCTGCAGAAGAAGAGCAAGAACATGCTCGTCAAGGTCGAGGGGCAATTGCCGCGCGGCTGTACCGCGAAGGACATCGTGCTCGCGATCATCGGCAAGATCGGCACCGCGGGCGGCACCGGTTACGCGATGGAATTCGGCGGCTCGACGATCCGTTCGCTGACGATGGAAGGCCGCATGACGGTCTGCAACATGGCGATCGAAGCGGGCGCGCGCGCCGGCATGGTCGCCGTCGACGACACCACGATCGAATACCTGAAAGGCCGTCCGTTCTCGCCGCAGGGCGTCGAGTGGGATCACGCGGTCGAGTACTGGAAGCAGTTCAAGTCAGACGAGGGCGCGCATTTCGATCGCGTGGTCGAGCTGAACGCGGCCGAAATCGTGCCGCAGGTCACCTGGGGCACGTCGCCGGAAATGGTCACGCCGGTCGACGGCCGCGTGCCGGATCCGGAGCGCGAGAAGGACCCGGTCAAGCGCGACGCGATGGAGCGTGCGCTCAAGTACATGGCGCTCGAGCCGAACGCGCCGATCGAGTCGATCAAGCCGGATAAAATCTTCATCGGGTCGTGCACCAACGCGCGCATCGAAGACATTCGCGCCGCGGCTTACGTCGTGAAGAAGCTGGGCCGCCGCGTCGCGCCGAACATCCGTCTGGCGATGGTCGTGCCGGGTTCGGGTCTGGTGAAGGCGCAGGCGGAGCGTGAAGGCCTCGACAAGGTCTTTACCGAGGCCGGGTTCGAATGGCGTGAGCCGGGTTGCTCGATGTGTTTGGCAATGAACGCCGACCGGCTCGAGCCGGGCGAGCGCTGCGCGTCCACGTCGAACCGGAACTTCGAAGGTCGTCAGGGCGCCGGTGGGCGCACGCACCTGGTGAGCCCCGCAATGGCCGCGGCTGCAGCCATCGAAGGGCATTTCGTCGACATTCGCAAGCTTGGATGAATCGCATGATGAAGAACATGAATCGCATCACTCTATTGCGCCGCTTCGCACTCGGCACGCTCGCCGGGCTTCTGCTCGGCCTGGCCGGATGCAACACGGTGCACGGATTCGGCCAGGACATGTCGCACCTCGGCAATTCGATCAGCAATCACGCTGAGAAATAAGCGGTTTTTGATTTTTGCCGGCGATGCGGCGCGGAGGATTCCAACCGCCGGTCGCATCGCCCGCTCCTGAACAGGCGCAAGCGTCATGGATAAATTCATCGTACACACCGGCGTCGTGGCGCCGCTCGATCGCGAGAACGTCGACACGGACGCGATCATTCCGAAGCAGTTCCTGAAGTCGATCAAGCGCACGGGCTTCGGTCCGAACGCGTTCGACGAATGGCGCTACCTCGACCACGGCGAACCGGGTCAGGACAACTCGAAGCGTCCGCTGAACCCGGACTTCGTGCTGAACCAGCCGCGCTATCAGGGCGCCTCGGTGCTGCTCGCGCGCAAGAATTTCGGTTGCGGCAGCTCGCGCGAACACGCGCCCTGGGCGTTGCAGCAGTACGGCTTTCGCGCGCTGATCGCGCCGAGCTTCGCCGACATCTTTTACAACAACTGCTTCAAGAACGGCGTGCTGCCGATCGTGCTGACCGAGCAGCAGGTCGATCATCTGTTCAACGAGACGTATGCGTTCAACGGCTTCGAGCTGACAATCGACCTCGAAGCGCAAGTCGTGCGCACAGCCGGCGGCGGCACCGAATATCCGTTCGAAGTCGCGGCGTTCCGCAAGTACTGCCTGCTGAACGGTTTCGACGACATCGGCCTCACGCTGCGTCACGCGGACAAGATCCGCCAGTTCGAAGCGGAGCGTCTCGCGAAGCAACCGTGGCTGAACAATCGCCTCGTCCGTTAAGCGAACCCGTGAGAACTAAGCGCGTCTAGTCCGCGCCCGCGTCGGTTTGCGCGAGAAACACCCGAAAAAATCATCAAGGAATTCGCATGAAGATCGCAGTATTGCCGGGCGACGGCATCGGTCCCGAAATCGTCAAGGAGGCCGTCAAGGTCCTGAACGTGCTCGGCGAGAAGTTCGAACTCGAAGAAGCGCCGGTCGGCGGCGCGGGCTACGAGGCGAAGGGCCATCCGCTGCCCGATTCGACGCTCGCACTGGCGAAGGAAGCCGACGCGATCCTGTTCGGCGCGGTCGGCGACTGGAAATACGACAAGCTCGAACGTGCTCTGCGCCCGGAGCAGGCGATCCTCGGTCTGCGCAAGCACCTGGAACTGTTCGCGAACTTCCGTCCGGCGATCTGCTACCCGCAACTGACGGGTGCGTCGTCGCTGAAGGAAGAGATCGTTTCGGGTCTCGACATCCTGATCGTGCGCGAACTGAACGGCGACATCTACTTCGGCGCGCCGCGCGGCGTGCGTACGTCGCCGGACGGCCTGTTCGCCGGCGCGAAGGAAGGCTTCGACACGATGCGCTATTCGGAACCGGAAGTGCGCCGCATCGCGCACGTCGCGTTCCAGGCGGCGCAAAAGCGCGGCAAGAAGCTGACCTCGGTCGATAAAGCCAACGTGCTCGAAACGTCGCAGTTCTGGAAGGACGTGATGATCGACGTGTCGAAGGAATATGCGGACGTCGAGCTGTCGCACATGTACGTCGACAACGCCGCGATGCAGCTCGTGAAGGCGCCGAAGTCGTTCGACGTGATCGTGACGGGCAACATGTTCGGCGACATCCTTTCCGACGAAGCGGCCATGCTGACCGGCTCGATCGGCATGCTGCCGTCGGCGTCGCTCGACAAGAACAACAAGGGCTTGTACGAGCCGTCGCACGGTTCCGCACCGGATATCGCCGGCAAGGGCGTTGCGAATCCGCTCGCTACGATTCTCTCCGCCGCGATGATGTTGCGCTATTCGCTGAATAAGGCCGAGCAGGCTGATCGCATCGAAACCGCGGTGAAGAAGGTACTCGAACAAGGCTATCGCACCGGCGACATTCTCACGCCGGGTTGCAAGCAGGTCGGCACCGCCGCGATGGGCGATGCCGTCGTGGCCGCGCTGTAAAACGCGTGCCGTAGTCGGGTCACCAATACTGATCGTTAAAGCGCGAATCCGCCTTGAAATAGGCCGATTCGCGCGTAATACGGCGAAAAACGCCGCCAGTTTTCTGTTTTCGTGTATATTGTTGCGATGGCTCAGATCTCCCAAATCTCCTCGATTTCCAAATTGCACGGCACAACGGCCCGTGCAATCGAGTTCGCCATTACCATCAAAACCATTACCCCGAAAACGATCACGAAGCGCTGATCGTCCGTCGTGCCCGCCCATCTTCCCCGCGCGGTCACTGCGGGCAAAGATGCGGGGAAGTTTCCATTCGAAGGGTATGAAGTCATGAACGTAGGTCTCGTAGGTTGGCGCGGCATGGTCGGCAGCGTCCTGATGCAACGCATGCAGCAGGAAGGCGATTTCGACTTGATCGAACCGGTGTTTTTCAGCACCAGCAACGCGGGTGGCAACGCGCCGTCGTTCGCCAAAAACGAGACCAAGCTCAAAGATGCGACAAGCATCGAAGACCTGAAGAAGTGCGACGCGATCATCTCCTGCCAGGGCGGTGACTACACGAACGAAGTGTTCCCGAAGCTGCGCGCGGCGGGCTGGAACGGTTACTGGATCGACGCGGCTTCGTCGCTGCGCATGAAGGACGATGCGGTCATCATTCTCGATCCGGTCAACCTTGACGTGATCAAGAACGCGCTCGTCAAAGGTCAGAAGAACTTCATCGGCGGCAACTGCACGGTCAGCCTCATGCTGATGGCGCTGGGCGGCCTGTTCCGCGAAAACCTCGTCGACTGGATGACGGCCATGACTTACCAGGCCGCATCGGGCGCGGGCGCGCAGAACATGCGCGAATTGCTGTCACAAATGGGTACGCTGAACGGCGCGGTGAAGAAAGAACTGGCTGACCCGGCTTCGGCGATTCTCGACATCGACCGCCGCGTGCTCGAAGCGATGAACAGCGACAGCATGCCGACCGACCATTTCGGCGTGCCGCTCGCGGGCTCGCTGATTCCGTGGATCGACAAAGATCTCGGCAACGGCATGTCGAAGGAAGAGTGGAAGGGCGGCGCGGAAACCAACAAGATTCTCGGCAAGCCGGCCATGGGCACGCCGGGTTCGATTCCGGTCGACGGTCTGTGCGTGCGAATCGGCGCAATGCGCTGCCACTCGCAAGCGCTGACGATCAAGCTGAACAAGGACGTGCCGCTCGACGAAGTGAATAGCATCCTCGCGTCGGGCAACGACTGGGTCAAGGTCGTGCCGAACGAGCGCGAAGCGTCGATGCGCGATCTGTCCCCGGCGGTCGTCACCGGTACGCTGACGGTGCCGGTCGGCCGCGTGCGCAAGCTCGCGATGGGTGGCGAATATCTGTCGGCCTTCACGGTCGGCGATCAGCTGCTGTGGGGCGCGGCTGAACCGCTGCGTCGTATGCTTCGCATTGTGCTCGACAAGTAAAGTAAACTACGCGCTCACGACGCGTAGACAACTCAAGAAGCGTCGCGCTTGCGCGGCGCTTTTTTCATTCTGTGCTCCGATCATCTTGTCTCTTTCCACTCGCAAAAAAGGCTGCGCGCTGACGCGCCAGGAGTCCCGATGAACTTTCGACGCTCCGCTCTTCGGGCCATGTTCATTCGTCACGAGAAGGTGCGATCTAGCAGCCGTCCGGCGGCGATGGCCGCTGGTGCCGCTTTCGCCATTGCTTTGCTCGGCGGTGGCCCGGGCAATGCGCTTGCCGCGCCGGCTCGTGCCACGGGCACGCCGGATACCGCTTCCGCTGGCAGTTCCACTACCGCTGTCGTTGCCGTCGCCGCGGGCGCGCAGTACACCATACACGCAGGGCAGTCGCTGAACGATGTCGCGATCGCTATTACTCAGTCGCATGACCGCGCGGTTCTCGCGCGCGCGACGCGCGCATTGTTCGACACGAATCCGGCTGCGTTCATGAATCACGATCCGAGCCGCATGCGTGTGGGGGCGGTGTTGATTGTGCCGGCGCTCGATGCGTCGGGGGCCTTGGCGGCTTCGTCGACTGGGGCCGCGGCGGGGGCGTCCGAGTCCACGGCGGCTGTGCCCGCTTCCGCGCCGACGGCGGCACCTGCCGAGGCTGCGGCCAGCACGGCGAGTGCGGCCAGCGCCGCAGCTCAAGCGACGACGCCAGCCGCATCCGAGGTCTCTGGCGCGGCCAGCGCGGCGGTATCGACTGGCGCGGCGGCGGGCGGCTTGGCTTCGTCCGCGCCAGTGGCCGGTTCGGCGCCCGTGGCGGCGAGTGGCACCCAGGAATGGACCGGATCGATTCAATCAGCGGCGAGCGCGCCTGCCGGGCAAGCGCCGTCGGCGGCAACCGCGACTGCGCCGGCGGCCGCGGCCGCGCTGGCGGCTTCGCAGCCGCGTCAGCAGGTGTCGAGTCTGCAGCAACTGCTGGCGCTGAAAAACCGCGTGCTGATGGAATTGCAGAAGCACGGTATCGGCGGGGTGCCGGTCGCTTCGGGCCCAAAGCCGACGAGCGCTGCGCAGCCCGCAGCGGCAGGTTCAGCGGCGACAGTGCCCGTGGCGCCGCAGCACGCGAATGCGGCGACGTCGCCGTCGAATGAGGGCGGCCTGTCTCAGCGCAATTTGAGCATCGCGGCGGCGGTGGGTGCGGCATTGGTCGTTCTGCTCGCGGCTCTGCGCATGGGTCGCCGCAAGCGCGAAAAGGAGGCTGCGGCGCGGGCTGCCGAGACGACTGATACCGCAGTGGCGGGATCGGCGGATAACGCCGATTCGCACGATGGCAGCGCGGTGGCAGGGCAGACAGCGGTCACGGAAGCGTCGGGCGCGCAAGATCAGGAGCTTGCGCGGCAGGCTGCTGCGGCGGCAGCGGCGGAGCATGCGGCTGCGGAGCGTGAGGCAGCCGAGCGGGCAGCGGCACAAAGCGCGGCCGCAGAACGTGCAGAGGCCGAGCAGGCCGCTGCGGAAAGAACCGCAGCCGAACAGGCCGCAGAGGAGCGAGCAGCAGCAGAGCGAGCAGCAGCCGAGGAACATGCCGCGGCGGAACGCGCAGCAGCGGAACAAGCAGCAGCCGAACAGGCAGCGGCACGCGTCGCCGCCGAACATGCGGAAGCGGAACGCGCAGCAGCAGCGCGCATCGCAGCCGAGCGCGCCGCAGAGGAACAGGCGACACAGCATGCAGGCACGCCCGAACCTACCGCACCGACGGCGCCACTCGCCGGCATCCCGCCGTCCAGCGAAAGCGAGCCGTCCACTGAGCCTCCATCGGTCGCACCGGCCACCGACGAGACGCTGCGCTCCGCGGCCACGGCCGCCAATCTCGCCGCCGCGGCAGAGCTCGGCGCCGACGCGTTGCCGCAGGGACCGCTCGAACCGGCCATCGGCGCGACGCAGGACGAGAACGCGCATCGCGAGCAATGGGACGAGGAATCCACAGAAAGCCCGACCGCACCGCACACCGCGACGGCCGAACCGCAGTCCCCCCTGAACGTTCCACCCCCAGTGATCGATTTCACGCAACACCAGATCGAACCGCGCGCGACCACGTCGCTCGGTCAGCCGTTAGGCGACATCCCCGTGCCGACGCAACCCGCGCCGTCCGCGCCGACCGAATTCCCGCGCGACGCCGTCCACGCATTCGGCAGCCTGAACATGCCGCTGCCGCCGCGCATCGAAGTGCCCACCGTCGGCGAAGCGGTGCCGACCACGTCGCTGTCGACGCAACCGGTCGCATCGCCCGACACGACCGCGCAGCAGGCCTTCGGCGTCCACGGCGCGGACGACGACGCGCCGCACATCGCCGACCAGATCGCCGCCGGCACAGCGGGTCACGGCGCCGTCGCGGGTCTCGGCGCGGCTGGCTTCGGCGCGCTGAAGCTCGACTTCGACCTCGAGTTGCCGCCGAGCCCGGCCCAGCCGCTGCCGGCCTTCACGCCGGCCGATCTCGCCCGCATCGCGCGCAACAAGCTGGAGTTGGCCTCCGAGTACATCGAGCTCGGCGATCTGGGGGGCGCCCGCGCGCTCATCAACGAAGTGATCGAAGCGAACGATCCAGCCACGCGCACCGAAGCCCGCGCGTTGCTTTCGACCCTCGCGCCGCTGTCGTGAAGCGCATCGCATTAGGCGTCCAGTACGACGGCGCCGCGTTCGCTGGATGGCAGTCGCAGCCGCACGGCAACACGGTTCAGGACGAACTCGAACGGGCGCTGCGCGAATTCACGCGCACGCCCGTGCACACGGTGGTCGCCGGCCGCACTGACCGCGGCGTGCATGGCTTGGGCCAGGTCGTACATTTCGACACCGAACTCGACCGCGTCGATATCTCCTGGGTGCGCGGCCCGAACGCGTTTCTGCCGAAGACGATCGGAGTGCAATGGGCCAAGCCGATGCCCGAAGATTTTCACGCGCGGTTTTCGGCATTCGAGCGGACCTATTACTACGTGCTGTACGTCAGTCCGGTTCGCTCACCGATGCTCACGACCCGCGCCGGCTGGGTGCACACGCCACTCGACGTCGAAGCGATGCGCTGGGCCGCGGAGCATCTGATCGGCGAGCACGACTTTTCGGCCTTTCGTTCGTCGCAATGCCAGTCGAAGACGCCGTTCAAGCATCTGTACCAGATCGACGTCAAACGACAAGGTAACTTCGTGCATTTCCGCTTTCGCGCGAACGCCTTCCTGCATCACATGGTGCGCAACGTGATGGGCTGTCTGATCGAAATCGGCAGCGGCCGCCGCCCGGCCGCGTGGATGGCCGACGTGCTCGCGAGCCGCAGCCGCGACTGCGCGGCGCCGACCTTCATGCCCGACGGCCTGTATCTCGCGCAAGTGGGCTATCCTGAGCAATTCGGCGTGCCCGACCCGGCGACGGGCAGCGTGCCGTGGAGCAGCGTATGGACCGAGCAACCGGAAACATGAAAGCAGCAGAGACCCCCGCCAACCAGGCCCCAGCCACCGCCTTGCAAAGTGTGCCGCATCGCACGCGCATCAAGCTGTGCGGACTGTCGAAGCCCGCCGACATCGCACACGCGATTGATCTCGGCGCCGACGCGATCGGTCTGGTGTTCTATCCGCCGAGCGCGCGTTCGGTGAGCGTCGCGCAAGCGGTCGAACTCGTGCACGATGTGCCGCCGTTCGTGTCGGTCGTCGGCCTGTTCGTTAACGCAACGCCGGAATGGGTCCAGGAGGTCGCGAGCAATGTCAACCTGACGATGTTGCAGTTCCACGGCGACGAGACGCCGGAACAGTGCGAGACGCTCGCCGGAGTTGCGGGTTTGCCTTGGTTGCGTGCGCTGCGGGTCGCGGCGGATACTCGACCGGCCGATTTGGTAAAATCGGCGTTCAACTATTCAGCAGCCAGTGGCCTTCTGTTCGACACCCATGTCGAAGGCTACGGCGGCGGCGGGAAGATTTTCGATTGGTCACTTATTCCAGCAGAGCTCGCGCATCGGGCCGTTTTGAGTGGTGGGTTGAACACGCAAAACGTCAGTGATGCGATCCATCGCGTGCGCCCGTACGCGGTCGATGTCTCGAGCGGCATCGAAGTGCCGGGCGCCCGGGGCGTGAAAGATCACGCCCGGATGGCGGCGTTCGTACGCGCGGTGCGCGCCGCGGACGCTGAATGATTCAGGCTCGCGGGCGCTTTCCGAGGAAAGCGCCCGCGAGCCATCCTGAGAAGAGTGATCACCATGTACAACTTGCCTGACGAAAGAGGCCACTTCGGCCAGTTTGGCGGCGTGTTCGTAGCCGAAACTCTGTTTTCCGCACTCGACGAGTTGCGCGAAGCGTACGAGAAATATCAGAAAGACCCGGAATTCGTCGCCGAATATGAGCGCGAACTGAAGTATTTCGTGGGTCGCCCGTCCCCGATTTATCACGCACAGCGCTGGAGCGAATTGCTCGGCGGCGCGCAGGTTTATCTGAAGCGTGAAGATCTGAATCACACCGGCGCGCACAAAATCAACAATGTGATCGGCCAGGCGCTGCTCGCCAAGCGCATGGGCAAGCCGCGCGTGATCGCGGAAACCGGTGCCGGTCAGCACGGCGTGGCCACGGCGACGATCTGCGCGCGCTTCGGCATGGAGTGCGTGGTCTACATGGGCGCCGAGGACGTACGCCGCCAGGCCGCCAACGTGTACCGCATGAAACTGCTCGGCGCGACCGTCGTGCCGGTCGAATCGGGTTCGCGCACGTTGAAGGATGCGCTGAACGAAGCGATGCGCGACTGGGTCACCAACGTCGAAAATACCTTCTACATCATCGGCACGGTTGCGGGTCCGCATCCGTATCCGATGATGGTGCGCGACTTCCAGCGTGTGATCGGCGACGAATGCCGCGTGCAAATGCCCGAACTCGCTGGTCGCCAGCCGGATGCGGTCATCGCATGTGTTGGCGGTGGTTCGAATGCAATGGGTATCTTTTATCCGTACATCGACGACAAATCCGTGCAGTTGATTGGTGTCGAAGCGGCCGGCGACGGCATCGAAACGGGTCGCCACGCGGCTTCGCTGATCGGCGGCAGCCCCGGTGTGCTGCACGGCAATCGTACGTATCTGCTGCAGGATGAAGACGGCCAGATCATCGAGACGCATTCGGTATCGGCAGGTCTCGACTATCCGGGCGTCGGCCCCGAGCACGCGTGGCTAAAAGAGAGCAACCGGGCGCAATATGTCGGCATCACCGACGAAGAAGCATTGAAGGCGTTCCACGACTGCTGTCGCATCGAGGGCATTATTCCTGCGCTGGAGTCGAGCCACGCGCTCGCGTACGCCACGAAGCTCGCGCCGACCTTGTCGAAAGACAAGATCCTGCTGGTCAACCTGTCGGGCCGCGGCGACAAGGACATGCACACGGTCGCCGAGCGATCGGGTATCCAGTTCTGAGCCGCTGCGATGCGCGACGAGTTCGACGAGCCGCAGCCGGCGATTGAAACCACGAATCCGGCCGCCGAAGTACCGGCGGCCGCGGCATCCGCACCGCTGCTTGCGCAAGTGCCGGCCGGCATTCAGCTGTTGAACCGCGATTTTCTGACCGATGTAGCGAACATTCCCGACGGGTCGATCGACCTGATCGTCTGCGATCCGCCTTACGGGCTGGGGAAGGACTATGGCAACGACTCGGACATGCGCACGGGCGAGGAATTTCTCGTCTGGACGCGTGGCTGGCTCGAGCTGGCTGTCCCGAAGCTCAAGCCGTCGGGTTCGCTCTACATTTTCTGCACCTGGCAATACGCGCCGGAAATCTTCAGTTTCCTGAAGACGAAACTCGTGATGGTCAACGAGATCATCTGGGACCGGCGCGTGCCGAGCATGGGCGGCACCACGCGCCGCTTCACGTCGGTGCACGACAACATCGGTTTTTTCGCGGTGTCGAAGGACTATTTCTTCGATCTCGATCCCGTTCGCATCCCGTACGATGCAGTCACGAAGAAGGCGCGTTCGCGAAAGTTGTTCGAAGGAAGCAAGTGGTTGGAGCTTGGCTATAATCCGAAGGATGTCTGGTCGGTCTCGCGTCTGCATCGGCAACATGCCGAGCGCGTCGCGCATCCGACCCAGAAACCTCTGGAAATCGTCGAGCGGATGGTGCTGTCCAGCTGCCCGAAGGGCGGCCGCGTGCTCGACCCGTTTATGGGCAGCGGCACCACCGCAGTCGCTTGCGTCCGTCATCAGCGCGAGTTCGTCGGCTATGAGATCAACGAGAGCTATTGCGCGATAGCGCGCGAGCGCGTCAGCGCCGCCGCTACGCCTGCTCCACCGCGTCGGACCCGAGCGAAGCCGAAAGTGCAGCCGTCGACCGAATTGCAGTGAAAAGCGCGAAATATGCCGCTAATTTCGCCTAAAGGCGCGCTGCGATCAGCGCGCAGTAGCCCTAATTCGAGAATACTTCCATGTCCCGTATCAAGAACACGTTTGCCGCGCTGTCCGCCCAAGGTAAGAAAGGCTTGATTCCGTTCATGACCGCTGGCGACCCGGACCCGGCTCGCACGGTCGAATTCATGCACGCGCTCGCCGCCGGCGGCGCCGATGTGATTGAACTCGGCGTGCCGTTTTCCGACCCGATGGCCGACGGTCCGGTGATCCAGCAGTCGTCCGAACGTGCGCTCGCAAAGGGCGTGTCGCTACGTCACGTGCTGGCCGACGTCCAACGCTTCCGCGAAACCGACGACAAAACCCCCGTGGTGCTGATGGGCTATGCGAACCCGATCGAGCGGATGGGCGCCGAGGCCTTCGCGAAAGCCGCGAAGGAAGCCGGTGTCGACGGCGTGCTGGTGGTCGATTATCCGCCTGAAGAATGCGCTAACTTCGCTGAACAGATGCAGTCTGCCGGTATCGATCCGATCTTTTTGCTCGCGCCGACCTCAACCGACGAACGTATCGCCGAAGTCGGCCGTATCGCCAGTGGCTATGTCTACTATGTGTCGCTGAAAGGGGTCACCGGCGCCGCAAATCTGGACGTTTCCAACATCGCGAGTAAAATCCCGGCCATCAAGTCGCGCGTCCCCCTGCCAGTGGGCGTCGGTTTCGGCATTCGCGACGCGCAAACGGCGCGTGCGGTGGGTGAGGTGGCCGATGCCGTCGTGATCGGCAGCCGTCTCGTTCAATTGCTCGAACAGGCTGCGCCCGACACCGCTGCCGAGACGCTCAAGCGTTTCGTTGCCGAAGTGCGCGAGGCGCTCGATAGCGTCGCGACTGCCCGATAACAGTTATTTTTGTCGCGGTAACGTGAGCGGCGGGCTCGTCCCGCCGTTTGCGCGACTGCTGACCCAGAAGGATTTCCTATGAGCTGGCTCGATAAGCTGCTGCCGCCAAAAATCAAACAAACCGACCCGAAGAACCGCAAGGGAATTCCGGAAGGCCTGTGGATCAAGTGCCCGTCGTGCGAAGCCGTTCTGTATCGCAACGACGTGGAGGCCAATCTGCATGTTTGCCCGAAGTGCGACCATCACATGCGCATCGGCGCGCGTGAGCGGCTGGACAGCCTGCTCGATCCTGAAGGCCGCTACGAAATCGGCCAGGAGATCGTTCCGGTCGACGCGCTGAAGTTCAAAGATAGCCGCAAGTATCCCGAGCGCATCAAAGAGGCGATGGACGAAACGGACGAGACCGATGCAATGGTCGTGATGGGCGGCGCGATTCATACGCTGCCGGTCGTTGTGGCGAACTTCGAGTTCTCGTTCATGGGCGGCTCGATGGGGTCGGTGGTCGGCGAGCGTTTCGCGCGCGGCGCACAGAACGCCCTCGAACAAAAAGTGCCGTTCATCTGCTTCACCGCTTCGGGCGGTGCGCGGATGCAGGAAAGCCTGCTGTCGCTAATGCAGATGGCGAAGACCACCGCGATGCTCACGAAGCTGGCCGAAGCCAAGCTGCCGTTCATCTCAGTGCTGACCGACCCGACGATGGGCGGCGTGTCCGCGAGTTTCGCGTTCCTCGGCGACGTCGTGATCGCCGAGCCCAAGGCGCTGATTGGCTTTGCCGGGCCGCGCGTGATTGAACAGACCGTGCGCGAGAAACTGCCGGAAGGGTTCCAGCGCGCCGAGTTCCTGTTGCAAAAGGGCGCGATCGACATGATCGTCGATCGTCGCAAGCTGCGCGAAGAGATAGCGCAATTGCTGGCGCTGTTGAGCCATCAGCCGGCGGACGCGGTCGCGTAAGAACCGGGCACCGAAGCAATCAAGAAAATAGCGCGCCGCGTGAGCAATCAAGCGGCGCGCTGTCATTTCCGGGATAATTACGGTCGCCTGCGATGCCGTTTCGCGGTTTATGCGCACAAACCCGGTCTCCACCCATGACCGGCGACCCGCGACCCGGACCGCAACCGCCTGACCAGCACCCTTCGCAGCACTGCAGAACCGAACTACCGCGACTCACTCAAGATTCACCCGATGACGACATTCCCCACCCTCGACGCGTGGCTCACGCACCTTGAATCCGCGCATCCGGTCGGCATCGACATGGGTTTGAGCCGCATCTCCCAGGTACGCGATGCGATGCACCTGTCGTTCGAGTGCCCGATCATCACGGTCGGCGGCACGAACGGCAAAGGCTCGACGTGCGCGATTCTCGAAGCGATTCTGCTGCGCGCGGGCTACACCGTCGGTTGCCACACGTCGCCGCATCTGCTGTCGTTCAACGAGCGCGCGCGCATCAACGGCGCAATGGCGAGCGACGCAGATCTGCTGCCGCACTTCGAAGCGGTCGAAGCCGCGCGCCAGAGCCTGGCCAAACCGGTTTCGCTGACCTACTTCGAATTTACGACGCTCGCGATCATGAGTCTGTTCGCGTCGCGCGGCCTCGACGCGGTGATTTTCGAGGTCGGCCTCGGCGGGCGTCTCGACGCGGTCAATATCCTCGATACCGACTGCGCGATCATCACGAGCATCGATATCGATCACACCGACTATCTCGGCGACACGCGCGAAAAAATCGCCTTCGAAAAGGCCGGTATCTTCCGCCCCGGCAAGCCGGCAATCTGCGCGGACCCGGTGCCGCCGCAATCGCTGATCGATCACGCGGAAACGATCGGCGCACACTTGTGGCTGTTCGGCCGCGACTTCCGTTACGAAGGCCAAGCCGGCAGCGAGCGTCAGCAGTGGAGCTACGTCGGACCGACGCTGCGGCGCTCGGCGCTCGCCTATCCGTCGCTGCGCGGCGCGAATCAGCTGATCAACACGTCGGCGGCGCTGGCCGGGCTCGAAGCATTGCGCGACCGTCTGCCGGTGTCGGCGCAGGACATCCGGCTCGGCATCGCCAACGTCGATCTGCCCGGCCGTTTCCAGGTGCTGCCGGGCAAGCCGTCCATCGTGCTCGACGTCGGCCACAACCCGCATGCCGCCGCGGTGCTCGGGCAGAATCTCGGCAACATGGGCTTTTTTCCGTACACGTACGCCGTGTTCGGTGCGATGCGCGACAAGGACATCGCCGGCGTGCTCAGTCATCTGAAAGGCGAGATCGATCACTGGTGCGTGACCGATCTGCCGACCCCGCGCGCCGCGTCCGCGCAAGAGCTGGAAACCGCGTTGCGCGAGCTGGGCGTGGAAGACAGCGCCGACAGCAGCGTCACGCGTTACTCGACGCCGGCAGAGGCTTTCCAGGACGCGCTAAAACGTGCGTCAGAGAATGATAGAATCGTGGTTTTCGGCAGTTTCTATACGGTAGCGGGTGTGATGGCCTACCGGAAATCGCAGCAACACTGAGCGGGCGCCAGGCTCGAACCAAGCGATTCATGGGAATTTTCTCGTTCGGCAAGAAAGACGACGCGCCTAGCCGGCGCGGCGCAAACACCAGTTCCAATCGGGCCGCCCGCGGTGAGCGCGTCGAGCGGCGTACCCGCCGCACCGAGCGCACCGTCGATGCAGATGCAATGCTGCTCGACCCCACGCTGCCGGAAAAGCAGCGCGCGCGCCGCCGGCTCGTCGGCGCAATCGCACTGGTCGTCGCGGCGGTAATCATTCTGCCGATGGTGCTGGATTCGCACCCGAAGCCCGTCACCGACGACATCTCGATCGACATTCCTAGCCGGCCCGCGCCGAGGCTCTCCAGATCGACCGCCAACGAAGACGTGCAAGCTGGCGTCGCGCCGGACAATCCGCCGGCCGGCGACAGCGGCATCGCCGCGTCCAGCCTCGCGCCGGCAGCGACCGCGGCATCCGCTGCGACAACGGCGGCGGCCCCGGCCTCTGCCGCGAAACCAACGCAATCGACTCAATCGACCGCAGCGAAACAGGGCACGGCCCCCTCCGTCGCCACCGGCACCGTTACCGCCGCGACGCCGAAGCCCGCCGCGAAGCCGCAAACGCAGTCACTTGCTGCCAACACCACTCCCGCCGCGCCCGCCAAACAGACGAAACCACCCGCCGCCGCACCGTCGGCCTCGACTGACGACGACGCGAATCCGGCCACCGCCAGCGCCGACGCGAACTCCGGCACGCCGGCCTCGCCGCCGGGCAACCGTTTCGCGGTGCAGCTCGGCGCCTTCTCGAACGAAGCGAATGCGCGCAATTGGGCCGCGAAGTTGAAAGCGGCGGGCGTGCCCACATATACCGAGCACCGGAAGCAAGCCGACGGTTCGACGCTGACATTGCTGCGTGCGGGCCCATTCGCCGACCGCGCCGCGGCCACCGCCGCTGTCGCGAAGGTCCGCGAGGCGGGCCTCGTGTCGGGCTCGAACGGCGGCAGCGCACAGTAAGCGAGCGATGTTCACTGCCTTCGACTACGCTGTAATGGCGGTGATCGGTTTGTCGGCGCTGCGAGGCGCCTGGCGCGGTTTGCTGTCGGAAGTGTTTGGTTTGATCGGCTGGGTCGCGGCGTTTTTCGTCGCCTGCGAGTTCGTCGGCTACGTGGTCCCGTACATCCCGTCCACCTGGCCGGGCGGCGCGTTGACGCAGTGGCTGCTGGCTTTTTCGCTCGTGGTGATCGGCGTAGTGCTGGTCGCGAGCGTGGTGAGCGCGCTGCTCAGCCGTCTCGTGCAGGTCACGGGCCTAGGCGGTGCGGACCGCTCGCTCGGTTTGATGTTCGGCCTCGTCCGCGGGGTCGTTCTGGTGCTGATTCTGGTCGCCCTCGCAGGCTTGACCGAACTGCCCAAAGAGGAATTCTGGCGCAACGCGCTGCTTCGTCCATATGCGGTTGCGGGCGTACGCGCAATGAAACCGCTGCTCCCCGGGGCGCTCGCCGCTTACGTCCATGTGGACGATCTGGGCGCCCCGAGCAACGCGCAACAGGACTCCGGCGCATACCGGCTGCCATGACGGCGTAGCGCGTCCCGTCGCATCGAAGCGCGGGCGCGAGCATAGGCACCGGTCGCCATCACGAATTTTGTACCTTTGAAGGACATGCCATGTGCGGCATCGTAGGCGTAGTTTCCCACTCCCCGGTCAACCAGCTGATCTATGACAGCCTGCTGCTGCTGCAGCATCGCGGTCAGGACGCCGCCGGCATCGCGACGGCGAACGGCAGCAATTTCCACATGCACAAGGCCAACGGCATGGTGCGCGACGTGTTCCGCACGCGCAACATGCGTAGCCTGCCGGGCACGACCGGCATCGGCCAGGTGCGTTACCCGACCGCCGGTTCGGCGTCGAGCGAAGAAGAGGCGCAGCCGTTCTACGTGAACGCGCCGTTCGGCATCATCCTCGCGCACAACGGCAACCTGACCAACTGGCAGCAGCTGAAAGATGAGATGTTCCGCATCGATCGCCGCCACGTGAACACCAATTCCGATACCGAAGTGCTGCTCAACGTGTTCGCGCACGAATTGCAACTGTCGAGTTCGGGTCTGCAACTCGATCCGGCCGCGCTGTTCAAGGCGGTATCGGGCGTGCATCGGCGGGTGCGCGGTTCTTACGCGATCGTCGCGCTGATCGCCGGCTACGGTCTGCTCGGCGTCCGCGACCCGTTCGGTATTCGCCCTCTGTGCCTCGGCAAGCTGGAAACGGCTGAAGGCGTCGAGTGGATGCTGGCGTCGGAATCGGTGGCGATCGAAGGCATTGGTTTCGAATTCGTGCGCGACGTGCAGCCGGGCGAGGCGGTTTTCATCGACGCGGAAGGCCAACTGCATTCGCAGCAGTGCGCGACGGCTCCGAGCCTGAACCCCTGCATCTTCGAACTCGTGTATCTGGCGCGTCCGGATTCGGTGCTCGACGGCGTGCCGGTCTACAACGTGCGTCTGCGCATGGGTGACTACCTCGCCGAGAAGATCAAGCGCGAGCTGCCCGACGTCGCGATCGACGTCGTGATGCCGATTCCCGACTCGTCGCGCCCGGCCGCGATGCAGGTCGCGAAGAAGCTCGGCGTCGAGTATCGCGAGGGCTTCTTCAAGAACCGCTATGTAGGCCGTACCTTCATCATGCCGGGCCAGGCGGTGCGCAAGAAGTCGGTGCGCCAGAAGCTGAACGCGATGAACATCGAGTTCAAGGGCAAGAACGTGCTGATCGTCGACGACTCGATCGTGCGCGGCACGACGTCGCATGAAATCGTGCAGATGGCGCGCGATGCGGGCGCGAACAAGGTGATTTTCGCGTCGGCGGCGCCCCCGGTGAAATTCCCGAACGTCTACGGCATCGACATGCCGACGCGCGGCGAACTGGTCGCGCACGGCCGCTCGGACGAGGAAGTCGCGCGCATGATCGGCGCGGATCACCTCGTGTACCAGGACGTCGACGCGCTGAAGCAGGCGGTGCGCGATATCAACCCGGCGCTGAAGGCGTTCGAGGCTTCGTGCTTCGACGGCAACTACGTGACCGGCGACATCACGACCGAGTACCTCGACCGCATCGAAAGCGCGCGTCTCGCGCCGTCGTCGCAATCGGATCGCGATGCCGCGAGCGAAGCGATCGACGGTGGCGGCCCGGCGCGTTCGCAGCTGCATCTGCAACTGTCGGTGGGTTGAGCGCACACACCGCACCTTTCCGCACACGAAGCCCGCTTATGCCGACGCAAAGCGGGCTTTTTTGTTGCTGCCTCATTTAGCCGCCCAGGCAGCGACTGACTCCTGGAGACCAGACCCAACATGGACGACTCCCTGAACCTCGACTTCGACACGCTGGCCGTCCGCTCGGGCACCGCGCGCAGCGACTTCAACGAGCACTCGGAAGCGATCTTCCTGACCTCGAGCTTCGTCTTCGCGAGCGCCGCGGAAGCCGCCGAGCGCTTCAGGAACTCCGAAGACTATTTCACGTACTCGCGCTTCTCGAATCCGACCGTCTCGATGTTCCAGGACCGGCTGGCCGCGCTCGAAGGCGGCGAGGCCTGTATCGCGACCGCGTCGGGGATGGCCGCGATCATGTCGGTCGTGATGTCGACGTTGCAGGCGGGCGACCACCTCGTCAGCTCGCGGGCGCTGTTCGGCTCGACGCTTGGCATGTTCTCGCAGATCTTCAGCAAGTTCGGCATCACGACCACGTTCGTCGATCCGACCGATTTGAACGCTTGGAACGAAGCGGTGCGTCCCGAAACGAAGATGTTCTTCCTCGAAACGCCTTCCAACCCGCTGACCGAGGTTTCGGATATCGAAGCGATCGGCAGGATCGCGAAGGCCGCGAATGCGCTGTTCGTCGTCGATAACTGCTTCTGCAGCCCGGCGTTGCAGCAGCCGCTGAAACTGGGCGCGGACGTCGTCATGCATTCGGCGACCAAGTTCCTCGACGGCCAGGGCCGTGTGCTCGGCGGCGCGCTGGTCGGTTCGAAGCAATTCATCATGGAAAAGGTGTTTCCGTTCGTGCGCAGTGCCGGGCCGACGCTGTCCGCGTTCAACGCGTGGGTACTGTTGAAAGGCATGGAAACGCTGTCGCTGCGTGCAGAAAAGCAGTCGGCGAATGCGCTCGAAATCGCGCGCTGGCTCGACTCGCATCCGGCCATCAATCGCGTGTTCTATCCCGGACTCGAATCGCATCCGCAGCATGCGCTCGCGATGCGTCAGCAGAAGTCGGGCGGCGCGATCGTGTCGTTCGAGCTGAAGGGCGACACGCCTGAACAGATGCGTGCGAACGCATGGCGCGTGATCGACGGCACGAAGGTCTGTTCGATCACCGGCAACCTGGGCGACACGCGTACGACGATCACGCATCCGGCCACGACCACGCACGGCCGCATCACGCCCGAAGCGCGCGCGGCGGCGGGCATCAGCGAAGGTCTGATCCGGCTTGCGGTGGGCCTCGAAAACCCGGGAGATATCCGTGCGGATCTGCAGCGTGGGTTAAAAGGCTGACAGGACCTTCGCCGCCCTCAGTGCCGCAGCGCGCGCCACTGCCCGGGCGCCAGCCCAAAACGCCGCGTAAATGCGTGCGTGTAAGCGCTCTGATCGCCGAAGCCGATGTCGAGCGCAATATCGGTCAACGAAAGACGTGGGTCCGCGAGCAGCGTGATCGACGTGTCGAGCCGCAGCCGCTGCAAATAGCGATGCGGTGTCTCGCCGAACGCATCGGTAAACAGTTGGTGAAAACGCCGCATGCCGAAGCCGCAGTGCGCGGCGAGGTCTGCGATCTTCAGCGGCTCGGACAGATGCGCGCGCAGCCAGCGGTCGATGCGCGCGAAATCGAGCCGAACGCCTTCGCTCTGCGCACCGGCGAGCGCCCCGGAATCGACGACCAGCGCGGCGCCCAGACGTGCGGCGGCATCCCAATGGAAGCGACGATGACCGAAAGCATCGTCTTGCGTTTTGCCCACGCCGCCCGCCGCATGCGCGGCAATCGTGTGCACGAGTTGCGCGAGCGCTGGATCGACGGCCACGGCTCGCGCGCGCTCGAACAGCCGCTCGGGCACCGCTAGCGACGTCGCGGGCAAATCGAGTACGAGCTGCCGGTTGGTGCCGACGCCCGAATATTCGTGCCGCGCGCCGGCCGGGATCAGCCATGCGGAGCCGGCGTCGATCTGCTCCGCGACGCCGTTCACCGCCATCACCATCGCGCCGTCGAGCCCCAGCACGACCTGGTGGAAGTCGTGCACGTCCGACGCTTCGATCGCGCCATAGCAGCGCAGCGAAACGTTAGGGGCGGTGACGGCGGCGTGGCTCATAACAGCACTTAGGTGTGGCTCAGACTGCGAGCAGTTCGACTTCGAACACGAGCGTCGCGTTCGGCGGAATCACGCCGCCCGCGCCGCGCACGCCGTAGCCGAGTTGCGGCGGAATGGTCAGCTTGCGCTTGCCGCCGACCTTCATGCCTTGCACGCCTTCGTCCCAGCCCTTGATGACCATGCCGCCGCCCAGCACGAACGCGAACGGGTCATTGCGGTCCTTGCTCGAATCGAACTTCTGGCCGTCGGTCAGCCAGCCCGTGTAGTGCACGGTCACGGTCTTGCCGGCGACGGCTTCGGCGCCGGTGCCTTCCACGAGGTCTTCGTACTTCAGGCCGGATTCGGTCGTCACAGTCGACATGCGTTGCTCCTCAGATCAAAAAACGTAAAAGCGACATTGTAGGCGCGTTGACGCCGATCGCCGAATCTTGTCCGGTTTCGCGCATGGCATGCGGATTGCGGCGCGCCTCGCGGTTCGGCCTGGACTGGTCGGTCGAAACGGGATGCCTATAATGAGGCTTCCCCCCATCATCCAGCACTGCCTGAGAGGACTCGATCGTGACTACGTCACCCACCGGGACTGCTGGCGCCCAGCCGGCGTCGGCCGGCTTCGTCATCTCCGAACGCAGCGCGCTGCTGCGCGCGGAAACCGCGTTGTTCATGCGCGATCATGTGCTGTCGCTGGTGTCGCACGACCTGCGCGGTCCGTTGAATGCGATTCATAGCTGGGCCTACGTGCTCGAGCGCAAGCTCGACGCGAACGATCCCAACTCGCAGCGCGCGATCACCGGCATTCGCAGCGGCGTCGATCAGCAGGTGAAGCTGCTCGAGACGATCGTCGATACGACGCGCGCCGAAACGAAATCGCTCGCGCTCACGTATGAACCTTTTCCGCTGCATCCGCTGCTCGCCGAAACCGTCGAGGAAGTCCGCGCCGGCCTCGCCCGCGCGCGCGGCGTCGAAGTGCGGCTCGACTCGCAGATCGCCACCGAGCAACTGAACGGCGACCGCGCTCGTCTCGCCGCCGCGCTGTGGCTGATGCTGACGTTCGGCGTCGAAGCGAGCGCGCGGGGCGCCGAGGTCGCACTGGCCGCGCGCGCGGACAACGGCACATGGCATGCGAGCGTCGCGTACGAACCAAACGAGGCCGCGTTGAACGACGCGGCGCTGCCGCACGTGCTCGAAGCGTTCGCCCGCAAGCAGGCGGGCGAGCCGCGCGAGGCGAAGCGCATCGCGTGGGTGTTCGCGTTATGCAAGCGCGTCGCGGAGGCGCATGGCGGGAGCTTCGAGCAAAGCGATTCGACGGAAGCGGGCAGCGTCACCGCGACGCCCGCCACGCTCGTGCTGCGCGTGCCGTTCAGCGCGGCGGTGCCGAAATGAGCGTCGCGCGCGAATGCGTTCGCGCACAATAAAGATTTCATAGAGCTTTCAACCCTATACTGACAACTTTTGTTGCCGGAGCCCGTCGCTTTGATACAGGTTGTCGCCCTCATCGGTGCAATGTTTCTGGTTGCACTCAATGGCTTTTTCGTCGCTGCCGAATTCGGTCTGGTCAAACTGCGGCAGACCCGCGTGCAAAGCCTCGCCACCCGGCATGGCATGCGCGGCCGTCTGCTCGCGAAGGTGCACGGACAGCTCGACGCATATCTGTCGGCGTGTCAGCTGGGCATCACGCTAGCGTCGCTCGGGCTCGGCTGGATCGGCGAGCCGGCTTTCGCGCAACTGCTGATGCCCCTCTTCTCGTTGATTGGCGTCGAGTCCGAGAGGCTGATCCACGGCATTTCGCTGTTCTTCGCGTTTTCGTGCATTTCGTTCCTGCATATCGTGGTCGGCGAGCTCGCGCCGAAGTCTCTGGCGATCCGCGAGGCGGAGAAAATTTCGTTGTGGGCCGCAACACCGCTGTACGGTTTCTACTGGGCGATGTACCCCGCCATCTGGTTGCTCAACACGAGCGCGAACACGGTGCTGAAGGCCGCGGGCCTCGATACCGACCACGGCCACGACTCGCATTACTCGACCGAGGAACTCAAGCTGATCCTGCGCGGCCGCCGCGCGAACGTCGCGAGCGAACTCGGTTCGTCGAGCGGCGCGTACAGCCAGGACGAATGGAACACGATCGCGCATTCGCTCGACTTCTCGCGTATGACCGTATCGGACCTGATGCGGCCGTCGCATGAAATGGTCTGCCTGCGGCGCGATCTGCCGCTGCGCGAGAACATGCAGGTGGTCGCGCGGCACCGCTTCAGCCGCTATCCGCTGTTCGAGGATGCCGCGGGCGAACGCGTGGCCGGCATGATCCATCTGAAGGACCTGCTGCTCGCGCGTCAGGCGGGCAGCACGCTCGAAGACCTGTCGCGCTACGTGCGCCCCGTGCAGTACGTGAAGCCGGACATGCCGGCGCTCGAACTGTTCCGGCGCTTTCGCAAAGGCGCGCCGCACTTCGCGCTGGTCGGCCACAAGAACGAAAAACCGATCGGCTTCCTGACGCTCGACAACCTGCTCGGCGCGCTGGTCGGACAGATCCACGACGAGTTTCGCCAGGGCGACGCCGACTGGACCCGCATGGACGACGGCACGCTGATGGGCAAGGGCAGCTTGCCGGTGGTGTCGCTCGAACGGGCGCTGGGTATCGACATCGATGAGGGCAAGGCCGAGTCCGTGGGCGGCCTCGTGATCCAGGCCCTCAACGATCTGCCCGGCGAAGGGCAGCGCGTCGAGTTCGAAGACTTCGACGTGGTGGTCAAGAAGATGAAGGGACCGCGCATCGTGCTGGTGCGCGTGTATCCGAAGGTGTTCGACGACGAGGGCGGTTGAGGCCCGAGCCGACCCGAAGCCTCAACCCTGTTCATCCGCCTCAGCTTCGAGGCACCCCATCCTCCACCAGCACCGCGACCGGCATCGCGGCGAGCGCGTCGCGCAGATGCAGCAGCCCGTGATCGTCGACTTTCGGCGCGGCGGGGCTCAGCCAGTCGAACAGCGCGCGCGCCGACAGATCGGGCGGCATTTCGATGGCCGTATCCGCCCATTGCGCGGATTCGACGAGCGGCAGATCGGCATCGTCGCCAAGCAAGCCCGCCGCCAACCGGCTGGCGATCACTACGGCCCACGCATTGCCGTGGCGCCGCGCAAACGCGATCACATTCGACGCATGCGCGCCGCGCACCGTGAGCGGCAGATACGTGCCCTGACTCAGCAACTCCGGCAGATGCGTGCGCAGCGCCAGCACGCGTTGGATCACCGCGAGCTTCACGCGTCCGTCGCGCCAGTCCGCGAGGAATTCCGACGGCGGCGTTTGCGCTTGGGGCAGCCACGCCTCGCGTTGCGCGAAATCGACGGGCCGCCGATTGTCCGGATCGACGAGGCTGAAGTCCCACAGCTCGGTGCCTTGGTAAAGATCGGGGATTCCGGGTGACGCAAGACGCAGCACCGTCTGCTGCAGACTGTTGAGCGCGCCCGCGCGGCCAATCCGCTCGACGAACGCCGACAGCTCCTTTAGAAAGGCGTCGCGCCGCTGTGGCGCGAGGATGCCGAACAGGAACTCGCGGCAGCCGGCTTCGTAGGCTTCGTCGGGGGCGAGCCAACTGGTTTGCAGCTTCGCCTCGCGCAGTTCCTTCAACTGCCATTGCGCGACGCGTTCGGCCAGCTCCTTGACGCCGGCTTCGTCGTCGGCACGCAGATCGGGCGGCCAACAACCCACCAGCGTCTGGTACAGCATATCCTCGGCGGCGGGGCCGGGAGCCCATGCGTCGCTCTTGTCCTGGCTCACGCTGCTGATCGGCGTGCCGTCGAGCGCGCGACGCTGCGGCGCGTTCAACGTCGACCATGCACGCAGCGTCGCGCCCCATTCGTCGGCGATCTCACTCAACACCGCGAGCCGCGCGCGCACGTCTTCACCGCGCTTGTGATCGTGCGTGGCGGTCGCCAGCATCGCGTGCGGAAAACGTTGCGCGCGCTCGAGATTGCCCGCGTGAAACTGCTCGACCGACAGCGCGAACTCGCCCGGGTCCGAGCCGACTTCGTTGCGCGACAGCAGACGGCCATAGCGATAGCAGGCGGTGTCTTCGATCGCCTTGGCGGCGAGCGGCGCGGTCAGCTGCGAAAACAGCGTTTGCGCGCTGCGCCGGGACGATCCCGCATGCGGCGGCGCTCCGCCGCCTTGCGCCGGCTGCTGCGACTGCGCGCCGGGCCGCGCGGGCGGCGCCTCTTCGGCGCTTCCGCCGAGCCATGCATTCACGCGCTCGAGCGCCGCGTCGTCCGAGCGCGGCAGCGAAGCGCGCGCGCCCGCGAGCGCCTGCTCGAAATAGACGTTGTCGGCGGCGCTGCGCAGTCCGCCCAGCGGATACATGCGGTATACGGGGAAATGCACGACCAGTTCGGTCAGCACGCGGCGCAGCGCCGGGTACGTGAAGTCGCGCGTGCTCAGCGAATCGCGTGCGATCCGATGCAGCGCGCGCGCCGCGCGGTCCAGTTCCGCCGAGAAGTTTTCCGCGAGAATCTTGCGCCGTGCCGCGTGCGCTTCATCGGCGAAGCGCGCGCTGCGGCCGGTCAGTTCGGCCCACGTGTTGGCGAGCGGCTCGGCGCCGGCCGGATCGTGCAGCAGCGCGCCGACGTCGCGCATGAAGTCGTAGCCGGTCGTACCGTCGACGGGCCAGTCGTCGCGCAACGGCTCGCCGCGGCCGAGAATCTTTTCGACCACCACGTACGGCGCGGTGTCGCGCAACTCGCTGAGCCGCTGGCGCAAACGCTGGCAGTATTCGCGCGGCTCGGCGAGCCCGTCGATATGATCGATCCGCAAGCCGTCGATGAGCCCTTCGCGGTAGAGGCGAAAGATCAGCGCATGCACCGCCTCGAACACCTCGGGCCGCTCGACGCGCACGGCGGCGAGCGACGAGATGTCGAAGAAGCGCCGCCAGTTCACTTCGTCGGAGGCGGTGCGCCACCACGCGAGCCGGAAATGCTGCCGCTCGATCAGCCGATGCAGCCGGTCGCGCGTGACCGGATCTGCTGGCGCGTAAGTCTCCAGCACGAACTCGATTGCCGACGCGCCTTCGCGCGCGACGAACTCGCGCAGCGCGTCACGCGCCTCGGCGGCGCGCGGCTGATCGGCGGGCTGCGTCGTGAGTCCGTGAAAGCGATTGGCGAGCGCGCTCAGATCGGCGCGGTCGGCGCCTTGCAGGATGGCCGCGTAATCGACCGGGCAGACCGGGAACACGTGCGGGCCGTAGCCGATATAAAAGCGACCGCTGTCGGCGGCGAAATGCAGCGCGATGCGGCCCGCCACCAATTCATCGCCGTACGACGCCCCGAGCGTCGGCAGCAGCACCTTGCCGCGTAGCGCGGGATCGGGCGAATGCCAGTCGACGTCGAAATGACGCGCAAACGCGCTGTGGCGACCCCATTCGAGGATGTCGAGCCACCACGCGTTGCTCGAACCGCCGACGCCCATATGATTCGGCACGATGTCGACGATGAGCCCCATGCCGTGCGCGCGCAGCTTGTCGACGAGGCGCTTCAAGCCCGCCTCGCCGCCGTATTCGGCGCTGACCTGGGTGTAGTCGACGGTGTCGTAGCCGTGCATCGAGCCGGGCTCGGCCGTCGTGATCGGCGACGCGTACAGATGGCTGATGCCGAGCGCGGCGAAGTATTCGACGTGGCGCACGGCGTCGTCGAACGTGAAGCCCCGATGGAACTGGAGGCGCAGTGTGGAGCGTGGGACGGTCATGGCGTGTCGGGCTCCGCGGAAGTGTTCGGTGAAGGCGCGGCGGCGCGGCGAGCGCCGTCGACGGCCAGCAGTCGGTCGGTGAAGACGGGGTCCTCGAACATCGCGTCGATGGGCAGCGCCATGCGGCGGCGCCAGTTCGGATGTTCGTCGATCGAGCCTGGCAGATTCGGCTGCTCGGCAAGCGCGAGCAGGTCTTCGAGCGGGAACGTGACGAGCGGCCCGGGCGTCGCGGCGACGAATGCGAGCGCTTCGTCGACCGGCGGGTTGTCGGCGTCGGGCGGCGCGACGCCGGGTGCGGCCACGCCCGCTAGCTGGAACGCGCGCCACAAGTCGGCGCGTTCCTGCGCGCGCTCTTCGAGCGCCGCGTCTTCGGGGTCGCGGCCGTCGGCGCGCGCCATCGTCTGGCCGATGCGGTTGCGCCACATGATGTCGCTGCCGCGCCACCAGCCGGCGACTGTCGGCAGATCGTGCGTGGTCGTCGTGCCGACCGCATAGCGGTCCCAATCGGCCGGCGCCTTGAAGCCGTGGCCGTCCGGCGCGCCTTCGAACCACAGCACGCGAATCCCCTCGATGCCGTGCTCGTCGAGCCGCTCGCGAAAACCGGACGGCACGGTGCCGAGATCCTCGCCGATCACGATCGCGCGATGCCGCCACGATTCGAGCGCGATCAGCCGCAGCAGGTCTTCGAGCGGATAGCGCAGATACGCGCCGTTGCGCGCGCTTTCGCCTTCGGGCACGAGCCATAGACGCCGCAAGCCGAGAATGTGATCGATGCGGATGCCGCCGGCATGCGCGAACGCCGCGCGCAGCATGTCGATGAACGCGGCGAAGCCTTGCGTGCGCATCGCGCGCGGCGAAAAGGTGGTGAGTCCCCACGACTGGCCGGCCTGGTTGAACAGATCGGGTGGCGCGCCGACCGACACGCCCTGCAGCATGTCGTCGGGGTAGGACCATGCATGACTGCCGGCGCTGTCACAACCCACCGCGAGATCGGCGATCAGGCCGACCGCCATGCCGGCTTCGCGCGCGGTGTGCTGCGCGTGCAACAGGCCGCGCGAGGCCAGCCACTGCAGGAACAGATGAAAATCGACCTCGTTGCGATGCGCGGCGGCGAACGCGTCGACTTCGGGGCTGCGCGGGTCGCGCAACGCGTCGGGCCAATTGCGCCAATGGCCGTCGCCGCCTTGCGCGAGTTGCGCGGCTTGCAGCGCTTCGAAGCGCGCGTGATCTTCGAGCGCGCGCCCCGCGCGTTCGCAGAAGCCGTGAAATTCGAGTGCGCGCGGCGAGTGCTGCGGGCGCTCGTTCGCGCTGAACTGCTCGTACAGCGCGCGCAATACCGAGAGTTTCAACGCTGTCGCGTGCGGCCAGTCGATCAGCGGCAGGTCTTCGTATTTCGACGATGCGTTGCCGGCCTGCGCCAATGCCGATGCGCACGCGTGCGCGCCGAACACCGCCGCCGGATCGATATGTGTGACGTTGAGCCACAAACGCGACGACGGTGCGTACGGGCTGAAGCGCTCGGGCTGTGCGCTGAACATCGCGTGGGTCGGACTGACGGCGAGCGCGTGCGCGCCGCGCTGCGCGCCGTGCCGTGCAAGCTGCGCGAGCGCCGTGTAATCGCCGATGCCGCCATCGCCGACGCGACGCAAGCCATACAGTTGCGCAGCGATGCCCCAGAGTGGCGGCATGGGCGGCGAGACGTCGCCGTCGCCATCGCCGCCGTGCAGCGTGCGCCATGCGTCGGCGACGGTGTAGCAGCGCGGCGGTGCGACCGCGAGCGTCATGCGCTGGTCGTTGATCACGAGCGTGTGATAGCCGGCTTCGTCGATCGGCGCGAGCAACGCTTCCTCGCCTTTCGGCGCGGTGAAGCGGCCGTCGATGATCGCGCCGCTCTCCAGCTCGATCCGGTAATGGCTGCCCGACTTGACCGCGGCCGCCGGCAGCGCGATGCCACGCCCGATCACCGCGGTCATCAGCGGCGGCAGCCTGCGGCCCGATAGTTCGGCCTCCAGAGCAGCGGCGCTGTGGCGGATCTCGGTGGCGTTGCCGCACGGCAGACCCATGCGTTCGAGCAGCGTGCCGAGTGTTTTTTCAGGCACGTGCTGCGTGTTGTGGTGCGCGTCCTGCCACTCCACCTCGAAGCCTGCGCGGGTGGCGAGCGCGGCGAGCCGGTCGTTGGGGCGTCGGGTCGTCACGCGCGCTGCTCCTCGTGCGACGCGATGCGCGCATCGTGGCGGCTCGCGAATTCGTTGATGTCGCCGGTCAGCCATGCGATGCACGCATCAGCGGGCAATACCCGCGCGTCGGCCTGGTCGCGCGCGCGTGGCGGCGTCTCGAAAACGATCTTGCCGGCGGGGATGTCGTCGAGTGCGACGTTCTGTTGCGACAGATTCAGCGCGATCGACAGCGTCTCGCCATCGCCGAGTCTCCAGCGCGCGACCAGCGCGTTCGCGTCGCCGCCACCTGCGTCGCGCAGCACGGCCGCGCCGCAGGCCTTCGTATGTTTCAGGCGCGGCGTGATCAGCTTCGCGCGCACCGCGAGCGCGGACTTGTAGTAGTGCATCCAGTCGAGCCGATCCGGTGTCGGCTTCGCATCGGGCCCGGGTGGCGACGACGCGGCGAAGGTCTCGGCATCGTTCGGATCGGGAATCTGCGCGCGGCTTTTCTCGTCGCTGAACGCGGCGAAGCGCGCGAATTCACGGCGTCGCCCTTCGCGCACGGCGTCGGCGAGAGCGCCGGTGTAATCGGTGAAAAACAGGAACGGTTGCGTCGAGCCGTATTCTTCGTCCATGAACAGCAGCGGAATTTGCGGCGACAGCAACAGCAACGCGGTCGCGGCGCGCAGCGCGTCGTCGGAAGTCAGCTTGCGCAGACGTTCGCCGAACGCACGGTTGCCGATCTGATCGTGGTTCTGCAAAAACATCACGAACGACGTGGGCGGCAGATGCGCGCTCGCTTCGCCACGCGGCGCCCCATCGTGCAGCGGCGACGGCTCTCCCTGATACGCGAAGCCTTCGGACAGCACGCGCGCGAGCCGGCGAATCGGTTCGCTCGCATACGCGTGGTAATAGCCTTCGGTTTCGCCGGTCAGCAGCACGTGCAGCGTGTTGTGCGCGTCGTCGTTCCATTGCGCGTCGAAATGCGCGTCGAGCAGGCTCGCGTTGTTGTGCTCGTTTTCGAGCACCAGATGCACGTGGCGGCCATGCTGCACGCGCGCGCGGATATGGTCCGACAGCTCGCGCAGCCACGCGGGGTTGTCGATCGCATGCACCGCGTCGAAGCGCAGTCCGTCGAAGCGGTACTCGTTGATCCAGTAGACCGCGTTGTCGGTGAAGAAGTCGCTGACTTCGCTGCGCTCGAAGTCGATCGCGGGGCCCCATGGCGTGTTCACGCCCGCGCGGAAAAACGGCTCCGCGTAAGTATGCAGATAGTTGCCGTCCGGTCCGAAGTGGTTGTAGACGACATCGAGAAACACCATCAGGCCGACACCATGCGCGGCGTCGATCAGCGCCTTCAGTTCTTCGGGACGGCCGTAGGCGGAGTCGGGCGCGTACGGCAGCACGCCGTCGTAACCCCAGTTGTGACCGCCGGGAAAGTCGTTCAACGGCATCAGTTCGATTGCGGTGACGCCGAGCGCGGCGAACTCGGGCAGGCGTTTTTGCACGCCCGCATAGCCGCCCATTGCACCGACGTGCAATTCGTACAGTACCGTTTCTTCCCAAGGCCGGCCGTGCCACTCGGTGTGTTCCCAGTGGTACGCGCGCGGATCGATGACCTCGCTCGGGCCATGCACGTCCCGCGGCTGGAATCGCGAGGCCGGATCGGGCACTGTCTGCTTGCCGTCGAGCTGGAACCGATACAGCGTGCCCGCGCCGCTCTCCACGGTGGCCTCGAACCAGCCGTTGCCGGTCGGCGCCATCTCGTGCGTGCCTTGCGCGTGCCCGCTTTCGATGACCACCTGCACGCTGTTGCACGACGGTGCCCAAAAACGGAACCGCGTGCGCGGTCGCGTGCCGCTCGCGCCGATCAACTGCGCGCTGAACGGCAGGCAGTGCGCGTGATGATGCGTGTGAGGATCAATCGGACTATCGGACATGTCTTCACCATTCGACTCTGCAAACGCGCCTGGATAGCAAGGTGACGCGACGCAAGCATTGCGTCGCAACATTCTTGCCACCCCGGCTGCGTTGCGATTTGTCCACGCTCAAACTATGTCGCCGCAGTGCGTCGTTCATTGCGAGCCATCGTCGTTTGGTGTCTGCGCGCCGGGGTCGGGCGGCAGCGCGGTCAACAACCGAGGCCCATGCTGCGCGCCGGCCACCCAGCCGGCTTGCCAATCTGCTTCGCCGGTCGGCTGCGCGGCGAGTATCACGAGGCCGTGTGCGCCGACCTCGAGTTCTGCCGTCGCTAGCCGCTGCGGCGCGCGATCTGGATCGGCGGTGTCCAGCAGCACATGCCATTCCAGGTGCGGCGCGGGAGGCGAGAACTGCAGCGGTTCGTCGTGAGCGTTGAGCATCAGTAACAATACTTCGGTTTCGCCATTCAGGCCCGGTCCCGCGCGACGCAACGTGAACGCGCGCCCCTCCGGGTCCTGCCACGCTTCGATCGTCAGCGGATCGCCGTGTTCGTCGAACCAGCCGACGTCGAACAGGCCGGGCAGCACCTCACGGTCGCCGAACAGAAAGCGCGTTTCACGCAACAGCGGGTGGCGCTTTCGCAAGCCGATCACGCGCGCGACGAACTCGGTCATGCGCCGGCCTTCCGGCGAATCCGCAAGGTCCCAGTCGATCCAGGATAGGTCGTTATCCTGACAGTAAGCATTGTTGTTGCCGCGCTGGGTGCGCAGCGCTTCGTCGCCGGCGAGCAGCATCGGCGTGCCGAGCGCGATCATCAGTGTCGCGATCAGCGAGCGCGACACGCGGCGGCGCGTGGCGAGAATCGCGGGGTCGTCGGTCGCGCCTTCGACACCCCAGTTGCGGCTGCAATTCTCGTTGTGGCCGTCGTTGTTGTCTTCCTGGTTGGCTTCGTTGTGCTTCTGCTCGTACGCGGTGACATCGGCCAACGTGAAGCCGTCGTGCGACGTGACGAAGTTGAGCGACGCCCACGGCTTGCGATGCCGCCGGTTGAACAGATCGGCCGAACCGGTCAGGCGCGCGGCGAGGTCGGGCCGCAGGCCGGCGTCGCCACGCCAGAACCGTCGCACCGTGTCGCGGAAACGGTCGTTCCATTCGCTGAAGCCGGGCGGATGATTGCCTAGCTGATAGCCGCCAGGACCGATATCCCAAGGCTCGGAAATCAGCTTGCGTTGCGATAGCACCGGGTCCTGGCGCAACGCGTCGAACAGGCCCGAACCCGGATCGAAGCCGTGGCTTTCGCGCCCGAGCGTCACGCCGAGATCGAAACGGAAGCCGTCGATGTTGAACGCGGTCGACCAGTAGCGCAGCGAATCCATCACCATCTGCATCACGCGCGGATGCGGCAGATTGACCGTATTGCCGCAGCCGGTGTCGTTGATATGGTGACGCTCGTCGCCGGGGATCAGCCGGTAGTAGCTGGCGTTGTCGAGGCCGCGCCATGAGACGGTCGGGCCCATCTCGTTGCTTTCACAGGTGTGGTTGTAGACCACGTCGAGAATCACCTCGATGCCGGCCGCGTGAAGTTGCCGCACGGCGATGCGCATTTCATCGAGCCGGTGCGTGCTCAGGTAGGTCGGCTCCGGCGCGAAGAACGCGGCCGTGTTGTAGCCCCAGTAGTTGCGCAGGCCGCGCTCCACGAGGAAGCGGTCGTTTAGAAACGCGTGCACGGGCAGCAGCTCGACCGCGGTCACGCCGAGCTTCAGCAGATGCTCGATGAACTCGGGCGCGGCGAGCGCCGCGAACGTGCCGCGCTCATGCTGGCGCAGATCGGAGCGCAGCATCGACGCGCCGCGCAAGTGCGTTTCGTAGATCACGGTTTCGCCCCACGGCACGTCGGGACGCCTGTCGTGCGACGAGTCGAACGCCTCGTCGACGACGACGCACTTGGGCATCGCGGGCGCGGAATCGCGCCGGTCGATCGAAAGGTCCGCGCGATTCGAATGCACGCGATAGCCGAACAGCGCGTCGGACCAGCGAAACTGCCCGACGAGCTTGCGCGCATACGGGTCGAGCAGCAGCTTGTGCGGATTGAAGCGATGCCCGAAATGCGGCTGATACGGCCCGTGCGCGCGAAAGCCGTACGCGGTGCCAGGATGCGCGTTCGGCAGATAGCCGTGCCAGATCTCGTCGGTGCATTCGGGCATGGCGAAGCGGCGGATCTCCTTGCGTCCGGTGGAATCGAACAGGCACAGCTCGATTTTTTGCGCATTGGCCGAGAACACCGCGAAGTTGACACCCAGCCCGTCCCAGCTCGCGCCGAGCGGATACGGTGAGCCGGGCAGCAACCGGTCGGGCAACGCATGCGACATGTTTTCCCTTTCCTGTTCTGATTGTCGAGCTAGAGCCCGGGTCCGTCCGAGTCTTCATGCAACGGGGGGCGCGGCGCTTGCCTTCGCGCCGCGCGCCTGTGCTGCGGCACGTTTCCTTAGTCCGCGCGCAATACGATCGTTGCGAGTGGCGGCAAAGTCAGCGCGGCGGAATGCGGCCTGCCGTGGCTCGATAGCTGGTCGGAATGGATCAGCCCGCCGTTGCCGATGTTCGAGCCGCCGTACACGGCCGCATCGGTATTGAGGACTTCCACCCAGCGCCCGCCGCGCGGCATGCCGAGCCGATAGCCGAGTCGAGGCACCGGCGTCATGTTGCACACCACGACGAACTCCTGGCCCGCGCCGTCGGTGCGCCGATAGGCGAACACGCTGTTGGCGCTGTCGTCGCCGATCAACCATTCGAAGCCGCCCGGTTCGCTGTCGAGCAGATGCAGCGCCGGCTCGTTGCGATACAGATGGTTCAGGTCGCGCACCAGCAACTGCACGCCGTGGTGGGCCGGATCGTCGAGAAGATGCCAATGCGGCGAGCCGTCATGGTCGAACTCCGCCATCTGGCCGAATTCGCCGCCCATGAACATCAGCTTCTTGCCCGGGTGCGTCCACATGAAACCGAAGTACGCGCGCAGATTCGCGAAACGCTGCCAGCGGTCGCCGGGCATCTTGCCGAGCAGCGAACCCTTGCCGTGCACCACCTCGTCATGCGAAAGCGGCAGCACGAAGCGCTCGGAATACGCGTACACCATGCCGAACGTCATGTTGTGGTGGTGATACTGGCGATACACCGGGTCTTCGTGCATGTAGTGCAGCGTGTCGTGCATCCAGCCCATGTTCCACTTGAAGTCGAAGCCGAGACCGCCATCCGCGACGCGCGCGGTGACGCCCGGCCATGCGGTCGATTCCTCGGCGACCGTGATCGCGCCGGGTGCGCCCGGCACATAGCGGACTTCATGATTCAAGCGCTTCAGGAACGCGATCGATTCGAGATTCTCGCGGCCGCCATAGATGTTCGGCACCCACTCGCCGGCCGCGCGCGAGTAGTCGCGATACAGCATCGACGCGACCGCATCCACGCGCAGGCCGTCGACGTGATAGCGGTGCAGCCACGCGAGCCCCGACGCGATCAGGAACGCGCTGACCTCGTTGCGGCCGAGGTTGTAGATCATCGTGTTCCAGTCCTGGTGATAGCCCTCGCGCGGGTCGGCATGTTCGTAGAGCGGCGTGCCGTCGAAATCGATCAGGCCATGCGCGTCGTTCGGGAAATGCGCGGGCACCCAGTCGAGAATCACGCCGAGCCCCGCTTCGTGCGCGCGATCGACGAAACGAGCGAATTGCTCCGGCTTGCCGAAGCGCGCGGACGGCGCGAACTGTCCGAGCGGCTGGTAGCCCCACGAGCCGCCGAACGGATGCTCGGCGATCGGCAGAAATTCGATGTGCGTGAAGCCCATGCTCTTCGCGTAGGGAATCAGCCGCTCGGCGAGCTCTTCCCAGACGAGACCGCGCTGGCCTTCCTCGGCGATGCGCAGCCACGACTCCGCGTGCACTTCGTAAATCGCGATCGGCGTGCGCGCGGTCTGCTTGCCGGCGCGCGACTGGATCCACTCGTGATCGGTCCACGGAAACTGCTCGATCTCGTCGACGTGCGCGACGATCGACGCGGTGCCCGGCGGCATTTCCGTCTGCATCGCGCACGGATCGGCTTTCAAAGGCAGCGGATGGCCGTCGCGCGACAGCAGCTCGTACTTGTAGCGCGTGCCGGCGCCGACGCGCGGTACGAACAGTTCCCACACACCCGCCTGATGACGCAGCCGCATCGGATGACGGCGGCCGTCCCACGCGTTGAAGTCGCCGACCACCGATACGCGCCGCGCATTCGGCGCCCACACGGCAAAACGCACGCCCGGCACGCCGTCGATGTCGACTGGCCGCGCGCCCAGACATTCGAGCACCGCGTACGGATCGCCGTGTGCGAGACGTTGGAGCGGCTCGTCGCCGAGCACCGGACCGAACGAATAGGTATCCTCCACTTCCTGCACGACGCCATGCCAGTCGATGCGCAAGCGATACGGCATCGCCGACGTGATGCGGCCCGCGAACAGGCTAGGCCGGAGCTGCTCGAGCTCGCCGAGCGTCGCGCCATCGGCGCGCGAAATCACGGTGACGTGCGCGGCATTCGGCAGCAGCGCGCGCACGATCGGACCCGCGTCTGTCTGATGCAGCCCCAGCTGCGAAAACGGATCGGGGTGGCGCGCTTCGACGAGCGCGTCGATATCGACGGGTTGAAGGCCTGCGGCCGGATCATGCTCACTCATAGTCGCCCTCGGCCGGGTTGGGCGGCGTGGCGGAGCCGGACACCCGGGTTGATGGATCGAAATGCGGCGGTGCGCCGGTGTCGCCGAGCAGACGGCTCGTGAGCGCCGCGAGGCCGCGCACCGGTAAGCCGAGCCACGTCGGCCGGTTGGCCGCCTCGTAGCGAATCTCGTAAGCGGCCTTCTCGATCAGGAACAGATCGAGCAGCGCCTCTTCGGATTCGGGCGCGACGAGCGGTTCCGACGACTGAGCGGCGGCCGCGCGGTATTCAGCGAGGAACGCCGTGGTCGCGTGGGAGCGGAAGCGCTCGAACAGAGCACGCTTGCGATCGGCGGTCTGTTGCGGCGCGCTTTCGGTGGTCGATTGCGCGGCCGCGCTCGCATACGACAGCGAGCGCATCAGACCGGCTACGTCACGCAACGGGCTCGATTTCTGGCGACGCTCCTCGAGCGAACGCGCGGGCTCGCCCTCGAAGTCGATCAGATACGCGTCGCCGTGCGCGACCAATACCTGACCGAGATGGAAGTCGCCGTGGATGCGGATGCGCAACGCCCCCGCGTCGCCCGGCACGAGATTGTCGACCGCCTTGACCAGCGCGGCGCGCCGATCGATCAGACTTTGCGCGAGCCCCTTCGTGTCCGCGTCGCTCATCTCCGCGATGCGCGGCGCGAGCAGATCGAGCGCGCTCGCGAGCATCGTCTGCGTCGCGTCGACCCATGCTTTCACCTGTTCGGCGTTGGCATGTTCCGGCGCGAACGCGGGGTCGTCGCTCGGCGTGGCGAGCGCGACGTGCAGCTCGCCGAGCCGTCGGCCGATGATGCCCGCGAGTTCGCCGTAGCCGTCCAGCAGGATCGACTCGTTCGTGCGGTCGGGTGCGGTCTGCGTTTCGGTGTCGACCGCGATCGCGAGTTCGTCGACCGAGCGGCGCAGATAATCGAGCGACCAGTTCCACGCATCGCCCTGATTGTCGATAAAGCCCTGCAGGATCGCGAGCGTATGCGGCACGCCCTCGGGATCGACGCGCACCACTTCGCCATACAGCGGCGCGGTGTTCGCATAGCCGAGCTGCGTCAGATAGCGGCTGATTTCCGCTTCCGGATGGATGCCGCTGACGAGCCGCCGCACCAGCTTCAGCACCGCGGCATCGGCGATGATGAGCGAGCTGTTGCTCTGCTCGGCCGCAAGCCAGCGAATCTCGGGCCGCTCGCCGAGATTGTCGAGTTCGGTGAAGCGCTCGGTCGGCAGGAACTTGATTTCGCTCTTCTGCACGGTCGGCACGACCGCGTGTTCGCGCATCTTGCGCAGCACGTTGTGCGCGAAGATCGGCAGCGAGAACGCGTCGGTCAGATGGCCGACGTTGCGGCCGCGCCGCACGCGCGCCAACGCGAGTTGCAGGAATAGCGGCGTGGTGGTTTCGCCGCCCCACGTGAGCGCGATCGGCACCACGTAGCGCTCGGTGTGATCGCCGACGTCCGCTTCGATTTCAGTGAATGCGAAGCCGCCGTTCGGAATCGTGGTCAGCGCGGCGAGCCGCACTGCATGCATCTTCTGATCCTTCGACGCGAACCAGCGGCGCCGGCTCAGCCACGACGGCAGCACTTCGGATTCGAGCAGCCGCACGTTTTCGGGTGTCGGCCCGGTCTGCCCCTCGCGGATCACGATCGTGACGAACTCGGGCAGCGGCTCGGAATGCGCCTGCGCCCACGTCGGACGCCCACCGCCTTCGCACAGCATGAACCACAGGAAGCCGTACGGCGGGAACGTCAGCAGATAGGTCAGCTGACCGATCGCGGGGAACACCGAATCGGCGGTCATCTCGATCGGCACGAAGCCGTTGAATTCGGACAGGTCCAGCTCGACCGCCTGCGGCGCGCGCGACAGATTCGCGACGCACAGGATCGGCGCCTCGCCGGGCATCTCGCGCAGATACGCGAGAATCTTGCGGTTTTCCGGCTTCAGAAAGCGAATCGTGCCGCGCCCGAAGGTCTGCTTCGCGCGCCGCGTCGCCAGCATGCGGCGCGTCCAGTTCAATAGCGAGTGCGGGTCGCGGCTCTGCGCTTCGACGTTGACCGCGTCGAAGCCGTACAGCGTACCCATCACCGGTGGCAACACCAGTTGCTCGGGGTCGGCGCGCGAGAAACCGCCGTTGCGATCCGACGACCACTGCATCGGCGTGCGCACGCCGTCGCGGTCGCCGAGGTGGATGTTGTCGCCCATGCCGAGTTCGTCGCCGTAGTAGATGACGGGGGTACCGGGCATCGACAGCAGCAGCGAGTTGATCAGCTCGATGCGGCGGCGGTCGCGCTCCATCAGCGGCGCGAGACGGCGGCGAATGCCGAGATTCAAACGTGCGCGGCGATCGCTCGCATACGTGTTCCAGAGATAGTCGCGCTCGGAATCGGTGACCATTTCGAGCGTCAGCTCGTCGTGATTGCGCAGGAAGATCGCCCACTGGTTCGAATCGGGGAGGTCCGGCGTCTGCTTCATGATGTCGGTGATCGGGAAGCGGTCCTCGCTCGCGATCGACATATAGATGCGCGGCATCAGCGGGAAGTGGAACGCCATATGGCATTCGTCTTCGTTGCCGAAGTACTCCTTGACGTCCTCGGGCCACTGGTTCGCCTCGGCGAGCAGCATCCGGTTCGGATACTCGGCGTCGATGGTCGCGCGAATCCGTTTCAGGATCTCGTGCGTTTCCGGCAGGTTCTCGTTGTTGGTGCCTTCACGCTCGACCAGGTACGGCACCGCATCGAGCCTTAGCCCATCGATGCCCATGTCGAGCCAGAAGCGCATCACCTGCAGCACCTCTCTCATCACCGCCGGATTGTCGAAATTCAGATCGGGCTGGTGCGAGTAGAAGCGGTGCCAGTAGTACGCGCCCGCAACCGGATCGTGCGTCCAGTTCGACGGCTCCGAGTCGATGAAGATAATGCGCGTCTCCGCGTACTTCTGATCGGTATCGGACCACACGTAGTAGTTGCGATAGTTCGAGCCGGCCTTCGCGCGCCGTGCGCGCTGGAACCACGGATGCTGATCCGACGTGTGGTTGATGACGAGCTCGGTGATCACGCGGATGCCGCGCGCGTGCGCTTCCTGGATGAAGCGCCGCACGTCCGCGAGCTGACCGTAGTCGGGATGCACGTTGCGGTAGTCGGCGATGTCGTAGCCGTCGTCACGGCGTGGCGACGGATAGAACGGCAGCAGCCAGATCGCGTTGACGCCGAGCTCGGCGATATAGTCGAGCTTGGCGATCAAGCCGGGGAAATCGCCGACGCCGTCGTTGTTCGCATCGAAAAACGACTTGATGTGCACCTGGTAGATGATCGCGTCCTTGTACCACAGCGGATCGTCGCTGAGCGCCGCGGGCTTGCCACGCCGGCGCGTGCGTACCTTCGCCGCGGTGCCGACGGCCGCGGCCGTTTGCGCCTCGTGCGTGGATTGGGCTGGATCGTCGCGCTTCATGTTCCACCTTCCATCCAGGTTGGGGTGACAGCGTCTGCGGGAAGAGCGCTGTCGTGTTCGTGGTCGCTGTCCTCCGGGCGATCGGCGGGCAGGCCGCCTAGCGGCGCGATGCGCCAGATCGAGAACGGTTGGCCCGAGCCGAGCCGCACGTGCTGCCAGCGTCCGTGCCATTCGAAGCGTGCGCCGGTCATCTGGTCGATCACTTCGAGCGCGGCTTGGTCGTCCAGATGCCAGCGCTGGAACGTGTCCCACGACAACTCGATGTCCGCGCCCTGTTCGTTGAACGGATCGAGATTGATCGCGACGACGATCACGTTGTCGCGCGACTCGGTCGCTTTCTCGAAGAACAGGATGTGATCGTTGTGCGCGGAGAGGAACGTGAGACCGAGATGCGTTTGCAGCGCCGGATTCGCGCGCCGGATGCGATTCAGTGCGGTGATCTCGCCGACGATATTGCCGGGCCGGTGCCAGTCCCACGCGCGCAACTGATACTTTTCGGAGTCCAGGTACTCTTCGCTGTTCGGCAGCGCGGTGGCCTCGCACAGTTCGAAGCCGCTATACACGCCCCACAGACCGGCGAGTGTCGCGGCCAGCGCCGCGCGGATCAGAAAGCCCGTGCGTCCCTGCGATTGCAGATGGCGCGGGTTGATGTCCGGCGTATTGACGAAGAAGTTCGGCCGGTAGAAATCGCGCGCGCCGGTCTGCGTGAGCTCAACCATGTACTCGGTGAAGTCGCGCTTCGACTCGCGCCACGTGAAGTACGTGTACGACTGCGAGAAGCCGATCTTGCCGAGCCGGTTCATCATGCGCGGCCGCGTGAACGCTTCCGCGAGGAAAATGACATCAGGGTGCCGCGCACGCACGTCGGCGATCATCCATTCCCAGAACGGCAGCGGTTTGGTGTGCGGATTGTCGACGCGGAAAATGCGCACACCCGCGTCGACCCAGAACAGGATCACGTCGCGCAACGCGAGCCACAGGTCGGGCTTCGCATCGCGCGCGTAGAAGTCCGGGTTGACGATGTCCTGATACTTCTTCGGCGGATTCTCGGCGTAGCGCAGCGTGCCGTCGGGGCGCCACGCGAACCACGTCGGATGCTCCTTCAGCCACGGGTGATCGGGCGAGCACTGGATCGCGAAGTCGAGCGCGATTTCGAGGCCGTGCGCATGCGCGGCGGCGAGCATCGCCTTGAAATCGTCGAGCGTGCCGAGCTGCGGATGCACGGCGGTGTGGCCGCCTTCGGCCGCGCCGATCGCATACGGACTGCCCACATCGCCCGGCTGCGCGGTCAGCGTGTTGTTGCGGCCCTTGCGGTTCGCGAGGCCGATCGGATGAATCGGCGGGAAGTACAGCACGTCGAAGCCCATGTCGCGGATGCGCGGCAGTTTCGCGGTGACGTCCGCGAACGTGCCGTGGCGCGATTCGTCGTCGCTCATCGAGCGCGGGAAGATTTCGTACCAGCTCGCGAAATAGGCGGCGGTGCGTTCCGCGTCGATCTTGTAGGTCACCTGATCGCGGCTCAGAAACGGCCGGTGGCGCGCGGCGGTCATCGCTGTCGCGGTGGCGGGCGCGAGAATCAGCGCGAGCTTCTGTTCGGCGTCGGCCTTCTGGAAGTCGCGCACGATGTGTTCGAGCGATTCCTTGTCGGCGCCTTCGGCCGTCTCGACTTCGGCGAGCACGAGCGCGAACAGGTGCGCGGCTTCGTCGAGTTCGATCTCGACGGTCTGGTTCGCCTTCAGCTTCTTCTGGATGTGCTCGACGAGCGAGGCAAAGTCGTCGCGCCACGCAATCACGGTGAATTCGTAGCGGCCGATCCGTTCGAGCGGAATGCGCGCGCTCCACAAGTCGAGACCGGCCGGCGGTGCGGGCGACATCAGTTCTTCGTGCCACGCGGTTTCGTCGGCCGCGCGCCACAGCACGGCGGCCGCGATCTTGTCGTGACCCTCGGCGAAGATCGCCGCGCGAATCTCCGCGCGCTCGCCGACGCTGCGCTTGGCCGCGAAGCGGCCGTTTTCGACCGACGGCGACACGCTCTCGATCGCGACGCGCGGCGCCTCGATCGCGTCGAGCACGGTCTTGTGGCCGCTGCGCTTGCTGTTCGACTTGTCGATGGGCGGCGCGAGGTAGATCGGCTGTTCCGCGAACGCGCGCAGCAGCCGCACCGCGCCGGGCGCAAGCGCGAACGGCGCGAGTGCCGCGGGTTCGTTTCGGCCGCGTGCATCGAGCGGCACGAAGCGCGTAAAGCTGCCCGGCACGCCCGCGAGGAAGCGCGCGGGATCGACCCGCACTGGCGCGCCGAGTTCGGGATTCACGGCGATCAGGAGTGCTTCGCTGGCGTCGCGCAGGTCTGCCGCGTCGGCGCGCAGCAGAACCGCGGCCGATGCCCCGGGTCCGCTCAATTGGCGCAATTCACCGTTGGCGTGCAGCGTCGGAGTATTGCGCGCGAAGTCGTTCGCCTGGGTGACGGCGGCGCTCAGATCGAAACGGCGTGACTGCACGGCGCGCGCGAACTGCGCGGCGTCGCCGCGCGTTTGCGACATCGGTTCGGCGATGCCGTATTCGAAGCCCATCGGCATCATCCAGCCGCTGCCCACTGCAACCGACGTGAAGAGCGCGCGTCGATACGCCCGCTCGACGATCGCCGCATCGTGCACGTCGCTCAACTCGGCGGCGAGGCGCGTGCCGTACGGTGCCTCGGGAAAGGCGATCGGCGCGCCGACGCGCGCGAGCGCCGCATGCTCCTCGGCCATCCAGCTCGAACGGAAGTCCCACCAGCGCACCGACGAAAACGCGCTGTCGAAGCCGGCTGCCTCGAGCCCGGGCAGATCGCCGCGCGACAGGCCCGGCGTGGCCGCGAGAAAGCGCACGTGCGGATGCTTCGCACGCACTTCATCGCCGAGATGCCGCCATACGGCAGCCGGCACGCGATGCGGCGAATCGAAACGGAAGCCGCCGACCCCCGCCTCGGCGAGCGCGAGCAGTTGCTGGGTCCACCAGACGCACAGCGAGGCACTCGTCGCAGGGTCGTCGAAATTCGCGTAGGCGACGTTGTCTTGGCGATGCACGTGGCGCGGATCGAGCCGCGCGAGCTCGGACTCGCGCGCGTGAAACCAGTCCGAATGTTCGCTGTACAGCACGCCGTCGGCGGCCACGCGGTCGATCACCAGATCGATCAGCAGCGTCAGATTATTGCGGCGCGCGGCTTCGGCGAGCATGCGCACGGCGTCGGGCACCGAATGCTGTGCCTCGAACACTGGATGCAGCCGCGCGTGATTGCCAACCACCTGACCGTGGCCCGCCTGGCCAGGCTCGAACAGCCCGGCGATCAACGCGTGATCGAAGCCGAGCCCGGCCGCGTGAGCGAACTGCGCGGGCCAGGCATCGAGGGGCCCGACGAGAAGAGAGTGAAAAAAGTAAATCCGCGGCGCGTACCCGTTTGGAGGTTCCATCGGTCGTTTCCAGAGTTGTCCTGCTGCGGTGTGGATGCAGTTGGCATGCGATCACAGCGCTCATTGGGCTTCCCGAGCCGGATACCGCGCGATGCGTCAGCGGGGGCACGTACTGGTCAATGTAGTGCAAAGATCGTCACCCCGCTGGCCAGTCGCGGGTGCTTTCGCGCCAGACGCCGGTCCGGTGGGACTGGTCGTCACTCGTCGCGGAAAGGGAGCAAACCATGTGCCAACGCGGCGGCCCGCTAGCGGGAAAAGGGGGAGGTTACGTTGAGATGGCGGGTGCCGAAGGTGCGCGCCCGCACGGAGCGCGTGCGATTAAGCGGGCATTGTTACGCACGCCGCGGCTGGCGCGGCATGTAAAACGGGACGACGCGGGTCGGATTTACACGGACGGACGCGCGCAGCCAGCGTGGCGCTCACGTGGCAGCCATGTGGCAGCCATGTGGCACGCGCGTGGCATTCGCATGAAATTCATCCGAGCGCCGCGGAATGGCCGAGTCACGAACCCAGCAGCCCCGCCGCGATGTTCACGCACAAGCCGAGCACCGCGACGTTGAAGTAGAACGACAGGACCGATTGCGCGAGTGTCGCGCGACGAATTTCTCGCGAACGCAGGACCACGTCGGAGGTCTGCGACGCGACCGCGATCGTGAACGAGTAGTACAGGAAGTCCCAGTAGTTCGGCAGTAAATGATGATCGGGAAATTTCAACGCGGTCTCTTTCGCGTCGGTGCCGTAGTAGAGGCGCGCGTAGTGCAGCGTGAAGATGGTCGGAATCAGAAACCATGCGCCGATCAGCGTCAGACCGGTCAGCAGGTAGTGCCAGAAGGTCGTTGCGCCGCCCGAGCCCTTGGCCGTTGCCAGTTCGAGCACGATCGCGGCGATGCTTGCGATCGTAGCGACGCAGATCACGACCAGCACGACGCCCGCGTTTTCGTCGTCGCGTATCGCGCGTTCGCGCACGCGGTGCTCGTCGGCGAGAGCCATGTGCACCCAGATCATCAGCAGGTAGCTCCAGATGGCCGCATCCCAGCCGATCAGTGTGCGCGCCATCGGGCTCGTATGATCGGGCACGAGGAACGCGACGACGATCCCGATCACGAGGCCGATCACCGTGCGGGGCCGATTGCGAAGAACTTGCGGATAGTAGTTGATGGACATGAGTCGAGATGTACGACGAAGTGTAGGGCAGTCGGTGTCGCGGATTCTACGCGTGCAACGAGGACCGATTGTCGAATTGTGGGTCACAGGCTATAGTCTTTCGCAGCAGCCTTGCGCGCCGCTTTCAGTTGAAAGGCGATTGGCAGAAAACGGCAGCAATCGTTGCGCTCATGCATACAACGCCACACATGCGGCGCGCGTGAATCGCGCGCACGGATTCGAGACCGCTGAAGCGGCGTCAGACCAGGTTTGGGGAAGAGCAAACGAAGCGGCACGCGAACGGCATCATGCCTTCTCTGTGCAGCTCGTCGAGAACGACTCATCATCTGGAGCCCCCATGACAGATGTTCCTGAGGATAACGATGCGCGTCCCCACATGACGCATCGGCAAGGAGCGAAGTCCTATCGCAGTGCCACGCGTTTCACCGGTTTGTCCCCGTCGTTTTCCGCTTCGCGCAGGGCCTGGGTGCTCGGTTCGTGCGCGGCGGCCGCGGCGCTCGCGTTCGCCGGCGCGAGCCGTTCGCTGTCGTGGATCGCGCCCGTGTTCGCCGCTACGCCGCCAGCCGGCGGCGGACTCGATGCCTTCCTCGCGCTTTCGCAACACCTCACCGCCCGTAGCAGTTTCGACACCGTGCTCGGCCAGCGTGTCTACGAGGCGCTGTCGCGTGCCGATAACCAGTTCGCGCAGAACGTCGCCGCGCTGAACACCTGGCTGCAAGGCCACGGCGGCGTGCCGTCCGATACCGTCACGCAGGCGCTGCAGACCGACCAGCCCGCGCTCGCAAAAGCGGTCGGCGCGATCATGCGTGCGTGGTATCTCGGACTCGTCGGCGACATGCCGCACGTCCAGGTGATCGCGTATGAAAAGGCGCTGATGTTCGCGCCTGTGCAAGACGTGCTCACGATTCCCTCCTATTGCCGCGACGTGCCGTTCTACTGGACGCAGAAGCCGCTGCACGCGTGAGCCGCGCGGGCTCGCCAGCGGGCCACGCCAGCAGCGCACGAACCAAGCCCGCAACAGGCAGGGCACCGGAGAGAGAAACGATGGCAAACACACAATCCGCCGATATCGTCGTGGTCGGCTCGGGCGTCGCCGGCAGTCTGGTTGCGCATCAGCTGGCACTCGCGGGCGCGTCGGTGATCCTGCTCGAAGCCGGGCCGCGCATTGCGCGCTGGCAGATCGTCGAGAACTTCCGCAATTCGCCGGCCAAGTCCGACTTCGCGACGCCGTATCCGTCGACGCCTTACGCGCCGCATCCCGAATACGCGCCCGCGAACAACTACCTGATCCAGAAGGGCGATTATCCGTACAACTCACAATACGTGCGGCTCGTCGGCGGCACGACGTGGCACTGGGCGGCCGCCGCGTGGCGGCTGCTGCCATCGGACTTCCAGTTGCACAAGCTGTATGGCGTCGGGCGCGACTGGCCGTATCCGTACGAAGCGCTCGAGCCGTGGTACGTGGCCGCCGAAGTGCAGCTCGGCGTGTCCGGTCCGGATAGTTCGATCGATCTCGGTTCGCCGCGCTCGAAGCCCTATCCGATGCAGCAGTTGCCGCTGTCGTACATGGATCAGCGTTTCAGCGACGTGCTCAACGCGCAGGGCTTCAAGGTCGTGCCCGAACCGGTTGCGCGCAACAGCCGGCCGTACGATGCGCGGCCGACCTGCTGCGGCAACAACAACTGCATGCCGATCTGCCCGATCGCCGCGATGTACAACGGCGTGATCCATGCGGAGAAGGCCGAGCAGGCCGGTGCGAAGCTGATTCCCGAAGCGGTCGTGTATCGCATCGAAGCGGACGACAAAGGGCTCATCACCGCGGTCCACTACAAGGACCCGAACGGCAATAGCACACGCGTCACCGGCAAGCTGTTCGTGCTCGCGGCGAACGGCATCGAAACGCCGAAGCTGATGCTGATGTCGACCTCGGAAAAATTCCCGCACGGCGTCGGCAACAGCTCCGATCAGGTCGGCCGCAACCTGATGGATCATCCGGGCACCGGCGTCACGTTTCTCGCCAACGAACCGCTGTGGCCCGGCCGCGGCCCGATGGAGATGACCTCGATCGTCAACTTCCGCGACGGCGCGTTCCGCTCCGACTACGCGTCGAAGAAGCTGCATCTGTCGAACGGCGTGCCGACCATGGGCGTTACCGCCGATCTGCTGAAAAAAGGCCTGACCGGCGCCGAGCTCGACCGGCAGATTCGCGACCGCGCGGCACGCACGCTGAGCATCAACAGCTTTCACGAACATCTGCCGGAGCCGCAGAACCGCATCCTGCCGTCGGCGGATCACAAGGACGCGCTCGGCATTGCGCAGCCCGAGATCTACTACTCGATCAACGACTACGTGAAGAAGAGCGCCGCCGATACGCACGAACAGTATGCGAAGATCGCGGCGCTATTCGGCGGCACCGAAGTCTCGTTCGACGACAGCTTCGCGCCGAACAATCACATCATGGGCACGACGATCATGGGCAGCGATGCGGCGAGTTCGGTCGTCGACGCGGACTGCCGCACGCACGATCATGCGAACCTGTTCATCGCAAGCAGCGGCGTGATGCCTACCGCCGCGTCGGTGAACTGCACACTGACGATCGCGGCCTTGTCGCTGAAGCTGGCCGACAAGCTGAAGCGCGAAATCTGAGCGCTGACCGGAGAGCCACAATGCTGAAGAACACCTCTCGCGTGCAGCCGGATTCTGCGCGGATGCACTTGGCCCAGCGCCGCCGCTTCGGCGGTGCCGCGCTCGCGGCCGCGTTTTCGCTGTTCGCGCTGTCGATTGCGTGGCACGAGTCGCACGGCCCGGACGCAGTTTCGAGCGACGAAATGCCGATCACCCAGGCTCGCGCCGACGACGCGGCGCAGGCGTCGGACGGCGGCCCGGCCACGCGCGACGGCAGCGCCGCGAATGGCGAACTCGTGAAGCGCGGCCAATACCTGACCCGTGCCGCCGATTGCGCGGCCTGTCACACGGCCGACAAGTCGCGCCCATTCGCGGGCGGCCTGCCGATCGGCACACCGTTCGGCACGATCGTGACGCCCAACATCACGCCCGATCCCGACACCGGCATCGGCCGATGGAGCGACGCCGATTTCATGCGCGCGATGCACGAAGGCATCGGCAAGGGCGGTGAGCGGCTCTATCCGGCGTTTCCGTACACGGCCTACACGCGCGTGACCAATGAGGACGTGCTCGCGATCCGCGCTTATCTGAAAACGCTCACGCCGATTCACTACACGCCGCCCGCGAACAGCCTCAAGTTCCCGTTCAATCAGCGCTGGCTGATGGTGTTCTGGAACATGTTCAACTTCACCGAAGGGCGCTTCGTGCCGGACCCGAAGCAGAGCGCCGAATGGAACCGAGGCGCGTATCTGGTCGAAGGGCTCGCGCATTGCGAGGAATGCCATACGCCGCGCAATTTCATGCAGGGGCTGCAGTCCAGCGCGCGTTTCTCCGGTGCGGTGCAGGCCGGCTGGCATGCGTTCAATATCACGCCGGACAAGCTGAGCGGCGTCGGCACCTGGCGCGACGACGAACTCACGTCGTATCTGTCGACCGGCGCGGCGCCGGGCCGCGCGAACGCGGCCGGACCGATGGGCGAAGTGGTCGCGAACAGCACGCAGTATCTGACGCCGGTGGATCTGCGCTCGATCGTCGCATTCTTGCGCTCGGTGCCGGCCGTGAGCGGCGGTGACGCGCGTCCTCGTCATCAATGGGGAAATCCCGCCAACGATGTCGCTGCGCTGCGCGGCACCGCGATCACCGGCGTGAACGGCGCGCAGCTGTTCGTCGCCAATTGCGCGACCTGCCATAACTGGACCGGGCAGGGCGTGGGCGCGAGCGCGCCGGGCGCGTATCCGTCGCTGATCCACAACTCGACGGTCGGCGCGAACGACGCGAACAATCTCGCGTTGGTGATTCTGCACGGCGTGAACCGCACCACCACGCATGCGGACGTGCTGATGCCCGGGTTCGGCGGCCATCTCGACGACGAGCAGATCGCGGCGATCACCAACTACGTGACGAAACAGTTCGGCAATCCGCAGGCGACGATCACGACCGACCAGGTGGCGAAGCTGCGCACGCTGCAATAGCAGGCGAGGCGACTCGGGCGCCGCGGCAGGAGTGACTCGCGAAAATATGCAATTCCGGTAACGCATACCGCAAATGCGTCGTTTCAGCGTCGTTTTTGCGTCGTTCGATGTCTTTCTTGCTCGATGACGCGTGCGGATACGATAGGCACCCCGCATACGCGGGCGCGTCGGCGGCATTATCATGATGAGATGAATGCCACTCCCGCCAACTTCGTTCAACATCACGACGCCAACGAGGCCGGCCGCGATTTCGTGGTCGGCGATCTGCACGGTTGCGTCGATGCGTTGCGCTACCTGCTGCGTCAGATCGCGTTCGATCCGACGTGCGACCGGTTGTTTTCGGTCGGCGACCTGGTCGATCGGGGCGAGCACTCGGAGCAGGCGCTCGCGCTGCTCGCGAAGCCGTGGTTCTATGCGGTGCTCGGCAATCACGAAGACGCGCTGTGCGCGGTCGCCGACGGCCGCTTGCGGCGGCAGTGGTGGTACGGCATCGGCGGCGCGTGGGCGGCCGACGTGCCCGACGAACGTCTGCGTTACTACGCCGAGCATCTGCGCACGCTGCCGCTCGTGCGCGTGATCGGCAGCGGCAAGACGCGCTTCAACGTTCTGCACGCCGAATTTTTCGGCTCGGATGCCGATCTCGACGCGGGCAATTATTCGGCCGAAACGCGCCAGCAATTGCTGTGGGGTCGCGAGCTCGCGCTCGGTCACGGCGATCCGCTGCGGCAGCGCGGCCTGTCGCTGACCTATTGCGGCCATACGCCGGTACGCGACATCACGCAGATCGGCTCGCAGGTGTTCATCGATACCGGCGCGTTCGGGCCGGACGGCACGCTGACGATCGTGCAGCCGCAGGCGCTGCGTCGCTGGTCGATCTCGGTCGAGGCCGCTCGCGCGGAAGGCGCGGCGGAACTGGCCTTGCCTTGAGCGGCTGAAGTCGCCACGCGGCTGCGCCGCTCCTCTGTCACCCGACCTGGTTCAACTCGAACACCATATCCACGCTCGTGCCGTTCCAGTTGTATTCGAGGTATGCCGCGTGATGGCAGTCGCGCAGCAGCGTCGTGCGGAACGCCGCGAGGCATTCGCCGGCGCTGTCGCGCACCGACGGATAGACGATGCCCGGCGCGCCCGCCTCGCGAACCGCGCGCCCGAGCGCCTGGCCGGCAACGTAGTCGTCGGGCGATAGCACGGCTTCATCGAGCTCGGGGTCGCGACGCAAGTCGACCACGCCGCCTTGCGCGACTACCGTGTAAAGACGCATCTGCTGACGCATCGGCGGCTCGGCGGTCGCTTTGAGGAACTGACCGGTGTGATAGCGCGTTTCGGCGATCGCCGTCTCGCGTGAACGCGCACAGTAGAACACCCCATACGTGCCGTCGGAAAAGCGGCTGCCAAGCGGATTCAGATGCGTAAGCGCGGCCATGATCGGCCCGTAGCCCGGCCCGAAGCGGCGCTCCTCGCGCGGCACCAGATCGAGTTCGCCGATTTCGGTGCGCAGTCGGTCGTTGGTCATCGCTTCGAGCGCGTACAGCGCTTCGAAATCTTCCGGCGACGCGACGCGGTCGAACAGGTTGATGGCCGGAAAGCGCGTCGGAATCACACGATACGCGGGCGTCCAGTCGAGCGCGGCGCTGGTCCAGCGGTCCTGCCATTGCGGTTTTGTCACGCCCAGCCGCCTCGCATTGCGTCGAGATACTGGCGCACGGCCACGAGATCGCTGATGTTGCCCGCCAGCATGCGGTCCAGCGCGCGTTTGCCGCCGAACGGCGGCGCGCTGTTGGGGCGTTTGACCCAGGTGTCGGCGGCGCTCGGCTGCGGCAGCAGAATCTGCAGCGCCTTGTAGATGCCGAGCAGCAGCGACAGTCGCTCCAGCGTGTCGTGGCTGAGTCGCGCGGTCTCGGGCGTCGCCCTCCACTTGAAGAACGTCGAGCGGCCGGGCTTGCCGAGCAGCACGATCTGCTCGTCTGCGCTCAGGTCCCAGTCGCGCGCGATGTTGAAGAACGCACGCAGACCCGCCGCGGACATTTGCGTCAGCGTGGGTTCGGAAAGCGATCGTCGCGGCGATGCCTCGGACGAGGAAATTCGGGCAGCGTGAGCCATTTCGGGTAAGTCCCTATGTGTACTTTTTAATGATATTAGTCCATAAATGGATTTTTGCAAGAGAATATAATCCCGGCTCGTTTTGGCAGTCGTCGATCAGGAGAGCAGCAGATGCGGGTTCGAGCAGTGGCAGCGGCGCTGGCCGTGTGGTGTGTGTCGGAGGCGGCGTTGGCCGCCGGTTATGCGGAAGTATGGAATCCGCCGGAGGCGAGCGGACACGTTACCAGGCAGGCGCACGCGCGGAACAAGCCCGGAGCGGCGAAGGTGAAGGTGAAGGCGGCCACGCGGAGCGGCGTCAAGTCCAAGGTCGGTGCGCATGCGCAGCAGGCTACCAGTGTCCGGCACGCGGTGCCTCATGTCGCATCGGCCGGCGCGGGCCACGGCGGCAAGCTCGCGGGGCATGGCGGCGGCGTGAAAGTCGCGGCCTCGAGCCAGAACCGGTCGCACGCCACCGTGACCGCGCGGGCCGCGAAGCACGCGCAGCCGCATGTACAACTGGCGCACGCGAAACCGGCTCCAAGCAAGGTCGTGCATGCCGATTTCGCGGCAGCTCACGCCGCGCGTCCGCACGTGGACAAAGTCGCGGCCAAGCCGGCGGTTTCCCGTGCGAATCCGGTCAGGCCCGCGGTGCAGACTTCGCCGGATACGTCCGCAAACGTTAGCGACATCGCGCCGATGGGCTCCGCGCCCAATCCGGCGACTGCCAGCAGCGGTTCGCTGCCGCCGATCATCCACTGAGGCCGCTTCGAGCGGTGCGGCGTGGTCCGGCATCGGTCGCCGTGTCACGCCGCGGCGAGGCCGTTTGCGAGCAGCCGCAGCGTTTCCGCCGAGCGAGCCTCGCGCACGCGCGAATGCAGCGTCACACGCGATTCCGGCAGTGCCGGCAGGCCGAGCCGCGCGCCGACGTCGAGCAGACCGCCCGGCGCAACCCGGCGCGCGAGCGGGGACACGGCGAGCCCGGCGGCCACGGCCGCGCCCACCGCCGCGACACCACCACCCACAAACACCTCCTGCCATGCGACCCCCGCCGCTGTGAGCGTGCGCAGCGCGACGTCGCGCACGTTACATGGCGGGCTCAATAGCGCGAGCGCCAGCGGCTCATCGAGTCGCGGCAGCCACGTCGGCGTCGCGAGCCAGCCGAGCGGTTCGCTGAACAGCGTCTGCGCGTCGTCGCGCGGTGGTTCGTCGGCGCCGTAGCGGACGATCGCCGCATCGAGCCGGCGTTCGTCGAACTGCGCGAGCAGCGCCGCCGACGTGCCCATGTGCAACTCGACCACCAGACCCGGATCGTGCGCGTTGAGCCGGGCCAGCAGGTGCGGCAGATCAGGCCCCGCGACGTGCTCGCTGAGCCCGAGCACGAGCCGGCGCCGCTCCACCGATAGCGCGCCGAGCGCGCGCTCGTGCGCGTTCAGCAACTCGCGCGCGGCGCCGAGAAACGCGTGACCGTCGGCGGACAGACGCACGACGCGCGGAGTGCGCTCCAGCAACTGCTTGCCAAGGTGCGCCTCCAGTCGCTTCAGCTTCAGGCTGACGGCCGATTGGGTGGTGTCGAGCGCGTCGGCGGCGCGCGTGAAGCTGCGCAGATCGGCGACCAGCACGAAGGCCCGCACCGCATCGAGATCGAGGACTTTCATTTCAGATGGAAATGGATGAAATAGGCATGGATATCTGTTTATTATGATCTAGCGCGCCTAAGCTGTGTTCAACCCAACACCGCAACAAGGAGCCCGTCATGCCGCTCACCCGAATCTCACTGCGCGCCGGCAAGCCGGCCGACTACCGCCAAGCGCTGACCGCCAGTATTCAGCGCTCGCTGGTGGACACGTTCAACGTGCCGAAGGACGACATGTTCATGCTGATCACCGAGCACACCGCCGACAACATGATCTACGACCGGCAATACCAGAATATCGAGCGCGGCGACGATCTCGTCGTGATCCAGCTGACCGTCAGCAACACCCGCTCGGTCGAGCAGAAGAAGGCGCTGTACCGGCGCATCGTCGATGAACTCGGCAAGTCGCCCGGCGTGCGGCCCGAGGATGTGTTCATCAATCTCGTCGAGGTCGAGAAGGAGAACTGGTCGTTTGGGAATGGGATTGCGCAGTACGCCTCCCCGTTGTAGCCACGCATTGGGCGGGCGCAGATGGCTCACATGGGACGCCCGCCGCTTTAGCGCTGACTGGGCGCTATGCACAGCGAAGTCGCCACCCACCCTTGTTCTCCCGATCCGTCGAGCATCACGATCGATATTTCCACAAATCTTGAAATGTCGAAGCCATTGACGTATGCTCCGTCCATGAACCCGAACCTTGCTGTCCGTGCGCTCGGCGCGCTTGCCCATGACTCGCGACTCGCGATCTTCCGTCTTCTGGTTGTCGCGGGCCGCGAAGGCATGCCCGCCGGCGAAATCGGCCAACAGTTGGGTCTTGCTCCGTCGAGCCTGTCGTTCCACCTGAAGGACCTGTCTCACGCCGACCTGGTGAAGTCTCGTCAGGACGGACGCTTCGTCATTTACACGGCAAATTTCGACGCGATGACTGACCTGATCGGTTTTCTTACGGAGAACTGCTGTGCCGGCGCATCCTGCGCCGCGGGCGATGTTCCTAACGTCTGCAGCGGCAAACAATGACCGGAACGCCGTCATGACCACGAATGTTCTGATCCTCTGCACCCACAACTCGGCGCGCAGCGTGCTGGGCGAAGGCATGCTCAATCATTGGGCCCAAAAGCTTGGCAAGGATGTGCGCGCCTATAGCGCAGGCAGCGCGCCGAGCGGCCGCCTTAACCCATTCGCTCTGGAAGCGCTCACGAACGCGGGTATCGATACAGCGGGGTATCGCAGTAAAAGCTGGGATGAGTTCGTGGCGCAAGGCGCTCCGCAAATGCGCGTGGTGATCACGGTGTGCGACAGCGCTGCGGCGGAGGAGTGTCCGTACTGGCCCGGTAGTCCCGTCAAGGTGCATTGGGGATACGCCGACCCGTCCAATGCACCGGGGGGCGACGAAGGCAAACGGCAGGCGTTCGAGCTGACGCGCGAGGCGATTGGCTATCGCATGCTGCAACTTCTGGCATTGCCCCTGGATACCTTGAACAATGCCGAGCTTCAGCAAGCCCTGAACCGCATCCAGCAAAGCTGATTTCCGTCGAACAGTCGAATGAATACACCAAGCATCGCGTCGCCGACACAAGCGTCGAGGCCCGCCATCACTTTCTTCGAGCGATATCTGACCGTCTGGGTCGCACTGTGCATCGTCGTCGGGATCGTGCTGGGCCAGATCTTTCCCGGCGTCTTTCAGCGCATCGGGCGGATGGAATACGCACACGTCAACCTCCCGGTCGGACTGCTGATCTGGGTGATGATCATCCCGATGCTCATCAAGGTCGATTTCGGCTCACTGCATGAGGTCCGCCAGCACGTTAAGGGGATCGGCGTCACGCTTTTCGTGAACTGGCTCGTCAAACCGTTCTCGATGGCATTTCTGGGCTGGCTGTTCGTCAAGAATCTGTTCGCGCCCATGTTGCCCGCCGACCAGCTCAATAGCTATGTCGCCGGGCTGATCTTGCTGGCCGCGGCGCCGTGCACGGCGATGGTGTTCGTCTGGAGCAGGCTGACTGGTGGCGATCCGTTGTTTACGCTGTCGCAGGTCGCGTTGAACGACAGCATCATGATCATCGCCTTTGCGCCACTGGTCGGGCTGCTGCTTGGCATGTCGGCCATTACGGTGCCGTGGGCGACGCTGCTCACGTCCGTCGTGCTCTACATCGTCATTCCGGTCATCCTCGCGCAGATCTTGCGGAAGGCGCTGCTCGCAAAGGGGCCGCAGATATTCGACGCGTTCATGGCGAAACTGGGCCCCTGGTCCATCACGGCGCTGCTGGTGACGCTCGTGCTGCTGTTCGCGTTCCAGGGGGAGGCGATCATCAGGCAGCCGCTGGTCATCGTGCTGCTGGCTGTTCCGATCCTGATCCAGGTGTTTTTCAACTCGGCCCTTGCGTACTGGCTCAATCGTGCGGTTGGTGAAAAGCACAACATTGCCTGCCCGTCCGCGCTGATCGGAGCATCCAACTTCTTCGAGCTGGCTGTCGCGACCGCGATTGGTCTGTTCGGCTTCGAATCGGGTGCTGCGCTCGCAACCGTGGTCGGCGTGCTCGTCGAAGTGCCGGTGATGCTGGTCGTAGTGCGCGTCGTGAACTGTTCCAGGACCTGGTACGAATGTGCCTGAGCGGCACCGGAGAAAGTACATGAACCAAGGACAAACGTGTCTGACCGCATAGTTGATCTACCCCAACTCGACGCGGCGCTGTTTCGCGTGCCCGACATCGACCAGTTGCGGCCCGCGACCGCATCGACTCATCCACCGCGTTTCCTGCTGCTCTATGGCTCGCTTCGCGAGCGTTCGTTCAGCCGCTTGCTGACGGAAGAAGCCGCGCGTTTGCTCACGGCGATGGGCGCCGAGGTACGCACGTTTGACCCGAGCGGTCTGCCGCTGCCGGACGATGCACCCGATACCCACCCGAAGGTGGCCGAACTAAGAGAGCTGGTGCAATGGTCGGAGGGCATGGTCTGGTGCTCGCCTGAGCGCCACGGTGCGATGACCGGGATCATGAAGTCGCAGATCGACTGGATTCCGCTTTCGGTCGGGGCTGTCCGTCCGACGCAGGGAAAAACGCTTGCCGTCATGCAGGTGAGCGGAGGATCGCAGTCCTTCAACGCGGTGAACCAGATGCGTGTCCTCGGGCGCTGGATGCGCATGTTGACCATTCCCAACCAGTCGTCTGTCGCGAAGGCGTTCCTGGAGTTTGACGAGGCGGGGCGCATGAAGCCTTCCGCCTATTTCGACCGGGTCGTGGATGTAATGGAGGAACTGGTCAAGTTCACATTGCTGACCCGCGACATCGGCCCGTATCTGGTCGACAGATACAGCGAGCGCAAGGAAAGCGCCGCGGAACTGTCGAAGCGTGTGAATCAGACCGGCCACTGACTCCGCCATACGCAATCACTGTGCTCTCGATTACATAGAAACTACCCACTCAGGAGTTAGCCGTGTCTTCATGCTGCCGCCCGAAGAGCGCCCCTGCGCCCCAGGGTTCCAAACAACAGTTCGACTCGTCTCTGCCTGTCGCGATCATTGGTGGAGGCCCCGTTGGTCTCGCTGCGGCCGCTCATCTGATCCAGCAAGGGTTGAATCCGGTCATCTTCGAAGCGGAAGAGACGGTAGGCGCTGCGCCGCTGGCCTGGGGCCATGTTCATATGTTTTCGTCGTGGCAGTACAACATCGACCGCGCTTCGCGTGCGTTGCTCGAACGGCAAGGATGGTCGGCACCTGACGCTGACGCCTATCCGACCGGACGGGAACTGGCGGAGCAGTATCTGCTGCCGCTCGCCCGCACCCCTGAGATTGCTGGTTGCCTGCGTCTTGGCACGCGCGTCACTGGTATCGCCCGAATTCGCACGGGTAAGGTCAAGAACGCGCAGCGCGAGCAGCAGCCGTTCGAAATCCGCTTCGAGGGACGCAATGGCGAAGAAGGGCGCTTCGTTGCGGGCGCCGTCATCGTTGCGACCGGCACGTGGGGGAATCCGGCTCCGGCTGGCGCGTCCGGATTGTCGGCTATCGGCGAAAAGGCGGCTCACGGACATATCCGTTACGGCATGCCCGACGTTCTGGGCTCAGACCGTAGCCGTTACGCGGGCAAAAAGGTGTTGGTCATCGGCTCTGGACACTCGGCTATCGGCACGCTGATCGACCTCGCCAAGCTGGCAACGCAGGAGCCTGGCGCGACGCTCGTCTGGGCGATGCGACGCTCGCAGCCAGGTCAGGTCTACGGCGGGGGCGACGCTGACCAGTTGCCGGAGCGCGGCGCACTGGGTCAGCGGCTCGAGCAACTGGTCAACGCGGGTCGCATCGAACTGCTGATGCCGTTTGCCGTCGACGAAATCAGGCTGAACGGTAGTGCCCTCGAGGTTCGGGACGCTGACGGGCGTGCCGTCGAAGTCGACGAACTGATCGTAGCGACGGGGCTTCGGCCGGAGTTGCAGATCCTGCGCGAAGTGCGTCTCGATCTCGACGCGGCGCTGGAATGCCCTCGCGCCCTCGCCCCGCTGATCGATCCGAATTTCCATTCATGCGGCACGGTGCGGCCGCATGGCGCCGAGATACTGGCGCAGCCCGACAGGGGACTCTACATCGCCGGGATGGTCAGCTATGGCCGCGCTCTGACCTTTCTGATGGCGACGGGCTACGAACAGGTGCGCTCCATTGCAGCCTGGCTCGCGGGCGACATCGAGGCCGCGCGTCGCGTCGAACTGGAACTGCCGGAAACGGGTGTATGCAGTACCGACCGTAACGCGAGCGGGTATGACGGCAGCAAGAGTTCTTGCTGTGCGCCTACATCGGTGCCGGTCGCGGAGAAGGCATGTTGCGCGGCGCCTTAACAGGCAGCGTTAATTCAGGGCAAACCGGGGCACAACGGGGGCATAAGAAGTGACAGCGTTCGCGCAGCAGCAGGATCGAGGTTCGATCGCGACGTGGGCACTAGCCACCGCGCAACTCGTTTCGTGGGGAGCGATCTACTACGCGTTCTCGCTCTTTGTCGTACCGATGGAACATGCGCTCGGTTGGAGCCGGACATCGACCAACGCGGCGCTGTCTGTCGGGTTGCTCGTGTCCGGGCTGGCTGCGTATCCGGTCGGCACGTGGATCGACCGCGGTCGCGGCCGGGCCGTCATGGTGGGGGGATCGCTGCTCGCATCCGCAATGCTCGTGATGTGGTCGCAGGCAAACAGCCTGGCGATGCTATTCGTCGCATGGGTGGGCCTCGGCATCTCGATGGCGGCCACGCTGTACGACCCGGTTTTCGCAGTGATCACGCGAAATTATCCGGGCAGCTTCCGCACGAAGATCACGCTGATAACCCTTGTCGCTGGATTCGCGAGCACCGCATTCATTCCGCTCACGCAGTTGCTCATCAATCTGCTGGGGTGGCGTCACGCGCTGCTCGCGCTAGCGGCGATCAATCTTTGCGTATGCCTACCCATTCACGCACTGGCGATCCGCGGAAACGACGCGCGCCATGCTGCCGCGGTCGACAAGGGCGCGGTCAAGGCGGTGAACGCCGCGTCCACCCGGCGCGCGCTACGCTCACCGGTGTTCTGGGCGCTCGCGGTGTGCTTTACCGCCTACTACGTCACGTTCGCGGCGTTGACCTTTCACCTTGTTCCGCTGATGGCCGAGCGTCATGTCCAACAGTCCACCATCCTGTTGACGATGGCGCTCATCGGGCCGGCTCAGGTTCTCGCGCGTGTTCTGTGGTTCGCATTTGGACGCAACGTCTCTCCGAAGATCGTCGGCTTGGTCATCATGACCGCTTTTCCGGTGTCGGTGGTGATCCTGCTGATTGCCGGGGCATCGCCCGTGCTGCTGATCGTTTTCGCGCTGATCTACGGCGGAGCGAACGGCATGATGACCATCCTGCGTGGAACGATTGTGCAGGACGTAATGTGGGTCGAAGGATTTGGCGCGATCAACGGGCTGCTTTCTACGCCGTCCAATATTGCAAAGGGCGTCGCGCCGATTTCAGCCGCGATGATCTGGACAATCGGGCAGAGCTATTTTTCAGTGGAGTGGGCTGTGCTGTTGGTGTCACTGGTTTCTCTGGCGGCGTTTGGCGTGGCAATGGCTTGCGCGCGTCGAACCAATATTTCCGTGAATCCGGTGACGGAGCGGGCCGGCTAGTCCTTACCCCACCGCCAGCGCGGCGGCTCGCCCTTCAGCCAGCACACGACCGTGAGGGCCGCGGTTAATAGCGCGACCAGCAACGCGAACGTGAGCGGATGCCCCACGGGTTGAACCCGGAAAACGACCACTCCGAGCAACACGAAATACGCGAGCAGCGTCACCCATCCTTGCCAGCGCACGGGAAAGCCCCAGCCCCAGCCATAGCGTTTGGCCGGGAACCAGTATTCACGAGAAGGCGACATCGCGCGGTCTCCTGATTTGGGCGCTTGTTCATTGTCGACGATTTCGCGCGTGACTATATTTCGTTGACCGGTCTCAACCCGAGTCCATCGACAGGAAACGCTCCATGCAACCCGCAACCCAGCAAAAAACCGTGCTTCTGATCGGTGCTTCGCGCGGCCTCGGCTTCGCGATGGTCGAGGAGTATCTGAAGCGCGGCTGGCGAGTCATCGCCACCGGCAGGCAAAACTCTACGACCAGGCTCCTTCAGCTTGCGAAGGCGTCACATGCAGCACTCGAAGTCGAGACGGTCGACATCACGATTCCCGAACAGGTCGCCGCGCTGCGCGGCCGCCTCGAAGGTCGCCCGATCGACATGCTGTTCGTGAATGCCGGCGTCAAGAACGACGATCGTGAAACGATCGCGGATGTATCGACCGACGAATTCGTGCGCGTGCTGGTGACAAACGCATTGAGTCCGATGCGGGTCGTCGAGGCGCTGCAGGATCTCGTCCGGCCGAGCGGCACGATCGGCGTGATGTCGTCGGGGCAGGGCAGCGTCGCCAACAACGAGAACGGCAACTACGAGGTCTATCGCGGCAGCAAGGCCGCGCTGAATATGTTCATGCGCAGTTTTGCCGCGCGTCATCGAAGCGACACCAAAACCTTGCTGCTGATGGCGCCCGGCTGGGTGCGAACCGATCTGGGCGGGCCGGACGCGCGTCTGAGCATCGAAGAAAGCATCCCGAACCTGGTCAGCACGATCGACGCTTACCAAGGCCGCGCCGGTTTACATTACCTCGACTACCTCGGCAGAGTCGTGCCGTGGTGATCGGCAAGCGCAGCGCCGAGCGGCGCAAGAGCGCGTCGCTATAATGATTTTCCGCCCTACCACGTACTTTCGACCGCTGTCCGCCATGACCACCGACCGCCCCGATCCTCCGCGCGACGCCCTCGAACTCGCCGGCTCCGTCTGGTTTCAAGCCGGCACCCAGACGCTCGGCGGCGCCGCCCGTATCGCGCTACTCGCGGCGATCGGCGAGACCGGCTCGATCACGAGCGCGGCGAAGGCGGTCGGCATCAGCTACAAAGGTGCGTGGGATGCCGTCGATACGATGAACAACCTCGCCGGCGAGCCGCTCGTCGTGCGTCTGACCGGTGGCAAGGGCGGCGGCGGCACGACGCTGACGCCGCGCGCGGTGAAACTGATCGACACGTTTCGCGCGGTCGAGCGCGAGCATCGGCGCTTTCTCGAACGCGCCGGCGCGGCGATCGGCGAGGGCTTCGCGACGGACTGGGACCTGATCGGCCGCATCGGCGTGAAGACGAGCGCGCGCAATCAGTTCTACGGCACGGTGTCGGCGATCGAGCGCGGCACCGTCAACGACGAAGTGTCGCTCGCGCTGCCCGGCGGCCACACGATCGTCGCCGTGCTCACGCACGAGAGCACCGAAGCGCTCGGGCTCGCGGTCGGCGTGGCGGCGTTTGCGCTGGTCAAGGCGTCGTGGGTCGTGCTGCTCGTAGCGGGTGACGGCGATGGCGATGCGCCGTTGAAGTTATCGGCGCGCAATCAGTTGCGCGGCACCGTGCAGAGCGTGAAGCGTGGTGCGGTCAACGCGGAAGTGTCGCTCGGGCTCGAAGGCGGCGCGGTGATCACCGCGATCGTCACCAATGGCAGCGTCGACACGCTCGGTTTGCAGGAGGGCGCGAGCGCGGTCGCGGTGTTCAAGGCGTCGAGCGTGATACTCGGCGTGAAGGATTGAGGGTTGCCGGGGCGTAGTGGAGGCGCAAGCCAGGCCGCAAAGGACGCCAAGCCACCCGCTCAACGAGATGACGCCTCGCTGCGCGCATACCCGGTAAAAGGATGATCTTCGCGGCCCCGGCCGTCGCTGATCTGCACGACCTGATCGCCGAATGCGGCAACGTCGTCGGGATCGTGCGTGATCAGCACCATCGGAATATCGAGCCGCGTTTGCAAGTCCGATAGCTCGCGCCGCATGCGCTGGCGCAACTGGCTATCCAGCGCGGAAAACGGCTCGTCGAGCAGAAGCAGGCGCGGCTGCGAAACCAGCGCGCGCGCGAGCGCGACCCGCTGCTTCTGACCGCCCGACAGTTGCGCGGGATGATTGCCCGCCACGCCCCTCAATTCGAGCGCGTCGAGCCAGTAGTCGACCTCCGAGTGCGCGCCGCGCGCACGCGGATTGAGCCAGCCCCGGTGCAACCCAAAGCCGATGTTCTGCCGCACGTTCAGATGCGGAAACAGCGCGTAGTCCTGAAACAGATAAGCGATCTTGCGCGCCTGCGGCTTCTGATCGATGCCGACCTCGCTATCGAACAAGGTGGTGCCGTGCAGGGTGATGGTCCCTTCATCGGGACGCAGCAAGCCGGCGATCGCCTGCAAGGTCAGGCTCTTACCCGCCCCCGAAGGTCCGAACAGCACGAGCCGCTGCGTGTTCGCGCTGAACGCGATGTCGAGCGTGAAGCGCCGCTCGGCGGTCTCGAAAGTCTTGCGGATGGCGACGTTGAGCGGCATGTCAGCGGGCTCTCAGAAGCGTGTGCTGCGGCACGAGGCGTCCCGCGAGCAGCAGGATCGTCACGCACGCGACCGAGGTCACGAGCACGAGGAAGTTGGCGGTGCTGTCGTCGCCGGCCTGCACCGCCGAATAGACCGCGACCGACAGTGTCTGCGTGCGGCCCGGCAGATTGCCTGCGACCATCAGCGTCGCGCCGAATTCGCCGAGCGCGCGCGCGAACGCGAGCAGGCCGCCGGCGAGGATGCCGCGCGCCGCGAGCGGCAGCGTCACGCGGAAAAACACCGCGCCCTCGCTGATCCCGAGCGTGCGCGCCGCGTGCTCCAACTGCGGATCAACGCCTTCAAAGGCGGCGCGCGCCGACTTCAGCACGAGCGGAAACGCGACCACCGTCGACGCGATCACCGCGCCCTGCCACGTGAAGACGAGCTGGATGTCGAAGCGGTCGAGCCACGCGCCGATCACGCCACGTCGGCCGAGCAGCACGAGCAGGTAGTAGCCGAGCACGGTGGGCGGCAGCACCAGCGGCAGCATCAGCAGCGAATCGATCACGTCGCGCGCGCCGGAGCGCCAGCGCGACAGACCGAGCGCCACCGCGACGCCGAGCACGAGATTGAGCGCGGTGGCCCAGCCCGCGACCTTCAGCGACAGCAGCAGCGGAACCCAGGCCTGTTCCATGAGCGCGTGCTCTCCTGTGAATCAATGCGCCGGCCTGAAGCCGTATTTCCCGAGCACCGCCTGGCCGGCCGGCGACAGCACGAAGTCGATAAATGCCCGAGCGTCGGCCGCGTGATGGCTGCCTTCGACCTGCGCAATCGGATAGGTGATCGGCGTTTGCGTCGGCAGGCTCATCGCGACCTTGACCTTGTCGGGCATGATCGCGGCGTCGGTGCCGAACACGAAACCGGCGTCGACTTCGCCGCGCGCGACGTAATCGAGGCTCTGACGCACGTTCGACGCAAGCACCGCCTTCGCGTTGACCGCGTCCCACACGCCCGCGGCCTGCAGCGCGCCCTGCGTGTAGCGGCCGACCGGCACCGAGGCCGGATCGCCGAATGCGACGCGCTTGACGTTCGCGGTCGTCAGCGCGTTGAGGTTGGCGGGCGCGAGATGACTGTCGGCCGGTACGATCAGCACCAGCGAGTTGGCGGCGAAGTCGCGGCGCGTCGCCGGCACGATCACCTTTTCGGCGGCGGCCTTGTCCATTGCCTTCTGATCGGCGGACGCGAAAACGTCGACAGGCGCGCCTTTGACGATCTGTTGCATCAGCACGTCGGACGCGCCGAAGTTCAGGAGAACCTTGGTGCCTGGATGCTGCTGCTCGAATGCGTCGCCGACCGCCTTGAACGCATTGGTCAGGCTGGCGGCGGCCGAAACCACCAGTTCATCGGCGTGCGCATTCACGCTGACCATGACGGAGGCGGCGGCTGCGACGCACAGCGCGTATTGCTTCAGATGGCGAGAGAGGGTCATGGAGGACCTGAAGTCGGACCAGAACGGGAAGCAGTGGCTTAAAAACTCTATCGTAATATATGCGCGGTTATAGCGGTGGGCGAAACGACCGATTCGGCGTTGCGCTTCACGCATAGCGCGAGCGCAAGCGAAGTGTTACGAAACTGTAAAAGGAAGCTCGAAAACGCGCCGGAAGGGCCGGCGCAGCGTTCAGATGTCCGACCTGCGCATGGGCTCGAGCGTATTGCGCGTTTGCGACAGCGGCGCGGCCGACGGTCGAATGATGCGGGTGGACCGCCATGTTGCGCGGATGAACGGCCGGTCGTGGCCGGACACCTTCAACGCAATATGCGTGACCCAGCGCTGCGTGGGCACGTGCACGCCGTGCATCAAGAATGCGAGCACCATCATGCTGACGGCGACCGGCAGCGCCGATAGCCGGTCCGCTTCCGCATTCCACGCGATCCGCACGAACACGAGCGCGGCAAGCGCGCCGACGAGGCAGCCAGTCACCGCTTCGGACGGCGAATGCGCGCTCAACACGACGCGCGACAAACCCACCGCCAGCCCAGCGGCAAGCCCCGCAAGCACGCCGAGCAGCCGGATGGCGCGGCGCGCGGGCAATAGCATCAAAAATAGCGCGACCGGATAGACGGCCGTGGACAGCATGGAGTGACCGCTGACGCCGGTGAAATCGAACTCGCGCACGCCGACGCCCCAGCCGAGGAAGGCGAGCTTCGTCACGGTCACGACGCCGATCGCCGTACCCAGCAGCGCGAGCCAGCAGGCCGCGAGCCGCCACGAGTAGCCGACCGCCAACCACAGCGCTATGGCGAACGCGAGCGGCAGCGTCAAGCCGGCGCCGCCGAGGCTGGTGATCGAATACCACAGGTGGATCGGTAAATCGGGCATGGGCGAAGCGCGACCGGGTCGCGTGAAATCGGGTTGGTGGAAATCGGCGCGCAGCCGGCATGAAACGCCGATGCGGCCCGGATCGACACGTCGGGAGATCAACCGCCAGTATAGTCGGGTGTCGGGTGAACGGTCTCGCGGCGCGGAGCGCTTTTGCACGCCGAAGTGTGGGCTGCCGAACAGCTATCGACGTAGTTTGACGACAGGCCGCCGGCAAGGTTCGCGGTGGCTGAAATCGGCGCGAAGAGCGTTCCCGGTGTTCAGCAACGCAGGAAGAATGATGTTATTGTGCATTGCACAACTCCTTCTTTCCGCAGTATCTGCGGTCCGCATTTGTCCCTTTAGCGAGGTTATCGCCGATGGCAAAAAGCCTGTCGAAAATCTGGCTGCGCGGTTTCAAGCGCCTGCTCGCGATCCAAACCGAGCACGCGCAAAAAACCGCCAAGCGAGCACAGGCGCGACCGGCTCGCGCCGCTACCGCCAAACCGTCGAGCAAGGCTCATCCACTGAAGCCGACTGCCGCGCTGCGCGCGCCCGCGAAACGCGAAGCGCCGCGCGAGTCGCGCGTGCGTCCACGCGCTGCCGCATGGGCGAGCGGGGCGTGGACGCGCTCGTTCCATTCCGCGCCGGCCGCACCGGGCCGGCTGGTCAATCATCTGCAGTACGGGCTCTATATACCGTCCGGGCACGCGCACGAGGCGATGCCGCTCGTCGTGATGCTGCACGGCTGCACGCAGTCGATCGACGAGTTCGCCGAAGGCACGCGCATGAACCTGCTCGCCGACCGCTACGGCTTCGCGGTCGTCTACCCCGAGCAATCGAAGCACGCGCACTCGCACCGCTGCTGGCATTGGTACGACGCCGGCGACAACGCGGGCGGCGCGGAAGCGCGTGCGGTCGTATCGCTGGTGGATGCGCTGATCGAGCAGCATGGCTTTGACCGCGAGCGTGTGTACCTGGCGGGGATTTCGGCGGGCGCGGGGCTGACGGCGCTGTTGGCCGTCAAGTATCCGCAGCATTTCGCCGCTGTCGCGCTGCATTCCGGCCCTGCCTTCGGCGAGGCCCGCTCCGGCATTACCGCGATGGACGTGATGCGGCGTGGCGCGCGTCGCGAGCCGGTCGAACTCGTCGATGAAACGACGAACGTCGCGCAGTACCCGGGCATGCCGGCATTGATCATCCACGGCGACGCCGACCATGTGGTCGCGCCGGTCAACGCGGACCAGTTGGCGGCACAGTTCGTGCGTCTGAACCGGCTCATCGACGTAAACGGCGCGCGCAAAGCCGGCGAGACGCGCGAAGATCGCAAAAATGGCGTCGTGGTGCGCGATTATCTGCGCGGCGGGCGGCGTGTGGTGCGGGTATGTCGCGTGCAGGGGCTCGGCCACGCATGGGCCGGCGGCGACGATGCGCTGCCGTTTCATTCGTCCAAGGGTCCGGACGCGAGCGCCATGCTGTGGGAGTTTTTCCGGCATCAGCGTCGCACGGACGCGGGTCGCATCGCGGAAGGATTGGCGGCATCGTCGGCCGGTCGGTGACGTCCGAGCAACACCTCGAAAATGAATAGTGGCACGGACTCAGGGTTTTCCCTATAATACGGGTTATCCCTTAGGCGTAAACGCCTAACTATCATTGCCGAGGTGAACCATGTATCTGCTCAGCCGCCTGTTCCTGTTTTTGACCAAGTCGCCTGACCAACTCGCAAAAGAGCGCGCTGACGCTTATCTGGCTGAAGCGACCGATCTCTACGACCTCGAATTCCGTATGCGCAAGCTCGATCAGGAATCGAACGTGCGCGCGCCGTCGTGGATGAGCCAGCACTACGGCTAAGCAGCCGGATTCAGCTGCCACAACGCGTAGTTCAATAGCGCTGCATACGCGACCCACACGACGTACGGCACGAGCAGAACGCCCGCGAGGCGATCGCGCCGCCAGAACACATACGTCAGCATCACGATCAGCAGCAGCAAGATCAAGATGTCGATCAGCGCCATTTCCGGCCGATGCAGGCCGAAAAACAGCCACATCCACGCAGCGTTGAATAGAAGCTGCACAACCCACAGTACGATCGCCGCACTTGGGCCGTCGCGCTTCCACACGCGCCACGCGGAAAACGCCATCAGCACGTAGAGCACGATCCACACCGGCGGGAAAACCCAGTTCGGCAGATTGAACGCGGGTTTTTCCAGGCTCGTGTACCACGCGTCCGGCAGCGACAGACTCGCGGCCCAGCCGGCCGCCAGCGTCAGAATCAGAAACACGAGCAGCGACGGCAGACGGCGCATCTCCATCCCTCCAGATCTTCTTATTCAATGATGTGAGCGGGCACTCACTTTCCGTATCTAGCCAGTGTGCGCTCGCGGGCCTGTGCGTGATCGACGATCGGCTCGGGATAATTCCCGCCTAGCACCACGCCGAACTCCGCGAGCCGCTCCGCGCCCGCCAGCCACGGCGCGTGAATCCATTTTGCCGGCAACCTGGCGAGCTGGGGTAGATATCGTTTGATAAAGCGTCCGTCGGGGTCGAATTTTTCGGATTGCGTGACTGGATTGAAAATGCGGAAGTAGGGCTGCGCGTCGCAGCCGGTCGAGGCGGCCCACTGCCAGCCGCCGTTGTTGGCCGAGAAATCGAAGTCGTTCAGCAGCTCGGCGAAGTAGCGCTCACCGAGCCGCCAGTCAATGCCGAGATCCTTCGCGAGGAAGCTCGCCGTAACCATGCGCAGGCGGTTGTGCATATAGCCGGTCCGGTTCAACTGCAGCATCGCGGCATCGACGAGCGGATAGCCGGTGCGGCCGTCGCACCAGGCGGCGAACGCTGCGTCGGCCGAGGGGCCTTTTTCCCAGCGCAAATGCTCGTATTCCGGTTTGAACGACGCGCCTTTCGCGATGCGCTGATGGTGCGCGAGGACCATGAAGTAGAAGTCCCGCCAGATCAGTTCCGACAACCACGTTGCCGCGCCTTTGCTGTCGGGTTGCAGCGACATCTCGTACGCGAGCCGTGCGAGCGTGCGGATCGATACCGTGCCGAAGCGCAAATGCACCGACAGATAGCTCGGCCCCTTCGTGGCGGGGAAATCGCGCCGCTCCGCGTAGCTATCGATGCGCGTCAGGAAATCACCGAGCAACTGTTGCGCGCCGTTCATTCCGGCGGGTAACTGCAAGTCCGTCAGGTTGCTCGGCGCGAAGCCTAGCTGATCGAGTGTGGGCAACCGACGGTCGAGCTTGCGCGGCAGCGCCGCCAGATGCTTCGCGTAGGTCTCAACCGGGTAGGGCTTCAGGTCGAACGCGCTCAATTGCTTGAGCCACGCGTTCCTGTACGGCGTGAAGACCGTGAACGGCTTGCCCTGGCCGTTCAGCAGCTCGTCGCGCTCGAAAATCGTCTGGTCCTTGAACGTTAGCCACTGCCGGCCCGCATCCTTAAGACGCTCGCCGACTGTCGCGTCGCGTTCGATCGCAACCGGCTCATAGTCGTGATTCGCGAACACCGCATCGACGCGCAACTCCGCCGCGAGTTTCGGCACCAGCCCGGCAGGATCGCCGTATAGCACGACGAGGCCGCCGCCGAGCGCGCGCAACGCGCCGTCGAGCTCAGCCAGTGACGCGAGAATGAAGTCGATGCGGCGATCCCGCACCGGCTCGCCTGGGTGGCGCGTCTGCCAGGCATCGACGATCGGCTGCAGGATCGTCGTGTCGAACACGAACACGCACCAGACGCGCTCGCAATGTTTGAGCGCGTAGTACAGCGCGGCATGATCGGTGCTGCGCAGATCGCGGCGGAACCAGACGAGGCCGGCGTCGAAACTGTCGTGCAGGCGGCGGGCGCGTGTCATCGGAGGGGCAGTCGGGATGAAGGTAGTTCACGACCGGCATCGCACATAGCGTGCCGCACGCGCCAAAATGATCAGCGCCCGTCCCTATTGTGCAGGGTGCGGGCGCTGGTCGCGACGGCGCCGGGTAATGCGCCGTCAGCGGTTCTGCCTGGGCATTGCTGATCGGCGCGACGGCCGACCTGACCTCAAGCGACGTGCAGACGAACCGCCACGTTGTTACGCGTGGCGTTCGAGTACGGGCAGACCTGGTGTGCTGCGTCCACCAGTTCCTTCGCTGCTTGCGCAGCGAGGCCCGGCAGCGAGATATGCAGATCGATGTCGAGCGCGAAGCCGCCCTTGTCGTTCGGGCCGATGCCGACGTCGGCGGAAACCTGTGTGTCGGCCGGCAGGGCCTGCTTGCGCTGGCCGGCGACGAACTTCATGGCGCTCAGGAAACAGGCCGAGTAGCCGGCCGCAAACAGCTGTTCGGGATTCGTGCCCACCGCGCCATTGCCACCGAGCTCACGCGGCGCGGCCAGCTTCACGTCCAATGCATTGTCCGACGATATGGCGCGGCCGTCGCGGCCACCGGTGCTCGTTGCGCTTGCCTTGTAGAGGATGTTCATGGTGCAGCTCCTGGTCTTGGGTGTCGGGGTTGGCATGTTTGCCGCTGGCTGCCGGTTCGCCGGTCTGGCGAAGTGCTAGCGAAGCGGCATGTGAGTAAGATAGTACACAAATAATTTGTGTGCAAATGAATTTTGCGGCGAAGCCGGAACTACTCCGTTTCAGTTATCGCCCTACTGGTCCATGAAGTCGTTGAGCGTCGTGCGCAGGCGTGTGAGGTCGTCGCGCAGACGCAGCAGGAAGTCCGGTGACTGCTGCGTCGCGCAGAGGATCTCGCCGGGCACGTCGCGCGCCTGACGCTTGAGCGCCTTACCCGCGCCCGTCAAGCGAATGTAGACGAGGCGCTCATCGTCAGTGCCGCGCGCGCGCTCGACGAGTCCCTGCGCTTCGAGGCGCTTGAGCAGCGGCGTGACCGTCGCCGGATCGAGATTCAGACGCGTGGCCATGTCCTTGACGGTGACGTCGTCGGTTTCCCACAGCACGAGCATGGCCAGATACTGTGGATACGTGAGTCCGAGTCTTTCGAGCAGCGGCTTGTACGCTTTCGTCATCGCGAGCGAGGTCGAGTAGAGCGCGAAGCACAGTTGCTCGTCGAGCGTGAAGGGGAGAGCGGGGCGCTGGTTCATGATCCACCTCGGCGGAAAAAGGAGCGTGCAAATGGATTGCACGCAAATTATTGTGCCGCAAATCGATTCGGGATGGCGGGCGTCGAGCAGGTGTTTCGACAGAGAGGCCGGGAAGATGCGTGCGGAACGCGCAACGCTCGGGCGCCAGAACGGCACCCGCGCGGGAACGAAGGATCAGGCCGCCGGCGTGGTCGGCAGATCCGGCGTTTGCGGCGTCTGCACGCCGAAGCAGCCGCGATAGGTCGCGTAGAACGAGCAGTACAGCATGGTCGTGACGATCATCGTCGCGGGCATCAGGATCGCGAACGCGAAGTCCGCCGCGCCGAGCGCCTGCATCAGCGCGGACAGCCCGATCGACACGACCGTTGCGACTGCGAACCACAGCGCCGCGAACACGATGAAAGCGCCGCGATTGCGCCAGCAACTGACGACGCTGAAGAACATCGCCTTGACGGGCGGCACGTCGTGCCAGGCGGCGAGGATCGGCGAGAACCAGAACAGCATCGCGACCGGCACATAGAACGCGAGCGCGGTGACCACCGCGAGCGGGATATTGCTGTTGGCGATTGCGTTTTCATCCATCGACGCGTTGCCAAGCATCACTTTCAGCAGCATGCCGCCGTCGGCGAGCGCCGAGCCGGCCAGCACGAGCGCCATTGCGATCACATACAGCGCGCCGAGCACGAGCAGCCGCCGCGCAACCACCGAGCCATACGAATGAAAGCCGTCGACGAGAATGGTCGGAAACACCGGTTTGCCCGCGATCGTGTTGCGGCAAGCGGCCATGAAGCCGACCGCGACACCCGGAATGAACAACAGCGGCAACACGCCGCCGACCAACGGAATCTGCGACACGAGCGTCATCACCAGCAAATAGGTGAAGAACAGCGTCAGGAAGGCGAGGGGATTCTTGCGGAACAGCCAGATGCCCTGGCGGAACCACACGTAGCCGGTTTTCGCGGGGACTTCGATCAGTTGCATGGGGTATGGATGCCTGGATTCGCGACGCCCAGCAGGCGCTCGCGCAGAATGCGTTCGAAATGACCGGGGTCGTGCGGCTTCAGCAGTTCCGCCGCGCGCGGCAAATGAAAATCATACAGGCGCGAGACCCAGAAACGGTATGCACCCGCACGCAGCATGTCGCCCCAGTGATGGTTTTCCTCGACGGTGAACGGCCGCACCGTCTGATACGCGCGCAATAGCGCCTCGGTGCGTTCGGAGTCGAGCTTGCCGGTCGCGAGGTCGACGCACCAGTCGTTGACCGTGACCGCGACGTCGAATAGCCACTTGTCGCAGCCGGCGAAATAGAAATCGAAGAAACCGCCGAGACGCACTTCGTGGCCGGTCTCGGGCGCCGCATGCGCGAACATCGCGTTGTCGCGGAACAGGTCGGCGTGGCACGGACCCGAGGGCATTGCCGCGTAATCGGCGGAGGCGAAGAACGCCTCCTGATGCGCAAGCTCGGACGCCAGCAGATCGCGCTGCTCGCCTTCGAGATACGGCAGGATCGTCGGCACCGTTTCGCGCCACCACGGCAGGCTGCGCAGGTTCGGCTGATAACGCGGATAGTCGCGGCCCGCCAGGTGCATGCGCGCGAGCATGTGGCCAACCTCGGCGCAGTGCTCGACGCCGGGCGCGAGTTCGGGCGCGCCTTCGAGCTTCGTCACGATGGTCGCGGGTTTGCCGAGCAGCATGCCGAACAGCGCGCCGTCGAGGCGCGGCATCGGATCCGGTACCGGCACGCGATGCGCGGCAAGATGACGCATCAGGTCCAGATAGAACGGCAGTTGTTCAGCTGTCAGCTTCTCGAAAATGGTCAGCACGTATTCGCCGTGCGATGTCGTCAGAAAGAAGTTGCTGTTTTCAATGCCGGACGAAATGCCGCGAAACTCGACGACATCGCCGAGATCGTAGTGACTCATCCATTCTGCGAGTTGGGATTCGTTGACAGCGGTGAAGACGGCCATGCGGAAACGTCGGATCAGGTTGTTGGGGCTGGCGCGGTGCGGCCAGTGCGAGGTGAGACAAGCGAATGGGGTGCAGCGGGCGACGAATGCGGACCGGCGAAGTGTACGCGTCGCCGCATTCAGCGCAAGTTCATCGCGCAGCGGCCGCGATCGGGTGGAACCGGGGCACGACCGCGCGGCGGCCGCCGTTGCCGGCGTGCCGCTTTCGTAACGTTCAGTAGTGGAGATTCACCGACGGCAGGCGCGTGCTGGGCTTGCCGCTGTCGTGGACGGTGGGCGACGTGTCGGGCGACGCGCTCATCTGGTAGCGGGTACCGAAATTCGATTGCACGTTGATTTCGACCGGCTTGCCCTTGTCGCGGAATTCAGTGATTTCGGTGCCGTTCGGGCTGACTTCGTGAAAACTCGGCGTGCGCGGAACGTTGTTGATGTCGACCTTCGAGCTGACCTCTGCGGCTGGACGATTGATCTTGGCGAGATCCGGCAGACCGGCCCGTTCGTTGGCGGACTGGGGCACGCCGGCGGGCGGCGGTTCGTCGACGGGCTGGGCAGCCATCGCGGCGTTGCCGAAGGCGAGAGCCAGCGCAACAGCGATGGGAAGGAGCGGCTTCATGGTGATTCTCCAATTGGGTGCCCGGATTCTAGCAAATCCGGCCTGGCGTACGGGCGCTAAGCCTTATTTTGCGCCGCTTTCGCACAACATGCGCGCGTTCTCGCCAGCGCTGTTGCAAGCGTCGCCGCCGACATTTGGCAACAGCGGGTTCCGTGGTAATGTCGTCTCATCAAAAAGGGTGAACGATGATGATGAACAACGATATCAATCAGCGCACGGTGCAGACTCCCGCCAGCAGCTTCCCGACCGAGGGTTTCGACGACGCGGCCGAAGCCGTCACCCGCCTCGCCGCGATCTACGAGGCGAACACGTCATTCCTGCGCGATGCGTTCGCGCGCTATCGCCGCAACGAGCAGTTCGATCATCGCGTGCGCGCGTGCTATCCGTTCGTGCGCGTGCGTACCGAGGTCAACACGCACATCGATTCGCGCCGCTCGTACGGGTTCGTCGCGGGGCCGGGCGTGTTCGAGACGACCGTCACGCGGCCCGACCTGTTCGGCAACTACTATCGCGAGCAACTGCGGCTGCTGGCGAAGAACCATCACGTGCAGATCGAGGTCGGCGTGTCGGACCAGCCGATTCCGATTCATTTCGCATTCGCCGAGGGCATCCACCTCGAAGGCGATCTGGACCGCGAGCGCCTGTTCCTGATGCGCGACATCTTCGATACGCCGGATCTCGCGCTGCTCGACGACCGCATCGTCAACGGCACGTACGAGCCGCTGCCGGGCGAGCCGCATCCGCTCGCATTGTTCACGGCGGCGCGCGTCGATTTTTCGCTGCATCGGCTGAAGCACTACACGGCGACCTCGCCGACGCATGTGCAGAACTACGTGCTGTACACGAACTACCAGTTCTATATCGACGAATTCGTAAAGCTCGGCCGCGCCATGATGGCCCGTACCGACGACGCGGAGTTGCGCGCCTATCGCAGCGAATACACGTCGTTCGTCGAGCCCGGCGACGTCGTCACCTACAACGAGAATCTCGGCGAGCAGGCGCAGGAGGGCACGCCGCCGCCGCGTTTGCCGCAGATGCCCGCGTATCACCTGAAACGCGCGGACGGCAGTGGCATCACGATGGTCAACATCGGGGTCGGGCCGTCGAATGCGAAGACCATCACCGATCACATCGCGGTGCTGCGCCCGCATGCGTGGATCATGCTCGGCCACTGCGCGGGGCTGCGCAACACCCAGCGTCTCGGCGACTACGTGCTCGCGCACGGCTATGTGCGCGAAGACCATGTGCTCGATGCCGATCTGCCGTTGTGGGTACCGATCCCGGCGCTCGCCGAAGTGCAGGTCGCGCTCGAACGCGCGGTCGCGCAGGTCACGCAACTCGATGGCGTCGAACTGAAGCGCGTGATGCGCACGGGCACCGTGGCGAGCGTCGACAATCGTAACTGGGAGCTGCGCGATCATCGCGAGCCGGTCCAGCGGCTGTCGCAGAGCCGCGCGATCGCGCTCGATATGGAAAGCGCGACGATCGCGGCGAACGGCTTTCGCTTCCGCGTGCCTTACGGCACGCTGCTGTGCGTGTCGGACAAGCCGCTGCACGGCGAGTTGAAGTTGCCGGGCATGGCCGATCAGTTCTATCGCGCGCAGGTCGATCAGCATCTGCAGATCGGCGTGAAGGCGATGGAACTGCTGCGCATGAACGGGCTGCATCGGTTGCATAGCCGCAAGCTGCGGAGTTTCGCGGAAGTCGCGTTTCAGTGACTCAGGCCGAGGTGCTGATAACAGCCGAGAGGAGGGTAGTCTTCCTTATCAATCGGTTTCGTTAGGTGTCGAGGTGACGAGTCCCGATCACCACCAGCGAAGGTCAGGCCGCAATGCGTTCGACGCTAATCTGCCCAGCTTGTACTCGAAGCTCGCTGCAAAACGAAAGCGGGCAGCCCGAGGGCTGCCCGCCATGTGCGCGACCTGATGTGTGCGCAGTGCATCGTGCTCCGCGTAATGCGAGGCGCGCAGTGTCATGCGATCACAGGTAGAACATCCGGTCTTCGTCCGACTTGACCGGATGCGCTTCGCCTTCCTCGCGGTCTTCGTAGAACTTGAGCACCGCTTCGAGCACCTGGTCCGGATTGTCGATCACCTGCATCAGATCGATATCGGTCGGATTGATCAAACCCATCGGGATCAGCGAGCTCTTGAACCACGCGAGCAGACCCTCCCAGAACTCGCCGCCTACCAGAATGATCGGCACGTGGCGCGACTTCTTGGTCTGGATCAGCGTGAGCACTTCGGCCAGTTCGTCGAGCGTGCCGAAGCCGCCGGGCATCACGATCACCGCATCCGAATTCTTCACGAACGTGACCTTGCGCGTGAAGAAGTGGCGGAAGCGCAACGAGATGTCCTGCCACTGGTTGCCCGACTGCTCGTGCGGCAACTCGATGTTCAGACCGACCGAGGGAGCCTTGCCCGCATGCGCGCCCTTGTTGGCCGCTTCCATAATGCCGGGGCCGCCGCCGGAGATCACCGCGAAGCCGGCATCCGACAATTTGCGTGCGATCTGCGTGGCGAGTTTGTAGTACGGCGAGTTCGGTTTCAGGCGCGCCGAACCGTAGATGCTGACCGCCGGGCGAATCTCCGACAGGTACTCGGTCGCCTCGATAAACTCTGCCATAATCGTGAACATTTGCCACGATGCGCGGGCTTTTTTGGCCGTTGCGCGCTCTTGATCTGCGAGCGATCGCAGACTCGGAATCACTTTTCTCTTAGTCATAATGCCTGAAGAACGAAGCCTTGAAGGTAAGACCCTGCTGTTGGTCGACGGTTCGAGTTATCTGTACCGGGCCTACCATGCGATGCCTGATCTACGCGGCCCCGAGGGTGGCCCGACGGGTGCGCTCTACGGGATGATCAACATGCTGCGGCGCATGCGCAAGGAAGTCACAGCAGAGTATAGCGCGTGCGTGTTCGACGCCAAGGGCAAAACGTTTCGCGACGACTGGTATCCGGAGTACAAGGCGAACCGTCCATCGATGCCGGAAGATCTTGCCCGTCAGATCGAGCCGATTCACGTCGCGGTGCGTGCGCTCGGCTGGCCGCTGCTGATGATCGATCGTGTCGAAGCGGACGACGTGATCGGCACGCTGTGCACCGAGGCGGAAAAGCTCGGCATGAACGTGGTCGTGTCGACCGGTGATAAAGACCTCGCGCAGCTCGTGTCGAACCGCGTCACGCTCGTCAATACGATGACCAACGAAACGCTCGACCGCGACGGCGTGGTCGCGAAGTTCGGTGTGCCGCCGGAGCGCATCATCGACTATCTGTCGCTGATCGGCGATACCGTCGACAACGTGCCGGGCGTCGAGAAATGCGGTCCGAAAACCGCGGTCAAATGGCTGACGCAGTATGAGTCGCTGGATGGCATCGTCGAGCATGCGAGCGAGATCAAGGGCGCGGTCGGCGATAATCTGCGCCGCGCGTTGGACTTCTTGCCGATGGCGCGCAAGCTCGTCACAGTCGAGCGTCATTGCGATCTGACCGGGCACATCGTGTCGATCGAAGAAAGCTTGCCGAGCCTGCCCGAGTCGCGCGAAGAGTTGCGAGATTTGTTCACGCGCCACGGCTTCAGGACGTGGCTGCGCGAAGTCGAGATTGCCGACGCGGTCGAAGGTCCGGAAACCGACGTGCCGCCCGCGTTGTCCGTCGATCACGAGCGCCACTACGAGACCGTGCAAACATGGGAGCAGCTCGACGCGTGGCTGGACAAGATCAATGCGGCCGAAATGACTTCGTTCGATTCCGAAACCACGTCGCTCGACCCGATGGTTGCGCGGATCGTCGGCTTGTCGCTGTCGGTGGAAGCAGGCCGCGCCGCGTATGTGCCGCTCGCGCATCGCGGCCCCGACGCGCCGGTGCAGCTGCCGCTCGACGAAGTGCTCGCGAAGCTCAAGCCGTGGCTCGAAAGCGCGGACCACAAGAAGGTCGGCCAGCATCTGAAGTACGACGAACAGGTGCTCGCGAATTACGGCATCGAAATGCGCGGCGTCGAGCATGACACGCTGCTCGAATCGTACGTGCTCGAATCGCATCGCACGCACGACATGGACAGCCTCGCGCTGCGTCATCTCGGCGTGAAGACGATCAAGTACGAAGATGTCGCGGGCAAGGGCGCGCAGCAGATCGGCTTCGACGAAGTCGCACTCGAAAAAGCCGCCGAATATGCGGCCGAAGACGCAGACATCACGCTGCGTTTGCATCAGGCCTTGTATCCGCAAATCGCCGCGGAGAAGTCGCTCGACCACGTGTATCGCGAGATCGAAGTACCGACTTCGCGCGTGCTGCGCAAGATGGAGCGCACCGGCGTGCTGATCGACGCGGAGAAGCTGCGTCAGCAGAGCAGCGAGATCGCCACGCGTCTGATCGAGCTCGAAGGCAAGGCGTACGAACTGGCCGGCGGTGAATTCAACCTCGGCTCGCCGAAGCAGATCGGGCAGATTTTCTTCGAGAAGCTCGAACTGCCGGTCATCAAGAAGACGCCGAGCGGCGCGCCGTCCACCGACGAAGAAGTGCTCCAGAAGCTCGCTGAAGACTACCCGCTGCCGAAGATCCTGCTCGAGCATCGCGGCTTGTCGAAGCTGAAGTCGACCTATACCGACAAGCTGCCGCGCATGGTCAATCCGCAAACCGGCCGCGTGCATACGAATTACGCGCAGGCCGTCGCGGTGACGGGGCGGCTCGCGTCGAACGATCCGAACCTCCAGAACATTCCGGTGCGTACCGGCGAAGGCCGGCGCATCCGCGAAGCGTTCATCGCGCCGCCGGGTCACAAGCTCGTATCCGCCGATTACTCGCAGATCGAATTGCGCATCATGGCGCACATCTCCGGCGACGAATCGCTGATGCGCGCGTTCTCGCAGGGCGAAGACATTCACCGCGCCACGGCATCGGAAATCTTCAACGTGACGCCGCTCGAAGTGTCGAGCGATCAGCGGCGCGTCGCGAAGGTCATCAACTTTGGTCTCATCTACGGCATGAGCGCGTTCGGCCTCGCGTCGAATCTCGGCATCACGCGCGATGCGGCGAAGATGTATATCGATCGCTATTTCGCGCGCTATCCCGGTGTCGCTCGCTATATGGACGAGACGCGCTTGAGCGCGAAGGCGAAGGGCTACGTCGAAACGGTGTTCGGCCGCCGTCTGTGGCTGCCCGAGATCAACGGCGGCAACGGTCCGCGCCGCCAGGCCGCGGAGCGGGCCGCGATCAACGCGCCGATGCAGGGCACCGCTGCCGACCTGATCAAGATGTCGATGATCGCCGTGCAGAACTGGATCGAAGACTCGAAGATCGGCACGCGCATGATCATGCAGGTGCACGACGAACTGATTCTCGAAGTGCCCGACGCCGAGTTGTCCGAAGTCCGCAAGCGTCTGCCAGAACTGATGTGCGGCGTCGCCGCGCTGAAGGTGCCGCTGGTCGCCGAAGTTGGCGCGGGGCTGAACTGGGAGGAGGCGCATTGACATGCCCGTGACACCCGCACGATAACGTCGTGCGCATGTCACACATGAGTATTGGCCACTTGTGACTTCCCAGCCGGGTCGAGGACAATCGATTCAGGACGGCGCATTCATGCGCCGCGTCGCGACAGATAATTCATCGGCTACACGGAGAAGTGCAATGCATCGATTTATCGTCGTTGGCGGAGGTGCGGGAGGACTGGAACTGGCAACGCGTCTTGGCGATCGCTATGGGGCCGGCAAGAAAGGGCGCAGCGCGCAGGCCCAGGTCACGCTGGTCGACCGCTTTCCGACGCATATCTGGAAACCGCTGCTGCACGAGGTGGCAGCGGGCAGCATGGACCCGTTCACGCAGGAGCTCCCTTACGCGGCGCAGGCGCGCTGGCATGGCTTCGAGTTCCAGCAAGGCGATCTGACCGCACTCGACCGCGCGAACCGGCGCATTACGCTCGGCATCGTGCTCGACGACGACGGCGCTGAACTGCTGCCCGAACGCATGCTCAAGTACGACACGCTGGTCATCGCGATCGGCAGTACCACGGCGTTCTTCGGCGTCAAGGGAGCGGCCGAATTCTCGATTGCACTGGATACGGTTAGCGAGGCGGAGCGTTTCCGCAAGCGCCTGATCGCGGCGTGCATGCGCGCCGAACATCAGGCGCACGAGCCCGTCGAGTCGCGACCGGGACCCGGCACGTGGACGTCCAGCGAGCCGCGCATTCAGGTGGCGATCGTCGGCGGCGGCGCGACGGGGGTCGAGTTATCGGCGGAATTGCGCAATACCGCGCAAGTGTTGTCCGCGTATGGCTTGCACAAGCTCGATCCGCGGCATGACGTCGGCATCGTGCTGATCGAGGCGGGGCCGCGCATCCTGCCCGCGTTGCAGGAACGCGTTTCCACGGCCACCGCCGAATTGCTGACCAAGCTCGGCGTGAAGCTGATGATCGGCGAGACCGTGGCCGAGGTTGCGCCGGGCTACATCCGCACCGCCAGCGGTCACACGGTGCGAGCCGATCTGACCGTGTGGGCGGCGGGCATCAAGGCGCCGGTGGTGCTCACTCAACTCGATGGCTTGCCGGTCAACCGGCTCGGTCAGCTGATCGTGCGCCGTACGCTGCAAACCGAGATCGACGACAACATCTTCGCGCTCGGCGACTGCGCGGCCTGCGAGTGGCCGGGCAACGAGCGCAACGTGCCCCCGCGCGCGCAGGCCGCGCATCAGCAGGCGAGCTTTCTGATGAAGGGACTGGCGGCGCGCCTCGAGAACAGGCCACTACCGGAATTCACTTATCGCGACTTCGGCTCGCTGGTCTCGCTCGGACACTTCAGCGCGGTCGGCAATCTGATGGGCGGGGTGATCGGCGGCAATATGCTGATCGAAGGGCTGTTCGCGCGCTTCATGTACATGTCGCTGTACCGGCTGCATATCGCGGCGCTGCACGGCTATCCGCGCATGGTGCTGGACACCTTTGCGCATTGGTTGCGCCGTACCACGCTGCCGCGCGTCAAGCTGCACTGACTGCATCGGCGCGTGCGGACAATCTCCTCGGTTGAATCTGCAACGGGATGCGCGCAAGGCGTATCCTGTTGCCTCTAACAATTCTTCGAGGAGCGCCCCATGCTGAAGCCTGAAGTTGATTGTCTGATTCCGCACGTACCCTTCGATCGGCGCACCTTCATGAAGGCGGCGCTCGGCACTGGTTTCGCGGCAGCGGTGCTGCCCGTCTCGGCGCAGACCATCCATACCGACAGCGACGGCCTCGAAGCAGGGGAAGTGGCGTTCCATTCGGGCGGTACGCTGATACCGGCCTATCGCGCGCAGCCGAAGGGCAAGACGCATCTGCCGGTGATCCTCGTCGTGCATGAAATCTTCGGCGTCCACGAGCATATCGCCGACGTGTGCCGGCGCTTTGCGAAGCAGGGCTATCTGGCGATCGCGCCGAACCTTTACGAGCGCGAGGGCGACCCGACCGCTTACCCGAGCATGCAGCAACTCAATGAGCAGTTGGTCAGCAAAGTGCCCGACGAGCAGGTGCTGGCCGACCTCGACGCGGCCGCCGCGTGGGCCGGCGAGAACGGCGGCGACCTGAACCGGCTCGGCGTCAACGGCTTTTGCTGGGGCGGGCGCATCTCGTGGCTGTATGCCGAGCACAATCCGCGCGTGAAGGCGGGCGTTGCCTGGTATGGTCGCGTGACCGGCGCGAAGAATGCGATGACGCCGGCCAATCCGCTCGATCTCGTCGCCGACCTGCATGCGCCCGTACTCGGCTTGTATGGGCGCCAGGATCAAAGCATTCCGCAGGACACGCTCGAACAGATGAAGCAGGCGATCGCGCAAGGGCCGCAGGCGGGACGTGGCTCGCAGTTCGTCGTTTATGACGACGCGGGTCACGCGTTTTTCGCAGATTACCGTCCAAGCTACAAGAAGGCCGATGCCGAGGATGGCTGGCGTCGCACGCTCGTGTGGTTCAAGCAACATGGGGTTGCTTGAAACCCTCATGTATTTGCTTGGCTAGCGATAAATCCGATGAAAAAGGCCGTTGCCGCTTCAAGGCGGCAACGGCCTTTTTGTCTGATTACGACTCGCCGCGGCAAGTGCTCAGGGGTTCGCCCCGGTCGCCACCGGCCGTTTCGGATCGGAACTCCACTCGCTCCACGAGCCCGGGTACAACGCCGAGCCATGCAGGCCGGCAACCTCCATCGCGAGCGAATTCACGCAGGCGGTTACGCCCGAGCCGCATTGCAGCACCACGTGCTCCGGCGACGTGTCGCCGAGCAGCGCATGGAATTCCTCGCGCAGAGTGTGTGCCGGCTTGAAGCGGCCGTCGGCGGTCAGGTTGTCCTTGAAGAAGCGGTTCAGCGCGCCCGGGATATGGCCGCCGACGCGGTCGAGCGTCTCGTTTTCGCCGCGATAGCGATCGGGCGCGCGCGCATCGACGACGACCCGCTCCTTCGAGACGAGGTTGCGCTCGACCGCCTGGCTATCGATGGTCACCGCGAGCGGCGCGGCCGCCTTGAAGTCGCCGGTGTTCTGCGCGGGCACGGCCTGCGTCAGCGGCTGGCCGGCCGCTTCCCATGCCTGCAGGCCGCCGTCGAGCAGCGCGACCGCGTCGTGGCCGAGCCAGCGCAACAGCCACCAGACGCGCGCCGCGTACATGCCGCCTTGCGCGTCGTATGCGACGACCTGTTGACCTTGCTTCAGCCCTCGCGACTCGAGCGTTTCGACGAGCCGCGCGCGATCGGGCAGCGGATGCCGGCCGTTCGAGCCATTCTTCGGCCCGGATAGATCGCGATCGAGATGCAGATAGTGCGCGCCCGGCAGATGACCGGTCAGCCAGGCTTTCTCGCCCGCGTCGGTGTCGGCGAGGTCGAACCGGCAGTCGATCACGAACACGCTGCCCGGCGCGGCCGTGAGCCGCTCGGCAAGATTGGTCGCGGAGATCAGGGTGGTGTAATGAGTGTGGGGCATGAGCGTCTCCTCGATACGGGCGATGGCGGCTGCGGGCCGCGTCGTTCACGCGGCTGGCGCAATCGCCGGTCTATGTTGTTAGTCTAAACAAAAAAAGACGGGTCGAAGCCCGTCTTTCCTTGAGTCATCGATGCGCCACGCGGCGCGGATCAGATCGTGCCGAGTTCGCGTCGCAGAAACTCGTGGAAATGCTGCATGCCGTCTTCCATCGGGCTCTGATACGGACCGACCTGCGATTCGCCTCGCTCCATCAGCGCGAGACGGCCAGCGTCCATGCGCTCGGCGATCTCGTCGTCTTCGCGGGCCGTCTCCATATAGGCGGCGCGCTCGGCTTCGACGAAATCGCGCTCGAACAGCGCGATTTCCTCGGGGTAATAGAACTCCACCACGTTGGTGGTCTTCTGCGGACCGCGCGGAATCAGCCATGACACCACCAGCACGTGCGGATACCACTCAATCATGATGCCGGGGTAGTACACCATCCAGATGGCGCCGAACTCGGGCGGATTGCCGTCGCGAAAGCGCAGCACTTCATCGTGCCACTTGCGATACGTCGGGCTTCCCGGTTGCTCGAGCGCCTTGTGCACGCCGACCGTCTGCACGCTGTACCAGTCGCCGAACTCCCACGTCAGATCATCGCAATTGACGAAGCTGCCGAGGCCCGGATGGAACGGCGCGACGTGATAGTCCTCCAGATAGACCTCGATGAAGGTCTTCCAGTTGTAGTTGCACTCGTGGACTTCCACGTGATCGAACATGAAGCCCGAGAAGTCGAAGTGGCGCTTGGTGCCGAGGCGTGCGAGATCTTTCGCGACGTTGCGACCTTGTGCCTCGAACAACAGACCCTGCCAGTTCTGCAGCGGCGTGGCGCCGAGATTCAGGCACGGGTTGTCGGCGAAATGGGGCGCGCCGAGCAGCTCGCCCTTCAGGTCGTACGTCCAGCGATGCAGCGGACAGACGATGTTCTGCGTCTGCCCGCGGCCGTTGAGCATGATGGCTTGCCGGTGGCGGCACACGTTCGACAGCAATTCGACTTGCGACTGCTGGTTACGGACGAGTACCCGCCCCTCGCGTTCGCTGGGCAAGGCAAAATAATCCCCCGCTTCGGGCACCATGAGATCGTGGCCGATGTAGCGAGGACCTTTCTTGAAAAGGGTGTCGATTTCGCGCGTAAGAAGCGCTTCGTCAAAGTAAGCCGTGACTGGCAGCTGGCTGTGAACAGACCGCAACTGCAATGCATTGCTCAGATTGGACATTCCCACTCCCGATGAAGACGTGAAAGCAGTGAACAACCCAACCATCGAAGATTCGATTTAGGGAGCCCGCGATTATACCCGTTTCCCTGTGACAGGGACACTTAAGTCCCTGATTTGGGTTAAAAATGTCAAGAAAGTTCGGCATTTTCGCCGCAGACCTCGAGCTTTTTTTCTGCGAGACTTCAGGGTCGAAGCGGGGCAAAGGTGGGCATCGGACAGGCTCGAAGCAACGTGGCAAGGCGGGGCGCAGGCCTTCGAGCGGATCGAAAATGTCGCTTTTGCCGTAGAATGTCCGACTTGTTTTAATTTTGCGACTATTCATGGCGAAGACCGCATCGAACGATTCCGCCGCCGCGCCAGCCGAAAGCGGCGATAGCGCGCCGCTGCCGGAGAATTACGAGGCAGCTCAGACGGAGCTGGAAGAGCTCGTCGCGCGCATGGAAGGCGGCAGCCTGAGCCTCGAGGAATCGCTGGCCGCGTACCGTCGCGGGGCGGCACTTGTCGCATTCTGTCAACAGCAGCTCGAAAAGGTCGAGCAGCAGGTGCGGCTCCTCGATGGCGAGACCCTCAAGCCTCTGCCCATGAATACCGCAGGCACAGCCGCGACTGAGAGCGGGGACGACCTATGACATTCGAACAATGGACGCGCTCGGTGCTCGAACGCGTCGAAACGGCTCTGGAAAACTATCTGCCGGCCGAGACGACCGAACCCGCCAAACTGCACGAGGCGATGCGCTATGCGGTGCTCGGTGGCGGCAAGCGGGTGCGGCCGCTCCTGTGCCACGCGGCCGGCGAGCTGACCGGCGCGCGCGCCGAATGCCTCGATGCGGCGGCGGCGGCGCTGGAAATGATCCACGTCTACTCGCTCGTGCACGACGACATGCCCTGCATGGACGACGACGAACTGCGCCGCGGCAAGCCGACGGTCCACGTCAAGTATGACGAAGCGACCGCGCTTTTGGTCGGCGACGCTTTGCAATCGCAGGCATTCGTCGTGCTCACGTCCGACGTATTGGGCCAGCCGCAGCAGGCCTCGCTCGTGCGCGAACTCGCGCTCGCCAGCGGCTCGATCGGCATGTGCGGCGGTCAGGCCATCGATCTGGCGAGCGTCGGTCACACGCTGACCCGCCCGCAGCTCGAGACCATGCATCGCATGAAGACCGGCGCGTTGCTGCGCGCGGCCGTGCGCATGGGCGCACTAGCCGGCGAGACGCCGGACGCGCAGGCTCTGGCTTCGCTCGACGCCTACGCCGCCGCGGTCGGTCTCGCGTTTCAGGTCGTCGACGACATTCTCGACGTCACGACCGACTCCGCAACGCTCGGCAAGACCGCCGGCAAGGACGCGAAGGACGGCAAGCCGACCTACGTGTCGATTATCGGGCTCGACGCGTCGCGCGCGCTCGCGGCGCAACTGCGCAGCGACGCTCACGCCGCGCTTGCACCGTTCGGCGCTCGCGCACAGCGTCTTGCCGAACTGGCCGACCTGGTGGTTAACCGGGTCAGCTGAACGCGAAAGCCCGCCGCCGCGCACCCTCCATCCCCCGGGGTGCATGTATGAAGTGCGGGCGCGTAAGTTTTCCTACAATGGAACGACGATGTACGACTTGCTGAAAACCATCGACGACCCGGCAGCCCTGCGCCGCCTCGATCGCCGTCAATTGCAGCCGCTTGCGGACGAGTTGCGCGCCTTTGTGCTCGACAGCGTATCGCAGACGGGCGGCCATCTCTCGTCCAACCTCGGCACGGTCGAGTTGACCATCGCGCTGCATTACGTGTTCGATACGCCGCACGACCGGATCGTCTGGGACGTAGGCCATCAGACCTATCCGCACAAGATCCTGACCGGTCGTCGCGACCAGATGCACACGCTGCGTCAGTTGGGCGGCATATCGGGCTTCCCGAAACGCGACGAATCGGAATACGACACCTTCGGCACGGCGCACTCGAGCACGTCGATTTCGGCCGCGCTCGGCATGGCGATCGCGAGCAAGCTGCAGGGCGACAACCGCATGGGTATCGCCGTGATCGGCGACGGCGCGATGACGGCCGGCATGGCCTTCGAGGCCATGAACAACGCGGGCGTCGAAGACGACGTGCCGCTGCTCGTGATCCTCAACGACAACGACATGTCGATCTCGCCGCCGGTCGGCGCGCTCAATCGCCATCTCGCGCGTCTGATGTCGGGGCGCTTCTATGCGGCCGCGCGCGCGGGCGTCGAGCGCGTGCTGCGCGTCGCGCCGCCGGTGCTCGATCTCGCGCGCAAGCTCGAAGAGCACGCGAAGGGCATGATCGTGCCGGCCACGCTGTTCGAGGAGTTCGGCTTCAACTACATCGGGCCGATCGACGGTCACGATCTCGATTCGCTGATTCCGACGCTGCAAAACATCAAGGAACTGCGCGGGCCGCAATTCCTGCACGTGGTCACGAAGAAAGGCCAGGGCTACAAGCTGGCCGAGGCCGATCCGGTGCTTTACCACGGCCCGGGCAAGTTCAATCCGGCCGAGGGCATCAAGCCGGCCGCGACGCCGTCGAAGAAGACCTACACGCAGGTGTTCGGCGAATGGCTGTGCGATGCGGCCGAGCTCGACTCGCGCGTGGTCGGCATTACACCGGCGATGCGTGAAGGCTCGGGCATGGTCGAGTTCGAAAAGCGCTTCCCGGATCGTTACTTCGACGTCGGTATCGCCGAGCAGCACGCGGTGACGTTCGCGGGCGGCCTCGCCGCGGACGGCATGAAGCCGGTCGTCGCAATCTATTCGACCTTCCTGCAACGCGCGTATGACCAGTTGATTCACGACATCGCGCTGCAAAACCTGCCGGTGGTTTTCGCCATCGATCGCGCGGGTCTCGTCGGTGCGGACGGCGCGACGCATGCGGGCGCGTACGACCTCGCGTTCATGCGTTGTATCCCGAACATGACCGTGATGGCGCCGTCGGACGAAAACGAGTGCCGTCAGATGCTCTACACCGCGTTGCAGCAGTCGCATCCCACCGCTGTGCGCTACCCGCGCGGCGCGGGTACCGGTGTCGCGACCGTCAAGCAGATGGCCGCGTTGCCGCTCGGCAAGGGCGAAGTGCGTCGCGAGACGTCGGCGCCGTCCGGCAAGCGCATCGCGATTCTCGCGTTCGGCACGATGGTCGCGCCGTCGCTCGCGGCGGCCGAGCAATTCGACGCCACCGTGGCGAACATGCGCTTCGTGAAGCCGCTCGACACCGAACTCGTGCGCAAGCTCGCCGAGACGCACGACGCGATCGTCACCGTCGAGGAAGGCTGCATCATGGGTGGCGCGGGTTCGGCCTGCGTCGAAGCCCTGCTCGCAAGTGGGGTTATGCGCCCCGTACTACAATTGGGCCTCCCCGATCGGTTCATCGATCATGGGGACCCGGCCAAGCTGCTCGCCGCGTGTGGTCTCGACGCCGCGGGTATTGCCCGGTCGATCCGCGAACGCTTCCTCGCAAGCGGCGCGGTCGGCGGTCAGTCGTCGGTGAAGCGCGTCGCTTAAGCGCTGTCGCCTGTCGTGCCGCCGTGGGTACGACTCATGCCGCCGTCATGCGACGGCGGCTTCGGCAATCTCCAGTTTGAACCGAGGGGTCCTGCGGCCCGTCACCAACGCCGGCGGCAGCCGGCGTTCGCCGTTGCGCGCGCTGATCTGCACGGCCGCTGGGCGCTTCGAGCTCGCTGCGCGATCGTCGCCGATGCAGCGAGACCTGGACGCAGCCCGGCGCTTTCCAGAAAGGACAAAAGAATGAATCAGATGAATCCCGCCTTCGTGATGCCCGACGTGCAAAGCACCCCCGACACGCGCCAGATTCCGATCCAGCGGGTCGGCGTGAAGGGCGTGCGTCATCCGTTGACGGTTCGCACGCAAGCCGATGAAGTGCAGCCGACGGTCGGCACGTGGAATCTCGACGTGCATCTGCCGGCCGAGCAGAAGGGCACGCACATGTCGCGCTTCGTCGCGTTGCTCGAAGAGAACAAGGCGCCGCTCGAACCGGCTACGTTCCGCACGATGCTCGCGGCCATGCTCGACAAGCTCGAGGCCGAGGCGGGTCGCATCGAAGTGTCATTCCCGTACTTCGTGAACAAGACCGCGCCGGTGTCGGGCGTGCAGAGCCTGCTCGACTATGAAGTTACGCTGACCGGCGAGACCCGCCATGGCGCGACGCGGCTGTTTCTGAAGGTGCTGGTGCCGGTCACGAGCCTGTGCCCGTGCTCGAAGAAAATCTCGCAGTACGGCGCGCACAACCAGCGCTCGCACGTGACGATCGATGCCGAGCTGATCGGCGACGTCGCTGTCGAAGAGTTGATCCGCATCGCCGAGGAAGAAGCGTCGTGCGAACTGTGGGGTCTGCTCAAGCGTCCGGACGAGAAGTTCGTTACCGAGCGCGCGTACGAAAATCCGAAGTTCGTCGAAGACCTCGTGCGCGACGTTGCCCAGCGTCTGAATGCCGACGAGCGCATCGTCGCGTATGTGCTCGAAGCCGAAAACTTCGAGTCGATTCACAATCACAGCGCTTATGCGGTGATCGAGCAGGACAAGCGCCTCGCCTGATACGTTCTGCATCGGTCTACGCCGTTTCGTTGCAAAAGCATTGAACCCATAAAAAAGCCGCCTTTAAAGCGGCTTTTTATCGTCTTGCGGTGCCGGTTCAGTGCGCGAGCGACGTCAGATCCCACCGCGGCTTCACGGTGAACGCATAGTCGTTGACGGCCTGTTCGGGCCAGCGTTGCAGACGCAGCGCGCCGGCCAGCGCGATCATCGCCCCATTGTCCGTGCACAGCGACAGGTCGGGATAGTGCACGTAAAAATTGCGCTTCTGCGCGGCGGCCGACAGCGCTTCGCGCAACTGCCGGTTCGCGCCGACGCCGCCCGCCACCACCAGCCGGTTCAGCTTCGTGCGCTTGAGCGCCGCGAGCGATTTCGCGGCCAGCACTTCGACGGCGGCATCGACGAAACCGCGCGCGAGATCGGCCTTGGCCTGTTCGCAAATGTTCGCGCCGCCCAGCCGGTTTGCGTGCGTGAGTACGGCGGTCTTCAGGCCGCTGAAGCTGAAATCGAGGTCGCCGGAATGCAGCATCGGGCGCGGCAGCACGACTGCGCCGGGGGTGCCGAACTCGGCCATGCGCGAGACTTCCGGGCCGCCCGGATAGCCGAGGCCCAGCAGCTTGGCGGTTTTGTCGAAGGCTTCGCCGGCGGCGTCGTCGAGCGTTTCGCCGAGCGTCTCGTAGACGCCGACATCCGTCACGCGCATCAGTTGCGTATGGCCGCCCGACACCAGCAGCGCGACGAACGGAAACGGCGGCGGCTCGTCGACGAGCAGCGGCGACAGCAAATGCCCTTCGAGATGGTGAATGCCGACGGTCGGCTTGTTCCACGCCATCGCCAGCGAATTGGCGACGCTCGCGCCGACCAGCAGCGCGCCCGCGAGCCCAGGGCCTTGTGTGTAGGCGATCGCGTCGATGTCGGCGCGCGCGACGCTGGCGCGCTCCATCACCTCTTCGAGCAGCGGCAGCGCACGGCGGATGTGGTCGCGCGATGCAAGCTCCGGCACGACGCCGCCGTACTCGCGATGCATCGCAATCTGCGAATGCAGCGCGTGTGCGAGCAGGCCGCGCTCCGTGTCGTAGAGCGCGAGACCGGTTTCGTCGCAGGAGCTTTCGATGCCGAGAACGAGCATGATGAATCGCTTGAGACGGGCGCGCGCAATGCGCGTCCGAAAGTAAAAGGTAAGCCTGAAAGTATACCAGCGCGGACCAGCAGCCGCTGGCGGTCGGCAGCGCACGGGCATGGACGCGAGGGCCCGGCAGGTACAATGCCGCCCCATGGAATCCTTCGATATAACGGTGATCGGCGCGGGCGCGGCCGGCATGATGTGCGCTGCAGTTGCCGGTCAACTTGGTCGGCGTGTGGCGCTGATCGACCACTCGCAGCGCCTCGCGGAAAAAATCCGCATTTCCGGCGGTGGCCGCTGCAACTTCACGAATCTGTATGCGGGGCCGGCCAATTATCTGTCGGCGAATCCGCATTTTTGCCGCTCGGCGCTTGCACGCTATACTCCGCGCGACTTCATGGCGCTGCTCAAGCAACATCGCGTGACATGGCACGAGAAGCACAAGGGCCAGCTGTTTTGCGATCAGTCGAGCGACGCGGTCATCGACGTGCTTAAAAGCGAGTGCGACGTTGGGGGCGTTGCATGGCGCACGCCGCTGTCGGTCGAAGAAGTTCGCCAGGACGCCGAAGGGCGATTCCTCCTCGGCACGACGGCGGGCACGATCGCCGCCCGTGCGCTCGTGATCGCGACGGGCGGTCTGTCGATCCCGAAGATCGGCGCGACCGATTTCGCGTACCGGATCGCCAAGCAGTTCGGCCATAAGCTGATCGACACGCGCCCCGCGCTGGTGCCGCTGACCTTCGCGCCGGCCGACTGGGAGCCGTTTGCGGCGCTGTCGGGCGTGTCGCTCGAAGTCCAGTTGTCGACTGGCAACAAGAAGACCGGCGCCGAGTTCACCGAAGATCTGCTGCTCACGCACCGCGGCCTGTCGGGCCCGGGGGTGCTGCAGATATCGAGCTTCTGGCAGCCCGGCGAGCCGATTCACATCAATCTGCTGCCGGAGCGCGACGCCGCGGCTGCGCTCATCGACGCGAAAAACGGCACGAAGCGGCAGATCGCCAATCTGTTATCGGAATGGGTGCCGCAACGGCTCGCGCACGTATGGCTCGACACTCATCAGGTGGCCGCCGAGGCTCGCGTCGCCGATCTGCCGGACAAGTCGCTGCGCCGCATCGGCGAGGCGCTGTCGCGCTGGACGCTCACGCCGAACGGCACCGAGGGTTATCGCAAGGCCGAAGTGACGCGCGGCGGCGTCGATACGCGCGGTTTGTCATCGACGACGATGATGAGCGCTCGGGTGCCGGGTCTCTACTTCATCGGCGAGGCGGTCGACGTGACCGGCTGGCTCGGCGGCTACAACTTCCAGTGGGCGTGGGCGTCGGGTGTCGCGGCGGGGGAGGCGGCCGCCGAATATGCCCGGGGGGCTTGACGGCGCAATGGCTTTGTGAGAAAGCTCTGCTATACTCCTGAACCTTTACAAAGTTCCGTTATTGAAAAATGACGACCATCCGCGTAAAAGACAATGAGCCGTTCGAAGTCGCCATGCGCCGTTTCAAGCGCACCATGGAGAAAAACGGCTTACTGACGGAACTTCGCGCTCGCGAGTTTTACGAGAAACCCACAGCCGAACGCAAGCGCAAGAAAGCGGCGGCAGTGAAGCGTCATTTCAAGCGTCTGCGTGGCCAGATGCTGCCAAAAAAGCTCTACTGATTCTGGCGTTGCCCCGCTGTACGCGGCGCGGCAGCATCCCAGCCGATGGCGGCACCACAGTGCCATCACGGCAAACCCGGCCCATCGGGCCAGCCGGCAGGGTCGCATCCACTACGCATATTGCGCCAACCCGCTTGAGGAAGAAGTCCCAAGCGGGTTTTCGTGCTGATGCGGCGGTATCGCCGCCATCGACCGGCCGGTTTTTCAACTTTTCAACGCAATTCAGGTGAGTGATGAGTCTCAAGGACCGGATCAACGACGAAATGAAAGCTGCCATGCGGGCGCGCGAGACCGAGCGTCTCGGCACGATCCGCCTGCTGCTCGCCGCGATCAAGCAGCGTGAAGTCGATGAGCGGGTCACGCTCGACGATGCTGGCATAACCGCCGTGGTCGACAAGATGATCAAGCAGCGCAAAGATTCGATCAGCCAGTTCGAGGCCGCCGGACGCACGGATCTCGCGGACAAGGAAAAGGCCGAGCTGACCATTCTTTCCGCCTATATGCCTGAGCAGATGTCCGAAGCGGAAATCGTTGCCGAAGTGCAGGCGGCGGTCGCGCAAACCGGTGCTGCCGGCCCGCAGGACATGGGCAAAGTGATGGGCGTGCTGAAGCCGAAGCTGGCCGGCCGCGCCGACATGACCGCCGTCTCAGCGCAGGTCAAGGCCGCGCTCGCGAAGTAACCCTGTCGATTTGTCCGCGTCGCGCGCCTCGTAAAGACGGGGCGCGGGGCCCGGTCGCGGTGTCGGGCCCGGACTCCGGGCTTGGATTTTGAAGCTTTCCAGGCAGCGTCAATTACTGTGATCCCACCGTCATTCCTGCAGGACCTGCTCAACCGCGTCGATATCGTCGACGTGGTCGGCCGGTATGTGCAGCTGAAAAAGGGCGGCGCGAACTTCATGGGGCTGTGCCCGTTTCACAACGAGAAGAGCCCCTCGTTTACGGTTAGTCCGACTAAGCAGTTTTATCACTGCTTCGGCTGCGGTGCGCATGGCACGGCCATCGGGTTCCTGATGGAACACGTGGGCGCGTCGTTTCCCGAAGCGGTCAACGAGCTCGCGCAATCGGTGGGTCTAACTGTGCCGAACGAGCCTTCGCCCGGATATGGCGGTGGTGGCGGAGCTGGCGGCGGCTACGCGCCGGCGGCGTCGAAGGCCGTCACCACGGCGCTGTCCGATCTCATGCAGACCGCCTGCGACTACTACCGTAAGCAGCTACGCGGTGCGCCGGGCGCGATCCAATATCTGAAAAAGCGCGGTCTGACCGGCGAAATCGCCGCGCGCTTCGGTCTCGGCTACGCGCCCGAAGGCTGGCAAAACCTCGAGGCGGCGTTCCCGAACTACCGCGACGACGCGCTGGTCGAAGCGGGTCTCGTGATCGTCAGCGAAAAGTCCGACGCGCAGGGTCAGAACCGCCGCTACGACCGCTTCCGCGAGCGGATCATGTTCCCGATCCGCAATGTCAAAGGGCAGGTGATCGGCTTCGGCGGCCGCGTGCTCGACGGCGGCGAGCCAAAGTATTTGAATTCGCCGGAAACGCCGCTATTTAACAAGGGCAGCGAGCTGTACGGGCTGTTCGAGGCGCGTCTGGCGATTCGAGAGCAGCACTACGTGCTGGTCGTCGAAGGTTATATGGACGTGGTCGCGCTGGCCCAATTGGGTTTCCAGAACGCGGTCGCGACGCTCGGCACCGCTTGCACACCGATTCATGTGCAGAAACTGATGCGCCAGACCGATACGGTCATTTTCAGTTTCGACGGCGACGCGGCCGGCCGGCGTGCAGCACGCCGCGCGCTCGATGCGTGCCTGCCGCATGCCGCCGACAACCGGACGATCCGTTTCCTGTTCCTGCCGAGCGAGCACGATCCCGACAGCTACGTGCGCGAGTTCGGCACCGAGGCTTTCGCCGAGCAGGTCGAACGGGCGATGCCGTTGTCGCAGTTCATGCTCAACGAGGTGCTGACCGGCAAGGAGCTCGATCAGCCCGAGGGCAAAGCCCGCGCGCTGTTCGACGCAAAGCCGCTGCTGCAGGCATTGCCGGCGAATGCGCTGCGCGCGCAGATCATGCACATGTTTGCGGACCGGCTCGATGTGCCGTTCAGCGAAGTCGCGGCGCTTTGCGAAGTCGACGCGCGGATCGCGGCCGCGGCGCGCGAGGCGCCGGCCCGCAAGGATCGCCGCAGCGTGACCGGCATCGAGGAAAAGACGCTGCGCAACCTGGTGATGTATCCGCGCACGGTCGCGATGCTCGACGAAGAGGCCGAAGAGGCGCTGCTCACCGTGACCCGGCACGGCGAACTGTTCGCGGAAGTGACGACGCACGCACGCGCCCTCGGCGATTCGGCGGCGTTCCAGTTGTTGTCAGATCTCTTGCGAAATGGCGCGAACGCCCCAACTTTCGAGGAAATCTTTCGCAAAATTCTAGACTATGATGAAAACGTCCGGGATTTGCTGCTGAAAGACCCGCAGGACGCGGCCGTCATCGAGGAACGGCGCGAGCAGGAACGAATCGTCGGCGAGGAGTTGAAGGCCGCGATTTTGAAGATGCGATACGACGCTTATTGCGATCGTCTCGATCAGCTTTCGCGACAGTCACGACATACGCCGGAAGAGTTTGCCGAGTTTTCGGAGCTCAACCGGAAGCGGGCCGACATGAAGCGTCAACTCGGCCTGTAGCGGAGAGGCGAAAACCTCGGGTGCTATAATCGAAAGTTTCTAGCGGTTTGTTTTTTCAAGGGTTTTCCTAGCAAAGGCGAAAGGCGATGCGATGGCAAAGACGACAGGCGGAAATCAGACAACTGGCTCACGCGCTAAAGAGCGCACCGGAAAAGTTACCGAAGCCAGGCTGACTGCATCCGCCAGAAAAACGTCTGCTGTCAGCGTTGCGCCAGCTGCCGGGAAGAAGTCGTCGACCACTGCGGCCGCGCAGGCCGCACCGGTTCGGGCGGCGAAAGCTGTAGCACCGCCGGCTGCCAAGCGGGCGGGTGTCAGAAGCGCAAGGGAAGCGGCTGCCGTTCAGGACGATGCGGCAGCGCGCGTGACTTCAGTATCCACGGTTCATCCGGCTGTTGTCCAACAGCCGGGGGTCGAGACTACAGCCGGTACGGCGAACTCCATGACGAAAAAGCTGAATGAAGTACCCGTCGATGACGATGCAACCCAGGCCGAAGAAACCGCTGCCGCCGCACCGGGCAAGGTGGAAAAGGTCAAGGCTCGCGACCGTCGTGCAAAGGAAAAAGCGCTGCTGAAGGATGCGTTCGCGTCGTCGCAGCCTGGCACGGTGGAGGAACTCGAGGAGCGTCGCTCCAAGCTGCGCGCGCTGATCAAGCTCGGCAAGGAGCGCGGCTTCCTCACGTACGCTGAAATCAACGATCACCTGCCGGACAACTTCACCGAGACCGAGGCGATCGAAGGCATCATCAGCACGTTCAACGACATGGGCGTCGCCGTCTACGAACAGGCCCCTGACGCCGAAACGCTGCTGCTCAACGACAACGCGCCCGCGGCTTCGTCGGACGATGAAGTCGAAGAGGAAGCCGAAGTCGCGCTGTCCACCGTCGACTCGGAATTCGGCCGCACCACCGACCCCGTGCGCATGTACATGCGCGAAATGGGCACGGTCGAGCTGCTTACGCGCGAAGGCGAAATCGAAATCGCGAAGCGCATCGAAGACGGCCTGAAGCACATGGTGATGGCCATCTCCGCGTGCCCGACCACGATCGCCGACATCCTCGCGATGGCCGAGCGCGTCGCCAACGACGAAGTGCGCATCGACGAACTCGTCGACGGTCTGATCGACGCCGACGCGGAAGACGCCGACGGCTTCTCCGCGCAGGAAGCGGAAGCGATCGAGAACGAAGACGAGGAAGCCGAGGAAGAGGACGAAGAGGACGAGGAAGAGGACGATGGCTCGGCGCAAGCCACCGCCAACGCCGCACAGCTCGAAGCGCTGCGGCGCGCGTCGCTCGAAAAATTCGCGTTGATCAGCGAATGGTTCGACAAGATGCGTCGCGCGTTCGAGAAGGAAGGCTACAAGTCCAAGTCGTACCTGAAGGCGCAGGAAACCATCCAGAACGAGCTGATGACGATCCGCTTCACCGCGCGTACCGTCGAGCGTCTGTGCGACACGCTGCGCGCGCAGGTCGATGAAGTGCGTCAGGTTGAGCGTCAGATCCTGCATACCGTAGTCGACAAGTGCGGCATGCCGCGCGCGGAATTCATCGCGCGTTTCCCGGGCAGCGAGACGGACCTCGAATGGGCCGACAAGATCGTCGGGGAGGGGCATGTATATAGCGCGATCCTCACGCGCAACATTCCAGCGATCCGCGAACAGCAGCAGCGTCTGCTCGATCTGCAGGCACGCGTGGTACTGCCGCTGAAGGACCTGAAGGAAACCAACCGTCAGATGGCGGCCGGCGAACTGAAGGCGCGTCAGGCAAAGCGTGAGATGACCGAGGCGAACCTGCGTCTCGTGATCTCGATCGCGAAGAAGTACACGAACCGCGGTCTGCAGTTCCTCGACCTGATTCAGGAAGGCAACATCGGCCTGATGAAGGCGGTGGACAAGTTCGAATACCGTCGTGGCTACAAGTTCTCCACGTATGCGACGTGGTGGATTCGCCAGGCCATTACGCGTTCGATCGCCGACCAGGCGCGCACGATCCGGATTCCGGTTCACATGATCGAAACGATCAACAAGATGAACCGCATCTCGCGTCAGATCCTGCAGGAAACCGGTCTCGAGCCGGATCCGGCAACGCTGGCCGAGAAGATGGAAATGCCGGAAGACAAGATCCGCAAGATCATGAAGATCGCGAAGGAGCCGATCTCGATGGAAACGCCGATCGGCGACGACGACGATTCGCATCTGGGCGACTTCATCGAAGATACCAACACGGTCGCCCCGGCGGATGCCGCGCTGCATGCGAGCATGCGCGACGTCGTGAAGGATGTGCTCGACTCGCTGACGCCGCGCGAAGCGAAGGTGTTGCGCATGCGTTTCGGTATCGAGATGAGCACCGATCACACGCTCGAAGAAGTCGGTAAACAGTTCGACGTGACGCGTGAGCGGATTCGTCAGATCGAGGCGAAGGCGCTGCGCAAGCTGCGTCATCCGAGCCGTTCGGACAAGCTGAAGTCGTTCCTCGAAGGGAATTGACGGCGGCGGCCGCGGCTGGCCGCACATGATGCGATAGAAGGGGCCGCCCGGTCGTTTCGCGGAAGCGAAGCGGTTGCGCAGGCCCCTTTTTCGTGTAGTATGTCGGCCAATCGACGAAACGGGCCCGGCCTTCACGACCGGGTCTTTTTTCTTGGGCTGGACGCCGTGTTGGTTGCAGGCAGTGGACTCATAATCCACCTCCGAAAGGACATCGTGGGTTCGAACCCCACCCGGCCCACCAAAGTATCGAAAAAAGGGTTCCGAATTCCGGAACCCTTTTTGTTTTTGGGGCGGCCTTCATCGGGCGTGGCGTTGCAAGTTCGGTTTCGAGCCAGCGCAATATCCACAGGCGCCGCCGCGGGCGAACTGCCAGCGATCGCAGGAATAGCCGTTGCGCATCCAGCGTAGGGAGCTGTTCCCATCCGCCTGGAGGTCGTCATGCAAACCGACCCAACCATCGACCCCGTCGCGCCTCCGAAGCGGCCGCTGGAGGAATCCGACGGCGAGCCGCGTCCATTGCCCGACACGCCGCCCGACACCGACCCGCTCGCGCCGGGTTCCTCGCCCGAGGACGAGGAGGCGCTCAAGCGCGCTCCCCGCAAGCCATAAGCGGTGCTCGCGCGGAATCAGGGAAAGTCCGTGTAAATGCGGATGCCGCCCGGCCGTTAATTGAATGCGGAAGGCTTGTTGATGCACGCCGTCCGCTTTCAGCACGGGTCTTGTCACGCGGCGGCCGGCGCCGCAATTCACCTCCGGGCAATGCCCGTGCTGAAGGCTTCTTCGCTTAGTCGCGAGCGCATCTTATAGAGCCGTGACAAAGCGTGAAATAGAAGACCGTCGCAATGGCGGTTTCTCAAAAGTGAATGCTGATTCGACGAGGCAGGCTAGAACCGATGTGCTGCCGGGGAGTGGCAGCAATTGCTCAAGCTGGCCAATAAAGATCAAGTGAATAAGCGGTCTTGTCGATTGGACAAGTTAATCGGCCCCGCCTGAAACGATTAATTGCTATACGCTCGAAGCGGACTGCATTAACTCCATTAAGTTCCGGCCATCGCAAAATAAATTTCAAAAACGCGGAAAACCATCATTTGAACCGTTCGATTCCAAGAAATATCGACGGTCTTTTCGTCTGTTTGCTCCGACCCGATTACGTCACGCGTATTAAATCACTGTTGCAAACGCACAACTTCGAATATTGGTGCGTTGCAAATTGGTTTTGGCTGGGGCTGGCGATCCGGCACTTAGATCTTGCGATAAACGTTGGAAAAACAATAAGTTATCCTCGCCGGCCCCAACATTGTTGCGAAATTCGAAAAATCCTGTTGCGTGAATTGTCGGCGTCGATACCAGGGTGTCCCCCTACACTCACGCTTCGCTTCAAGGGTGCCCGGTCGATCCGAACGGGTCGGCCAAGCGGGCGGCGGCGGATGCGATGCATCGGCTGCTGAGGCAGGTCCTGCTCCCCGTATAAATTTTTCGAATTGGAGTTCCCATGAAAAAGAGTCTCATCGTCGTTGCCGCTGCCGCATCGTTCGCTTCGGTCGCTCACGCACAAAGCAGCGTGACCCTGTACGGTCTGATCGACGCAGGTCTGACCTACACCAGCAACGTTGCTGGCAGCTCCAAGTGGGCAGCAAATAGCGGCGGCATCGACCAGAGCCGCTTCGGCCTGCGTGGCTCGGAAGATCTGGGCGGCGGTCTGAAGGCAATCTTCACGTTGGAAAGCGGCTTCAACATCAACAACGGCCAGTTCGCCAACAACAAGGGCATGTTCAACCGTCAGGCCTTCGTCGGCCTGTCGAGCGCGCAATTCGGTACGGTCACGCTGGGTCGCCAGTACGACGCAGCGCAGGACTACCTCGCGCCGCTGACCGCAACGGGCAGCTGGGGCGGCACGTACTTCGCGCACCCGTTCAACAACGACAACCTGAACACCAACGGTGGTCTGTCGGTCAACAACTCGATCAAGTACTCGAGCGCTAACTACGCTGGCTTCACGTTCGGCGGCACGTACGGCTTCTCGAACCAGGCTGGCGGCTTCGCAAACAACCGTCAGTACAGCTTGGGCGCTGCTTACCAGTGGCAAGGCTTGCACCTCGGTGCTGCCTACGCTCAGCAAAACAACCCGGCTGCTAACACGAGCGGCGCATCGGACGGCGTTCTGGCGAACACGTCGGGCGTCCTGACGGGCAACTTCCGTCAGCGTCAGTTCGGCGCAGGCGCTTCGTACGGCTTCGGCCCGGCGCTGGTCGGCGTGGCCTGGACGCAATCGCGCGTCGACAACCTGGTCGGTGCAGCAGCTGGTCAGCGTCAAGGCCACACCAACAACTACGAAATCAACGGCAAGTACAACCTGACCCCGGCGATGGCTCTCGGCGTTGCGTACACGTTCACCGACGCACGCGGCTACGGCATCAATGCCGACGGTAACGACATGAAGACCCGTTACCACCAGATCGGCCTGCAGGCTGACTACTCGCTGTCGCGTCGCACCGACGTCTACGCTCAGGCTGTGTACCAGCACGCAATGGGCGACGGCGGCGTGGCTTCGATCTACAGCGGCGACAACACGGTTCCGACCTCGTCGTCGAAGAACCAGACGGCTGCTACGGTCGGTCTGCGTCACCGCTTCTAAGCTTCAGCAGAAGCTGCCTGTAGTACAGAAAGGTGCCGTTCGCGGCACCTTTTTTATGCGCGCGGCAGACCGGTAAGCCGGTTTCCGTATGCGAGAGCCAAAAAACGGGCGTCCCTGGGGACGCCCGTTTTGCGATGACGACCCGCAGCCTTAGAAAATCGTCCGCAGACCGAGCGCAACGCCGGTCTGGTTGTTGCGGCCCGGCAGTTCGACCGAGGCCGCGCCTGACACCTTGTCGAAATCGACGGTGCCGTACACCTCGGTGCGTTTCGACAGCGCGTACTCGGCCAGTCCGACGAACGTGTAGCGATAGCCGCTACCGACCTGACCATTGCCGATCGCCGCGTTCGACATATGGTCGCAGTACGCGGCGCCCGTCAGCGTCAGCGCGCGCGTGGTCTGCCACGTCACACCGGCGAACGGTCCGTTGTCGATGCGGCCCGAGCCCTTGACGATATCGACGCCCGGCACGAGCGTCTGCTGCGCGAGCGCGCTGTCGACGAAGCCGGTGTCGTCCTTCGAATGCAGATAGCCGACGTACAGCTTCGTCGAGCTGAACGCATAAACCGCGTTCGCGTTGAAGATGGTCTGCTTGTGATTGCTGTTGTCGCTGTTCTGCTGCACGCCGGCCGCGACCGACAGCGGACCCGCCACGTACGACAGCGTGAAGCCGTACATGTTGCCGGCGCCGAGATGGCCCGGCACCTGGCCCGAGAAGCCGTCCGCGCCGGTCGATGCGGAGTTCGTGCCGAACGAGTACATCGCGGCCACCGTCAGGCCGTTGAACATGCCCGTGTACTTGACCGCGTTATCCGCGTACAGCCCCGCGCCGAGCGCGCCAGGCAGCCACGAGTTCTCGTTGTAGTTGCCGACCGTGAGCGGGTCGTAGGTGTCGCCGAGCAGGTCGAACAGCGGCGTCTTCTGGCGACCGAGCGTCAGCGTGCCGTACTGACTGCTGACGCCGACGTATGCGTTTCGATTGAAAATGCGCTCAGGCAAGCTTCGAGTAGTCTCGAACGAGTTGACGTATCGACACTACTTTTGGAGCGACGCCGACACCCGCTTTACGCGTGCGCTTTCACGCATGAATAGCCCATCTTCCGAATCCATCGGGACGAGGCCGGTCGTTCAGGAGTTGACCGACGAGCAATGGCAGCAGATCGCGCCGCTATTCCCCGAAATCCTGCATCACGACGTCCCGCGGCGTGGTCGTCCGCCGATCGATATTCGCCACGTGCTCAATAGCGTGATGTGGGTGCTGCACACGCGCGCACCGTGGAGCGCGATGCCCGGGCACTACGTGCCGTACCAGACCGCGCATCGCTACTATCTGCGCTGGAAAAAATCGGGCGTGTTGAGCGCGATCATGCTCGCGCTGTTCAAGACCGACGCCGCTCTCGAAACGCGCGCGACACGCAAGGGCGGCGTGCGCGCCGGCTAGCGCGCGCCCGCCGCGCCGCTAGATCTGCTCTCGTCCGTACGCCTCTAGCCGCTCGAGATCGAGCACCTCGATCTGGTTATATGACAGACCCAAAATCCGCAGCTTCTCGAGGTTCTGCAGCGCCTGATTGATGCGCTGCCGCGACACCCCCGCGAGCAAACCGACCTCTTCCTGCGAAATCGCCAGTGTGTGGCCCGTGTCCGGATACAGATCCGGGTTGAACAGCTGCGCGAGCGATTGCGCGACGCGTGCGTCCACATCGAGCAGCCGGCTGTTCTGGATCGATGCGATGAATTCCCCCATCCGGTTGTTCAACTGCCGGATCACGAAACCCGTGAACGGCAGGCTCGATTCGAGCAGCGCATGGAAGGTCGCGGACGGCACGAACATCACGAGCGACGGCTGGATCGCGGCCACGTCGTACTTGCGCAACTCGCGCTTGATCACGCTGCCTTCGCCGAACCAGCCGCCCGGCGGCACCCCCGACAGCGTGCAACTGCGGCCCGACGCGTTGTAGATAGCGAGCTTGATGAGCCCCGAATGCACGCCGATCCAATAGTCGGACGGTTGCTGGCGACGCGCGATCCACGCGCCGCCTTCAAAGTGCTCGGCGTGCGCGCTGGCGAGCACTATCGCCTGATGCTCGGCGGCGAGCGCGCGAAACCAGGCGCAGGTGGCGAACAGCCGCGCGAGGTCGGCGGGCGCGACGCGTTGGGGCGGGCGGGAGTCGGCGCGGTCGGTGAAAGGAGCGACGGTCATTGGAGATAAGCGTCCTGGGAGCGGTTCCGGCTGAGCCAGGTCAAGGCGGGGCGCTAGCGGCGCCACTCTGTCATTTGAATGACAGACAGTTCATGACGACAATTGCTAGGCTAGGCCCTGGTTATTTATAGAAAGCGATCACAACAATCGGCGGCGCGGCTCGCGCCTCAGGAGACGAAGCAATGACACAGCACATGTTCGACGAAGGCCTCGGGCGGCGCGAGGCCAATTATGTCCCGTTGACGCCGATCGATTTCCTCGTGCGCGCAGCGCAAGTGTATGGCGAGCGGCTCGCGATCGTCCACGGGGAGATCCGCCGTAACTGGCGCGAGACGTATGAGCGCGCGCGGCGGCTCGCGAGCGCGCTGCACGAGGCCGGTATCGGCCGCGGCGATACGGTCGCCGCGCTGCTGCCGAACATTCCGCCGATGGTCGAGGCGCACTTCGGCGTGCCCATGGCCGGCGCCGTGCTGAACACGCTGAACACGCGGCTCGACGTCGCGACGCTGCTGTTCATGCTGCGCCACGGGGAGGCGAAGGCGTTGATCGTCGATACCGAATACGGCGAGTTCGCGCATCGCGCTGCGCTCGAATTCCCGGAACTGCGCGTGATCAGCGTGGCCGATGCGCAGGCCGCCGACGCCGCGCAGTTCATCCGCGCGACCGACTACGAGCAGTTCCTGCAAACCGGCGACCCGTCCTACGAGTGGACTCCGCCCACCGACGAATGGGACGCGATCGCGCTGAACTACACGTCGGGCACGACCGGTGACCCGAAGGGCGTGGTCTACCATCACCGTGGCGCGTATCTGAACGCGCTGAGCAACATTCTCGAATGGGATATGCCGAAGCACGCGGTCTATCTGTGGACACTGCCGATGTTCCACTGCAACGGCTGGTGCTTTCCGTGGACCGTGGCCGCGCGCGCGGGCGTCAACGTCTGTCTGCGCAAGTTCGACGCGAAGACCGTGTTCGAGCTGATTCGACGCGAGCACATCACGCACTACTGCGGAGCGCCGATCGTACAGAGTTCGCTCGCGAACGCGCCGGCCGAATGGCGCGAGGGCATCACGCATCGCGTGTCGACGATGGTCGCGGGCGCCGCGCCGCCGCCCGCGGTGATCGCGAAGATGAAGCAGATCGGATTCGACCTGACGCACGTGTACGGGCTCACAGAAACCTATGGCCCGGCGGCCGTCTGCGCGAAGCAGCAGGAGTGGGACGCGCTCGACGAGCAAATCAGCGCCGACCTGACCGCCCGCCAGGGCGTGCGGTATCACCTGCAGGCGGCGGTCGCGGTGCTCGATGCGGACACGCTCGCGCCGGTGCCGGACGACGGCGAAACGATCGGCGAGATCATGTTTCGCGGCAACATCTGCATGAAGGGCTATCTGAAGAACGAGCGGGCGACCGAAGCCGCTTTCAATGGCGGCTGGTTCCACACCGGCGATCTCGGCGTGCGCACGGCCGACGGCTATATCCGCATCCGCGACCGCAGCAAGGACATCATCATTTCGGGCGGCGAGAACATTTCGAGCATCGAGGTCGAGGACACGCTGTACCGGCATCCGGCCGTGTCGGTGGCGGCGGTGGTCGCGATGGCCGATCCGAAGTGGGGCGAGGTGCCGTGCGCGTTCATCGAGTTGAAGGAAGGCGCGCAGGCGACCGAGGAGGAAATCATCGCGCACTGCCGGCTGTTTTTGGCCGGCTTCAAGTTGCCGAAGGCGGTGCGCTTTGGCGAGTTGCCGAAGACCTCGACGGGGAAGATCCAGAAGTTCGAGTTGCGCGCGCGGATCAAGGCGGAGGGAAAAGCGTAACGCGCCGCGATTAACGCTGTTTCAGGGCGGCGCGCAGCGAGTCACGCCGGCGCGCGCCGCTTCATGTTGGCGTCAAATCCCAACCTTGTGCGCATTCAGAATCAGCCGCAGACCCAGAGCGGTCACCGCGCCCGCGGCGATGCGATCGATCCACGCCTTCCAGCGAAGATAGATTTCGCGCGGCCGTTGGCTCGAAAAGCACAGTGCGACGATCGTGTACCAGCCCGCTTCGATCGCGAAGATCGCCGGCGGCAGCGCGAAATAGCACCACACCGGCGGATGCTGCGGCAGCAGCGCGGCGAAGATACTGCCGTAATAGACGGCCGTCTTCGGATTGCTCAGCTGCGTGCTCAGGCCGATCCAGAACGACTTGCGCGGATTGACGCCGCTGCCGGTTTGCGTTTCGCCGAACGCGAGCGGCTTCGCGGCGCCGCGCCAGATTTTCGACGCCAGATAAACGAGGTAGACGCCGCCGGCCACTTTCAGCCCGACGTAGAGCCATTCGACCGTCGCGAGCAGCGTATAGAGACCGAGCAGCGCGATGCCGCTAAAAAACACACCGCCGATGCCCATGCCGAGCGCCGTCGCGAGACCGTCGCCGCGCGACAGGCCGATCGCGTTGCGCGCGACGATGACGAAGCTGGGTCCCGGACTCATCGCGCCCAATAGCAGCGCGGCGAGGATCGTGAGGATGGCGGTCGAGGCGGGCATGGTCGTGTCTCCTGAGATCGGGCCGATGCCAGATGTTCTGGCGAATCCCGGGTTTCGCATTGTCCGCCAATCGGGTGGTGGAAGCCACGATTACCGAAAACTCGGGAGTCCCGCAATTAGTACAATTAGAAAAACTTCTTTGCTGCGGCCAAAATACATCGAATGCTAGAATCGCTTTCGATACGCTGAAGTTCCCTCGCCACGACGAGGCGACGCACGAAGCGAAACACGGGCGCAATTCGAGCGCCTTCTATTCTTCGAGTAGCCGATTCGCTTGATCCCAGCGCTTTAATTCAGAATCTGACAGGCATCAGTTGCAAATGCGGGTTTTTACGCATTTGCAAGGATCGCTTGAATTCGTCGAATTGCTTTCGTTCAAAGTTGAATTAAGCACGAGCCTCGCGTTGTTATGCGAGTTGCCAGTTTGTCTAATGCCAGCAAGAGCTGCGACACCAATACGTTATGAAAGAACGAGAAGGACAACAACGACTGTTCGAACGCGACGAGAACCTGCGGGAGCGCATGATTGCGTGGATTCGCCGACGCATGGACGACCACAACATCACCCTCGAAGCGCTGGCCGAATCGCTCGAAGCCGATGCGAACGCCGTGGCCGCGGTGCTGTACCGCGACGCGTTCGGCAACACGTGGGACGGTCAGGGCGATAAACCGGCGTGGCTCGCGCGCGCGATTCACGCCGGACAAAGCATCGATCACTTCCGCTGCTAACGCGCGCAGGTGCACCGCGAAACGTCCGCGCGAAAAAAAGCCCGCACAAGGCGGGCTCGATTTTTACTGCTCGGAGCTTCGCGACGAATCGCGCATCACAGGTCGAAAAACACGGTTTCCTGATCGCCCTGCATGTGGATGTCGAAGCGGTACACGTTGGCCGTACCGGCAACGCGTCGCGCGATCAGCGTGTCACGGCGCTCGGCCGGCACCGACGCCAGCACGGCGTCCTGCTCGTTCGCCTGCGCTTCGTCCTCGAAATAAATGCGCGTGAACGTGTGCAGCAGCATGCCGCGCATCGTCAGGATCACGTCGATGTGCGGCGCTTCGTCGGGATTCGCGCGGCCCGGCTTCACCGTCTCGACGATGAAGCGCTTGTGCGGGTCCGTACCGGTACCGACGCGCGCAAAGCCGTGAAAGCCGGTCTTCAGGATGTCCTCGCGCGATTCCGGATAGTGGCCGTTCGAGTCGACCTGCGACATTTCGATCATCGCGTCGCCAACCACCTTGCCGTCGCCGTCGAACACCTGACCGACGATCGTGATGTGCTCGCCGGCCGCTTCCATGTCGGCCAGCACGTGCGTGAACAGGCTCTTGTAGTCGAAGTCGTATTGCTGCGGGCAAAGACCGTAGGCGAAGTACGGACCAACGGTTTGCGAAGGCGTTTGCTTGAGAGTCGTCATGGCTTAGCGCTCCATCGGGGTTTCGTTCGGGCCGCGCAGCACGATGTCGAAATCGTAGCCGAGCGCATAGGCCTCTTGCGTAATGTCGAGCGAGAACTTCGAGATCATGCGCTCACGGGCGTTTTCCGGAGTGCCCTGGTAGATCGGGTCGAACGCGAGCAGCGGATCGCCGGGGAAGTACATCTGCGTGACGAGACGCGAGCCGAAGTGGTCGCCGAACAGCGAGAAGTGGATGTGCTGCGGACGCCATGCGTTCGGATGGTTGCCCCACGGATACGCGCCCGGCTTGATGGTCAGGAAGCGGTAACGGCCATCGTTGTCAGTGATGCAGCGGCCCGCGCCGAGGAAGTTCGGATCGAGCGGCGCGTCGTGCTGGTCGGCCTTGTGCACATAGCGGCCGGCGGCGTTCGCCTGCCAGATTTCCACGAGCGTGTTGCGCACCGGACGGCCGCCTTCGTCGAGCACGCGGCCCGTCACGATGATGCGCTCGCCGAGCGGTTCGCCATTGCGCACCGCGTTGCGGGTCAGGTCGTTGTCGAGCGGATCGAGGTCGTCGCTGCCGTAGACCGGCACGCGCTGGTCGCGCAGACGTTCTTTCAGCGGAATCAGCGCACGGGTCGGGCCGCGCTTGACCGACGAACCGTACGGCGGATAGACGTACTCGGGATGGGACGCGAAATCTCGCGGGGAAAGAATTGAATCTTCCATGAAGTGTCTCCGTTGGAGGAATCGGGGGATGCGGCGTTATGACTCGCACTTTATACAAAGCAGGCGGTTATGAAAAATGACGTTTTTGCCCGTTTCGTATAACCTTCCGTTATGCAACGCAGTCTCGCGGATAGCCGCGTCAAATTTCGCCATCTCCAGTGCTTTCTGGCCGTCGCGCAGTTCGGCAGCGTCCAGCGGGCGGCGGACAGTCTGTCGATCACGCAGCCGGCGGTATCGAAGACGGTCGCCGAGTTGGAAACCATTCTCGGCGTGAAGCTGTTCGAGCGCGGCCGTCACGGCGCGGTGCCGACGCGCGAGGGGCAGCTTTTCATGCCGCACGCAAGCGCCTGCGTGAGCGCGCTGCGCCAGGGCGTCGATCTGCTGGCGCGCGCCGAGGGCGCGGCCGCCGCGACGCTCGAAGTCGGCGTGCTGCCCACTGTCGCCGCGGTGCTGGTTCCGCCCGTGCTGAGACAGTTCGCGACGCAGTGGCCACGCGTGATCGTGCGCCTCGCGACCGGCGCAAATCCGGAATTGCTCGAACGCCTGAAAGCGGGTTCGATCGAATTCGCGATCGGCCGCCTTGCGGACCCCGAGCGGATGGTCGGCCTGAGCTTCGAGCAGTTGTTTACCGAGCCGCTGATCGCGGTCGTGCGCGCCGGGCATCCGCTCGCGCAGGGAACGGCCTTGCCGGCCACGTCGCTGGAGGATTTTCCGATCGTGCTGCCGCCGTTCGGCACGCTGATCCGCCAGTCGACGGAAAGCCTGCTGAGCGCGTGGGGCGTGGCGCCGTTGTCAGGGTTCGTCGAGGTGTTGTCGGTATCGACGGGGCGTGCGCTCACGCTCGAAAACGGCGCGGTGTGGTTCGTGCCGCAAAGCGCGGTCGAATACGAACTCGCGCACGGCATGCTGGTGCGCTTGCCGTTGCCGTTTGCGGGCACCGGCGAGCCGGTGGGGCTGATCCGTCGCTCGGATACGCAGCCGTCGGCGGTGGGGCGCGCGTTTATCGAGGCGGTGCGCGAGGTCGCGCGGGGCAGAATGGCGGCGGTGTCGGGCAAGGATGCGGGCAAAAGCACCGGTAAAACCGCCGGCAAAACGGTGCGCAAAAGCGGCCCGGGCGACGCGCCGCTCGAGTGATCCGGCGGCCTGCCGCACGCATGCCCCCGAGCGCCCATCGGCATGCCGTTCTCCGTATGAACCAACCAGTACAAAATGACGGTTGCGAATGCCCCGCGACCCGGTGTAAAAACACGGTGCGAAAGCCGCCGCGGTCCGTTTTTTTCCGCGGCACGCCGCGTGCACGCCACGAGCGGGCACGCGTCACGCAGCCCATCGCGAGCGGCCGGAACGGTTCGCGCCGAACCCCGGAAAGACCGGCCACCGCATCGAAAGACCGTACAAGGAGATTGCCATGCCCAGCGACTTGCCCACTCCCGAGGCCGCGCAGCGCGCCGTGATCGCGCCGGAGCACAATCCGCTCGGCACGGCCGGCCTCGAATTCGTCGAGTTCGCCGCCCGCGATCCGCAGGCGCTCGGCGAGACCTTCAAGCGGCTCGGCTTCAAGGCGATCGCGCGTCATATCAGCAAGGACGTGACGCTGTACCGTCAGGGCGAGATGAATTTCCTGGTCAACGCGGAGCCCGATTCGTTCGCGGCGCGCTACGCGGAGGAATACGGGGTCGGCATCTGCGCGATCGGGATTCGGGTCGCCGACGCGCAGCGCGCGTTCGCACGCGCGGTGGAACTCGGCGCGTGGGAGTTCGAGGGCGAACGCCTCGGGGCCGGCGAACTGCTGATTCCGGCGATTCAAGGTATCGGCGATTCCCACATCTATTTCGTCGATCGCTGGCGCGGACGCGGCGGTCAGCGCGGCGGCCTTGGCGATATCTCGATCTTCGACATCGACTTCCGCCCCATCGAAATCGACACGGCCGAAGCCGATCTGAGTCACGCGGGCAGCGGCCTGATCGCGGTCGATCATTTGACGCAAACCGTTGGGGAAGGCCGCATGCAGGAGTGGATCGACTTCTATCGCGACCTGCTGAATTTCCGCGAGATTCACGAGTTGCACGCGAATTGGCACGTGTCGGCGGAATCGCGCGTGATGGTGTCGCCGTGCGGCGCGATCCGCATACCGCTGTACGAGGAGGGCACGCGCCGGACCAACCTGATGCACGAGTATCTGCCCGATCATCCGGGCGAAGGCGTGCAGCACATTGCACTCGCCACTGACGACATCTTCGCGTGCGTCGAGCGTCTGCTCGCGAACGGCGTCGAATTCGTCGAGCCGCCGCCGCGCTACTACGAGCAGCTCGATGCACGCTTGCCGGGCCACGGGCTCGATGTCGAGCGGCTGCGGCGCACGCATGTGCTCGTGGACGGTGAGATCGGCGCGGACGGCGTGCCGCTGCTGTTTTTCCAGACCTTCGTACGCCGTCGCGCCGGCGAGATCTTCTTCGAGATCGTGCAACGCCAGGGACATCATGGCTTCGGCGAAGGCAATTTGGCCGCATTGGCGCAGGCGCGCGCCTCCAACTGAGTCTCACACGGTCGCATGTGTGATTGATCCAATCACACATGCGACTGGCGTTTCCTCACGCTCCCTCGGGCCGCTCCGCCAACTCCGGATAAATCGCGCCGTACGCGGCCGCTTCGCGCAGCAGCCACTCGCGGAAATTCGCAAGCGGTTTGCCGTGGCTCAACTCGGTTGGGTACACGAGGTAGTACGCGGCGTCGGCAACGGCGGGTCCGTCGAACGGAATCACGAGACCGAACTGCTGCAACTGCGTGTCGACGAAGAAGCGCGGTACCAGTGCAATGCCGAGTCCGGCCGCGGCCGCGCTGATCAGCATCGTGTGCAGTTCGTAGCGCACGCCCTGCATCGTGCGATTGTCGTCGACGCCGAAATTTGCGAACCAGCTCGCCCAGCCATCGGGTCGCGTCGTCGAATGAAGCAGCGGATAGCTGAGTAGTTCGGCGACGTTACGGACCGGCCGCTTCAGCAGACTCGCCGCGCAGATCGGCACCACTTCCTCGCTGAACAGAAAATCGGCCGACGTACCCGGCCACGTCGGCTTGCCGTAGTGAATCGCCGCTTCGAAATGCGTGTCGGCGAACGGGAACGTCGCGGTACGCACGCCCATGTTCACGCGCACGTCCGGGTATTGTTCATTGAATCTCGCCATGCGCGGAATCAGCCATTGCGATGCGAACGTCGGCAATACCGCGAGTTCCAGATAGCCGCCGCCGCTGCCGTGCGCGATGATCGACAGCGTGTCGCGATCGAGGTGTTCGAGCGAGCGTCGCACCTGCGCGCTGTAGACCTTGCCCGCGCGCGTCAGCACCACGCGTTGCTTGACGCGCACGAACAGCCGCACGCCTAGATTGCTTTCGAGCGTATTGATCTGTCGCGACACCGCGCTTTCGGTGAGGAACAGTTCGCGCGCCGCATGCGTGAAGCTCTCGTGCCGCGCCGCGGCTTCGAACGCGAGCAGCGCGCCCATGTTGGGAATCTTGAACTTTCGCACGTTAATTCCAAAAACGCATCAAGTGGCGATTTTATCTCGCTTTACGGGGGCGGAGCGGATTTTGAATAATCTCGCCCGTCATGTGGCGCTCGTGCGGGCGCTCAACGTTTAGCGTGGAGAAGCCGAATGCGAAACCTGAAGAATGCGAACGTCGAACAACTGCTGGTGAAGCTGCTGGGCGCGGAGAAGACCGCGCGCCTGTTTGCGACGCTGAATCATCCGCATGTGTTGAACGAGTGGGAAAGCGGCAGCGTCACGCGTGCCGAACTCGCACAGGCGATGAACATGGCGCTGTTCGACGATCTGCTCGCGCGCTCGGAAAACGGCCGCCGCTATACGGAGGAAGCCGTCGCCGCCGGCGGCAGCGTGTACTTCGATCATGGCGCGCTGCGCACCGTGCGCTGGCCGCACAGCGGCGCGCTGCCGCCCGGCGAGGCCGCGTTCGCGCGCATCCTGCGGCCGCTCGGCTTTCGGATCAACGGCCGTTATCCACTCGATCGGCTCGGCATGACCGGCCGCGCATGGGCGCATGACGACGCGCCCGACGAGATCGCGCAGTTCTTCGTCAGCGAACTGCACCCGGAGCGTTTTTCCGCGGCGTTCCAGCAGGCGGTGACGAACGTGATCGGTGCATCGCGCGATCCGTTGACGCCGCGCGCTAGTGGCCTGTTGTGGGAACTCGAACGCGACGGCGTGCTGCCGATCGATGCGGCGCAAGAGTTGCTACCGGTAATAGTCGGTGCGTTCGCGCGTCAGCACGAGATGCCACGCGAGGCCGACTACGAAGTATTGTTGAAGGAGTCGGCGGAGATGGCGTGGATCGCGACCGAAGGTAACGCGTTCAATCACGCGACCGATCGCGTCGCGGATGTGTTCAAGCTGTCGGACGAACAGAAGGCGAAGGGTCGGCCAATGAAGCCGGACGTCGAGCATTCGCGTTCCGGGCGCGTGTTCCAGACCGCGTATCGCGCGGATCTCGTGCAACGCGAATTTCGCGCGGCTGACGGCAGTGTCGTCGCGCGCGACGTGCCGGGCTCGTTCTACGAATTCATCACGCGCAAGCGCAGTTTCGATCAGGACGCGCGCCGCTGGGAAACCGACCTGCGGTTCGACGCGGGCAACGCACAGGGCATCTTCCGCATGACCGCAAGCCAGGCGGCCTGAGCGCATACGACGGCGCAAGCGCCGGCATCGCAGAGAGGAGCGCAGTGGGGACGTCATTGTCATTGGATGAAGAGCGCCGGGTCGACGAGCGCGGCGCTTCGAATGAACCGCGTGTCGCAAGGCCTTTCGCGGGCAGCGCCGCGGTATTGCAGGCGCTCGAAAGCGATCTGCGCCAGCATGTGCGCGGCGAAGTGCGCTTCGATCGGGGTTCCAAAGCACTGTACGCGTCGGATGCGTCGAACTATCGGCAAGTCCCGCTCGGTGTGGTGATACCGGCCGATATCGACGATCTGCTCGCGACGCTCGCCGCATGCCGTCGCAACGACGTGCCGTTTCTCCCGCGCGGCGGCGGCACCTCACAGAACGGCCAGTGCGTAAACGTCGCGGTCGTCGCCGATGCGAGCAAGTACCTGAATCGCGTCGTTTCGATCGATCCGCTGGCGGGCGTCGCGATCGTCGAGCCCGGCGTCGTGTGCGACTCGTTGCGCGATGCCGCCGAACAGCACGGCCTCACGTTCGCGCCCGATCCCGCCACGCATAGCCGCTGCACGCTAGGCGGCATGATCGCGAACAACTCGTGCGGCGCGCATTCGGTGATGGCCGGCAAGACCGTCGAGAACATCGAGGCGCTCGAAATCGCGACCTTCGACGGCGCGCGTTTCTGGGTCGGCCCGACCTCCGAAGAAGAACTCGAACGCATCATCGCGGCGGGTGGTCGTCAAGGCGAAATCTACGCGGCGCTCAAGCAACTGCGCGACACGTACGCGGAACGGATTCGCGCGAAATTCCCGAAGATCAAGCGGCGCGTGTCGGGCTTCAACCTCGATCAACTGCTGCCGGAAAACGGCTTCAACGTCGCGCGTGCGCTGGTTGGCAGCGAAGGCACCTGCGCGGTCACGTTGCAGGCGAAAGTGAGACTCGTGAAGAGTCCGGCGAGGCGCGTGATCGTCGTGGTCGGCTTCCCCGACATCTATACGGCGGCGGACACCGTGCCGCATTTCATGCGCTGCGGGCCGATCGCAGTCGAGGGACTCGACCGCGCGATCATTCGCGGCCTGCAGGCGCGCGGGCTGAAGAAGGATGAGATCGCACTGCTGCCCGAAGGCGATGCATGGGTCATGCTCGAATTCGGCGCGGATACGCAGCATGAAGTTCTGCAACAAGCACGCGACGCCGCCGCGTATTTTCAGTCGGGCGCGGCGGGGCCGGAAATCTCGACGGTGCTCGTCGAAGAACGCGCATTGCAGGCGAAGGTGTGGTCGATTCGTGAGACTGGCGCGTCGGCGGTCGCGTTGTCGGTGGATCGCGACAAGCCCGATCCGGTGGTCGGCTGGGAAGATGCCGCGGTCGATCCGCTGCGGCTCGGCGATTATCTGCGCGCGTTTCAGGCGCTCGTCGATCGCTATGGCTACGAGACGAGCCTGTACGGCCATTTCGGCGACGGCTGCGTGCACGCGCGCATCACGTTCGATCTACGCAGCGCGGAAGGTATCGCGACGTGGCGCGGGTTCTTGCGCGAAGCGGCGGAACTGGTGGTCGAATTCGGCGGCTCGCTGTCGGGCGAACACGGCGATGGCCAGGCGAAGGCCGAGTTTCTGCCGATCATGTACGGCCCCGAACTGATGCAGGCGATGGAGCAGTTCAAGGCGATCTGGGACCCGGCGAATCGTTTGAATCCGGGCAAGGTCGTGCATGCATACCGCGCCGACGAAAACCTGCGCACGGGTCCCGCGTACAAGCCGGTGACGCTGCATACGAAGCTCGCGTTCGCGAGCCAGGAAGGCGACGGATTTCAGCGTGAGATCGAGCGCTGCATCGGCATGGGCAAATGCCGCTCGCTCGAAGGCGGCACGATGTGTCCGAGTTATCGCGGCACGCGCGAGGAAAAGTACTCGACGCGCGGGCGCGCTCATCTGTTCTGGGAAATGCTGCAAGGCGACGTGATCGCCGATGGCTGGAACAGCCGCGAAGTGAAGGAAGCGCTCGATACCTGCCTCGCATGCAAGGGCTGCAAGTCCGATTGCCCGACGCATACGGACATGGCGTCGTACAAGGCGGAGTTCCTTTCTCACTACTATCAAAACAGTCGCCGGCCGCGTCAGGCGCTGTTCATGGGGCGGATCGGCGAATGGGCGCCGTGGGCCGCGCGTTTTCCACGCGTGACCAACTTTCTGACGACGGCGCCCGGTTTGTCCGCGCTCGGCAAATGGATGGCGGGCGTGGCGCAGACCCGGGCGTTGCCGCGCTTTGCCGCTACGACTTATAGACGGAGCGCATCGTCGCAAGCATCCGCGATTGATGCGCGCGGCGGCGACGCAAAGAAAGTGATCCTGTGGGTCGACACGTTCAACGACCACTTCACGCCGGAGATCGCGCGGGCCGCAGCTGATGTGCTGACGCAACTGGGCTGGCGCGTCGTCCTGCCGAAGAAGCGTTTGTGCTGCGGACGTCCGCTGTACGACTTTGGTCTGCTCGAACGCGCGCGCGAACTGCTCACGTATATCGTCGACGATCTCGCGGACGACATCGCCGCCGGCGTGCCGCTGGTCGGTCTGGAGCCTGGCTGTCTATCGGTGTTCAAGGACGAGTTGCTGAAGCAACTCCCCAATCATGCGTTGGCGAAGAAGCTATCCACGCAAACCTATCTGTTTGCCGATTTCGTCGCGCGTCAGCCGTTCGAGTGGCCGACGCTCGAGGCCGATGTGATCGTGCATGGCCATTGTCATCAGAAGGCGCTATTCGGCATGCAGGGCGATACGGCGCTGCTGAACAAGCTCGGCGTCAGATGGAAACTGCTCGATACCGGCTGCTGCGGGATGGCGGGATCGTTCGGCTTCAATGTCGAGCATCACGCGTTGTCAGAAAAGATCGGCGAGGACAAGCTATTTCCGTCCGTGCGCGACGCGATGGCGGCGAATGCGCAAACGATCGTGCTGACCAACGGCTTCAGTTGTCGCGAGCAGATCGAGCACGGTACGGGCCGACACGCACTGCATATCGCGCAACTCGCGCAACGGGCGCTGGCGGCGCGCTGAGTGCGCGCGCGCCGTGCAGGGCGCGCTATTTCTTCGCTGAATCGTTCGCGGCAGGCGGTGTATGCGGAAGGTCCGCATTGGTCGCCATCCACAACACTTCGGCGTCTTCCTCGCTGGTCGACACCGCCGCGTGACCCGTGCGGCTGTCGAAGTAGAGGCTGTCGCCCGCGTTCAGATGTGTCGGCGCGTACAGCTCCGAATAGAGGCACACGCTGCCGCTGATCACGTAGAGAAACTCCTCGCCTTCGTGGCGGCCCCAGTCGTCGAAGGCGTCGAGCGTGTGCGCGGAGATGCGGATGCGAAACGGCAGCATCGCCTTGTGCGCGAGATCGGTGGCGAGCAACTCCATCTGATAGCCGCGATACGCGTGGCGCTGGCCTTCGTTTTTGCGCGTCAGCGCGCGCCGGCCGCTCGCGCTGACTTTCGGCGTCGAGCCGAACAGTTCGCCGATTTCGATCTTCAGGCCCAGCACGATTTTTTGCAGCACGTCGAAAGTGGGGGACATCAGGCCGTTTTCGATTTTCGACAGCGTCGAGCGCGAGACGCCGCACAGGCGGCTCGCGGTTTCGAGCGTCAGATCCTGCGCCTGACGGGCGGCGCGCACGCGCCGGCCGAGATCGGAGGACGCGGTGTCGGCGGATTTGGTGAGATGGGTGTCCATGAGGCTTGCTGCGGGTCAGGTATGCGCTTGATCGGGGCGAACAATGTTTCCGATCATAACATTTGGCTTGACGGCTGCCTCTGTGCGCCGATTCATGCGTTCGCGCGCTTTTCTCATCGGAAACGCCGCCACTTTCCCATCACTTCGATGCGGCGCGCGAACACCTGCGTGCACGGCGTTTTTCACGCGTTGCGATTGAAAAGCTCATTGAGCTGCTTGCCCGCCACCGCGCCGGTGAAGTCGAAGCGGCCATCGGCCAGCGCCTGAGCGGCCTGCATGAAGCCACCCCACGCCGCGCGCGCGAGCCCGCCCCCGACGCTGATCCGCCGGACGCCGAGCGCGGCCACGTCCCGCAACGTCAGCGTCGAGGTCGAGCCGATCAGCAGATTGACGGGCTTCGGCGCGACGGCCGCGACCACCGCTTCGATCTGCTCGCGCGTCTGGATGCCGGGCGCATACAGGCAGTCCGCGCCCGCCGCCGCATAGGCCTTCAAACGCGCGATGGCATCGTCGAGATCGGCCTTGCCGGCGAAGAAATTCTCCGCGCGGCCGACCAGCAGCGTATCGCCGCCGTTCTGATCGATCGCAAGGCGCGCGGCGCTGAGCCGCTGCACCGCGACGTCGACCGGAAACAGCGGCGCGGCGGGGTTGCCGGTCGAGTCCTCGATCGACAGACCCGCGACGCCCGTTGCCACCGCGAGCGCCACGCTCTCGGCCACTTCTTCCGGATCGCGGCCAAAGCCGTTTTCGAAGTCGGCATTGACCGGCAGCTCGGTCGCATCGACGATCGCCCGCAGGTGTGCGAGGATCGTTTCGCGCGGCAAGGTGTTATCCGCGTGTCCGGTCGACCACGCAAAACCAGAACTGGTAGTGGCGAGCGCCTTGAAGCCGAGCGTATGCAGATAACGGGCGCTGCCCACGTCCCACGGATTGGGCAGCACGAAACAGCCAGACGAGTGCAGCGCGCGGAAAGCGGCGCGTTTTTCAACGGCGGTGCGGGGCATCGCATGTCTCCTTGGAATGAGGAAGCGCGGCTCCCTCGTTGAGGGGAAAACGTCGGGTCAACTGATGCTTGGGCAAATCGGCATTCACAATGGGAAAGTCTATGTCCGTATCGAAAGCGCGGCCGATGATTGGTGGCGACTTTCGCGGGCGTTGCGAATAATTCAAAATGCCGACAGCGAACAAGTCGGCCCAGAAATGCGAAGGGCCCTTTCCCAAAGGAGGCGCGACATGAACATCGCGACGTGGATACGGTCGATCCCTGCCGTGTTGGTGCTCACGCTCGTTGGCTGCGCCGCGGGCGGCGGGAACGGCGGCGCGCAAACCCATCTGAGTGCAACGCAATGCCAGGACCTGACCGACCTCAAGAACAAGGCGCCGGCCACGCATCAGCGGAGCATGAGCGAACTGACAGCGCTGCAGCAAGCAGGCTACCACCCTGAACGACGCTTCGATCCTGACTATCCGGCGAGTCTCGAGCGCGCGCAGCGTCAGGTGAACATCTGGTATCAGACGGAATGCCCGCAGGCACGGTCTGGCTGAATCCGCGGCGGCGTGGGAATTAGCGGTACGGTTCGTGGGGCCGCAGATAAGTAGAAAAGCGAGCGCATGTGTTGAAAACATGCGCTCGCTTCATATCGGTACAAAACGGCGAAAATCGCAAAGACGGAAAAGCCGCTAACTCACGAATCCTTCCTCGCTGCGGAGATTCGCAACGCGTTTGCGGCTCGTTATTGACCGTCCGGATTGACTACCATCGGATGATGGCCCGATTGCGACGATCCGCCCATCGGCGACCCGTAACCCGAGGTATTGGCTTGTCCGTTCCCTTTCATCGCGGCGACACGTGCCTCGGCCGCCTGAATGTCCGCGGGATACTGGGCATCGAGCGAGATGGCCGGGTTATAGCCATTCTGTTCAAGTTGCTGCACTTCCGCTTTGACTTCGGCTCGCGTGACCGGCTGTTCCGATTGTGCGAACGACGCGACCGGCGCAGCAGCGATCACGGCCGTAAGCGCAACTGCCTGGATAAGCGATTTCATGATGTTTCCCTCCGTAGTTGTGTATCCGGCGCCGCAGGGATGCCGGCGCCATAAAAACAGTCTAGAAGGGTGCGTACTTCGGGAAAACCACTAGTCGACTAATTCAGTATTGCAGAGAACGGCTAGTCGGCGAACTGTAATCTGGCCGTCGCGGTGTTCGGAAAACACCGGAAAAGCGCCCGTAAATCCAGTCACACACCTTCGCGTACATCGACGCGGTAAGTCGTGACTTGGCGGTAGGTATCGCCGGGTCGCACGATCACTTCGTCGTGGCCGGCCATATTGACCTCGTTCGGAAAACCGCCCGCCTCGAGGCACAAGCCGGCGTGCCGTTGATAGCGAACGCCCCCGCGTCCCGGGTTGCCGTTCAACGCGTTGCCCGTGTAAAACTGCAAGCCCCGCTGATCGGTCGCGACGGTCAGTTCGCGTCCGCTGCCTGGATCATATGCGCAGGCAACTTCGCGCAGCGGCAGCGCGTGGCCATCGTCGCCGTTTATCGCGTCTGCCGGCGCCTCGCGCAGCACGTAGCAATGATCGAAGCCGCCAGCGCGCGCGAGTTGCGAGTGCGGCCAGTCGAGCCGTCCGCCGATCGGCGCGCTCTGCCGGAAGTCGAATGCGTTGCCCGCGACGTCGGCGAGCTTGCACGGAATCATCGTCGCGTCGACTTCGAAAAAGCGCTCGGCGTCGATCGACAGCACGTGGCCGCGAATGTCGGTGCCCGCGCGCCCGGTCAGGTTGAAGTACGGATGGCTGGTCAGATTGAGCGGCGTCGGCGCGTCGGTGATCGCTTCGTAGCCGATCGTCAGCGTGCCGTCGTCGTCGAGCGAATAGCGCACCTGCACCGTCACGTTGCCCGGAAAACCGGCGTCGCCTTCAGGCGACTCGAGGCGCATCAGCAATGCGCCGTCGTCCTCGGCGACGTCCCACAACGCGCGATGAAAACCGACTGTGCCGCCGTGCAGCAGGTTCGGACCTTCGTTGCGATCCAGCGTGTACTCGATGCCGTCGAGCGCAAAGCGCGCGCCCGCAATGCGATTCGCCCAGCGGCCGATCAGTCCGCCCATGTAGGTCGAGGCCGCCACGTATTCGGCGGGCGTGTCGTGGCCGAGCAGAATATCGCCGAGACGTCCGGCGCGATCCGGCGCGTGCCACGAAACCAGCGTCGCACCGAGGTCGCTGATGGCGACTTTCATGCCGTGTGCGTTACGCAGCGTATAGAGCCGGACTCGATCGCCGCCCTGCAGCGTGCCCCATGGTTCGGAAGAGAGTTGTGCGATGCTGATCATGTGGTCAGTGCGAAGAAAAAATGGAAAAGCATGCTCAGCCAGTGGTTTTCGTCTTCGGGCCCACGCGCTCCTGGTATTCGCGGGGCGTGCAGCCGAGTTCGCGGCGAAATACCGCGTACATGTATTGCAGCGACGTGAAGCCGCAACGAATCGCGACTTCCGCGCTCGACGCATCGCGTTTCGCCAGCAGCGACTTCGCGACGTCGAGCTTATGGCGCAGGATCTCCTGATGCACGGTGCATTGCCGCTCGCGCCGGAAATACTCTTCGAGCGACGAACGCGAAACGCCCACGTAGTCGGCCACCTGCTCGGTGCGGATGCCTTGGCACGCGTACTGGCGGATGAAATGGCGCGCGCGCATCACGTACGGACTCGCGAGCGGCTGATGCCGCGTCGATTCGAGCACGTTGATGCCGACCGGCGGCACCAGAATGCGGCGCCCCGGAAAGCGCGCGCCGTGCAGCATCTGATGCAGGATGTGCGCGGCGGTACGGCCCATTTCCTCAGTGCCCTGAATCACCGACGACAGCGGAATGCGCGTCAGCGTGCGCGTGAGCGGATCGTTGTCGATGCCGATGATCGCGACTTCCTCGGGCACCGGAATGCCCGCGATCAGACAGGCTTGGAGCAAATGCCGTGCACGCGCGTCGGTCACCGCGATGATGCCGACCGGCTTGGGCAGTTGCCGCAGCCACGTGGTCAGCTGTTCGATCGCCTGGTTCCAGGACGGCGCGCTCGTCGACAGACCGCGATAGATTTCGCTATCGATCTGCGCCGCGCTGTGTCCGTCCGCGCTGCGCAGATGCGCGAAGGCGAGTTCGCGCTGTTGCGCCCAACGGTTTTCCTGCGCCTGCGGCAGGCTGTACAGCGCGAAGTTTTCGAGGCCCGCGCCGATCAGATGCGTGTACGCGAGCGACACGAGCTTGCTGTTGTCGGTCGCGATATAGGGTAAATCCGAGGGGTACTGCGTCGGATCCTCGTACGACGAACCGACCGCGACCACCGGCAGCGGGCAGTCGCGCAGGGCTTCGCCGACGGCGGGATCGTCGAAGTCCGCGATGATGCCGTCGCCGTCGAAGCGCTGGATGCCGGCGAGCCGGCAGCGGAAGTCCTCTTCGAGGAAGAGATCCCATGCGACGCGGGTCGACAGCAGGTAGTTGCCGATACCGGTGATGATCTCGCGATCGTAGACCTTGTTCGCGTTGAACAGCAGCGCGATCCGATGGGTTGTCTGAGGTGCTTGTGGACGGGGCATGGCGGTGTGCGGCGTGCGGACGATGGACCACGCGCCTTTGTCTCCATTGTGTCGGGTGCCTGGGGGCAACTCCGTTTTTAAGCGTCTGGCTATTCTAGGCGTCGAATCGCGCGCCGGCAGTAAACAAACGCGCCGGCGGTAAGAAACATCAAGCGCGCTGCGAAATTTCGCAATTGCCGGCACATCGTGCAAGCGGCAGCATGGCGTCACCTCGTCGGCCTGCACGGCCAAGCCGCGCGGGTCGCGGTGAAGAATGCAAAGAAAACCTTTCATGGGACCCGGGTAGTCGCCTTGCGGCAACTCGGGCCGACTGGAGACGACGATGTCCTACTTCGAACACATTCCCGAGATTCGTTACGAAGGCCCGCAATCGGACAACCCGCTCGCGTACCGTCACTACGACAAAACCAGGAAGGTACTCGGCAAGACGCTCGAGGAGCATCTGCGTATCGCCGTGTGCTATTGGCACTCGTTCGTCTGGCCCGGCGTCGATATCTTCGGTCAGGGCACGTTCCGGCGGCCGTGGCAGCAACCCGGCGACGCAATGGAGCGGGCGCTTCAGAAGGCTGACGCCGCGTTCGAATTCTTCTCGAAGCTCGGCACGCCGTACTACACGTTCCACGATACCGACGTCGCGCCCGAAGGCGCGAGCGTCAAGGAATACAGCGAGAACTTCCTGCGCGTGTCCGACTACATCGCGCGCAAGCAGCAGGATACCGGTATCAAATTGCTGTGGGGCACCGCGAATCTGTTTTCGCATCCGCGTTACGCGGCCGGTGCCGCGACCAATCCGAATCCGGAGGTGTTCGCCTTTGCGGCGACCCAGGTGCGTCATGCGCTCGACGCGACGCTGCGCCTCGGCGGTGAGAACTACGTGTTGTGGGGCGGACGTGAAGGCTACGACACGCTGCTGAACACCGACCTCGTGCGCGAACGCGAGCAGTTCGCGCGCTTCCTGCACATGGTGGTCGAGCACAAGCACCAGATCGGTTTCAAGGGCACCCTGCTGATCGAGCCGAAGCCGCAGGAGCCGACCAAGCATCAATACGACTACGATGTCGCGACCGTGCATGGCTTCCTGCTGCAGCACGGTCTCGACAAGGAGATCCGCGTCAACATCGAGGCCAATCATGCGACGCTCGCGGGCCACTCGTTCCATCACGAAATTGCGACCGCGTTCGCACTCGGCATCTTCGGCAGCATCGATGCGAATCGTGGCGATCCGCAAAACGGTTGGGATACCGACCAATTCCCCAACAGCGTCGAGGAACTGACTCTGGCCTTCTACGAGATTCTGCGCCACGGTGGCTTCACGACCGGCGGCATGAACTTCGATGCGAAATTGCGGCGCCAGAGTGTCGATCCCGAAGACCTGTTTTATGGCCACATCGGCGCGATCGACAACCTCGCGCTCGGCCTCGAACGCGCGGCGGTGCTCGTCGGAAACGAGCGCCTCGAACAGTTCAAGCGGCAACGCTACGCGGGTTGGGATGGCGAGTTCGGCCGCAAGATCCTGTCCGGCGAGTATTCGCTGTCGACGCTCGCGGAGGACACGCTGGCGCGCGATCTGAATCCGCGGCATGTGAGCGGGCAGCAGGAACGCATGGAAAACATCGTAAATCAGGCGATTTATAGCGGACGTTGAATAAAGATTGCGCGGCCACGTGGACCGCGCGCACCAGCAAGCAGTGGGTTCTCGCTTGTCCGAGTCTGCGGCTCGCAGCGCAGACCGATACGTCCGGTATTCCGGCGATCACTAACGAAGGAGACAAAAATGAAGTTCGCAATGCGTCGTAACGTACTGAGCTCGCTGCTGTGCGGCGCGGTACTCGCCAGCCTGTCGCTCGCCGCGCCGCTCGCGCACGCCAGCAAGGATCACCCGGAAATCGGCTTCTGCATCGACGATCTGCGCGTCGAGCGCTGGTCGCGCGATCGCGACTATTTCGTCGCCGCGGCGGAAAAGCTCGGCGCGAAGGTGTCCGTGCAATCGGCCGATGCGAGCGAAGAGCGTCAGATCTCGCAGATCGAAAACCTGATCTCGCGTGGCGTCGACGTAATCGTGATCGTGCCGTTCAACTCGAAGACGCTCGGCAACGTGGTGGCCGAAGCACGCAAAGCGGGCATCAAGGTCGTGTCGTATGACCGCCTGATCCTCGACGCCGATATCGACGCCTACATCTCGTTCGACAACGAGAAGGTCGGCGAAATGCAGGCGCAGGGCGTCTACGACGCGCGGCCGAAGGGCAACTACTTCCTGCTCGGCGGCGCACCGACCGACAACAACGCGAAGATGCTGCGCCAGGGTCAGCTGAAGGTGCTGCAACCGGCGATCGACAAGGGTGACATCAAGGTCGTCGGCCAGCAGTGGGTGCCGGAGTGGAGCGCATCGACCGCGCTGCGCATCATGGAAGACGCACTGACCGCGAACAACAACAAGATCGACGCAGTCGTCGCGTCGAACGACGGCACCGCTGGCGGCGCGATCCAGGCGCTCGCGGCGCAAGGCCTCGCGGGCAAGGTACCTATCTCGGGTCAGGATGCCGACCTCGCGGCTGTGAAGCGCGTGGCTGCCGGCACGCAGACGATGACGGTCTACAAACCGCTGAAGCTGATCGCGGGCGAAGCGGCGAAGCTGTCGGTCGCGCTGGCGAAGGGTGACAAGCCGGCGTTCAACGCGCAGTACGACAACGGCAAGAAGAAGGTCGATACGGTGCTGCTGCAGCCGACCAAGCTGACGAAGGCGAACCTCGACACCGTCGTGAAGGACGGCTTTTACACGCAAGAGCAACTCGCGAGCAAATAACACTAAGACGGGTGTGATGTGAACGCCACGCTCCCGGGCCATCGCGCCCGGGAGCGTGCTCGAACATCGGCCCAACTTGCAGCGAGGCATAGCGAATGACGCAACCTCTTCTGACGATGCGCGGCATCGTCAAAGCTTTTTCCGGCGTGAAGGCGCTCGATGGCATCGATCTGACCGTATCGCCGGGCGAATGCGTGGGCCTGTGCGGCGAAAACGGCGCGGGCAAATCGACGCTGATGAAGGTACTGTCCGGCGTGTATCCGCATGGAACCTGGGATGGCGAAATAACCTGGGAAGGCGAGACGCTGAAGGCCGCGAGCGTACGCGACACCGAACGCGCGGGCATCATCATCATCCACCAGGAACTGATGCTCGTGCCGGAGCTGTCGGTCGCGGAAAACATCTTTCTCGGCAACGAAATCACGCTGCCGGGCGGCCGCATGAATTACGCGGCGATGTATCAGCGCGCCGACGAACTGCTGCGCGAACTCGGCATCAGCGGCATCAACGCCGCGCAGCCCGTGATGAACTACGGCGGCGGCCATCAACAGCTGATCGAAATCGCGAAGGCGCTGAACAAGCGCGCGAAGCTGCTGATTCTCGACGAACCGTCGTCGTCTCTGACCGCCTCCGAAATCGCGATTCTGCTCGACATCGTGCGCGATCTGAAACGGCGCGGCATCGCCTGCGTGTACATTTCCCACAAGCTCGACGAAGTCGCGGCAGTCTGCGACACGATCAGCGTGATTCGCGACGGCCGCCATGTCGCGACCGAGCCGATGCACGCGCTGACGACCGAGCGGATCATCGCGCTGATGGTCGGCCGCGAGATCAAGAATCTGTTTCCGCGCGAGCCGCATCCGATCGGCGACGTGATCTTCGAAGCCCGCAACGTCACCTGTTTCGACGTGACGAATCCGCGCCGCAAGCGCGTGGACGACGTGTCGTTCTCGTTGCGACGCGGCGAGATTCTCGGCGTCGCCGGGCTCGTCGGCGCGGGCCGCACCGAGCTGATGCAGGCGATCTTCGGCGCGTATGCGGGCATCAGCGAGGCACATGTCGTGCTCGACGGCAAGCCGCTGAAGATCCGCGCGCCGATCGACGCGATTCGCGCCGGCATCGCGATGGTGCCCGAGGACCGCAAACGCCACGGCATCGTGCCGGGCATGAGCGTCGGCCATAACATCACGCTTGCGGTGCTGCAGCGTTTCGCGTCGGGCGGACGCATCGATTCCGCAGCCGAACTCGACACGATTCATACGGAAATGAAGCGGCTTTCCGTGCGCGCGGCGAATCCGATGCTATCGATTGCAAGTCTGTCGGGCGGCAATCAGCAGAAGGCCGTGCTCACCCGCATGCTGCTGACCAACCCGACCGTGCTGATCCTCGATGAACCGACGCGCGGCGTCGATGTCGGCGCCAAGTACGAGATCTACAAGCTGATCTTCCAGCTGGCGCAGCGCGGCATGTCGATCGTGATGGTGTCGTCCGAATTGCCGGAAGTGCTCGGCATCAGCGACCGTGTGCTGGTGATCGGCGAAGGCGAATTGCGCGGCGACTTCGTCAACGACGGTCTCACGCAGGAAGACATTCTCGGCGCCGCGATCCGCCCCGTGCATCTATCTACGAACTCAACCGCAGCGAGTGCCGCATGACTCCCGACGTAACTTCCCAACGCACCGACAACGCCGCGCCGCGAGACACATTCGGCGGCACGCAACGGCTCCAGCAACTGTTCGCGCGCTACAAGATTCTCGCGCTGCTGATTGCCGTGGCCGTGATCTGGATTTTCTTTTCGGCGCTTACGCACGGCGCGTTCGTCACGCCACGCAACCTGTCGAATCTGCTGCGGCAGATGTCGATTACCGGCATGCTGGCGTGCGGCATGGTGTTCGTGATCATCGCCGGTGAAATCGACCTGTCGGTCGGCTCACTCCTCGGCTTGCTCGGCGGCGTTGCGGCGATTCTCGACGTGAACCGGCACTGGCCGATCGGCGTGACGATTCCGGTCGTGCTGCTGCTCGGCATCGTGGTCGGCTTGTTCAACGGCTGGTGGTCGACGTATCGGCGCGTGCCGTCGTTTATCGTCGGGCTCGGCGGCATGCTGGCGTATCGCGGCATTCTGCTCGGTATTACGGGCGGGTCAACGATCGCGCCGGTGTCGGACAGCTTCGTGTTCGTCGGCCAGGGCTATCTGCCGCGGCTCGCCGGCGACACGCTCGCCGTCGTGCTGTTCCTGCTGCTGGCCTTCCTGACGATCCGCCAGCGCGCCAACCGGCAGCGTTATCAGTTGCGCGTCGTGCCGTTCTGGCAGGACGTCGCGAAGGTGGTCGGCGCGGGCGCGATTCTCGCCGGCTTCGTCGCGATGCTCGACAACTACGGCGGCATTCCGGTGCCGGTGTTGCTGCTGCTCGCGCTGCTCGGCATCTTCACGTGGATCGCGACACAGACCGTGTTCGGACGCCGCATCTACGCGGTCGGCTCGAATCTCGAAGCGACGCGGCTCTCGGGTGTCAACACCGACCGCGTGAAGCTTGCGATCTTCGCGCTGATGGGGCTGATGTGCGCGTTCGCCGGCATCGTCAACACGGCGCGGCTCGCGGCCGGTTCGCCGTCGGCCGGCTCGATGGGCGAGCTCGATGCGATCGCCGCGTGCTTCATCGGCGGCACGTCGATGCGCGGCGGCTCCGGCACCGTGTACGGCGCGCTGATCGGCGCGCTGGTGATGGCGAGCCTCGACAACGGCATGTCGATGCTCGACGTCGACGCATACTGGCAGATGATCGTGAAGGGCGGCATCCTCGTGCTGGCCGTATGGATCGATGTGGTCTCGGGTTCGAACCGCCGTTGATCCGGTCGCATGATCGCCTGATTGAATCAAAGCGCAAGGTTCGCGGTGTGCCAGCGGTTTTAAGCACGCTCGCACACCGCGGCCCGCGCGATAGCAGTTAATGAAACACCCCACGACTTTCCCCCGCCGCTTTCAGTCCCCGCCTTTCCACGCCGCACGGCCGCTCCGGGTTCACGCGCGCATTTAAGTCTCACGCACGCCGATTCGTCTTATTACTATTCGCAGTCAAAGACGGGTGCATCAGCGCTGTCGCCGCTTTCCTACCATCGAGCCAGCCGAGCGAGTCATGCCATGTTGACGCGCAGAACCTTTCTGCTTGGCGGCGCCAGTGCGTTGGGCGGGCTGCTGGTCGGCTGGGGCGTGCTGCCGCCGCGCCAGCGCCTGATGACGTCGACGCCGCTGCCGACGCAAGGCACGCAGGTCGCGCTGAACGGCTGGGTCAAGATCGACACCGATAACCGTGTGACGATCATGGTGCCGAAGGCCGAGATGGGGCAGGGCATCCATACGGGGCTTGCGATGCTGCTCGCCGAAGAGCTCGACGCCGACTGGTCGCAGGTGCACGTCGAAGAGGCGCCGATCGACCGGATCTACAACGCGGTGCAGAGCATCGTCGACGATCTGCCGTTTCGCCCGGACGACGACAGCTATATCCGGCGCGGCACCGTGTGGATTACGAGCAAGGCGGTGCGTGAGATCGGCACGATGATGACGGGCGGCTCGTCGAGCATGAACGATCTCTGGACGCCGATGCGCGAGGCCGGTGCGTCGGCGCGCGTGATGCTGATCGGGGCGGCGGCCGAGCGCTGGGACGTGCCGGTCCGCGAATGCCGCGCGGAACAGGGCTACGTGCTGCATCCGCGGGGCCATAAGGCGACGTTCGGCGAGTTGTCGTCGGTGGCCTCAGGCCAGCCGCTGCCGCGCAGCGTCGTCCTGAAGCAGCCCGCCGACTTCAAGCTGATCGGCCAGCCCGTGCGGCGCATCGAAGCCGCGTCGAAAATCGACGGCGCGGCGCGCTTCGGCATCGACGTGCTGCCGAACGGCCTGGTCTATGCGAGCGTCGTGATGTGCCCGACGCTCGGCGGCACGGTCGCGCATTTCGACGCGACGCCCGCGCAAAAGATGCCGGGCTTCATCAAGGCGCTCGCCGTGCGGCCGTATGCGGGCGGCACCGGCGGCGTAGCCGTGATCGCGGACAATGCGTTTCACGCGATGAACGCGGTCGAGGCGATCAACGTGAGCTGGCATCACGGCGAGGCCGCGAAGCTGTCGAGCACGGAGGTGGATCGCCACCTCGTCGACGCGCTCGACCATACGGACGGTCACGTGTATTACGACATCGGCAACGTCGACAACGCGATGAGCCGCGCGGCGCGCAAGATCGAAGCGGTCTATCACGCGCCCTACCTCGCGCATGGCGCGGTCGAGCCGCTGAACTGCACGGTGCAGGTCGCCGACGGCGCGGCGACCGTCTGGCTATCGACGCAAATGCCGCGGCTCGCGCGGCACCATGCGGCGAAAGTGCTCGACCTCGACGTCGATCTCGTCGATGTGCAGACGCAGTTGTTGGGCGGCGCGTTCGGCCGGCGCCTCGAACTCGATTTCGTCGCGCAGGCCGCGGCGATCGCGCGCGAGGCCGATGGCCTCCCGGTGCAGACCATCTGGTCGCGCCAGCAGGATTTCACGCACGACTTCTACCGGCCCGCGTGCACGGCATGGCTGCAGGCCGGCTTCGACGAACAGGGCAAGCTGGTCGCGTGGCACGCGAAGTCGGCGGGCCAGGCGATCGTGCCGGATGCGCTCGCGCGCTACTACGACATGCCCCGCATTCCGATCGACAAGACCACCTGCGAAGGCGCGTTCGATCAACCGTACGAGTGGCCGGCCGCGCGCGTGTCGCACAAGATCGTCGAATTGCCGGTGCCGATCGGCTTCTGGCGCTCGGTCGGGCACTCGCATCAGGCCTTCTTCACCGAGAGCTTCACCGACGAAGCCGCCGCCGCGGCCGGCCAGGACCCGATCACGTTTCGCGCGATGCTGCTCGCCCAGCATCCGCGTCATCTGGCGGTCCTGAAGCGTGTCGAGAAGTTATCGGACTGGGGGCGTCCGCTCAAACCCGCCGCCGATGGCGCGCGCTGCGCACGTGGCGTCGCGTTGCACGAGGCATTCGGCAGCGTCGTGGCGCAGGTCGCGGAGGTGTCGATCGGGGCGAACCGGCAGATTCGCGTGCATCGCGTGGTGTGCGTGATCGATTGCGGCTTACCGGTGAACCCGAACCTGATCCGTCAGCAGATGGAAGGCGGCATCGTGTTTGGGCTGTCGAGCGCGTTGCAGAACGAGATCACGATCGTCAACGGCCAGGTGCAGCAGAAGAACTTCGTGGACTTTCCGGTCGTGCGGATGAACGTGTGCCCGGCGATCGAAGTCGACATCATGCCGAGCCAACTGCATCCGCAAGGTGTCGGCGAGCCGGGCGTGCCGCCGATCGCGCCGGCGGTGGGCAATGCGGTGTTCGCGCTGACGGGGCAGCGTTTGCGGGCGCTGCCTTTGCGGCTTGCATGACGGACGGCGGACAGGCAACAGCTTGCGATGCAGCGTGGCGACTCAGGAGGCAGGCATGGCGGTACTGAACATCAACGGACGCAGGGTGCTGGTCAATGCCGACCCGGACATGCCGCTGCTATGGGTACTGCGCTGCGATCTCGGCATGACCGGCACCAAGTTCGGCTGCGGCGTGGGCATCTGCGGCGCATGCACGATCAATCTCGATGATGCCGCGTGCCTCGCTTGCCAGACACCGATGTCGAGCCTGCATACGCAGAAGATCACGACGATCGAGGGTTTGCAGGGACGCGAGGCGCAGGCGCTGAAGACCGCGTGGCTCGAACTCGATGTGGTGCAGTGCGGTTATTGCCAGAGCGCGCAATTGATGGCGGCTTGCGCGTTGCTGAAGCGCAAGCCCGAACCGACCGATGCCGACATCGACGAGGCGATGACGCCGGTGGTGTGCCGTTGCGGCACGTATCCGCGGGTGCGGGCGGCGATACATCAGGCGGCGGCGAAGGCGCGCAAGAGCTGAGCCGCTGTTGCGGAGCGCCGCCCACCCAACTCAACGCGCAAACATTTCGACCACCGTAACCACCGCGGTGAAGATACCGATGCATCCGCCCAACGTGACTACGCCCTGCATGAATGGCGACATACGAGACCCCGTAGTTGAAGTGGTGTCACGTATTTAACCGAAAGAGAAAGCAAAAAGAAAGCTTGTCAAAAATAAATCGTAAGACGGCCGATCAAGGCGCTTTCGCAGTCGCGGCGCCCGACGCTCCCGACTTCGCGCTCGGCTTGCCCGCCACAGGTGTTGCCTGCAACTGCGGCCGCGTTTCTCCCGGCGTGCTTTGCCCGCCGACCTCCCACCCGCCGCCGAGCGACAGGAACAGATTGACCTGATCGACCGCCACCTGCCCTTCCGCCGCCGCGAGCTGCGACTTTGCGGACGTCAGCGTGCGCGTCGCGTCGAGGTCGGCGATGAACGACTCGCGCCCCGCGCGATACAGCCGATGCGTTTCATCCGCCGATTGCGCGGCCGACTTCAGCGCCGCGCGCAGCGCTTCGGCGCGTGCATAATCGGACGCGTAGGTCGCGAGGTTGGTCTCGGTTTCACGCAGAGCGCCCAGCACCACGCCGTCGAACTTCGCGAGCGCGACCTGGCTCGACGCTTCGGCTTCGCGGACCCGCTGCCGCGCGCCATTGGCCGGGAAGTTCCAGCTGATCAGCGGACCGAAGCCCCAACGCGCCGTCGGCTGGGTGGGAATGTCTTCCAGAATGCCGGTGAAGCCCGCCGACGCGCCGATGCTGATGCTCGGGTAAAGCGCGCCGGTTGCGACGCCGATGCGCGCCGTCGACGCCGCGAGCTGACGCTCGGCTTCGTGCACGTCCGGGCGCCGCCGCAGCAGCCCGGCGCCATCGCCGATCGGAATCGGCTGGTGGATTTGCGGCAGCCGGTCGCACGCGAGCACGGCCGGCGGCAACTGGGACGGTGACTGCGCCAGCAGCATTGCGAGCCGGTATTGCGCGATCTTGCGGCGCGCGGTGTAGCGCGGAATGTCGGCCGTCAGCGTCTCGACCTGGGTCTGGCCGCTCGTGACCGCGGTCTGGTTGCCGCGGCCCGCGTCGCGCAGACGACGCGACAGATCCACGCGCTGCTTCTGCAACGCGAGCGATTGCTGCGCGATGTGCAATTCCTCCGCCGCCGAGCATTGTTCGACATACGAGCGCACCACGTCCGCGACGACGGTGATGCGCGCGAGGTCGCCCGCGGCTTCCACCGCCTCGGTGTCCGCCGCCGCCGCTTCGACACCGCGGCGCAGCTTGCCGAACAGATCGATTTCGTACGAGACGTTGATGCCCATGTCGCCCAGATTGGCGACCGGCAGTTTCTCGAACAGCAGGAATTGCTCGGCCGATTCCTGCGCGCGCTGGATCGCCACCGACGCGTTGCCCGAGAAGCCGCCCTGCGCCTGCGCCACGCCCAGCGCTTCGCGCGAGCGCGCGAGATTCGCGGCCGCGACGCGCAGGTCGGTATTCGATTTCAACGCCTGTTCGACCAGACCGTTCAGCACCGGATCGTCGTACAGCTTCCACCAGACGGTCGGCGTATTGAGGTTCGACGTCAGCGTGGGATCGGCGCCCTCGATCGCTCCGGTGGCGAGCGGCGCATTGACGAGCGCCTGTTTCGGCAGCGTGTAGTTCGGCCCGACATTGATGCAGCCGTTCAGCGCGAAGGTGAGCGGCAATAACGGCAGCAGCGGCAGCAGCGGCAGCAGCGGCAAGCGCGGCGCCAGCGAGGACAAGGTACGCACGAACTTCATTGCGATGCGCCCGATGCTGCGGTGGCCGTTGCCCCGGCCGACCCGGAGCCTACGGACGAACCCGGCGCCAGTGGCGCAGCCGAAGCGGCGACAGAGCCAGATGCGCCGCCCGTGCCCGACACGGCTCGGGTCCTGACCGGCGACAGGTCACGCACCGACACCGTCGCGGTCCGCCCCGCGATCAGGCGAAAATCAGCGGGCACTTCGTCGAGGGCGACGCGCACCGGAATGCGCTGCGCGAGCCGCACCCAGCTGAACGCCGGGTTCACGTTCGGCAGCAGATTAGCGCTTTGCGTGCGGTCGCGGTCTTCGATGCCGGCGACGATGCTCTGCACGTGCCCGCGCAGCGGCTTCGGCTCGCCCATCACGATGATGTCGACCGGCTGGCCGATGTCGATGCCGCGCAGCTTGGTCTCTTCGAAGTAGCCGTCGACGCGGAACGAATGCATGTCGACCACCGCGACCACCGCGCGGCCCGCCGCGACGAATTCGCCGGCGCGCGGCGCGCGGTCGTTCAGATAGCCGTCGACCGGGCTTTTGACCGTCGAACGTTCGAGGTTCAGCTTCGCGGTGTCGATCGCGACGTTCGCGTCGGCAAGCGCGGCTTCGCCCGCGTCGACGCGCGAGCGGCTTTCTTCGAGCACTTCGGCGGCCACGAGATTGCCGAGCTGGCGGTTGCGCGCGTATTCGCGGCGCGCCTGATCGAGCGTCGCGCGGCGCTGCTGCGCGGTTGCCTCGGCCTGACGCAAAGCGAGCGTGTAGCGCGCCTGGTCGATCCTGAACAGCACCTGGCCCTGCTTGACCTGCTGGTTGTCCATGACCTCGACCGACGAAATCAGTCCCGACACGTCGGGGGCGACCTGGATCACGTCGGCGCGTACGTGCCCGTCGCGGGTCCACGGCGCGAACATGTAGTAGTTGACGAGTTTCCACAGCACGAATGCCGCGACCACTACGACGATCAGGGTCAGCAGGATCTGACCGACGGAGAACCAGGTTTTTTTCACGTTATTAGTCTGTGCGAAACGACGACGACAAGGCCCAGCACCAGCACATAGATGCCGAGATCGAAGATGGAGCGATGCCAGACGAAGCGGTAAAAGCCGGCGTAATCGAGCACGGTGCGAATGCCGAGGTTGACCAGATACGCGATCAACATCAAGACCAGCACGGACGGTACGAACACGCCGAAGATATCGATTTCACCGATCATCGCGGGAACTGGGAAAAGGGGAAGGCGGGGCGCGCCAGCGGGTACGAGCGGTGGCGCAAGAATGGGTACGTCACGCGGCGGCCTCCGGTTCGGTCGGCGTTGGTTTCGTGAGGGTCGCCGGAAACAGCGAAAGACGCAAGCCGACCAGCGCGTGCAGCGCATCGCGCAACTGGCGCGCCGAGGTTTGCGAGATCTCGGTCGGCGCCGCGGCGTTGGCGAGCCCCTGCGCGGTGACGCGCGCGACGGCCACGTCGATCAACGACATCAGGCTGTCCGGTACCGGCTCGCGGCGGCGTCGAGCGACGCAGCTCTCGTAGTATGTACGCACTCCATCCAGCACATGCTCGATCGCGCCGGCCGCTTCGCCGCCGAGCTTGCGTGTGAGGCGGCGCAGATCGAGCGCGTTGAACGCGATGCGCAGGTCGCGGAAGCTCTCGATCGACGGATGGCGGTAATCGTCGGTGGCCGCGAGGCGCGGGATCAATTGCATCAACCGGTCGAGCATGCGCGCGGCGAGGTTGCGCGGATCTTCGATCGGCCGCGTGGATGCGGTCAGCGCGACGTCGGCCCAGCTCGAGCGCAACAGGCGCGCCGCGGCGAGCTCGGCGCCGAACGGGCGCGTCACGCGGGTCCACAGATAGGCGTAGAGCAGGCCGGAAAGGCCCGCGAGGTTGGCGTTCAGGAAGGTCAGGAAGTTCGCGTCGTAAGCGTCCTGAATGCTGATGAAGGTGGCCGTGTTCACCGCGACCAGCACCGTCACCATGTTGAACTGCGGGCGTGGAATCAGCGTGCCGACCAGAATGAACGGCGCGGCGAACAGGATCACCAGCATCGCGAAGTCGTGCACCTGCGGCAGCACGACGAACAGATAGAGGCCCGCGGCCACGACGGCGACGCCCGTCGCGACGAAGAAGCGGAACACGAACGGCGCGGGCTCGTCGAGCGCGGCGAAGAAGCAGCAGGCCACTGCCGCCAGCGTGACCGCGCTCGCGCCGTCGTTCCAGCCCGAGCCGATCCACAGCGCGCACGCGAGCACCACGGCCGCGCCCGCCGACAGGGTCGCGAACAGCATCATGCCGCGATCGTAGAAGCGCTCGGTGCCGCCGAGCCGCCAGTGACGGAAATGCGGCCGCCACGAACCTTCCTCGCGCGTGATGATGATGCGCAGCGAGCGGCAGTCCTGCCACACGTCGATCACTTGCCCCAGGCGCCACAACGCGTTCGACAGCAGCGCGCCGTCCCAATGCGCGAGCGCGGCGGCAGGCGGGCGCATCGCGGCGATGCGCGCGCGCAGCGCGTTGGCGGTTTCGTCCGCGCGATAGCCCTCGCTCGGCTCGGGCAGCGGTTGGTCGAACCACTTGATGACGTCGTCGATCAGCGTCTGCAGCCCTTCGGGCCAGTGTTGCGGGCCGTTGTAGTAGAGCGCGAGCAGCGGATCGGCGAGCGACGACATGATAGGCAGCAGTAACTGCATGCGGCCGCGCAGTTCACGCGCGCGCGCGAGCACGTCGGGCCGGGTGTGATCGTAGGCGAGCTGGCTCAGCAGCAGTTCGAGACCGTTGATCGTGCTCGCGAGCCGTTGCCGCGCGCCGGAAATCGCCGAGCTTGCGATACGGCCCGATAGCGTTTCGGTCGCGTAGAACGCGGCGTCGCGAAACCATGCGTCGGTGCGCTCGATGATCGTCGGCGCGAGCCGGCTCGGAAACACCGCGCTGCCGACGATGCTCGCGCAGACGATGCCGACAGTGATCTCGAGGGTCCGGCTCACGGCGAGATCGAATACGCTGGTCGGATTCGTCACCGATGGCAGCGCGATGATCGGCATCGTATAGGCGGCCAGCATGAACACGTAGCTGCGAGCGGTGCGGTCCGATACCGCGAGGTACAGCATCGTGCCGGTCCACGCTGCGACGATCACGCTGAACAGGTACGGCGATTCGACGAACGGCGGCACCAGCAGCACCGCGCCCGACGCGCCGAGCACCGTGCCCAGCGCACGATAGATCGCCTTCGAGCGGGTCGCGCCGACGAACGGGTTCGACACGATGTAGACGGTGGCCATCGCCCAATACGGCCGCGGCAGTTCGAACGCGAGGCCGATGTAGAGCGCGAGCATGGCCGCGGCGAACGTCTTGACGGAGAACAGCCAGTCGCGGAGAGTGGGATAGACCATAAGCCGTTACGCGGAATCGGCGTTGTGCCGCGCGCTGGCTCGCGCGCCGCGCCTGGTGGACTTGCGCGCCTTGACGGTGCCGCGTGATTTGTCGGCCGGTTTGGCCGCGCTTTTGCCGCTCGTCCGTTTGACCTTGCTGGCAAGCGCCTCGCCTTTGGCCGGCTCGGGCTCGCCGCCGCCTGGTTCGGCACGTGCGGCGGCATCGGTCGTGAATGCGTCGAGCACGCGCAGCGCAGCTTCGAGATCGTCGCGCGATACACCTTTGAGCGCCTGCGCGCGCAGCGTGACCAGCTCTTCTTCCATCTTCGCGGTGACGGCGCGGCCTTCGTCGGTCAGGGCGACGGTCTTCGCGCGGCGGTCTTCGGGGTCTTCGTCACGGCGCATCAGGCCGGCCGCGCACAACTGGTCGAGCAGCCGCACGAGCGATGGCCCCTCGATGCCGATGTGATCGGCGAGCGTGACCTGACGCACCGCCGAGCCGAGCCGGCTTGCGGTCAGAAGCGGTGTCGCGCACGCTTCGGAGACGTTGAAGGCCGCGAGCACACCGTGACTCGTGCGCCGCCACTTTCTGGCGGCGACGACCAGCGTGCTGCTGACGGTGCGGCGCAAGGCATCGAGATTCGACATGGCCGGTATTGTATTTCCAAAATATTCGTTAGCAAACTATTGATTTGGAAATCGTGGCCGAACCGGAGCAGTCTGCGGTGCGAATCACGCAACCAGCCCAATCCGCACCGTGCGCGCCAGATCGTCGAGCTGGAACGGCTTGCGCAGGATCGTGCAATGCTTGACTGCGAGATCGGAAATGTTCACGTCCGCATAACCGGTCGCGAGGATCACCGGAAGATCGGCACGCAGCTTGCGCGCCGCGGCGATCACGTCGATGCCGTTCATGCCCGGCATCGCGAAGTCGACCATCAGCAGATCGGGATGATCGTCGACGAGGCGGTCGAGGCCCGCCTGGCCGTCGGCGGCCTCGGTCACCGTATAGCCGAGCATGCGCAACGATTCAACGAGCATCGCGCGCACCTCGTTGTCGTCCTCGACCACGAGCACGTGCTTGTCACCGGCTGCGTTCGCTTCCGCGTCGGACTCCGCTTCGTTCTGCGCGAGCACCCGCTCGCGCATCGGCAGCCAGATCTGCACCGTGGTGCCGGTGCCTTCTTCGCTGAAGATGCGCGCGGTGCCGCCCGCCTGCCTCGCGATGCCATATACCTGGCTCAGGCCCAGCCCCGTGCCCTTGCCGACCGGCTTGGTCGTGAAGAACGGATCGAACACGCGCGACACGACGTCGGGCGGAATGCCTTCTCCGGTATCGGTGACTTCGATCACGACGTAGCGGCCTTGCTTCAACGTCTGGTCGGGCGCATCGCGCAGGGTCACGTGAATGTCGAGGCGGCCGCCATCCGGCATCGCGTCGCGAGCGTTGATCGCGAGATTGAGCACCGCGAGCTCGAGCTGATTCGCGTCGGCCCGGGTCCACATTTCATTACGCTCGAAGTCGTTGCCATAGCGGATGCTGGAGCCGAGCGACACCGCGATGATGTCGCGCATGCCTTGCAGCAGCGCGACCACGTCGATCGCTTTCAGATTCGGGTTGCTGTTGCGCGAGAAGGTCAGCAGCTGGCCGGTCAGTTTCGCGCCGCGCTCGGTCGCACGTTTGACGGTGGCGGCCATGCCGCGCAGGCGTTCGTCGCCGCTCACGCGCGCGATCAGTTCCGCGTTCACCATGATCACGTTCAGCAGATTGTTGAAGTCGTGCGCGATGCCGCCAGTCAGCTGGCCGAGTGCCTCCATCTTCTGCGATTGCACGAGCACGGCCTGCACCTTCGCGCGTTCGTGGATCTCGGCCATCAGCCGGTCGTTGGCTGACGCGAGTTCGTGCGTGCGCGCGGCGATGCGGCTTTCCAGCGAATCGTTCAGCTGCTCCAGCGCGTCCTGTGCCTCGATGCGCTCGGCAAGCAGCCGTCGCGATTCATATTGCCGCCCGCGGGCGCGCAACGATGACGCGACCGCGCGCCGCAAGGTTTCCGAATTGAGCGGACGTTCGAGCACGACGACGTTGCCGAGCCGTTCGAGCACTTCGAGCCCGCGCGTGGAGCGATGGCCGATGCTGCGCGCGGCGAGCAGGATGAACGGGAAGTCGGACCATGCGGGCTGGCGTTCGAGCCACGCAAAGAGACCCGAGCCGTGGCCGTTCGCGAGCGCTTCCTCGGTGACCAGCGCGGTGCCCGCGCCGGCGTCGAGCTCGCTGGTGAGCGCGTCGGCGTCGTCGCAGGTCACGCAGGCGCGTGCGTCGTTGTGCAGCACAGCGGCGATCACTTCGGCGTCGCGGCCGAACGGTGCGAGGATGAGGACGCGCTGCTCCATCGCTTACTGTCCCGACGTGTCGATCAGATTGTTCGCCGCACCGAGCATCGCCGTGCTGCCGCGATACGAGGGCAGGCCCGACAGCACGCCCTCGAAGTCACGCAGCGCTTCGCCGACCTCGACGCCTTTGGTGCCGAGGCGGAACTGGCGGATCGTGCGTTCATGATCGTTCGCGCGGCTCTTGACGGCGGTTACCGCGGTCAGCACTTCGCCGTGATGCTCGAAGTAGCGGAACAGCACGACCACGTCGCTCAGATAACTGATGTCGACCTCGGTCTGCACCTCGCCGATGATGCCGTGCTGCCCGAGCACGAGCATCGTGACCACGCCCTGCTGATTCAGATAGCCGAGCAGCTCGTGCATGTGCAGCAGCAGGAAGCGCTCGCCGGGCATCGCCTGCAGATAGGCGTTCAGGCTGTCGACCGCGACATAGCGCACACCTTCGTTTTCGACCGCGTTGCGCACGTCGCTCGACAGCTCGCCCGGCGAAATTTCCGCGGGATCGATCTGGCGCAGCGTCAGCAGGCCGCTGTCGACATGCGGTGCGAGATCCATGCCGAGCGACGCGCAGCGCGTGACCAGGGTGCTGAGCGTTTCATCGAACACGTAGTACGCGCAGCGCTCGCCGCGTTCGAGCGCGGCAAGCAGGCACGACACGACGGTGGTGGTTTTGCCGACCCCCGACGGGCCGATGATCAGCGAATTGGTGCCGGGAACGAGGCCGCCGCCGAGCAGCGCGTCGAGGCCTGGCGTGCCGGTGCTCATCGGGCTCGTGCCGAATTCGCGGTGATGCTCGGCGGCGACGAGGCGCGGATAGACGCGCAGACCGCCGGTGTTCAGCGTGAAGTCGTGATAGCCCTCGCGGAACTTGATGCCGCGCATCTTCGCGATGCGCAGACGCCGGCGGTTGCCGCCGTAATCGTGGGCAATGTTGTCGAGGCTGATCACGCCGTGCACGATGCTGTGAAGCTGAATGCCGGAGGCGCTGGCCGACGTGTCGTCGAGCAGCAGCACCGTGCATGCGCGCGTCGAGAAATGGTGCTTGAGCGCGAGAATCTGCCGACGGTAGCGCAACGGGTTCTCCGCCAGCAGACGCAGTTCTGACAGGCTGTCGAGCACGACGCGCGCGGGTTTCAGTTCGTCGACGTGTTCGATCACGTTGCGCACGCTTTCGCCGAGTTCGACTTCGGCCGGGTGCAGCACGCTCTGTTCGTATTGCGGTTCGAGCCCTTCTTCGGGCAGCTGTTCGAGTATCTTGAAGCGGCTCAGATCCCAGCCGTGGCTGGCGCCGATCGCGAGCAGTTCGGCACGGGTTTCGGACAGCGTGACGTAAAGACCGGTCTGCCCTTCGTCGAGGCCCTTGAGTAAGAATTGCAATGCCAGGGTCGTTTTGCCCGTGCCTGGCGCACCCCCTACGAGGTACATGCGGTTCGGCGTAAGACCACCGCCGAGGATGTCGTCGATTCCTTCGATGCCCGAGGATAAGCGGGCGCGGGTGGAGGCGGCGGTGGTAGTCGACATGATGGTTGAAATGACGTCGGCAGTGGCTTTGATCGGAAGCGGCGCGATGTTGCGGCCGGTATGGCGCTACGCAATTTGTGTGCCGTCCTGCGCCGCCTGCGTGCTGGGTGTTCGCGCGTATGGGCATGAAGCGTGCTGTTGCGGGTGGCTCGTTGCGAGCTTTTTTCAGCAGCCCTCTGGAAGCTTCACGCGCAACATGAAAACCTATCGACTCTCCGCTATCACGCTTACCGCGGCATCGCTCGTTGCGCTGCTGCCGGTCGGCGCAACCGCCGACGACAGCCCCAGACCTTGCGGCGCGCTCAAACGTATCGTCGCCGCGGCGCCGGACGGCTTCACCTCGCTGACGCCCGACGACGGCAAAGGCGTCGCGCAACCTTATGGCGACGACGCGCAATGCTCAGCCGCGCATCGTAGTTTCCAGTGCACGTGGACGCCGCATCAGGCGGTGGGTTCGAACGCGGATGCATTGGAAGCGGTCGCGGCCGACATCGCGTCGTGCCTGCCCGCTGCAACGCACGATCAGAATTCGCCGGGACGTCAGCACTTTTATCTCGGCGCGAAGGATCGACGCACCGAAATTACGCTGACTCCCGAGGGGGCGAACCGGTTGCGGCTCGTGGTGTCGGGCAGGTAAGCGGCGGTTCCGTTCAGGCCGTGGCAGACGGCCACCATGACCAGCCGCGCCGCGAGTGGTGCAATTCGACGACCGACAGCGGCGTGATCTCGATGTGACAGAACACGGTTGGCGATGCGCCGAGGGCATGCACGATTGCCGCTCGCAGAAGCGTTGCGTGGGTGATCGCGACGATGGTTCGACCGTGTGCAGAGGCCGCGAAGCCTGCTTCGTTGACCGCGTTGCATGAGCGTACGTCTGCCTGTTGCGCGTCGAGCCACTCTCCGACCCGCCGCACGAGTCGATCGAACGATTCACCCCCGGGCGGTGCTGCGTCGGGCTCGCGTGTCCAGGCGGCGAGTTCGCGGGGGGCTTCGTCGGCAATGTCCGCGAGGCGCTGGCCGCGCCATTTGCCATAGTCGATATCCGCCAATGCGTCGGCAGGCGTGGCGCTCAGACCGAGCGCGGCGACCGTTTCGCGGGCGCTGGAGGCGGGGCTGGTGAATACGGTGGCGTCGGCGGGAAGCGCGAGACGGGCGCGCGCCGCTTCGGCTTCGGCGCGGCCGCGCGCGTCGAGCGGATCGTCGGCGGGGAAGCGGCCCGCGCGCTGCGCGGCCGTTGCCGCATGGCTCACCAGTAATAGTCGCGTATCCATTCTTTGCGTTGGCGCCTCATTCGCACTTGCCTGCGTGGCTTGACGGGCTCGCGGCGTGCGTTGCGCGTTGCGGCGTAGCCCTCGCCGTCGCGGAAGCCGCAGTTTAGCGCGTAGAATACCGACACTGCGAAGCACGGAAGCCGGTGAGAGCCCGGCGCGGTCGCGCCACTGTAATCGGCCTTGCAATCCACAAGAGCCGAAAGCCAGACCTGAGCTTCGCATCATTCCTCTGCAATCGACTATCGGGGCGCGTTACCCCAGGAGATGTCCATCATGACCGAAGCTGTTTTCGATCGCGCCGCGCAACCGGCGGCCCAGCCCACTCCCATTCCTTTGCGCGAACTGCTGCCGTGGGTCGTGTTCGGCGGCTTGCTGCTGTTGCTCGCGCTTTACTTCGTTGGTGCGGAACAGGGTGCGACGTCGCTCGTGCCCGGCATGTACGTGCATGAGTTCGTGCACGACGGCCGCCATCTGCTTGGCTTTCCCTGCCACTAACGGAGTTCGACATGGTAGGTAAATTGTTGGTGCGCGGGATGTTCGCGGGCATCGTCGCGGGCTTGCTCACGTTCGCGTTCGCGCGAATCGTCGGCGAACCACAGGTCGATCAGGCGATTTCATTCGAAGAGAAAGCGGCCGCCGCGCGCGGCGAGGCGCCCGAGCCCGAAATCGTGAGCCGTGAGACGCAGGCTGGCCTCGGCCTGCTGACTGGCGTGGTCACGTATGGCGCGGCATTCGGCGGTCTGTTCTCGCTGGTGTTTGCTTATGCGTATGGACGCGCGGGTTCGTTGAGCGTGCGCGCGCTGTCCGCGTGGCTCGCGCTTGGCGCGTTCATCGCCATCGTGGTCGTGCCGAATATCAAGTATCCGGCCAATCCGCCGTCGGTCGGTGATCCGGACACGATCGGCGCGCGCACGGGCCTGTTCTTTCTGATGATCGCGATTTCGCTCGCGACGATGGTGTTTTCGCTGAAGGTGCGGCGCCGCGCGGCGGCGAAGCTGGGTGCATGGAATGGCTCGATCGTCGCGGGGCTCGTATTCGTCGTGATCATCGCGGCCGTACAACTGTCGATGCCGGTCATCAATGAAGTGCCGGCGACGTTCCCGGCCGTGCTGCTGTGGAAGTTCCGCGTCGCGGCGATCGGCATGCAGGTGGTCATGTGGACGGCGATCGGGCTGTTGTTCGGCGCGATGGTCGAGCGCAGTGCTTTTATGCGTACGAATGCGCGGGTGACGATGAAGTCCGCCTGAATAAGACGGTGACGCGTGGCCGCGCAAGCGGCGACGCTTCGCGCGCAACGCGCGAGAATGGTTTTGGATCAAGTACTTGGCGCGGTTGTGGAGCGGTTATCCACAGCCTTGCGAACATTTTCTGTGGAAAAGCTGCTTAAAGGCTTTTCGCAACTCCACTCGACGCGGCGCCTAGGGGAATCCAATTGGACGCCTAACTAATTCATGTTGTACGCGGCGCTGCTCAATTTTTAAGCTCTTCAACTTTTTAAAATAATTTGTGAGAAGGGTATTGACGCGGCGCGGACCGCTCTCCATAATCTCGCTTCTCTGCTGCAGACGCAGCGACGCAAACGAAGCAGTGCCGGGTGGTAGTAGTTCAGGCGCTGCGGGTTGGGCGGATCGATCTTTAAAAACTAACAGCCGATAAGTGTGGGCGCTTGATGCGGAATGCGGCGGCGGATCCGGATGGATCTGCTGCAAGGCAAAAGTATCAGAAGC
>NZ_JBFPKN010000049.1:0-19172 GCF_040948805.1 Paraburkholderia sp. BR13439 | reverse complement strand
CATCTAAACCTCGCCAGAATTTGCAGGCTATACCCAGCAATATGCCAGGTCTCTGCAATTCCAACAACACGATTTCCGCCGGAAACCCCCAACGCTTAAGGCTCTACGGTTTGTTCAGGCTGGACTAAGTATCACTACATCTTCTGGAAGGTCAACGACGCCCCGACGCAATCCGGCGTGACCGGGGAGAATGATAATCGGGGGATCAGAATCGCATAAGAGCGCCTATCCCGCCAAAAGGTTGCTCCGTCCAGGAAGCCTGGACAAACCAGCCATACTTCCGGCCGGTGCAACTCGCTGAGGAACTGAGCTGCGGTCGTAAATGATGGCAAGAGCGTTGCCGGGCATTCCCTGCAGCGCACCAGTTCAGACTGCACCATGATCTTCTCCTTGTCGACCACATGGTCGGTAGGAAAAGTTCAGGACATTATGCGAACCATTGCCACACAACTCAGCGCGCGCGATCCCGCCTGAACACGGCGGTGCCGCCGTCGTCTACATGGTCTCTTCGCCGAATTTGCCGGCGTGGGCAATCGTGAATATCTGAACGTTCAGATATTCACGAATCCAGGCCGCCACCCCCTCGGGGGTCTTTTTGAACTGACCTCTTACTGTGAATTCAAGGCAGGGGCAAAATCGCAGAGACTCCGAACCAGCCTCTAACGAACGAGCCGGCCTTCGGCATCGAGCACGCGCACCTTACCTAGACCGAGCTCGCGCACCGGCTGCTCGATCTTTTTCAGATCGCCCACGATCACCCAGGTCAGTGCTCGTGGTTTGACAATTTCGTCGATCGCCGCCTGCGCGCTTGATACACTCACCGCCTCGATGCGCTGCTCGAGCGTCTGTACGTAGTCGTCCGGAAGGCCGTACTTCACGATATTGTCGACGGCGCCGATCACCGACCCGGTGGTCTCGAAACTGCCCGGCAGACCGCGCAATATGGACGACCTAACCTTGTCCACTTCCTGTGCAGTCAGCGGCTTGGCACCGACGATGGCCACCGCCTCCTTTTCGATCTCGAGCGCGGATTCGGTAGTCTTGTCGGCCTGAACGGACGCGTACATCTGAAACGGCCGCTGGCCCAGCGCGCCAACAAGGTCGCTGCCGGCACCGTAGCTCCAGCGCTTTTCCTCGCGCAGGTTCATGTTCAGGCGCGACGTAAAGGTGCCGCCGAACGCGCCGTTGGCGATATCGATGTCTATGGCGTTGATCGCCTTGCTCGACGGCGCGAGCAGACCGGCGAGGATCAGCGACTGTGGCGCTTTGGGCCGGTCGATCAGAAACACCCGTGGCTTGGCTTGGTCGGCGACCTTGGCGATGTTCTTTTTCGGCAACGGCGCGGACGGCGCCCTCCAGTCGCCGAACACCGCGTCGAGTTGTGGAGTGATCTCCTTCAGCGTGGTGTCGCCGGCGACCAGGATCTTCACGTTGTCGGGCCGCAGCCAGTCGCGCCGGAACGCCGCTAGGTCGTCTGCCGTAAGTGATTTGATCGACGCCTCGGAGCCGGTGCCAGTGAACGGAATCCTGTAAGCATGGTCGTGGCCGTACAGCAGAGGCGGCAACATGCGCTCGGCGAGGGACCCCGGGTCGACCTTTTCTTGTGCGATGTGGGCTAGTCGCTGAGCACGCACACGTTCGATGTCGTCGGCCTTGAAGGCCGGGTTGCGCACGATGTCCGCGAACAGCGCGAGCGAAGGCTTGAGTTGGTCATTGAGTGTGTTAAGCAACGCGCTACAGGTATCCAGCCCGCAGCTAACACCCATGATGGCGCCCAAGCGCTGCCTGCGCTTGGCTACCTCCAGCGCGTCAAGCGACTTGGTGCTCTCGCCCATCAGGGAGGCGGCGAAGCTGGCGGTACCAGGCTTGCGTCCCTGGTCGGCGGCGTAGCCGCCATCGAACTGCAGGTAGATCTGGGTGACTGGGACAGTGTGGTGTTGCGCCAGCACCACCTCGATGCCGTTCTTCAGCTTGCCGCGCTCGAGCTTCGGAAAACAGAGTTCGGGGAAGTGAGTGACCTGCGGCACGCCTTTGGCACGGTCGACCTCGCTCTCGCTCACGACGTATTGCTGTGCAGCCGGCAGTTTGGGCTCGGGTCGACCCTGCGCGTCGGGCAGCGGCACGACCTTCGCGTCCTCCGCCTGCGGCTCAAAGTCGTTGCTGCCCGGCAGCACGGTGAGCAGGTAGTCTCCCTTGGTGAGCCACCTGTCCGCCGAGGCTTTTACACTGCCAACGGTGGCGGCGTCGACGCGCTGTTGGTCCTTCTTGTAGGCACCTGGATCGCCGAGATACAGTTGCCCCGAGGCTAGGATCTGGGCCTTGTCGCCGACTTTCTCCAGGCGACGCACGAGAGAAGCGCGATAATCGACCTTGGCACGATCCAGCTCATCCTGAGTTGGGCCTTCGATGAGGAATTTATTCAGTTCGTCGGCGATGACCGACTCCACCTTGGCCGCATCCACGCCCTTGCGCACGTTAGCATTAATCTGGAACTGACCGGTCAAAGCGAGCGGTGACACGCCCGCGGACACATTGTCGGCTAACTTGTCCTGATAGACCAGGCGCTGGTAGAGCCGCGAGGTCCTGCCCCCACCGAGCGCGGCAGCGGCAAGGTGCAGCGAAATCAGGTCATCCGTGCCCAACTGCGGCACAACCCAGGTGCGGTAGATGCGTGTCTGCGACACGTGGTCGTGCTGTACGCCGCGCGTGGACTTCGCCAGCGGGGTGATCCATGGCTGCTGGCGCGGCACCGGCGGACCGGCCGGGATGTCACCGAAGTACTTGACGACTTTCTCCTTGGCTTGCGCGGGTGTGATATCGCCGGCCAGCACGATCACCGCGTTGGCAGCACCATAGCGATCGTGGAACCACTGCTTCACGTCAGCCAGCGAGGCGCCGTTTAGATCTTGCGTGGAGCCGATGGGGTCATGCTGGTATGGATGGTTTGCCGGATAGATGTTGGACAGGATGTTCTGGTATACACGGCCGTAGGGAGCGTTCTCTCCTTCGCGCTTCTCGTTTTGAACCACGCCGCGCTGCGTATCGAGCTCTTTCTGGCCGATTGCACCGAGCAGGTGGCCCATGCGGTCCGACTCCATCCATAAAGCCATGTCGAGCGCGGTGGTCGGCACCGTTTCGAAATAGTTGGTTCTGTCAAACCCAGTGGTGCCATTCATGCCGGTCGCGCCGGCCAGCTCGAACGGAGCAAAAAAGGAGCCCTTATGGTGCTCCGAGCCGGAGAACATCAAGTGCTCGAACAGGTGCGCCAAGCCGCTCTTGCCCTTGGGCTCGTCGCCGGAGCCGACGTGATACCAAACGCTCACCGCCACCACCGGGGCCTTGTGGTCCTCGTGCACCACGAGGGTGAGGCCGTTGGGGAGCATCGTTCGAGTGTAGGCGATCTCCGGCACTACCATGGTGGCTTCGGTAGATGCGGCTCTAACTCCGCTCGCCGCGATGATCCCGAGCGCGCATATCACCAATCGTTTTTTTAGATTTCGAGCCATAAAACACCTTATTGATTAGACTGAGCTTTAGACACTCGAACGCTGTCGCCGTCCGTTGGCGATCAGACGGCGAACGAGACTGAGATTGCGATGAAGCGAGCAGGCGGGGCCGCAGAAGCGGCATCGACTGGTAACTCAAGGGGCGTGACGCGCTTCGGGCCTCTGGAGTTTTCCAGACTTCCGCTGCATGGGAGTGTGCGAGGCAGGTCCGGTAAATTCCCGACGCAGCCATTGGGCGACCAGGCCAGCGGTGACGGGCTGACCGATTCTCAACGGCGCAATTTCGTGCATGGGGAAGTCCTCGGCAATCGCCAGGCTGAGCGACTGCGTGAGAGTCCATGCGCACGAACGAATCTGCATCCAAGGTTCGAGTAGGGTGCGCGTCTGCTGCCAGAGATTGTTGAATCCCCACCAACGCCTGAGATTGTGAAACAGCGGTTCTATGCCCCAGCGGCGCGCGTAAAGCTGAATGATGGTTTGTGCCTCCAGATCCACGTCGGAGGCCAGGATCAGACGTCGCTTTGTCCATTCCTGCCGCTTGTCGTTGTAGAACTGGCACCAGACAGCGCGCACGGGCGTACCCTTCAGGAAGCGGGCCACGGCGACGGTCGAACGCAGGAGCACGCGCTGTTCCTTGCCATAGAGCTTCATCGTCAATCCGGTTGCGCACAGCGCTTCGATGGCCTCGGCACTCAGGCGCTGGCCATAGATGCGCGGCCGTCCAAGCCGGGGCACACCGGACCGAACGGCCGGCCGAAACAGCACGGTATCGATACTCGCGTGGCCGATGACGTGCATGTTCCGACGCAGCAATGGCAGGACCAGACGCGCGCGCATGAACCACGAGTCGAACAGCACACGTATGGGCAGCTCGGTCACACCCGAGACTGCACGCACAAGCGCCAGCGCAATCCTGAGCTTGTTGATGTTGCCCGTTTCCTGAACCAGTCGCGAGAGGATCGGCAACACCATGCCGACGCCCTCGTTGCCCAGCACGCTCACACCCAGAGCCACGATGCATTGCGCCCAGACGTGTTTGGGCTGGTTGGTCTTGCCGCTGTGCTCGCGTCGCCACCCGACGCCCGGTGCCTTCTTCGAGCACCGCATGATCAGCGTATCGTCCAAGACCATGGTGAGCGTGCCGATGGGCAGGACAGCAAGCACCAGTCTGAGCAGCGCTCGCGCGAGTGGCCCCGTACGCTAGGTGCCACGCTCCAGAAGCTTGCAATACGCCGTCCAGTGGCGCGTACACCCAATGGCCGAAATCGCGCGGCTCACCCATCCTTCGGGCGAAACCATGCACCCGCTGAGCAGCTCGAGGAAGCTGGTTTGCGAGCGAAGCGGCACGGTGATAAACGGAACGTTGATCCATTCACTCAGGCAAAAAATCAGTGCGTTTCGACAAGGACATGGGCCATCGCAAGAGAACCGGAAACGATTTCCATTGGCCGCCGCGCTGCTTGAGCTAAAACCTCGCAGGCAGCGCGGCGGCCTCACGATTGACTTTCCATATCAAGTTTTTCGAATTGCGAACCATTTTTCAGGACCCTTTATCGGGGGGGCTGAATTTCTAAAATCGAAACATGATTCTCTCCTTTTAAATTCGGCTGCTGGTAAGCTGTTGAAGATGATCGCAGACGAAGCTAGAGAAAATCGTGCCAACAGCCAAGGTATCGGTCTAATCGAAATCCTTTGTCGAACAACAACGGACGGGATTTACAATGCAAACACTGATTGTCGCGAATGCAACAGTCTTGGTGCAAAAAAAAGCGCTGGGCAATGCGCTTTGGGTGTGGAGCTAGAGCAGCATGTGTTGGTCTGTCGGGCCTTGATCGGCGTGGGCCCCCGGCGTCAGAATAGTTGTCGTGTCGTTTGATTCTTAGACGAGGTCCGGGGGCGGTAGGATCGGCATGAATGAAAGCCTACTCAGCAGAACGAAAAGAAGCCGAGGTGCGTCGTATGATGCCGCCGGAAGATGTGCCGGTGTCGGCGCTGGCGAGAGAAGCAGGAATCACGGAACAGACGTTGTACGTGTGGCGCCGCGAGGCGAAAGGAAAGGGATTGGCCGTGCCGGGCGACGGGAAGAACGCCGAAGGATGGTCTTCGGAAGACAAGTTTGCCGTTGTATTGCAAACTGCCCCGCTCAACGCAGCGGAGTTGGCCGATTATTGCCGGCGCAAAGGGCTGTATCCCGAGCAAGTCGCGGCGTGGCGGGCCTCATGTGTGGCCGCCAACGCGAATGCTGCCGAACAGGCGCGCGAGCAACGTCAGCAGCCCAAAGAAGACAAGCAGCGCATCAAACAACTGGAAAAGTAGTTGCAGCGCAAAGAGAAGACACTGGCGAAGCTGCGGCGCTGCTCGTACTTCGAAAAAAAGCCCAGGCGACCTGGGGAGAACAAGAGGACGACTGACCAACGTCCCTGATCGCCTGTTATGCATATCGTTGATCCGAGAGGCGGTGGGTTCGGGCTGCCGCCTGCAGAAGGCGTGTGAAGAGTTGGGTCTGAGCGCACGCACGTTCCAGCGCTGGGTGGGTGACGGCGACGCTGTACGCCGATGGCCGCAGTACCGCAAATCGGCCAGAGCCGCGTAACAAGCTGAGCGAAGCCGAGCGGCGGCAGATTCTCGAGGTGGCCAATAGTGCCGAATTTGCGAGTTTGCCGGCTAGTCAAATCGTGCTGAGCTTGGCAGACCGCGGTGTGTGCCTGGCGTCGGAATCGAGCTTTTACCGGGTGCTGCGCGACGCTTCGCAACAACACCGCCGAGGTCGTGCGCGCCAACCTTCTTGGCATGTGGTCACCAGTCACTGTGCGACGGCGCCCAATCAGTTGTGGTCGTGAGACATTACGTGGATGCCCGCGGCGATCAAGGGCAAGTTCTACTACCGGTACATGGTGCTGGACGTGTTCAGCCGCAAGATCGCAGGTCACGAAGTGCAGGCGGCGGAATCGGCCGAACTTGTCGCGTTGCTCATGCGGCGTACGAGCTTGGCCGAGGGCTTGGCGGGACGACCGCTGGTGCTGCATTCGGACAACGGCAGCGCGATGAAGGCCGCGACGATGCTTGCCACGCTGGAAAACCAGGGCGTGGTGGCTTCGTTCAGCCGACGGCGCGTGAGCAACGACAACCCGTACGCCGAGGCGCTGTTCCGTACGAGCAAGTACCGGCCCGACCACCCGCGCAAAGCGTTCGCGAGCGTGGACGCTGCTCGTGCGTGGACACAGCAATTCGTGCATTGGTATAACCATGAGCACAAGCATAACGGCCTGAAATTCGTCACGCCCGTGCAGCGCCATAGTGGCGTTGCCGATGCCGTGTTGGCGCAACGCGATGCCGTCTACGCGCAGGCCAAGGCGACCAACCCTCAGCGTTGGTCGCGCTCGACTCGCAATTGGGAATTGAAGGACGAAGTCTGGCTCAATCCGGAGCGTATGCCACGAGCCGAATTAGAGCGGCTAACACAACCTGGACATCAAGCCATAGGTTTCGTATCCTGGGCGCATGTCCAGAAGAAAAATCAGCAACGAACTGTGGGCGGCGCTGGAACTGTTGATTCCGGCATTTACGCCGTCACCGCAAAGGCGGCCGTCGGCGCACGGTTGACGACCGCGCAGCACTGAACGGCATCCTGTATGTCCTGCGAACGGGCATCCCATGGGAAGACCTGCCGCAGGAACTGGGTTTCGGCAGCGGCATGACATGCTGGCGACGTCTACGAGACTGGCAGGCCGCAGGCGTGTGGGAGCAACTGCATCGGGCAATGCTTCGCCGGTTGCGTGAGCACGACCAGATTGATTGGGAACGGGCGAGCCTCGATGCTGCCAGTGTTGCCAGCTCCCGGGGGGCCAGGAAACCGGCCCCAACCCGACAGACCGGGGAAAGCTCGGGTCGAAACGGCACATCGTTGCAGACGCGCGCGGCATTCCACTGGCCATCACGGTCACGGGCGCCAACCGACACGACTCGATAGCATTCGAGCCCGCGCTCGATGCCATTCCGGCAGTCTCGGGTCTGAATGGCCAGCCCCGCAAACGCTCTAAACCAGAGCCGAGATTAGCTCTCACTTCGAGTCGACAGCGAACTTGCCGCTTCGATCCGCGTGAAGGGATCTGAGGCGCTTGAGATCACGCAATTAAAGGGCTTGTCCTCATTGATGATCAGGAAGGTGCTCGTTGGGTCCTTGAACTCCAGCGACATGGAAAAGAGGACGTAGTCATCCGGAACAGGCGAAGGTCTGAAGGCTCCGAATGCATATTTCCCTTCAATCCCGAGTGGATGTAAATCGACAGTCAGCTCCAGCGGCTGGGTGCGCACCGGCGAAGGGAAGTTCGACTTCGCCGATTGCTCGTCGCCGACTACGTCGTACTTGGTCGCGACCTTCATGTCGTGATAGTGAGTGGCCGGTTCGCTCAGTTTCCTGGCGCAGAACGCCCTGTGTTCCATGCTGGGATCTGGAGAATCATTTCGGAGCACGCTATCGATGTATTTCAGTACGAGGAATGCTTCGCCACTTTTTCCAGCCGCATGAACTGGCCCCGCCATCGTTAGTGCGGTCGCGAAGATGGCTGTCGTTAGAAAATGGGATGCCGCACGTCTAACGTTCATCATGTGCCTTCCTTTCGGACTGTCCAAACATGTAAAAGCAAATACACTATTACCTGTACGTGTGTTATCCACGCGCTCTGTGTGCGGTCAGCCGTGGCGACCAGCGTGACGACGCTAGCGTGCAGCGCCGTATGGCGACCGGGCGCCGCAACGGCGCTAAGAAGGCGAAATTTGAGCGTGCTCATTTGGATGCCGTCAGGTTTGCGTGGGACTGGGTCAGCTGCGCTTCGATGCGGGCAGTGGGCGTCAGACCAGGGGCAAGGGTTCCGTCCTCGAAGACCAGGGCCGGAACGCCGCTGACATTCCACTTCTCGCCGAAACTGAGGTTGCGGGCGATCGGGTTATCGCAGGTGGGCTGATCCGGCTGATGGCGTGAGTGGAGGTAGTCGCGCCATGAAGAGATCAGGCGCGCTGAGCGCTTTTTATAGTCCGCTTCCGGGTCCGCATCGAGCGGCGGGCCCGAAAAACCATCACGTGCAAGGTCTTGATATTTGGTCCATGCTGCCGCCCGATCCGACTGGCACCAGACTGCCTCCGACACGCCGTGCGCGTTCGGATGCAACCGGGCGAGCGGGAACGGGAAGATATAGATCGTGACGTCCTTCAGCTCGGTGAGTTCGCCATCGAGGCGTCGGCAATAAGGACAGTCGGGGTCCGAGAAGACGTAGAGCTTTCGCGAACCGTTACCGAACCGGATTGCATCCTTCAGGTTGAGTTGTGCAACATCGATCGTGGGGCGGTTCGCCCGCTCGAGCGCCTGCGTCAGATTCTGCTTCGTCCGCAGATTGATGACGTTGCCAGTGTTCAGGACAGAGAAGTCGTCACGCACAAAAAAGACTTCGCTGCCCTTGACGACGGACCAGAACCCAGGGATCGGCGGCTGGATCTTGGCACCCTGAGCGGCTGCGAAACGCTTGACCGGCTCCTCCGGGAAACCGGCGTGAGCGAGTGTCGCGTAGCCCGCGATAAGGTGCGCGGCGGTGTGTTTGGAAATGCTTCGCATGGATCTGGTTGCTCCGGTTGGTGCCGTAAGTGGCGATTGAACTTTAGGACGGTTCGGTTTTTGAGACGAAATTCCATCCCCGGTATGGTGTCGAACGGTGGCACGGGTTCTGGTGCAAATAGGTAAGCGGGTTGAGAAAGTTCATATAGGTGGGAAGGCTTATCGATCAAAAAGGACCGCATTCCATACGGCGGGCGCAGCGGCCTGCTTGAGGCCGAGCTTTGCGAGATCGAACTGCCCCTTGCGAATGCGATGCGTCAACTCGATTCCTGAAATCGTGGTCGCGGCGCTCCCGAATCGCTTGAACCCAAGCATCGTTCGTTCTGGACTTGATGTGGCGATGGTCTTGCTCGATCACGTTGTTCAGATATTTTGAGGACCGCACCTTCGTGTCTTCAGGCAGCAGACCATCGGTCTTCATTTCGCGCACCGCGCGGTGCGAGGCGGCATAGCCGTCGAGCGTGATGGTCTCCGGCGGCTGGCCCTGACGCTTGATGGCCTTGCTGAAAAAAGCTTTGGCCGCAGCCACGTCGCGTCGGGCTCTGAGCACGAAGTCCACCGTCTGGCCAGCCCGATCCACTGCTCGGCACAGGTAGACCCACCTGCCGCGAATCTTCAGGTAGGTCTCATCGACACGCCACGAGCGACCCGCAGGTGTAGGAAAGCGGTTCCAGCGTTTGACGAGATCGGGTGTATAACGCCTCACCCAGCGCAGAATCGTCGTGTAAGCCAGCGAGACCAATGATTGCCGCCGGGAACCGGTGGCCGTGATAAAGCGATTTTCTTTTCTTCATCGTGACGTCTTACGTGACTACCTCGCCAACGTGACAGTGCCCGCCCTCGGCGTCCACTATCTCGGCCGTCCTAACTGGGGACCGACGCACAGGCGTTGGTTGAGTACGTTCGCATTTGATAGCACGTGGCAGCAACTGGCGTTCAACGAGCATCGGCGCGCGTTTGAAGACCGGTTCGCCCAGTGCGAGCTGTTGGAACTGGCATTGCACGAAGAGCGGCTCAACCATCACCCATTTCGTCGTAAGTGGGCGACTGGTAGATCAAACGTCGCTTACCTCTTCTTCGTTCGATCGTTGAGCGATCTGGCCGTCCAGCACTTCTATCCGGAACGGGCCACGGACTCCCGTTGAAAATTCGGCCGCCGCGGCCAAGGCGCGTTCGAGTCTGACGTCTGGCCGCATCGGCAAACCGACGGTGGTATGCAGTGAGCCCAGCGCCGCCTGTTCGCCGCTACCACAGGCATCGAAGTTCATGGCGCTTTCAGCAACCTGATAATTGCCGCCAATCTGGAAGATGCGCCCCATGTACCCAACCAGAAAAGTGCCAGCCGATTCGCGTTCGCCGTCCTTGCGCGCGAACCCACCGCGGGTAAAGCACGCGCGTACCGCCTCAATGAACGTCGTGCACATGAAGGCGAACACATCGGTGCCCTCAGGGCGCGGCGCGACGGTCAGACTATGGCCCAGAAGTTGCCCCATCCTGAAGGATGTGGTGAAGCCGATCAGGAACGGTCCCACCCGATAAATCTTGGGGTCGGCGCGCACGGTGATGGACCCACCCCCCGATCCTGCCGAATCCGCACCCATGTAAACCTTCTTGCCATCTGTCAGCGCCACAATGCAGGTCATGCTGCCTCCGTAGGTGTTGCCCGATAGAACGCGACGCGCACGCCCTCGCACGGCTCAGCCGTGGTCGAATCCATGCAAGTACGCCCATTGCCGCCCAGAACTGCCTCGCGGTTCCATGACGTCCCGCCGGCGGGCGTCACCCCCCCGTGACGCGCGCCTTCTTGACCGTGTAGGGCGTGCGCAAAAACGCTGGCTGTGACTGCAGCACCGTGAGCTCTGATTTCGTGTTCAATCCTCATTCAATCCACTCCTAACGACTCACGAGAAGCAAAGAGCAAAAGTCGAGCCAGCACCACTGGGGCGCGCCACTTTGGCCGGTCGTTGACGTTTGTTTCGGCCGGTGGTGAGGAGTCGGAGGCGGCGTAGCCGCCGGAGAAGACGGCCCACCGGCGGCGCCGCGTCGGCGGGGCAATAGGATGGCTGATCGATTCTTAAAGAAGAAGCGGTCAGCACATGTCTGGAACCCGCATCACCGACCAACAGGTTCGCCTCTACATAAACAAGCGCAAGCACCATCCGCAGGAACTCGCGGCCGCGAAGGCAGGAATAAGCGTGCGCATCTACGGCGATCGGCTCGACTGTTACCTGTCCGGCGTGCTGGTCCATAGCACCGCTCGGGGCTCACGTGCGCACGACAACCGCCACGCGCTCGATTACCGCCACTTCATTGACGCCCTGAAGCGCAAATCCCAGGCATTCAAGGGGCTCGCGTTTCGTGACGCACTGTTCCCGCGTTAGGCTTACCGCAGAACCTGGGAGCAACTCGATGCCCGCCTGTCACAACGCGACGCATGCAAGACAATGGTCAGCCTGCTTGAGCTCGCGGGCCTGCACGGCGTGGGGCCGTACTGGCAGGGAAGCTTCATGCGAACGACAACTACCCCGTTGGGCCGCAGTCGAATTCAATGCCCGCGATGGTGCGAGTTTTGAGATGCGGAGCGGTAAGCGTTCGGACAAATCGCAGCAGGTTGCGCGGTGGCCATTCAGTGAGCCTGTGCACGAGGTAGACGTACGGCTCAAGGTCGCTGGCGCTGCATACGAGCACGACTTAGTCAACGGGGGCTGGCCATCTCCGTGTGCAGTGACGCATTTCCTCCAATCGGGCCGACGGTTGTAGGAAATGTTGGGTTGCGGACAAACGGTGGGCGCTTTTCAAGCGGGTGCTGCGCTCAAACCCGATGCCCCGCAAGATCGTTACCGACCATTTGCGCAGCTACCCGGCGGCCATAGCCGAAATCCCGGAGCTGGCGAGCCTAGAGCACGTGTTCGTTAAAGCGGCGGACCCGGTAAACAACCGCGCCAAGTACAGCCATCAACCGACGCGTGAACGCGAGCGGCGCACGCGCGGCTTTCGTGAGCCGAAATCCAACGATGACTTTGCAGGTTGCGTTTGAGACTCTCAATGAAGTGTCGGTAATTCAGTGCGTGGCGGTTGTCGCCGCCACGCGAGCCTCGCGAGGTGATATGCACCAGCGCACCCGACAGATAGCAGTCGAGCCGGTCACCGTACACGCGCACCTTCAGGCGATGACCGATCAGGCGCGATGGTGCGCTGTAAAGAATGCCGCGTACCGTGACGGTGCTGCAGCGTGTGACGCGGGCTTCTTCCTCGACGAAGTCTGTGGTGCGCCTTAACGGCAGATCCATGAGTTGTTCCCGCTCAAGGCGGAACGCGGCTGCGTTACGCCGGTTGCGACGCATGACGACCTCGCGCAGAAATTCATCATAGGCAGCACGATCGGCGAAGTCCCGGTGACCGCGCAACATCAACGCCTGGTCGATGGCTTCCTTCAGATAGCGATGCGATGACTCAACGCTACCGTTCTCGTGACCTAGGCCGCGATTGTTGCGGGTCCCGGTCATGCCATAGTGCTCAAGCAGCGCCGCATAGCGCACCGTGAAGTCGTCTTCGTCCGCGAGGTTTCTGAACGCCGCCGACAGACTGTCGGTCGATGCTCGCGCGGACATCCCCCAGCCTGCCATAGTGCGTTTTGCAGTCCCATGGACATGCTTCGAAGCTCTCGCCACCTTCAACAACATTGCGTATTCCCAGCGCGAGAACGCGAGCACGAAGTGGTACAGCCGGTGTTCGAATGGCACGCCAGCGATCGTCACTCGCAGTTCAGCCATGTCGGTGAAGTCGGACAGGCCGCGTGCGCCGGGCTCATGCAACTGCGGGAAGAAGACTTCCTTCGGTGAGCCGGACGTCGCCCGCCAGTGCCGCACGCGTCGCTCGAGTGTGCGGCGTGTGCTGTCGGGATACTCCCCGGGATGATCGTCCTGCAGCTTGGGCAGGATCGTGACCGCCTGAAGTTGCGGCGCATTCGCGAGCATCGGAACGACTTCAGTATCCCAGACGTCGGCGAAGGGATCGGGACGGGAACGCCAGTAACGACGCGGTTTCTGTCATGGCAGTACGGTGTCCCGTTCTATGCACCTGGCGCTGCGGACACTCATGCCGGCCTTGGCGGCGGCGATCTCCTGCGAGTGATGTTTGCGTTTGGACATGTAGAGGCGAACCTGTTGGTCGGTAATGCGGGTTCCAGACATGTAGCTGATCGCTTTCTTATTGGATCAGCCTGTTGGTGTTCTTAGAGCGGCTTATGTGGACGCCTCCCAGATAGCAAGCAGGGTTTGCACTTTGGTCTGCAGGTCAACGCAGCACGCTTATGTCCGGCCCGTTGATGCAGGCTGGTCGGCCTGCTGGCCCATATGGAATTCGCTGACGAGGGTCTCAGCTAACACTCGAACTCGAAGGTTCACGACTCTTACCAGACTTGCCTCGTCCCGGTCCAACCTGTAAGCCATCATGCAATTCGTTGCTTGCGCTCCTTGGTGGCGGAAACTACAACTGGCGATTGCAGCCGCGGATTAGTTGCTACGCTTCGAAGGGTGCCTCGTACCGTGTCTGTCGTGACAGGACTGCCCAGATGGTCCGGGCTAGTTTGTTTGCCACTTCGGCAACAACGACATTGAAGGGGCGTCGTGCCAGCAAGTCGTCGAGCCACGGCGTTCTGGCGCCGCGGAGTACCGCCGATCTTGCACCATGCATCAGTAGCGTTCGGAGGGAGGTGTTACCTCTTTTACTCAGGCCAAGCTGTCGGATGCGACCGCCCGTTCCGGTTTGTCGTGGAACTAGGCCGAGCCATGCGGCAAATTCCCGGTCAGAGCGGAGCGTGGCGGGGTCGCCGATCGCGGCTACTGTAGCGATTGCAGTCAGCAATCCCGGGCCGGGAATCTCCGCAATGCGTCGGCATTCGACGCTGAGTCTGAGCTCGTTCGAGAGGCGCCGCTCCAGCGACGCAATATCTTCGCTGATCGTCTGTACACGGGTCCACTGTTCACGCAAGCTGTCGACGAGAATGGCTGGCAGACGCTCGGAGATTCTGGCGAATGTAGGCACGATCTCCTTCGTGAACGGCTGGTAGCCTTCGGGAAGAATTTCGCCAAATTCATACAACATGCCGCGCAAAGCATTCGTTTGCATGATCCGGAACTTCATCAGCTGTGCCCGCATCCGGTGCAATGCCAGAATCGATTGCTGTGTTTCGTTTTTGACGGCGACAAACCGCGCCTCCGGCTGTTGGGCCGCAGTCCAGATACCGCGCGCGTCGGCCGCATCGGATTTGTTGCGCAGGACGAACGGTCTCACCGAATGCGCTGCAATGAACCTCACTTCATGACCAAGCTTCTGCAGTTGCCGGGCCCAGTGATGAGCACCACCGCAGGCTTCAATCGCCACAAGTGAGCGCTCCCTCTTTGCAAAGAAATCCGCTACCTCACCTCGCTTGAGTTTCACGCGCTCGACCTTCCCGGTGGCAACGTCGACCGCATGCAACTGGAAGACATGCTTGGCGATATCCATGCCAATAACGGGCATCTTCATTTGGAAACCTCCTGCGTGAGCTGTGGGGTTCGACGCATCACTGTACAGCTGACTGCAGATTCTCTCTCCCACTGAGCTTCCGCTTGCCCGTTGCCGGGGGGAGGCGTCTATACCATCTAACACAAGTCATCAAGTGCGACGCGTGTCGCCGTCCGCCGGACGTAAATCGGCAATGTAGTGGATGGCCAAGCTCTTCTCTGCCTTGTCACATTCAACAGGCTGAATATGGGAATTTGAAGCCGTGACCTGCTGTACGACCAGCAGTTGCCTACCCGGACGCGCGCGATTGGTAACGGTCGGGTGCGAAGCTCCGGGGACAACGTACCCTCCGTTAAGGCGGTTCACCCGGGCAACCGGGAAGGAATCGACACTGCCAGCCGCCGTGCGGTGTGGGGGCCAGGCAAGTTCCGCATGCACAACGTACGTGAACTGCTGACAGAATCCTCGTTATTGTGAAAGAGCCCAAGCTGCTGTTGGCTCTGACCAAAAGGTATATGGCTGGTTGCGCCTTTTTGATGTGGGCGCACGTCGTCAAAACGCCATCGGGGAAGAAGCAGGTGCTAACCGGACAGGCCCAGAAGTGCTCGGGTCGGTGGAGATGGGAACGCGGGAACCCCGATTTCCCGTCATCGTTTCGCGTCAAGGAAACGGAGGCAGGTAAACCGCGAGGAATACTGTTGGGAAAGCGGGAGTGAGAACGCGCAAGAAGCGAAGGGTTGCCTGTAACGGGTAATATAGGGGTTCAAGATTTGCCTCGACCTGAAAGGGTGCTGACGTGCGTGTGGTGCGGCTGTCGTGAGTCCGCATCTGGGGTTCACCGAAGGGAAGCTTGTGAGAGGCCGGTTGGTCTACGGCTCAGCGCCCTTGTCTCGGTTTCGGGACGAATCGACGATGCGACGCTAGCGAAGGTTGCGTATGCACAGACGCAGCCGGCATCAGCACGATGCTTAACGCCGTGCGCGAGCCGTATGCGGGGAAACTCGCACGTACGGTTCTTCGGGGGCCGCGTTTCTGAGAGGGAACGCGGCTACCCTCTCGAAGCGCGAGCAGATAACGGCAGCAGCCAGGGAAAGCAAAGCACTATGAATGTCGAGACGCCGTTCGAAACGAATGCGCAGTTTGCCGAAACCGGCAAACCATACATGCGTGCGCTCGACCACCCAGCGATGCCGCCCGAGCCGCTCCTTGCTTTCCACGCCGCGACGGGCAATACGGGCCGTGATTCCGCGCTGCTTCAGGTAACGCCGACAGCGGGCAAAGTCATTGCCGTTGTCCGCATGCAACTTGTCCGGGCGTTTGCGGGGCTGGCCATTCAGACCCGAGACTGCCGGAATGGCATCGAGCGTGGGCTCGAATGCCATCGAGTCGTGTCGGTTGGCGCCCGTGACCGTGATGGCCAGTGGAATGCCGCGCGCGTCTGCAACGATGTGCCGTTTCGACCCGAGCTTTCCCCGGTCTGTCGGGTTGGCGCCGGTTTCCTGGCCCCCCGGGAGCTGGCAACACTGGCAGCATCGAGGCTCGCCCGTTCCCAATCAATCTGGTCGTGCTCACGCAACCGGCGAAGCATTGCCCGATGCAGTTGCTCCCACACGCCTGCGGCCTGCCAGTCTCGTAGACGTCGCCAGCATGTCATGCCGCTGCCGAAACCCAGTTCCTGCGGCAGGTCTTCCCATGGGATGCCCGTTCGCAGGACATACAGGATGCCGTTCAGTGCTGCGCGGTCGTCAACCGTGCGCCGACGGCCGCCTTTGCGGTGACGGCGTAAATGCCGGAATCAACAGTTCCAGCGCCGCCCACAGTTCGTTGCTGATTTTTCTTCTGGACATGCGCCCAGGATACGAAACCTATGGCTTGATGTCCAGGTTGTGTTAGCCGCTCTAAACGATGCCGACGTGCCGGCGCCGCGCTGGAAGAGGAGGGAATGGCTTGATCCAACAGCAGACTATTGAGAGGCACATCACACTCCGCTCGAGACGATCCCAGGATCTGCTTTACGCAATGCGGGCAACTTCGCTACCGATCTTCGAGCGATAAATCGTTGTTGCGAGGACTACAGGTATCGTTATTCCCTCAAGACGCGCTAGCCGAATTAGGTATGCAAATTAGCGCATCTGTAAGCAACTTTAGCGGGAAAATGTGAGCTGCAAAATATTCTTGGTGGAATCGAGACCATGCATATGATCCGCAAAGCTCAGGTGAACGATGGAGATATGGCACACTTTCTCCCGTCCAGCAACTCTACTCGCTCTTTGCATAAATAGTTCTATTTTGTTCGTCTACCCATGGCGCGAGAAGATGGTGACCAAGGCGTCAACCCGACGTTGTGTTAGCGACTCCTCGCGGAAATGAAGCGATTTTGTTGCGGTAACAACAAATATTGTCCGGTTTGTCTGCTTTGTCTGTTGGCGCCATCGGTGAATGGCTTTAAGGGTATTTGACGGTCTCTGGTTTTCTACTGGCACTGGCTTATTGGTATGGATTTCGCGTACAAGCAAAGGACTTAAAGTACTTTTTCAGAAATATGTTACTTGCGTGAAAATCAGACGGTAAATTCGCCTGCACGCGGAGTGCTCAATGAAACCTATCAGCACGGCCCAGCGGAATTTACCGAAACCACCGCCATGTCCAGTTCGACGCCAGGCAATCACCGGGCTAATTACGATCCCGCAAGCGCTAGTGATGTGTGTCGGAGTCGTAGTCGTGATCGCAGTAAAAATGACCTCGGGCTAGGGCATATTAATGTTCAGCGGGGACGTCGCCAACCCGTACGCCATGCGCCTGTCCTTGATAACCATGACGAAAATCTGGCGATTTCTGTGTCACCGCCTCGCTTTTGCGAAAAAGCACGAGGCTCAACCACTCAGGAGATTACCGTGTCATCTATCAACTGGAAAAATGGGCAACTCATCACCCTTGATCCTGGCGATACCGCGACGTGCCAGACCCTCACCGGCGGTCAACTCTACGGGCTCATTTTTTACAATGCAGCGGCAAATGACGCTGGCGCGAACATCTCCGTCGTATGGAGCCAGTCGCAACCTCCCGTAACCGTAAGCGTGCCGGGCACGACGGCAAATCAGGGCCTTGCTTCGGTGCTGTTCGTAAATGGCTCTGACACCACTACCGTGTCGGCTGCGATGCTCGAGGGTCAATTGGGCGCACGGGTCGAGGCCTATATCGCCAGCGTCTCAATGCCGGAGGACACGACCGGCATCATTAACAAGCCTCTGCCGGCAGATGGCAAGAACCATTTTTTCGAGAAGTTCAGCCGTTACTACACGGTTCCGGCCTCGCACTGGTATCAGGCGCAGATTCATAGCAATATCAACCAGTTCATTTCGATTCAGTTCGCCGAGGAGTCTGCCGTGGTGAACGTCGTGAATTCGGAGGCCGATCCGGCTCCGCGAATCCTGGCGGTGGGCCGCGCCAAGAGCCAGTACAATACGAACGTCAGTCAATATCAGACAATCTCGTGGTCTCTCCAGGGAAACGGGCAGCAGCTGGTCTTCGTCAATGCTGATAGCGTGCAGGACTCGCAAGGCACAAGTATCTCTCTCCAATCGCTGAGCGCTCAATACGCCTGATCCTAGGCATGCGGACTGCGTGAACGCTGGCATACGCAGTCCGAAATCATGTGGTTGTGCCATCACTGAGCGCAATGGACTTCCACTTGTTTAAAATCCCAAGGTACTGTCGCAATATGGAAGCTGGCCCGCGAGAGCACGAAAAATAGAAGACTACTTATGCAACGAGCGAGTAGAGTTGCTGGAGGGGGCCATATGCATTGGTCTCGATTCCCCCAGAATGATGCGCGCGGCGAAAATTCTCGATTCCCATCATTGGGCGGAGTCGACGTTTGACGGTCCGGCGATCTTGTTCGGCATTGGTTCAGATACTTCTTCTGGCGGATCCGGATCGGCACATCCGCTTGGCGTTGATCGCTTGTCAGGCAGCCAGATTCGATCCGTTCTTATCGATCGTCGACGGCCGGTCCCCAGCGCGGTGCGGGTAATTATGGGCAGCTCATGTAGGCACGTCACTCAGCAACGGTGTGCCCCGAGGGCATCGTGATGAAGCCTACGGATTTAACCGGTGGGTGCAACACAATGAGCGCTGCATGAGCGGTGGGAGTGTTGCAAATGAAAGAGCGACGCCGGATTTACTATAGCGAGAAGCAGAAAACGCTGATATGGGAACGCTGGCGGGAGGGTGAGTCGCTCCAGCGTGTCGCCCAGCTTTTCGATCCGCCCGCACTCGTCTGTGCAGGGATTATCGGCGAAACCGGTGGAGTCCGGCCGGTACAGCGTCATTGTTCGCTGCTGGCGGTACCATTCCCCGAGCGGGAGGAGATATCGAGAGCGCTTGTTGCGGGCGATTCGCTTCCCTTGAAATCGGTGGGCCACTAGAGCGTGTTAGGAACTTCGATTGAGACCTGGTATCCTGGCGGGATGAAAACAACGGACCGCAAAGGGTATCCGACTGATGTGTCGGATGAGGAATGGAGTTTCGCGGCGCCGTATCTGACGCTG
>NZ_JBFPKN010000048.1:0-19592 GCF_040948805.1 Paraburkholderia sp. BR13439 | reverse complement strand
AAACAGCTCGCCGCACGCTTTGCCGGCTGGCATCGCTTCACTGGGCTCACCCAGGATCCGTCCAATTTCTGAGCAAATCTACCTCCTGTGCGCTCTTGCGTCTCGTATACCTTAACGTGACAACGCCGTTTGATGGTTTGCCTTGGCCTATGGGCCTTACATTCTGCGAAGGGCTCACGACCTCTACGGCGGTGATCAGCTTTTGATCGTGACGGCTTTGGTAACCAAGTAAGGTTCCAACGCCTCGCAACCGCCTTCCGAACCGTAACCGGAATCCCCGACGCCGCCAAACGGCATTTCAGGCCACGGCGTAGCGCCCTGATTAATCCATAGCATTCCGACATTCAAACGTTGCGAAAGCTGATGTACGCTCTTCACGCAATTCGTGAATGCGTATCCCGCAAGTCCATAGGGAAGCCTGTTCGCTTCTGATATTGCTTCGTCGAGATCATCGAATCCTCGTATCGCAGCGACAGGGCCAAAAGGCTCCTCATTGAAGATTGCGGCGGTTAATGGCACATCGGAAAGCACCGTAGGCGCGAAAAAATTGCCTCGATCGCCGATCCGGTTTCCACCCGTCAACAACTTGGCTCCAGACTCACGTGCGTTGCTCACGACCTCTTTTATGGCCGCCAAGCGACGCTTATTTGCCAATGGCCCTAGCGACGTACTTTTTTCGAGACCGTCACCTACTTGCAACTGTTCGGCATAGGCGACCATCGCAGCCTCGAACGATCCGCGCAAGCTGTTATGGACGAGGAATCGCGTGGGCGAAACGCAGACCTGTCCCGCGTTTCTGAATTTTACGGCACCTAAAACTTTCGCAGCTTCCTCGACGTCAGCGTCTGCAGCGATGATCACCGGCGCATGACCGCCCAGCTCCATCGTCGTCCGTTTCATATGTCGGCCGGCCAGACTGGCCAGTTGCTTGCCGATAGCCGTTGATCCTGTGAACGTGACCTTTCGAACTGCTGGATGAGAAACAAGAAACTCAGAAACTTCCGCAGGATTCCCGAAGACCAGGCCTAAAACGCCCCGAGGAACGCCAGCGTCCGCAAATGCCCGAATAAGCGACGCCGGCGAGGCGGGCGTCTCTTCGGGCGCTTTCACAATGAAAGAGCAGCCCGTGGTAAGCGCGGCCGATAGTTTCCGAACGATCTGATTAACCGGAAAGTTCCAGGGCGTAAAGGCTACGACCGGTCCGACCGGTTCCTTCAGCACCAGTTGTTGAACATTCTGACTTCGCGATGGAACGACGCGTCCATAGACGCGCAAGCCTTCATCTGCGAACCATTCGATGATCTCTGACGCCGACAAGACTTCCGCCCGCGCTTCACCAAGCGGCTTTCCCTGCTCTTGCGTTAGGAGGGAAGCAATGGTCTCGACGCGCTCCCGCAGGAGCATTGCCGCGCCTCTCATCATCCTCGCTCTTTCAACCGCTGCGACGTTGCGCCATTCAGCGAAACCCGCTTCTGAAGCGGATGCAGCACGTTCAAGGTCCTCCTTTGCCGCGCAGGCGACCACGCCAATCCTTTCGCCGGTCGAAGGGCTGATCACATTGATGGTCGCTCCATCAAGTGCATCACACCAACTTCCGTTAATGAAAAGCTTGGTATTTGAATAGGTCATTTAACTACCTTCTATCATAGTGCAGCTCAACGGGACTTTGCGAAGACGCTTCGCGAGTCAACTTTCGACGTCGTTGGTGACACTTCTCAGGTGAGAAGCACGTATATTTTTCGCACTGCCTCGGTGACTCTCAAGGTTCCTGAGTAGCCGGCGGGGATAACGCCCGTGTCGCCCTTAGAGAATTCAGTCTGCGGTGTGGTTTCGCTCTCGAGCGAGAAGGTACCCTCCAGGACGTGGAAGATCTCGTTTCGGTTTGATGGATAGACGAACTTCCAGGCGCCAACCTCTGCCTCCCAGAAACCGACACCCGGACGTGATGGTTCAAAGTCCACCAAAGGACGGCTGATTCTCTTCGGCTTACCAGTGATAAGCATTTCGTCAGCCGGATAGGTCAAATTCTCCTGCAGCTGGGTCGGGTCGATCTTACAAATCCGTTGAAAATTCAACTGTTCCACAGTTTCTCCTAGTAAAAACGCTCTTACGTTGGGCATGTCATAAGGCAACGCGTATGAGTTGGCGCGTGCGCCCCTCGCTGGCACCTTCGTGCTTAGCAGCTGACAGCAGGCCTGCACGCCGCCGCATGCAAACTCACATGGCCCGACGAGCGCGCAGGCATGACGGAAAATGGCGTTTCTAAAACAGTTATGTTCCGTCAACAAAACGTCCTTCCCCCGCCATGTCGACCAGTGGTCGACGGTTACTCGGCACCTCCTTTGCCTGGAGAAAATGCGGAAGTAGCGCAGCATCCCCAGATTGGCCCAGTGCTACACAGACTTCGATTGAAAAATCGTCTGGAATGCTTAGGTCGCTACGGATGAGGTCCCTGTTGATCCCTGCAAGAGCATGGGCGCCCCACCCTAGGAGGCTAGCTTGTAACGCAAGAAATGCCCAAGCAACTCCGGCATCAAATGAATGCGTAGGTAACGAAAATTCCTCAACTCTCCCAGGGAGCCGAAACGTCTGTTTTGACAAAATCACAACGATCGCGGCGGCACGGACTGCCCAGGATCGGTGGAATTCGTTCAAAAACGAAAGAAACGAGACCCATTGATCTGTTTCACGACGGGCGTAAACAAACCGCCATGGCTGAGAGTTATAAGAGGAAGGAGCCCAACGGCCGGCTTCGAGAATAGTGAGAAGGGCATGCTCATCGATAGCATCCAAAGTGAAGGCGCGAGGTGACCAGCACTCGACGAACTGCGAATGGATTGGAAAATCAGTGATGCGAATTGTTTTTATACCCATAACCAAAGCTCGATAACGGTTTATTCAAATCAAAAAATGGATGCAACCTTTGAGAAGGACGTCTCAGCAGTCACGCCCGAATCCTACGTACTCGTAAAATCAATCGACACCGCCGGTTTCACTGCAGGGTTAGAAGGTCTTTGCGGAGTCATACATGAGGCCTACATGCTGCGGCCACCTCAGCCAACCATCGGTCACGACACTCCTTCATAAATGAAACAAATGTTCGTCCTACTTTCGAGAACGGGCGAGATCTTGGGTATAGCAGTCCAACCCTGAAGGTAATGCAAGGGTCTACGAGACGAACATCGACCCGATCAAGGTACCCGTGAACACTGAAAGGATCGATAAAACCGACACCCATTCCCAATGCGGCCAACTCACATGTCGAGTGCGAGAATGAGGTATCGATTCGCATGACACGGTGTATGTCTCGCGATTCGAAAAGGCGATCAACATGCGGCCGGGCTTGATAGTGCGCCGTGGTGGAGATAAACGTACGCCCTTCGAAATCCTCCGGCGAAAGCATCGACTTTTGCGCAAGCTGGTCCCCCTTCTTCATAACGGCGTAGTAGGGAACATTACAGAATTCGTCTACTGAAAGGTCTTCGCGGTCGTAAGGCACTTCTGCAAGACCAAGATCGATTCCTTCCGTCGCAATCCAGTCCTCCACCTTCGTGGAGCTTTGAACATCCAGTGAGATATCAACGTCTGGATGAGCTTCACAAAAACGGGCTATGACCGCGGGCAAAAAAGTTATTCCTAGCGCCGGCATGCATGCGATCGAGATGCTGCCTACGCGGAGTTTCCTCACATCAGCGGCAAGTTCCCCGATCCTTTGGTACGCACGGAATGTGTTCTCTACTTGCTCGTGGATCATCCTTCCTTCAGGCGTCGGCACCAGCCTGCCAGCAGCGCGGTTGAACAATGTCACGCCGAGCTCCTTTTCGAGCTCGGTGATCAAGCGACTCACCGATGGCTGAGATAGCCCCAGTAAGTCCGCAGCACCGTTTACAGTGCCGACCATCATAGTCGTGCGGAATGCTTCAAGTTGCCGGATGTTCATAGTTTCGCAGTTGATAGCCCGCTTTAAACAGCCATCATCTATGTTTCGGACCAGCATCGCAAGGATGTGCCGACCGTGGTGCTCGGACGGTCGGCCATTTCCCGTGGTTCGCGGCTGGCGCTGCTCAATCAAGATTCGGTCACGATGAGCGATTACACTGGCCGACAATCCGTTCAACTTAAAGCACCGGCGTCTGCGGTCAAATAGTCAGAGGCGCGCTCCGTGCAAAGCCGCGTTCGTGCCACAGAAGGCATCCCGCATCAGCGGTTTCATTAAATGCAATCTCTCGGATTACTCCAACGATGATGGAGTGGGTAAATCCGTCATGCTGATCACTGATTTCGCAGTCCAATGCAACCGTCGCATCAGCCAGGACCGGTGCACCAGTCACGAGAGATGCCCATTTGTTGGCTGTGAAGCGGGCTTGCCCTTTGGTTTTGCGAAATGTGTCAACGACCCCGCAGTGCGCTGTGGAGAGCAGATTTACGGCGAAACCCCCTGCTTTCAGGATCGCGTCGTGGGATGAAGCGCTCTTGTTCACGCAAACGATGACCGACGGCGGGTCGTCGGATAGACTGCATACCGATGTAGCGATGAGCCCGAACGGCTGTCCGTCGTGCTTTGCGGTAATAACCGTAACGCCGGCAGCGAACAGCGACATCGCCTGCTGGAAGTTGCCTCTGGAACCGATGGTTTGCATTTGGTCACCTGCCTCGACTATGACGGATCACGCAACTTTGAAGGTGCTGGGTTTGAGGCCAAGGTTCTCGCGCAGAGTTCGTCCTTCATATCGATCCCTGAACAACCCGCGGCGACGCAGTTCCGGGATGAGGAAATCACTAATGTCGTCCATGCCGCCGGGAAGGATCGCCGGGCAAAAATTGAAGCCGTCGGCGCCATCATTCTTGAACCACTCTTCCATCTCATCAACGATGTCGCTCGCCGTTCCAATCGCGAGGCGTACCCAGAAAGTTGATGCAACGCGCTGGTAGAGTTGTCGAATCGAGAGTTTCTCGGTACGCGCCATCTCCAACAGATTCGATGCGATGCTCCTGAGTTTCTGACCACCGATGTCTGGCACCGGCCCATCAAGCGGATACCCGGACAGATCGCCCAGCGCGTTATAGAGCGAGGCCAGACCGCTCAGCGGGTGGATAAGCTCCTGAAGCTCGTCGAACTTGTCTTGCGCCTCTTGCCTGGTCTTACCTACGAACGGTGTAATGCCCGGCATTATTAGCAACTCCTCCGGCTCGCGACCATACTTCGCAAGCCGCGCCTTAAGATCGCCGTAGTAATCTTGCGCATGTTTCAGGTCGTGCGAGTTACTGTAAACCACGTCCGCGCATCTAGCAGCGAGTTCACGTCCGGCCTCGGAAGCTCCGGCCTGCACGATGATCGGCTCTCCCTGCGGTGTGCGCGCCGAATTCAGAGGACCGCGCACCTGGAAGTGCTTGCCCTTGTGGTCAGGAACGTGCAACTTGTCTTCGTGGTAGAAAAGTCCGCTTTCCTTGTCTCGAACGAACGCGTCATCCTCCCAGCTTCGCCAAAGGGATTTAACGACGTCGACGAACTCGTCGGCTCGTTCGTACCGCTCTTCATAAGCAAGGTTCTCGTTCCTGTTGAAGTTTTGAGCTTCCTCGTCTGACCATGATGTGACGACATTCCATCCGGCGCGGCCACCGCTGATGTGATCGATCGAAGCGTATTTACGAGCGATGTGGAATGGTTCGTTGTACGTGGTCGAGGCGGTTGCTACCAGGCCGATATTTGACGTCGTCGCGCCCAGTGCGGCGAGGAGTGTGAGCGGTTCCAACTCAGCATTGCGCATGTCACGCGCAAGAGATCCTTTCGGATTGTCATTGGCGCGGATCCCAAGACCGTCAGCAAAGAAAACCATATCGAGATGCGCTGCTTCCGCCTTTCGGGCTGTGCTCAGGAAGTACTCGAAACTGAGCGCGCCGTCCGCAGGCACGTCCGGATGCCTCCAGGCGGCCACGTGATAGCCGAGATATCTCATCGAGAGGCCGAGCCTCATTTTTCCGTCTTTGGTCATGCAAGCGCTCCCATTCTTGGACTGTTCCGCCCGAAACATGGCGGTATGGGTGAATATTCTCGCTTCACCGTCCGATAAACAATGTCGCGAAAAGCGGCCGACTATTTGAAAAATGGATAAGGGTATTCCCTTACTTTTTAGAGCGCCGGAGGTGCAAAGCTGCGTTCAGCGGCGGGACTGGCTGCGGTGTGCTGCGTCCGCGTCCGTTGCCGCGCTTCTCGACCTCGACATTGGAGATCGACGGCCGGGGGAATGCTTGAGCGAGGCAATGAGGTGCCGAGTGGGGTCTGTCCGCATCCGGGGAAACCCTCTATACGAATTTCAAATACCGGACCTTTTTTGACGGCATTGTGTCGTTCACGTGGACGGCACACCATCCTACTCATTCCGCCGTGCATGGCCCGGCGGCGCAACGAATAACCCCGCAGCTGGGAGCCGTTGATCTGGCAGCGGATGTCAAGAAGCGATGTCTCTTTCTGCCGCTGCTGTCGCAATGACGCGCGGCGATACACTGGTTGGGCTGGTCGCCAGCACCGACTGCAAAGGAAATAAGATGCTGAACAGAGCCAACACCCTTGACCCCATTACCTGCACGAAAGCCATAAGCAGCAGGATGCGCGATGTCATCGCCGCGAACTTCGGCACATTTTTCGAATGGTTCGACCTGCTCGTGTACGCAATGTTCGCTATTACTGTGTCGAAGCTATTTTTTCCGACCGGCGACGAGCGATCGGCGCTGTTGCTCAGTCTCCTAACCTTCGCTAGCTCATTCCTTATCCGTCCGGTCGGTGCGATCATCCTGGGTGTCGTCGCAGACAAACACGGCCGGCGCTTCACGTTAAGCCTCACGGCGTTCCTGATGTTGTGTGGCACTGCGTCCATCACCCTCGTGCCGACATACGACAAGATCGGCGTGTTCGCGCCGGTAATTCTAGTCGCGGGACGCCTGCTTCAAGGCTTTTCGGCAGGGGGCGAATTTGGAGCGGCCAATTCATTTTTGACCGAACAAGATGTAAAGCGCAGAGGGTTTTTTGGGAGCCTGCAATGGTCGACGTCGGGTCTCGCTGTATTGGCGGCCTCGCTCTTCGCCTACGGCGTGAATCGCTATCTGTCGCCGGAACAGATCGATTCCTGGGGCTGGCGTCTGCCGTTCGCCTTCGGGTGTCTGATCGGACCGATTGGCCTCTACATCCGCAGGAAAGTGAACGAGACGGCCGCGTTCGAGCAAGCGAGCGACGTGGTGCCACACAAGCCGCTGCGCGAAACGGCGCAATCACATATGTCAAGCGTGCTCATGGGCGCCGTCATTTCCGGCGCTGGCGGCCTCGCGAGCTTTATGAACATCTATATGCCGACGTTCGCAATTCATAATCTGGGAGTCAGCAAGGACGCAGCCTTTTTGTCATCGATTCTGAGCGGCCTCGTATCCGTCGTGTTCCCGATAATCGGTGGCATCGCAGCGGACCGACTCGGCACCGTCAAGGTGATGCGTGCCGCACTACTGTGCGGCATGGTGCTGATCCTGCCGCTCTTTTACATGCTCACGCGTGCACCGAGCACCGCAACATTGATCGCATTCCAGTGCACCCTTTCACTCGTGTTCTACAGCTTCTACTACGCGCCGGTCAGCTCGTTGCTATCACAACTCTTTCCCACGTCCTGCCGTACCACCGGCTCGTCGCTCGCCTACGTAATCGCGATGACGCTGTTCGGCGGACTCACGCCTGTCGTGACCAACCTTCTCGTAAAATTGACGGGCAGCATCATGTCGCCGGCCTATTACCTGATAGTGATTTCGACCCTCGCGCTCGTGGCTCTGATCGCCAGCCGCAAGCGCGTCAACTGACAAATCTCCAAGCTAATATGCTGCCCATTCAAGAAATCACATTGAAACCCGAATTGCCCAAGCAGGTCTCCGTCGCAATTATTGGCGGCGGAATCATTGGTATCAGCTGCGCGCTCGCGCTGGCGCGCAAAGGTGTCGACGTCGCGGTGTTCGAAAAAGGCACGATCGGTTGCGAACAGTCTTCGCGCAACTGGGGCTGGGTGCGCTCCATCGGACGCGACATTAAGGAACTGCAACTGTCTTTCCTCGCGAACGAATTGTGGCAGTCAATCCAATCGCAAATCGACGTGGGCTACCGGATGACGGGACTCGCATATCTTGCGAAAGACGAGTCGGAGATGGCTCTGCATCAAAAATGGATCGATGCGTCCGGCGCCAGCGGTGCCCGCGTCAGGCTTCTTGGCAGAGCCGAACTCGCCAGGTTTCTCCCGCAGTCGAGCCGCGCATGGGACGGGGCGCTCTATAGCGCGATCGACGGTGTCGCAGAACCCACAATGGCCACACGAGGCATCGCCGAACTCGCTCGCGCGAACGGTGCATCGATCTTCGAACACTGTGCGGTGCGGGGCATTGATATTTCCGCGGGTCGCGTGTCGGCTGTCGTGACCGAGCACGGCGTCGTGAAATGCGCCGACGTGGTTTTGGCAGGCGGTGCGTGGTCGCGGCTGTTCTGCGGCAATCATGCAATTGACTTTCCGCAACTCAAGGTTCATGCGTCCGTGCTGCAAACCGCGCCTATCGACGCTAAACTGGACGTCGCGATCAACGGGGGCGACTTCACATGCCGCAAGCGCTGCGACGGCGGATACACAGTGTCGAAACTCGGCGCCTCGGTCGCCGATCTCACGCCCGATAGCATTCGCCTGAGCACGAAATTCCTGCGTGCCTGGCTCAAAGAGCGCAAGTATCTGCGACTCCGTTTCGGACGCCCCTTTTTTGATGAACTGAAGATTCCGCGCCGCTTCAATATTGACGCCCCGACGCCGTTCGAATCGTACCGCGTGCTCGATCCTGAGGCTAACAACGGCATGCTCAACGACGCAATGAATTGCCTGAAGCAGACCTTTCCATCGTTCGCCAATGCGACGATTGCACGTACGTGGGCAGGTATGATTGACGTCACGCCCGATGCACTGCCGGTTATCTCTAGGGTCGAGCGGATACCGGGCTTCTATCTGGGTTCCGGCTTTTCAGGCCATGGCTTCGGCATTGGACCGGCCGCGGGCGCTGTGCTCGCCGATCTGGTAACAGGCGATCGCACTCAGGTAGGGATCGAAGACTTCGCCCTGAACCGCTTTTGCTCTTAAGGGAGTCCACATGCTGCAGCGAAGCAGGAAGAACCCAAAGCGACTCACTGGACTCATCCGTTTGACGCGTTTTCCAACCAGCGCACGTACAATGCCATCAGCTCCGATTGAGTCGCAATATGCAGCTTCGCGTAAGCATTTCTTGCGATGGCTTTTCACCGTCGTTATCGCGATATTCAGTCTCAGGCTGATAGATACCGACGAGTGTCCCTGAAGAATCAGCCGAATCACCTCTACTTCACGCGGAGACAATAAGTCCTTCCCGAACGATTCAAATGCCACATTGATAGCGTTGTCGTGAGGGAGTGCGGCATCACGGACGAAACATGCCCAGTTCGCCCGAACAACAGCAGAGACGAACGGCGCCATCACTTCGAGAATGGAAATCTCCTGCGCGCCAAAACCCGATAGCGAACTGGGTCGGAGAAAGCTCACCTCGGCCATGGCCCTGTCTGGGAGCTCGACGAGAAGCAATAGCTCCTCTCTCCGCTCGGGCCACCCATGGGTGATGTAACGCATTTCCTCTTTTTCAGACCACGCCGCGGGGATACTCTTGAACGACTGGGAAATTGGATATTCCTTAGGCACCAGATCCTTCATCCGGTACGCACCTGGCTCTATGCCGTCCAGATATGCCTGATAGCATGGACTCAGCACGTATGACAATTCGACAAAGTTGGTCAGGCCCTCCCGATAGGGTGTATCGCCGAATGTATCGAATAGCAGCACAGGACGCGTCTTTCCACGATACGCGACAATCGAAACCATCTCGAACGCCAGATTCAGATTCAGCAGCCGGAATGCCGCGGCATATGATCTCTCGCTACCGACAAAATCGATTGCCTCGCCGATCCATAAAAATTCGGGTCCTGGCTCGGAAAGGTTGACCGACATAAACCGCCCTCAAGTTCCTTCGAGACATGACGCGAGCCCCAAATCGTGTCCGCCCGACGACGGACACCTCCTCGACAACCCGCGCCAGCGCTCTCGGCCAACTTTAATCCAGGACTGCCGCGGTGATGACCACCTCGACCGTATAACCGGGAACGGCCGATTTTCCCTCGACCGTAGCACGTGGACGAGGATCGCTCCGACTAACCCATGCATCCCACGCGATGTTCATTGCGGAAAAATCCGCAATGTCCGCGAGAAATATCTGCGCAAAAAGAATTTGATGCTTGTTGCTACCCGCCTCTTCAAGCAGGGCGTCGATGGTCTCCAGGATCCTTGGGGTCTGCGCTGTGACATCCAGATTGGGTTCATCTGCGACTTGCCCGGCGAGCCGCCCCCCCTGACGAACGCTGACAGCAGACATCCTCGGACCGGGATGGAGACGCTTTACAACCATGATGATAACCTCAATGTCTGAATGACTCTAGCAGTCCACTTGGTGGACCTCGGACTACTTCAATGGCCCGGTGAGGAACTTTACTAGCCTCTCACTTTTTGGACTTCCGAAAATATCAGTTGGCCGGCCACGCTCTTCCACAAGACCCTGATCAAGGAACATCACTTCGCTCGAGACTTCCTTCGCGAACGCCATCTCGTGTGTCACTACCACCATCGTTCGCCCCTCCTTGGCGAGTTCCTTCATGACCGAGAGCACTTCGCCAACCAGTTCGGGATCGAGTGCAGATGTGGGCTCGTCAAACAACAGTACTTCGAGGTCGACGGCAAGTGCCCTGGCGATCGCTACGCGCTGTTGCTGCCCACCGGACATGTGTGACGGGTACATATCAGCAACCTTGTCCGGATCCAGCTTGACCTTCAGGAGGACGTCGAGTGCACGTTCATGGGCCTCCTTGCGCGAACGCTTCTGCACCCTGATCGGTGCCAGCATCAGGTTCTCGATTACTGTCAGATGTGACCAAAGATTGAAGTGCTGAAAGACCATCCCAAGCCGCGTACGCATCTTTTCTAGCTGGCCGTGGTTGACCGGCATGATGCTGTCGCGTGTTTCTTTCGTCTGCAGTTCCTCGCCGTTCAGCCGGATCACGCCGGCATTTGGCCGCTCAAGCATGTTGATGCAGCGCAGGAATGTACTTTTCCCTGATCCGCTCGAGCCGATGACGCTGATGACATCGCCCTTCTTGGCCTTTAGCGAAACGCCTTTGAGGACCTCGTGTGCGCCGTATCGCTTATGTACGTTTTCAACCGAAAGTGCATTCATGATCGTTACTCGTGTTCTGATTAATACTGTCGCGCATCCTGTAATTCGGCCGCGGACGAGCTTGCAGACTTGACCGCAACGCGCTGCGAGGCGCGTGGCCGGACGTGAGCCATGTATCGTTTCTCCAAAGTGCGGAAGATTCTCAGGATCGCAAATGTGCACAAGCTATAGAGCACGAGCGCAAACAGGTAGGGCTCGAACGGTGCCGCATACTGCATGCTGATTGCGCGTGCAACGCCACCCAGGTCGAGCAGCGTGATGCCCGAGGCCAACGCTGTTCCGTGCAGGGTGAAAACAACCTCGTTGCAATACGCCTGCATCGCGCGACGGAGCGCACTCTGATAAATTACAGATCGAAGGCGAGCCCACTTGCTCATCCCGATCGCCACAGCCGCCTCCACCTCCCCGGGCGGCGTAGCCTTGAGCGCGCCAGCGAAAATTTCACAAGTGTATGCTGCAGTGTTCAGTCCGAATGCGAGCCACGCGCAGACGTACGCCTCCTGGAGGTAGGTCCAAAGCCAACTCTCACGGATGAATTCGACTTCAGCAAGCCCGTAGTAGATGACATACATCTGGACGAGCAGTGGACTTCCTCGAAAGATGTATGTAAATAACCAAACGGGCGTTGACAGCCAACGCGATTTCGATATGCGCATCACCGCGAGCGGCACTGCCAGCACAAGCGCGAACGCCAGAGAAATCAAAAGAAGCTGCACGGTCAACCACAAACCGGTGGTGATTTCGCCGTCAGTCCACAAAAACAGCCGGAGATTATCCAGAACAATATTGAAGTTCACAGATTCACCTCTCGAATTCCGAGCGAGAATTTCATGTTGAGTCGTCGCAGAATCCAGAGCGAGACAGTCGTAAGGGCGAGGTAGACCGCACCGGCGACACAGAAGAACAGGAAGATGTGGTGTGTGGCGCGTCCGGCCGCAGTCGAGAGGAAAACCAACTCGTTCAAACTCACCATAGAAGTGATTGCGGAGGCCTTTACAAGCGCGAGCCAATTGTTGCTCAGACCGGGGATGGCGAATCGCATCATCTGCGGGTAGAGGATGCGAAAAAGCACGGTTCGCTTGCGCAACCCAAATGCGTAACCGGCTTCGAGTTGGCCAGCCGGAGCTGACAGTATCGCGCCTCGGAACGTCTCGGCGACATACCCACCGTAGACCGCCCCGAGAATTATCACGCTCGCCATATAGGAGTCGATCTCGATCGAACGTCCTGGAGATATTTTGTTCACTGCATAGTTGAGTGCGGCTTGGCCACCGTAATACAAGAACAACAACCACACAAAGTCGGGCGCACTTCGGGCGAGCGACGTGTATAGCGACGCGATGGTATTGAGGACGCGATTTGACGCGGACTTACACATGGCTGCCACGAGCCCCAGAACAACTGCAACAAGCAACGAAGCCAATGCGACGTTGATCGTTGTCATGGCACCAACACCAATCGCGCGAGCGTATCCATAAAGCATTAGACATCTCCACAAACATTAAGGAAGGCAGTCGCCGCAGAATGCGGCAACTCTCCCTCTCTCTCCAACTTCCACACGGGAGTCAAGGACTCGGTGCGTCAGATGCCTGAATAGATATCGAAATTAAAGTAGCGCTTGGCTATGCGATAATATTCTCCGCTCGCGCGGATTGCGTTGATGGCACTGTTCAGGCGATCGCGGAGCTGAGAATCGTCCTTGCGTACGCCGATCGCGATGCCGGCGCCGAAGTACTGTGAGTTTGTGACCGGCTTTCCGGTGAAGGCAAAGCCAGTACCCTGCGGCTGGTTGAGGAAGCCGGTAGCGAGCATCGTGCTATCCCCCATTACGGCGTCGAGGCGACCGGAAGCGAGATCTGTCAAGGCATCTTCATCTGATGGATAGGTAACGACCTTTGCGCCCGCTGGTGCGAGGACCGCCTTCGCAAACGATTCATGAGGACTCGAGCGCTGCATTCCGACTTTCTTGCCCTTCAGCGTCTCCGGTCGGGTGGGATCAAATGAAGAGCCAGAACGGGCGACCATGCGAGAAGCAACGCTGTAGTACTTCTCGGTGAACGAAATCTTTCTCGGCGCTCCGCTGTGTCGGTCATCGAGGACATGATCGCGTCGAACTTGTTGCTCATGAGCGCCGGAATCATGCCATCCCAATTCTGGACAACCCACTCACACTTAGTTTTGAGCTGGACACAAAGTGCATTACCGATATCGACGTCGAAACCATGAGGCTGTCCGTCTGTACCCATTTCGTTAAACGGGGGGAATGCGCCCTCGACTCCCATACGAATCACGTCCGACCCTTGTGCGTGGGTCGTCGCCATAAATACGGATGCAACAAGTGCCAGCATCACTGTGGACCTTTTCATCGCTCGTCTCCTTGCTCGCTTTAATATGGAATTGAAACCAAGATTCGCCTACAAACTGCGTTCAAAGCCACCGGTTCTCCCGATTGCTCGCTTTCTTTTTATCTTCGGTACTGAACTACAGAAGCACGAGTAGCTACAGTCTCATACAAACTCTGCGCCCTCTTGTTCGCTTCTTCCGTCTGCCAGTACGTGCGATAACACTCCCGGACATCCGCCTCCTGGAAGGCCTTATCAAGAAGCTGACGTGCTACCCCTAGCCCTCGTGCGGCCTCAGAAACAAAGAGGTCCTCAATCAGGCAATTCCACGTCGCGGCCCAGCTTGAACGATGGAAGAGATAGATAACAAACCCTGTCATCCGGCCTGCCCCGTCCTCGCTGACGGCGCACTGATGATCTCCACCCTGCGTCGTGATCCGATCCCACGTCGCCTCCGTGACTCGCGTCGGAACGTCCGTCTGATAAAAGTGTAGATAGGACTCCCAGAGTGGCAGCCATCGCTCATAGTCCGTACTAACGGCTGCCCGTACAGTTACCTTTTGCATGCCCTTGCCTTCGTGCTAACGAGGTTTTTAGTCCGTTTGTTACTGCTGTCCTGCAGCGACGCGCTCAGGTTCATCATCTGTTCCCGCGAATTGAGCAGAGAAACCAATGCCGCCGAAGAGCAAATGGCATGGCTTCTCAGCAAAGTTCCGGACTTGCCATAGCTTCGGCGCAGGAAGGCACCTCACGTATGGTTTTCACACCGCTCATCTGCACACGGAACGAGCTGCGATCGAATTACAGTTGCTCGCGTACGGCGGCGGAGATACCCGCCAGACCCTTTCGGAGTTCATCCTCCGTCGGCCATGCAAACCCGATGCGCATGTGCAGCTTTGACATTTCGAACCAGTTTCCGGCACCGACGTACGTATGGTGGTTCTGCAACACCGATCGATAGAACTCGTCTGTGTTGAACGTCGGTGGCACTTTCAAGCGCGGGAAGCAAACGACCCCGCCTTGGGGCTCCACCCACTCTACGTAGGGATCCGAGTTGACCCAGTCGCGGGTGATTCCCAAATGACGGAGGTTCCTCTTGCTGCTCTCGGCCAGCCAGTTGTCGCGCTCCTTGAGAACTGCAAGCCCGATCGCTTCGTCAACCACCGACCCGCAAATGCCGATTTGTTCTTTGGCCGCGAGAAACAGCCGGTAAAGCGCCGGGCTGCGCATCGTTAGCCAGCCAAGACGAATGCCGGGGGTACCGTACGCCTTCGACAGGGACGAGACCGAAATGAAACGATCACTGATGGTTGCTGCGGCTGGGTACGGCGTACCGTAGGTGAGGTCACGATATGTCTCATCGACAAGCACAAGGCAGTCGTGCTTGTCGGCGATCGCCTTGAGGCCAACGATTTCGTCCCACGTCATCATGGTGCCAGTCGGATTGTGCGGGCACGTCACGCTGATGTACGCCGTGTTCGGGCGTACTGCACGTTCGATTCCTTCGAGGTCCACCTTGAAGCCTTCCTCGAACTTCAGGTCGATGTACGTCGTTTCGCAACCGATCGCGCGCGGCGTCTCGATATTTGTCGCGTAGTTCGGGCGTACGACGACGAGGTGCGAATCCTTGTCCAGCAGGGACGTGGCGATGATGAACAGGGCACCCGCAGCGCCGTTGCAGATCAGGACGTCATCAGACGTGACAGATTGGGCGCCGCTTTGTTTCGCGATAAGCTCTCGAAGCTGCTTGTCGCCGCGATGCTCGCCGTACAGCAGAACGAGATCATCAAGGTTATCGACGTTGAAATCGCGGAACCTCCGGTCCGAGATCGAGCTCTCCGACAGGTTGTATTTGATCTTCTCGTAACCCAGTTCTTCCGGCGACTCCTCTTCGAGGATCATGCGCACGTATTTCATAAAATCTTCCCGTTAGTTTGTGAATCAGACCGATGCCCGCTCTTCGAGCCAACTGCATGGCGTTCGAATAATCTTTACCGGACAGAATTCTTAGCTCCATCCCCCCAGAGGAGGAGCCACGACCTTAGTACAGGATCGAACTGGCTAGACAAAGGACCGTTGCGTGGCCTGCATCTATGGCACACGAATTCAACGGACGTAAATCCCAATGCAGCTTCAGCGGTACGCCGTATAAGCGAAACTCTTCGCCTGGTCTCCAGCGATGAGACCGGCGGAACACGAACGTGTTAGCCCCTCATGTGTGGATACCGATAGTCCGTTGCCGGCACGTAGGTCTCTTTGACTGTGCGAGGCGACACCCAACGCAAGAGGTTGAGAATCGAGCCAGCCTTGTCGTTAGTACCGCTGCGGCGGGCGCCGCCAAAAGGCTGCTGTCCAACGACCGCGCCCGTCGGTTTGTCGTTCACGTAGAAGTTGCCCGCGGCAAATCTAAGACCTGTGCTCGCTTCATTGATCACTGCCCTGTCGGTCGCAAACACCGCGCCGGTGAGCCCGTACGGGCTGGTTTCGTCGACGAGCTTGAGAATTTCAGGCCACTCTTCATCGTGGTACACATACACAGACAGGACCGGCCCGAAGATCTCCTCCTGCATCATGACAAATCGAGGATCGCTGACCTCAATGACCGTGGGCGACACAAAGTAGCCTTTACGGGCGTCACACTGCCCGCCGGCGATGATCGACGCCTCACCGGAACGCCGCGCGGTGTCGATATAGCCATTGATTCGCTCGTAGGCACGCTGATCGATAACCGCTCCCAAGAAGTTCGAGAGATCCCGCACGTCCCCCATCTTCAAAGTCGAAAGATCGTCGAGGAGTCGCGCTTTGACCCGCGGCCAGAGCGATGCCGGGACGTATGCGCGCGACGCCGCGCTGCACTTTTGCCCCTGGTATTCGAATGCGCCTCGGAGCAAGGCGGTGCTCAGGGCGTCCGCATCCGCCGACGCATGAGCAAGAACGAAGTCCTTCCCGCCCGTCTCACCAACCAGCCGGGGATAGCTTCGATATTTCGGAAGCTGCTCCGAGACGGCACGCCAGAGGTTGTCGAACACCGCAGTCGAGCCAGTGAAATGGAGGCCCGCAAATGAAAGTGAGCTAAGCGCGACAGACGAAACCGTCTTTGCGTCTCCTGGGACAAAATTGATGACCCCAGGCGGGAGTCCCGCCGCCTCGAGTAGTTGCAGAACATAGTAGTTGCTGAGCGCCGAGGTGGCTGCCGGCTTCCATAGCACAGAGTTGCCCATCAGCGCGGGCGCACAGGCCAGGTTGCCGCCGATGGCCGTGAAGTTGAAGGGGGTAACCGCGTAAACGAAGCCTTCGAGCGGCCGATACTCAAGTGCATTTCGCGCACCCGCAGCGGAGATTGGCTGCAACTCCTGCAACTCTCGCGCGAACTGGACATTCCACCGCAGGAAATCGATCAGTTCACACGCCGAGTCGATCTCGGCCTGATATACGGTCTTGCTCTGCCCCAGCATTGTCGCGGCGTTCATTTTGTGACGCCACGGCCCCGAAAGCAGATCGGCGGCCCGCAGGAACACCGCTGCACGCTCCTCCAGCGGCCAGTTGGACCACTCCAGTTGATTCTCACGATGCGACTGTATGGCCGCCTGCACGTTTTCTGTCGACGCCTGCTGCACGTTTGCGATCAGGTGATGATGATCATGGGGACACGTTACCGGCAGCCGTTCTCCCCCCCAATTCGCTCGCCATTGACGATAACCGGAATATTGACGACCTCTGCGGCCTGACACACGAGTTCACTTTCGAGCGCGGCGCGCTCCGGTGAACCCGGAGCATATGTGAGGATAGGTTCATTCTGTACATGCGCACATGCCATAAGGCTCGTCTCCAATTCTCTAGAAGTTCGAAGGAATTGAAAACGTATCCAATACCAGCGTCTCCAACCATCCTTCCAAGGGAGGAGCACGTTGCCGACGTCGCTTCAACGACAGCACCGGACAGTACAGGTTTGCGATTCAGCTGCAGTGAGCAGAAAGCGTCGCATCTCCAGTCCGACTTTTGATGCGAATGGACGTTCGTTTTCCTGCAAGGGGTTCCTATCATAAGCGCCGGTGTTATGAAAACTGATTGGCTTATGTAGAAGTCCGTATAAACAACCTCCTGCTTGAAGTCCCGTGCGGCAAACGCCTGATCGAACTGTCGGGCGCGCTGCACTTCATCGCTGTGCAGATAGGTCGAGGTCGTCGAGATCGACGAATGGCGCAGATTGTCGCGCACCATGAGCAGCTCGGCGCCCCGCGCCAGCGCGTGCGAGGCGTGTGTGTGCCGCACCCAGTGCGGGCTCGCCCGGCGCAGCTTCTCGGCCGTCCCGGGCCGCTCTTCCTGGATGGCATCGGCTACCAGCACGAAGAACCGCCTCAGCACGCGCGAGAGCCGCGTGCTTTCGATGCCGGCGGCGTCCCCCTCGAGGCTAGCCACAAGCGGCGTCGCCGGGTTCCAGCGCGCGGGCGTGACCGGCAGGCCGCGCTGCACGAGATACTGGTCAAGTGCCGTTCGTGCAAGCGGCGGCAACGCCACCTTGCCGCGCTTGCCCCCTTGCCGGCCACGTGCAACCAGTGATCGCCGTGCTCGTCCCGGCGGATGTCTGCGAGCGTCGCGCCAACCAGCTCGCTAGCGCGCGGGCCCGTCGCATAGCCGAAGTCCAGCAGAATACAGCGGACACCGAACAGGGCGACATTCCGATGGACTATGTTATCGATGTCGGAGCGCAGGTCGCGAAGCGTTTCCCGGCGTACGAGACGGCAGGCATTGCGTCGTCGTGGACCGGCGTGTACGACGTGACACCAGACTGGAACCCGGTGCTCGGTACACTGCCCGGCATCAGCGGGCTGGTGGTGGTCGGCTACGGCTTCTCGGGCCACGGATTCAAACTGTCGCCGACAGTCGGCAAAATCCTAGCGCAAGCAGCCCTTGGCCAGCCCACCGACGTTTCGCTCAAGCCGTACTCAGTCGAACGTTTCGCCACCGGCGAGCTTTTGACGGGAAAATATGGCCTCGGTGCAGTTTCTTGATGCGATGAGGTCCGCTCACCTCGCGATTCGTCCGCTGGCGTCATTCACGCCGCAGCCGTGGCGCAACGGCGGCCGGCAGGAATGGTATCGAGCGGAGGGAAAAAGTGCAGTTGCTGGAAGACCTTCAGCAGCACCAGCAGGCCCAGTCGAGGTCGCTCGCCGCGCGTCGACCGACGTGCCCAATCGAGCTCGTCGGGCAGTGGCGTGTAGCAGGTTTGCAGTTCCCGGGGTGCCAGGACCTCGGGGGAAGCGCGGGTACGCGGAGCGTTCGAGGGTAGCCATTGCGGATCGTCCGGATCAGCAGAGGGCCGCTCAGATTAGCACAAGAAAAATCAGACGTTACCGCTGATACCCCTTCATCGGCCAGCAATTCGATAACCGTGCGCAGAAGGCTCCGGATCGACGTGAACTGCGATGTTGATGTGACTCTTATGCACTTGACTCACAGTCACGATAAAGCGCGCCGTGGCCGCACTGCGCCATCATCAGGGGCCGCCAGCGCCCGCGCGCCGGTTCTTGGCGATAGACGCGAAATCGACAGACAGTGTTTGTGATTTCTAGTCCGTTGACCTGCTCACGCCCTAGCGACGATCGCTGTGCATTTCGGACGGTCGATTTTCTAAATTGGTGACCGTAGAAGACGGCGGCGATATCGGTACCACCGGCGGCCTGATGGAAACGAGAAAGATTGCGGCGATGGCCGAGGCCTCCAATCTGCGCCTCGCGCCGCATAATTGTGCTAGGGAAGGTCTGCACAACTCGTTTTCAGAGAGTTGGCCGTTTGCCACTTGCGTCGTATCAGCCATGAGAGTCTGCTGGCAGGTTGGTCGCCTGGCTTTTTGAAGCGTGACGACCACTGTTTGCCGAGATTCGCGGCCTGAATCTGCGAGCGTTTCAAGCGTTCCACAAAGCCTTGCGTGCC
>NZ_JBFPKN010000047.1:0-23771 GCF_040948805.1 Paraburkholderia sp. BR13439 | reverse complement strand
TTGCACGGCGGCCGCCCTGAACTCAGCCGTATATGCCTGGTTTGGTACCTTGAACATTATTTTTTTCCTTCCTTCAGATCGAGTTTATACACGACCCGCTGGAAGGCGAAATTTCAGGGGAAGCTCAAAACTTGGGCTTGCCATCGAGGATCTGCATCGCCATGCCCGACGCTGTCAGGGGGAACGTGATGATTTGCGCTGCACCATGTATCACCTTCTCGTGGCATACCTGGGACTACGGCAGCAGCGAGAAACTGGACACGTGGCTGCGCCTGATCGAGCGGGAGGGCGATGTTCTTGGGCTCGCCGAACTGGGCAACTGACGCATACGGATCGCGAATCCCATGAAGCCAACCTTTCGCGGCGAGCGGGTGCCAGCCGCCATGCAAGACCGGTATGACGAGATCATTGCGCTTACCGACGCCTTTTGTGCGCAACACCTGACGGATGAATACCGCGACCTCTGCCGACGTCTCGTTGCCACCCTGTGCCGCAAGCGGCCATCGCCACTGGTTACCGGTCCTGCGCGCTCCTGGGCCTGCGGCGTGGCCTACGCGATCGGGAGAGTCAACTTCCTTTTCGACAAGTCCCAGAAACCCCACATGCGCGCCGATGCACTGTGCCAGCATTTCGGGCTAAGCGCCCAGACCGGTTCGGCCCGCTCAGGAGCAATTCTGAACCTTCTGAAGGTCGGCCAGCTCGATCCTCGCTGGTCACTTCCCAGTCAGCTCGACAGAAATCCGCTCGTCTGGCTTATCGAAATCAATGGCATGATCGTCGACGCGCGCCGCATCCCGCGCAATTTGCAGGAAGAAGCCTTCCGGCTGGGTGTCATCCCGTTCGTTACAGGCGAAGAACGCTAGTTCGCGCGAAATCCCGAGCCCCGTTTGTACTTCACTTGCGACGCTGCGACGTAGCAATTTCCCTTTGCGCTTGGTCGGGTTCGCCGCCCCTGGCTCAGACTAAACGAATGAAAGGGACTTCCCCGTCCCGAGGCTGCGGCGGAAGCCGCGAATCGGCATCAACGTGCCATGATGAAGTTCTCGACCTTCATCAACACCAACAAGAGGGGAAGTCCATGTCTATTGTGACCATCGGAATCGACCTTGCCAAGAATGTCTTCGCCGTCCACGGCGTGAACGAAGCCGGCAAACCAACGCTGGTCAAGCCGCGGGTCTCACGGGATCAGCTGGTGACCTTGATCGCGCAATTACCGCCGTGTCTGATCGGCATGGAAGCGTGTTCCGGTGCACATCATTGGGCCCGCGCGTTCCAGCAGCACGGCCATACTGTCAAACTGATGGCACCCAAACTCGTTGCGCCTTATCGCATGTCGGGCAAGCGCGGCAAGAATGACGCAGCGGATGCTGCTGCGATCTACGAAGCGGTGACGCGACCGAGCATGCGTTTCGTGCCGCTGAAAGACGAACATCAACAGGCGACGCTTTGCCTGCACCGAACCCGGCAGGGGTTCGTCGAAGAGCGGACTGCGATCTACAACCGGATGCGCGGGCTGCTTGCCGAATTCGGCGTCGTACTGCCGCAGAGCCCGGAGCGCTTGCGACGAGAGATCACGCCCCATCTGGATGCGTTGCCGGGCTGGGCACGACGTTGCATCAGCGATTTGCTCGAGCACGCCGGCAACGTTGAGGACCGGCTCGTGGAATACGACCGCGCGATCGGCGAAATCGCACGCAACGACGGTCGCAGCTAGCGACTCATGCAACTACGCGGCATTGGTCCGACCACCGCGAGCGCACTGCTCGCAAGCATCGGTGCCGGGCGTGATTTCAGGAATGGCCGCCAGGTTGCAGCCTGGCTCGGACTCACGCCGGGTCAATACAGCAGTGGCGGCAAAGCGCGGCTTGGCGGCATCACCAAGGCGGGCGACGCTTACCTTCGCTATCTGCTGGTGAACGGTGCGCGCGCAGTTATCGCGAATCTCGGTGAGAAGCAGGACCGCATCAGCCGGTGGGTGCGAACCCTTGTTGAGCGCCGCGGATATTGGCGTGCTGCCGTCGCGATTGCCGCGAAGAACGCGAGGATGGCGTGGGCGATGCTGAAATACGGCGATGATTTCCAGCACGAGCCGGTTGCTGCGTAAAGGGTGTAGCGCCCAAACTGATACCCCCTCGCCACCACGGATGCCAGCAATGATTGGATAAAGATCACTTTGCACTGCCAGCGGTGATGTGAAGCGGGTTGGACCCGCGCGGGGCATGCCTGACAAAGCACGGGGGATTTTCTTTCCCGATAAACGAGCGAGGCCCCCGCGCGCGTCTTTCATCAGGGTCTAGGCCATTGGCCTAACATGACCGGTTGTAGTGCCGCAGTCCTTCACCTTCTCACGCGCACCGACGGCCTTGCAGTCAGAAAGACAAAAACCACGCTTGATACTTGCGATGAGCGGGGAAGCCCTTGTAGTGCTTTATTTTCCGTTTCCTGAAGCGACCCCAAGGATGGCGTTGCAGGGCGGTCGCCGGACCGTGGATCATGCGCGTCTCCGTTCGCCGCATTGTTTGTGTTGGACTTCGTTGGCGAGCGATTTCCCATTGTCCGAACCATGATGCAACGCCGGTCGGCGTTTATGGCGGCAGACCGCTCTGCGAGCGCAAGTCTCGTAAAGCGGAACCCGGGCGTCTCCGGCAGGAGACGCCCTCTCCACGAATGGACGCACATGGCTCGGGAAATCGCCGATGCATGACATCGCGACGTGCGTTGGGAGCTTCACTGGAATGGCTCGGCAGGCACGCACGGAGCGGCTAGCGTCGATCGACGTCAGATCCCGAGCGCGGCCATTTTCTTGTAGAAGGTCGCGCGTCCGATCCCGATCCGTGCGGCCGCCTTTGATACGCATCCGCCCTCGGATCGCAGTGCGGCACCGAGAAACCGTTTCTCGAACATCCGCATCGCGTTCTCGTAACTTGCTTCATTGATATCCGCGTCACGGGCCTCACCGTGTTCGCGGGCAAATTCTGGATCGGAGAGCGTCGCGTCGATGTCGTTGACGAACGCAACCAGCAAGTTGGCGTCGATGCACTGGTGATCAGAAAATATCACGGCCCGCTCGAGCGTATTGCGCAATTCACGCACATTGCCCGGCCACGCGTGCTCACGAAGCAATTGTAGTGCATCTTCACTGAGTTCTGGGCGGCCGATATGGTGGTGTGCCACCAACTCATCGAGGATCATGTCCGAAAGTGCGGCGATATCGTGCGCACGCTTTCTCAACGGCGGTGTTCGGATGACGAGCACGTTAAGCCGATAGTAGAGGTCGGCGCGGAAGCGGCGGGCGGCGACGAGCTCGGGAAGCGCGACGGAAGTCGCTGCAATGATTCTCGCATTGGTCGCTACCACGCGATTCGAGCCAAGCGGCTCGAATTCCTTTTCCTGCAGCACGCGTAGGAGCTTGCTCTGGAGCGAAAGCGGCATGTCTCCGATCTCATCCAGGAAAAGCGAGCCGTCGCTAGCCAGTTCGAACTTACCCAAGCGGCCCTTGCGATCGGCGCCGGTGTACGCGCCTGCGGCGGCGCCGAACAGCTCGACTTCGAGCAGCGAATCGGGAATTGCCGCGACATTCACGGCGACAAATGGCTTGTCGGCGCGTGCCGATTCCCCATGTATCGCGTGCGCGATCAATTCCTTACCGGTACCCGTTTCACCGAGTAAAAGGACGGGAAAATCGACCTGGGCTGCGCGTAGCGCGAGGCGCTTCACTTCCATGCTGGCAGGGCTCGTGCCGACGAAATTCGACAGGCTATATCGGGCCCGTCGTGTGTGTGCTAACGCGTGTCGCGTCGCGATGAGCTCTGCTTGCAAGCGCGAGTACCGGCTAAAGAGCGGTGTGAGTGCTTTCAATTTTCCAAAGAGGGCAAAGCCGATGGCGCCTATGGTGGCGCCGTTGTCATCCTTCAGTGGCAATCTCGTCACAATGAAAGGTTCGCGCTCGGTTTCAAGTATGTCGAGCAGAATGGGCTTTCCTGTTTTGACGACTTCTCGCATGAGGCTGTTTGGGACAACGGTCTCGCAATCGAGACCAATTGCAATCTTGGGATCGGCAAAGCCGAAGTGAGCAGCATATTTCTCACTGATCCAGACGACTTTGGCCTGTCGGTCGACGATCAGGGTGCCCTCGCTTGAATTTATGAGGGTGTCGAAGAGCGAACTCACTGCGCGCCCCCAGACATAGCTGTAGTCGCTCAGGATTGTGCCGACCTCGGTTGCCATTCGGATCTTCTCCTCGTGTGACAGCGCCGCCCGGTCCAGTTTGCTATGAACCGTCTCGGACCAGAGACGAAGGCGAGCAGTGTCTCAAGTTGTGGATCCGTGCGGGAGTGGGATTTCCCCTACCAATGCAGTTCCGTGGCTGGTGCTAGCGCATTTCCGGAAATGAAGTGTGGATTCCTCAATGTCGGACTGAATAGGGGTGGCGGAAAAGGAAGGGACGCGCCGTGCCCGACGGTTAGTGGCTGCGCTGGCGCGATGCCGTATCCACAATGGGCATGGATGCTGCTTGTGGTTCGCGGCGGTGCCAGGGGCGGCGGTTCTGTCCGTTTGCCTCTCGACGAAGATGGCGAATTGTCACTTCGCATCGCGAACCAATCATCCCATCGAGTCTAAATAGACCAACACGTCCCGGGGGGCTTGCCTCTCGACAGCAGAGCAGTATCAATACAACTAAAGGAGACGTTATGCAACCGCTCTCACGACCCCAAAGACGATGGATTGTTGGCTTCTTCGTCGCGCTGGCGACGACTCCAGCGTTGGCCGCGGTCACGCCCGGACCCGGAACCTGGAGTGGGCAGCAGATCTGGGCCACAGATTCGGTGAATGGGGGCAACCTGACCGGCTATTACTATTGGCCGGCGAGCCAGCCCACCACTCCCAATGGCCAGCGGGCGCTGATACTGGTGCTGCACGGTTGCCTGCAGACCGCGTCCGGCGACGTGATCAACAGCAGCAGTGCGGCCGGTTTCAACTGGAAAGCAATTGCAGATCAGTACGGCGCGATCATTCTGGCGCCGAACGCAACCGGCAACGTTTATAGCAACCACTGCTGGGATTATGCGAACACGTCCCCGAGCCGCAGTACCGGGCATGTCGGCGTGCTGCTGGATCTAGTGAACCGCTTTGTTTCCAATTCGCAGTACGCGATCGACCCCAATCAGGTGTACGTCGCGGGCCTCTCCTCGGGCGGTGGCATGACGATGGTGCTGGGTTGCATTGCCCCCGACATCTTCGCCGGAATCGGTATCAATGCCGGGCCGCCGCCTGGAACGACCACGGCGCAGATCGGTGATGTGCCAAGCGGCTATACGGCTACGACCGCGGCGAACCAGTGCAGGGCATGGGCAGGATCGAACGTCGGCAAATTCTCAACGCAGATCGCCGGCGCGGTCTGGGGGACATCGGATTACACGGTCGCGCAGGCGTACGGCCCACTCGACACTGCCACTTTTCGAATCCTCTACGGCGGCACCTTTACCCAAGGGGCGAAGGTGACGATTCCGGGCGGCGGAACGAACACGCCGTATTCCGACAGCAGCGGAAAGGTTCGGACGCACGAGATCTCAGTTTCCGGCATGTCGCACGCATGGCCGGCCGGAACCGGCGGCAACAACGCGAACTACGTGGATGCAACCCACATCAACTATCCGGCATTCCTGATGGACTATTGGGCCAGGAATAACCTCCGCGCGGTGTCGGGGCCTGCACCGTCAGGCTCTGCACCGAGCGGCCTCGCAGTGTCGGGGACAACACAGACGACCGTTTCTCTCTCGTGGAATGCCGTTGCAAATGCCACCAGCTACAACGTCTATCGCAACGGAAGCAAGGTGGGCTCGTCCGCATCTGCCAGCTATACCGATTCAGGGTTGATCGCTGGGACGACCTATTCCTACACCGTGACCGAAATCGATCCAAATGCGGGTGAGAGCGCCCAATCGTCGTCAGTCTCGGCGACGACGCAATCGAGCTTCGTGTGCACCGAGACGACGGCCACTAACTATGCACATGTACAAGCGAGCCGTGCGCATGATTCCGGCGGCACGGCCTATGCGAACGGGTCGAACCAGAGTATGGGGCTGGACAACGTCTTTTATTCGAACACGCTGGCGCAGACGTCTGCCGGATACTATGTCATCGGCAATTGTCCGTAATACGGGACGCGTTTGATGAACGCCTGAACGGACATCCTGTCCGTTCAGGCAAACCTAACGATGGTTGTCTCCGACATGGTGGCCGCGTTTTTCGTTCGACCGATACAGACGTCGCCGTGAGCCGCGATCACGCTTGCCGATATCGACTCCAAACAACCGAGGACGGTACACAAGTCCCGTCTACCTTTGCTAAGCGGGGAGAGTGCGTATTTCGGCGAAGCCAAACACGGATTTCGGTCAAAGTCAAACTGGATTTCCGGAGGAAAGTGAATAGCCGTTTCGCTTGAAGTCGAACGGTTTCGAGGGATTCCACGATCAGTGAAAGGCGCTCCGAGACCGCCGTTCACCTCACCGAAATGCATGTTCGATACGAAAGGCGCGGTTTCGTTCAGCGGTACTGCGGACGGCTCCATCGGCCGTCGGTTATGGTGGCTACTTTTTGGGGACACCGACGACGCCGGCGCACCGGATGACCATTCGCAAAATGAAAGATTTGCTTCGCCTGAAAATGGACCTGCAATCTGTCTCACCGGTAGGTCAGGGCCAGATGAGATGTCAAAGCAATTCTGAAATCTATGGCCTGCCCGAATTTTGCTACCTCTGCTTTTGACTCCCCGTGGGTTGCACAAAATCTATCCGGAATCGCTGTTCCTCGATAGCAACCGAACCGGTCGATCCTCAAAAATGTCCGCAGCTACGGCGAGCTGTCCGACTTGTCGGCTTTTCGTCCGGTCGCTGCGGCGTCGGATCGGGTTCCCAGCGGTCACAAAACCTCGTTGCATGTCCAGATACCACTAGTGCACATGTCGCCACTTTTGCACTGCAAAGGTAACGCGACGCTACACCGCTCCGCATGGAGCTCAATGCGCCAATGCCGGTCACGGCGAGTCGCATCGCCGAAACACTGATCCCCGGAAAGCCGGTTGCCAACGACGTGTGGGAAATGAGCAGCGGCACCTCAGTCCAGAACGCGTAGAGCTCTCACATATGCCCGAAATAGCCCAGCGTCGCGGCCCAGAACCCACCGATGCGAAACGCGCCGAGCACAGAGGGCGGCGATGCCGCCGGTGTATCCATCTTGCCTGCCGAGCCGCTCGACACGACCGAGTGCGGTCCATCGTCAAGCACGCCGACAATGGCGGCCCCACCGACAGCAAGCAGCGAGGAAGCGGAAATGATCAGTTGCCGTGGGAAGACCGTGCCAAGCACGCGCATCACATGCTCGCAGCGCACTGCCGAGAATCAGCAATTCCGACTAGCTGGGCGAGCGCCTGCCCGGTGCGATCGGTTGCCCAGCCGATGATCAGCTTCGTCCCCATCGGGTAGATGCAGGCGAGGCAGATTCCGACGCCAAAGCGTAACAGCGCAGCACTCACGAGATCCATCGCCAGCCACGCGAAGCCCAGGTTGAACAATGCTCCGGCGAGCGCGCTGCAAACGAAAATTCGGCTCGCGCGATCCGATCGACGGCGCCGCTCAGCGAAACGACGCAGGTGCCGAGGATGAACCCAAGTTGCATCGCGCTCGTCAGCCGGCCGATGTCGGCCGCGCTGATGTGCCAGATGTTCACCAGGTTTCCGGCAGTACTATTCGCGCTGAACCACAGTGCCGGGCCGAACAGTGGCGCGATCGAGATCTCGGCGACCGGACCTATCCCGTCGACGACCAGCTTTCGCATTCCAGCCGTCATCTCATCAATTCGTCAGCGACGTCTGGGGACTGAGCAGCTGATCGAGCCAGCGCGTGTCGCGCGGAGAAGGGCGACGCTGCAGCCGTTCGTTGAGGATCGCGTGAGCCTTCGCGGCTTCGCATCAATGCAACCAGCAGCATGTCTTCGACGATTTCGCGCTGCGCGCCGCTTCCGCCGATCCGCACTACCTCTCGCGCAACCGGCGCCAGGATCTCCGCGGCAAGCGCGTACTGTTCTTCAGCAAAGGCCAACGACGCGCGGCAGATCGCCGGTACCACCGGGCCAGCCGGAAGCTTTCCGTCCTCGATGAGCTTGTGGAGGACAGCAACCCGTTGCTCGACAGCCTCGCCGTTGCCGCTCGCCGCGGCTACCAGCGCCATATGGAAGTCAACGAACGGCAAGCCCGCGTCCTGGAAGTAATTCGACGCGTATTTCGCCGCGTCGTCCCACATTCCCGCCGGAACTGTGTGGCCGTACGCAGGCAGGCGCCATAGAAACGACGAAGTGTCGCTAACAATATTGATCGGTGTGCCCTGCGACGAGGCCGGCGCGACATGGTCGTTATAGACCGCGAGGGCGCGCTCGATGTCCCCGTGCTCGAGCGCGATGAGCGCGCTATGCCATGCGATGTGGCCGTGCAGCACGCCCGTTTTGTCGTACTCGGGGAGCCGGCCGGTGATGAACTCCTGCGCCTCTTCGTTTGCACCGGACTCGTACAACACGTGTGCGACCGCGTGCGCCGCATTCACATTGTGTCGCCGCAATTGCAGCGCGCGTTGCGTCAGCGTGCGTCCGAGCCGAAGGTTGCCGTTTTCGCCGTGTGCCCGGCCGCGATAGGTGAGGAACCACCAGTCGTCGGCATCGAAGTGTTTGGCATGACGCTCGCACAGGTCGACGCGCGCTGATCGTGGTCGGCCATTTCGGAGAAGGCGAAAAGGCCGAACGCGCCGAGCGGCATCGACAGGATGAGGATGTCGCGCGGCCAGCGGTCCGTGTGCACCAGCACCGCCGCGAGCGCCTTGGCCGACTGTCCATGAATGGCGAGCGACAGCGCGTCAACGTGGGTGCGCTCGCGCTCGGCCCCGTTTCTAGCGACGAGATCGAGCGCCTTGACAATCTTTGCGCGAGCTTCGGACGGCTGTGCGCTGATCGCATGCAGGCGTGCTCGTGCGGCATGCGCGAGGGCGAAATCCGGGTCGGCGGCGATCGCCTCGTCCAGTGCTTCCCCGGCGCCCGGCCACAACGACAGCAGCAGATCGACACCGGTTCGGTATCGCTCTGCAGCGAGGTCGGAAGTCGTTGAAAGCGGCAGGTCGTAGCGGTCAAGGCGGCCCATAAATCGGATACTCCAGAAATTCGTTGGCAATGGCTCGGCTATCGTCTGCGGCCGGCCGCGTAGCGGTTCAGTACGTGGGACATTCATTAAACACGGTTTCTGCGTGGCCGTATTTCGACTACTTGTCACCATGTGTCGATTATCTGCCAACATCTCGGGCACGCGGTATGAACTGGAAAATAATCGAGGCTCCGGTCGACGCCAGGCCGCCAGCGCGGCTCAGGGTCCGCGCGCAGTTCATCCGGCGCGTCACTTTTTCCCCGAGCTCTCTCATCGCTGGCATTAGATGGTCTATGCGATATCCGGCGCGTTGACTGTGATATCGGAGGGCGGCTCGCCCGGGATTTCTCCGGAGCAAGCCGTATGGTTGCGGACGGGCCTTCGGCCAAGATCGGTTGACGGCTCGGCGTCCAGTTTCGCAGTCTCTGGATCACGGAGGAGACCGGCGGCGCGCTCGCAGGCACGACACCGATGGTGTTCGCGGTTTCGCCGTTGCTGAAGGCACTGATCGTTGAAGCGGCAGGCATCGAAGTGACGCCAAGACGATGGCTACGCCGGTCGGATCACTGCTCTGATTCTCTAGCACCTTCGGCGTTCCCGGCCACACCCGACGGCATTGCCATGGCCTAGAGATTGCGCGCTCGCGACGCTTTGCGAGACGCTTTAAGCGGACCCGGCAGACCCGCGCGGCCCGGAAGATTGGGGGCGCGTGCTGGGCATGTCGGCCTGTGCGCTGGCACGGCGGTTCGTCAGCGAGACCGGCATGAGCTTGCGGCCGTAGTGCCGGCGGATCAGGCTGTTGAGGGCGATCGAACTGCTCGGCGGCGGGATGGGCGTGACTCGTACCGCGATGGGGCTACGGCTCGACCTCGGGGTTCGTGTATGCGTTTCGTCTCAAGATGGGCAGCAGCGTCAACAGCGCAGAGTACGGTCCAAGGGCTGCGCTCCTCGAGCTCTCCGATGAGCAGTGGCATCAGGGAATCGACACATACTTCCAGAACGTGGCTCGACCGACCCGCCTCGTCGTGCCGCACATGAAGAAACAGCGCGCGGGCGCCATTATCAACAGATTGACAGTCTTCCCGCTACCGAAGAGCGTCGTTAAAGCGTTCCGATGCACCGGTAGGGCACAAGCGCAGAGATCGCGGCAACGGTCGCGTTTCTCGCGTCGGACGGCGCGGCGTACAACACGGGACAGGCCATCTGGGTCGATGGGGGCTTACCTGCTCCATTTGAATCGTGCACGTCGTAGCAAGATGTCCGGCCCCACGGGAAAGGGGCCAGGTGCATCTCAGCTTGATAGCGGCGCGAAAGCTCAGGCTGCCGGAAAGTGGCGCTGCCCAGGAAGTGGGCGACGGGAAAAGATATCGAAACGTGCCCTTATTTCGATAGTAACTTGCAGAAGTGTCACCGTGACCGATTTCGGCTACCGGCTCTCGTCATTAGGATAGTTACAGGCCAGCGCAATGTTGCTTGCCCAACGGGTCGTAGGTTCTGTCGATCCGATTCCCAGCCAAACTATCGAGAGTACGACCATGCAATCACCCTGGACACCGATATGTCTCACGTCTCTGACGCTTGTCCTGCAACCTCTCGCGGCCCACGCGGATTTGACGGTAAAGATCGGGCAGGTTTCCCCGCTTACAGGTGAACTGTCCCACATCGGAAAGGATGATGAAAACGGTGTGCGAATGGCAATCGAAGATTGAACAGCAGAAAGATCCGGATTGGCGGGCAAAACGTTAGGTTCGTGCTCGACTCCCAAGACGATGCCGCGGATCCCAAAACGGCGGTAACCGTCGCCCAGAAGCTGGTGGATGATGGCGTAGCAGGTGTCGTTGGTCACGCGAACTCTGGGACATCGATACCCGCCTCCAGGATCTACTCGAATGCAGGCGTTCTGATGATCACCGAATCGGCAACCAATCCGAAGCTCACGCAGCAAGGATTCACCAACGTGTTCCGTATGGTTGCGAATGACGTGAGACAGGGCTCTGTCATCGGAGGCTATCTGGTCCACGATCTGGGTGCGCGCAATATCGCCATCGTCGATGGTCGCACGGCGTACGGTCAAGGTCTTGCCGATGAGATCGAAAAGTCAGTCAAGGGTGCCGGAGACAACGTGGTCGGCCGTGAATGCGGTACCGACAAGACAACGAACTGGATGGCGATTCTCACCACCATCAAGAGCCGTCAGCCAGACGGCATTGCTTTCACGGGTGGCGACACCCAAGCTGCGGTATTCGTGCAGCAGGCGCAACGGCTTGGCTTGAGGGTGAAGTTCATTGCCGGTGACGAAGCGTGCACGCCTCAGTTCATCAAACTGGCCGGGCCCTCGATGGATAAGGACGTCTACTGCGCACTGGCGGGCGTGCCGCCTGCAAAGATGCCGCAAGGACCTGAATTCTTCAAACGCTATCAGCAGCGGTTTGGTGTTCCCGTGCAGCTATACGCCCCTTACGCCTACGACGCGTGCTCGCGATGGCGGAGGCAATGCAGGACGCTGGATCGACAGATCCTAAATTGTATCTCCCGAAGCTGCGGGCTTCGAAGCTGGACGGTGTGACAGGCCCCATCCAGTTTGATGAGAAAGGGGATATCCGTAACGGCGCAATTACCGTGCGCCAATTTGATCAGGGCGACTGGACCGACAAGTCAGTCATACGTTGACGGTCTTAGCCTCCCTCGGGAGCCACGGGTACACCGAGCCCCACCTTCACGTTGTTCATGCTCACCAGCGTCTTGAAGCGTTTGACGTTGTTGTTTGAGAAGAACAGTTGCCGCGTGAGGGCCTTGTACTTATCCATGTTGTGGACCGTCAGAAGCAGCACGAAGTCCCATTCTCCCGCGACGTAGTAGCACTGCTGGATTTCGGGGCATTGTGCGAAAGTGCGCTTCATCGAATCGAGCAGATGGATCTGCTCGCTCTCGACCTCAACCGTCGCAACGATCGTCAGCGGATAGCCGACCTTTTCGGGCGCGACGATAGCAGCGTAGTTGCGAATGACGCCTTCGTCCGACATCCGTCGCAACCTGCGATTGACGGCGGCCGTAGACAGGTTGACGCGTGCGCCCAGTTCGTTCTGAGGAAGATCGCCATCAAGGCAAGCCTGTCTCTGCCCCTTTCGCTTCTAAACCGAATCGATTGCTGCTCGTGCAGTGAGTGTCCTGCGCCTGTAAAGCGTCGACCGTCGCCTGAGAACCCATCGTGGCAACAGGCGTCGCGTGGACGCGGCAAAGTGAGCGGCTTGACGCTCATGGAAAGCAGACCAAGAAGTCCACCTCGCGGGAGCAGATGCGATGGTCTCAGGCGAAGGCCAATTGACAGAATTACTGCGCACTGATGTGAGTTGACAACTTTCCTTCGCAGCGCAACGAAGCAAAGTCGTCAATTCAAGGGCGCACGCGCTGTCCTGTTGGACACTGGCCAGTGACATAATTACTTTGCTCTACGCCTAAGGGCGGCCCTGTTCTCACCTCGCCGGCGCATTGCGCCGCGGCCACGCGCTTCGATACCATGTCAATCACGTCGCCGCTCGGGCCATCACTTCGCCAGGCGATCTTGCCACGCAGGGCTCTTCATGCATCATTGGCATCTTCAACGGACAACCGCTCGAATACCGCCGAAACCCGCAACCAGTTGTACGTCGACACGCTGATGATCCAGTGTGTACTGGCAGAGCCACGCTGGTGGCCAATGGTGCAGGCCGCCGACTTCCGCACGCTGTTGCCCTCGATCTACACCCATACCAATCCATACGGCCGGTTCGATCTTGACATCGGAAAGCGGCTGCCGCTCGAGGCATTATCGGCCTGAGTGAAATCGCCCTCCTATCGATAGGGCTTGATTTTGATCAAGCGATGACGAGTTGAAGTTGGTGGTCCTATGCCTTGGTATATAAACTGGCTCAACTAGCGTCTACCTTTCCGGGAGACATTAGCTAGAGAATCGAGTGCCGTACTAGGATTGATTGCTGTATGCATTCATACACCCGCATTAATTGAAGATCTTCTGATTTTGTAGGCCAGTATCGAAGTGTCATAAAGTTTTGTTTTCAATTCATGGGGATTGACATGCGCAAGAAGCTTAAAAAAGTGGTATTCGTTGGTTTAATGGCGGCGACTGTGCTTGTTGGAGCTATGCCTGCAGTCGCAGCGGAAATGGATGGGTGGTCCGACGACTGTTTGTTCCTTGAAATCGGAAAGGGTGATTGGAAGATTTGTTTGTAACGCTGACGGGCGTAGGCGCTGCAGCCCTGACGGATTTGTCAGGTTGACGGTAAGCGGCGGCAGAACGAAGGTGATGAAGAAAGCGAGTGGATTTGCCCCATACGTCCGGACACCGCCTCACAAGGTTGATGAATCGGTCCTACGTCGGAACTCGCGTGACGAGCGATGTTTCAGCGCGCTATGCGGGTGCTTCTCGTTGTAATGCTCGAACGCGACGGCCAGATTGCGAGCAGCGGTCGCTGCATCTGGCTTGGGCATGAAGGCCACGTAGTCGCGCTTCATCGTCTTCACGAAGCTCTCGGCCATGCCGTTGCTCTGCGGACTGCACACAGGCGTCGTGAGCGGTTTGAGTCCAATGTCCGAGGCGAAGGTCCGGGTCTTCTCGGCGATGTAACCCGAGCCGTTATCGCTGAGCCATTCAATTTGCTCTGGCGCTTTCGAAACGTTGCCGAAGCGATGCTCAATGGCCGCCAGCATGACGTCACGTACAACGTCGCCACTATGGCCACCGGTCGTTGCCGTCCAGCTCATGGCCTCGCGGTCACAGCAGTCGAGCGCAAAGGTCACGCGCAGCGGCTCGCCGTTGTCGCAACGAAACTCGAAACCATCGGAGCACCAGCGTTGGTTGCTTCTGGGCACGGCGACCTTGCCATCATGCCGACGCTGTGGGCGCGGCGGCTTGGGCCTGCGCTCAAGCAGCAAGCCATGTTCGCGCATCACGCGATAGACCCGCTTGGCATTGACAGAAGCCGCGCACTGGCGCTCCCGCTCGCTGCGCATTGTGCCCCACACGCGGCGGTAAACCCAGCTCGGCAAGTCAGCGATTACGCGCCGGATTTCCTCCACCAGTTCAGCGTCGTCGGTTTGTCGAGCCGTCCGCCCGTCCCGCCAATCAGCGGGTCGAGCAAGCTTTGCCGCCACGTTTGAGCGCGCCACACCGAGAACGTCGCAAACCTGCTTCACTGGTCGTCCCCCGGCAACGATGGCGAGCGCGCAATCCATTTTTTTTGCCCGGCCATACTCCACGGCTTCGCGAAGGATTTCGACTTCGACGGTCTTCTTGCCCAGTAGCCGTTGCAATTCCCTGATTTGCTTGAGCGCGTTGGCCAACTCCGAAGCCGGCACGACTTCTTCGCCAGCGCTGACCGCAGAGAGGCTACCGTCTTGATAGAGCTTGCACCAATGAAACAGCTGGTTCGGATTCACGCCGTGCTGAGGGTAGCGGCAAATTCCTTACGCTTCGGTTACGACACGCAGGCATCGCCGACGCTGTTCCGGCATTACGCTGCGGTGCGCGAGTACCTCGGTGTCAAGCCGTACTACGGCACCGACGCGGGCACGATTGCGACGCGCGCCGCACATACTGCGTCACTGTCCATGGACCAGCCGGTTGACATCATCAACGCCACGATCGACGACCTGATGGCGCAGAACGTCGAACTGCCGGCGTTCTCGACGCTGGACCGGATTGCCGAGCAGATCCATGCGAAGACCCAGGCACGGCTTTTCAGGCGGGTCGCAGGACGCCTGACCGATGAACAGAAGCGTGATCTCGATCGCTTGCTGGCCCGCGACCTGTCGAGCCGGCAGAGCGCCTACAACCGCATCAAGCGCCACGCCAGGCGCCCATCCCGGCAGCACTTGGACCTGTTGATTGACCAGATCACCTGGCTCGATGAAATCGGCGGCTTCACCGTCGCACTCGCCGGCGTTCCAGCATCAAAGCTGCGCTCACTGGCCATGCAAGCGATGGCGCTCGACGCGTCCGCTCTCAGGAAAGACACCCTTCCCGACAAACGCTACACACTGATCGTGGCGCTGCTAAGTCGCATGCGTGTGCGCACCCGCGACGATCTCGCCGACATGTTCGTGCGACGTATGGGTGCGATCCAAAAGCGCGCGAGCGACGAACTGGAGATCGTTCAGCGCAGGCAGCGTGAGAAGGTCGAGGATCTCGTGGTCCTGCTCGACGATGTCGTCGACATCCTTGCTGACGAGGCCGACGAAAAGACGATCGCCCAGTCCATACGACAATGGCTTGCACCGAAAGGCGACCTCGAACCGCTGCGCGAAAGCTGTGCCGAGATCCGCGCATTCAGCGGCCGCAATGACCTGCCGCTGCTCTGGAAGCATTTCCGGGCGCACCGTTCGGTCCTCATGCGTCTCGCCCGCGCGCTTCAATGGGACTCCACGAGTCAGGTGCGCACGCTGCTCGATGCTCTCGATGTGGTGCTGGAGAGTGAAACATTGCATCGCGAATGGATCGACGCCAGTGTCGACCTGAGTTTCGCAGCGGCACGCTGGCGCAAGCTTGTGCGCCGCGCACACGGTGAAGGGGCGCCGACCAACCGGCGCTTCTTGAGCTGTGCGTATTCTCGTATATGGCGGAGGAGCTGCGCGTCGGTGACCTGTGCGTGTCCGGGTCCGATGCCTACGCCGACTATCGCGATTATCTGCTGCCGTGGCGGCAGTGTGAGCAGCAGTTGCCTGACTACTGCGCGAAAGTCGGCCTGCCGGAAACGGGCAGCGAATTCGTCGCTCAACTGCGTCAGTGGTTGACCGACGCGGCGCGCAAGCTCGACGACGAGTATCCGCGCAAGCGCGAACATGTCACGGGAAATTCCGGCCAGCGCGATCGCCCTGCAGGAGCGGATCAATGCACGGCTGCCGACCCGCAACGTGCTCGACGTTCTCGCGAACATTGAGCACTGGACGCATTTTACCCGGCGCTTTGGACCGTTGTCCGGAATCGATCCGCAGATACGCAAGCCGGCCGAGGTATTTGCTGACGATTTTCGGGATAGGCTGCATTCTGGGCCCGACCCAGGCGGCACGCCATCTCGATACCGACGTGACGGCGCACATGCTGTCATTCGTGAACCGTCGGCACATGAGTCTGGACAAGCTCGAGGCCGCGCAGCGCGAGTTGATTGAACTGTGCCTGCGGCTCGATCTGCCGAAACACTGGGGCGACGGCAAAACGGTCGCTGCCGGCGGCACGCAGTACGACTTCTACGACAACAACCTGCTGGCCGGCTATCACTTCCGCTACCGGAAAATGGGCGCAGTCGCGTACCGGCATGTCGCCGACAACTACATCGCGGTGTTCCGGCATTTCATCCCGCCGGGCGTCTGGGAAGCGATCTATGTAATCGAAGGACTCTTCAAGGCGGGCCTGTCCGTCAAGGCCGACACTGTGCATGCGGATACGCAGGGACAATCAGCCGCCGTGTTCGCGTTCACCCATCTGCTCGGCATCAAGCTGATGCCCAGAATCCGCAACTGGAAGGACCTCGTATTGTACCGTCCTGACAGCGACGCTAAGTACGGGCACATCGACAAGTTTTTCACGGCGACCATCGACTGGGTGCTGATCGAGCGGCACTGGCAGGAACTCAGGCAGGTGGCGCGGTCGATCCAGGCTGGAACGATCTCTTCGCCGCTGCTGCTGCGCCGCCTTGGGTCCGAGAGCCGCAAGAACCGTCTGTATCTCGCTGCACGCGAACTCGGCAGTCGTACGTACGGTCTTTCTGCTTGAATGGATCGGCAGCCGGGAACTGCGCCAGGACGTGACGGCAAACACCAACAAGATAGAGTCCTACAAGGGCTTCGCGAAGTGGCTATCGTTCGGCGGTGATGTGATCGCGGAGAATGAACCGGAAGAGCAGCAAAAACGGCTACGCTACAATGACCTCATTGCATCGGCCGTGATCCTGCAAAACACGGTGGACATGATGCGGGCCCTGCGCGACATGGTGACCGCGGGCGAGAAGGTCCGCGCCGAGGACATTGAATTCGTGAGCCCGTATGCGACCCACAACATTCGCCGCTTCGGGCGCTACCGGCTGCATCTGGAACGCCCGTCCGAAGCTGGATTAACGATGCCCTGTTTGGTAGGGGGTCCCGGCCTGACGACGAAATGAGGTAACACAGGATGAGTGCAAGAGCAGCGGTAGCCACCACGCCGTACGGTGAGGTCGATGCCGCCGCACTGGACGCGCTGCAGGCGCACTATGACACGACGCGGGTGCTCGATGCGGTGGATACACTCGACGAACTGCGCACAGGCCTTAACGATCCGGAAGGCCTGCGGGACGATCTGCTTCACCTGCATGGCATGGCGCATGCACTCGTCAATGGTGCGAACTTCGCGGCAATAACCCGGGACGCGTCGATTGTCGAACAGATCGAGGTCGTGCTCGACCAGATCGATCACCATGTCGCCGGGCTTTTATCGATCCGGGATGTGCTGTGCCCGCTCGAAGCTCTACGCCATGAAGATCTGGCTGGCCCGGATCGCGATTGAGCTTGCAGCGAATCTCTCCCGGTACGTATCCGTCACGGGGACGTGGAGTGTGCCTCGAGCCAGCGGTTATGGCGCAGGCAATGCGTTGACCGGTAGTTCCTGCTTGTCCGCGCCTGGCGTCGCGAGTGCCGATTCGATGCGGTGCTGCGCGAACGGATCGGCCGAGTCGATGTAGCGCATCGCGGAACGCACGTCTTTCTAGCCAACGTACTGCATCAGCATTTTCAGATCCCAGCCGTTCGAGTTGACCCACGTTGCGAAGCCCCGCCGTAGTGAGTGGCTGCTGTAACTGTCCGGGGCGGCCAGGCCTGCCGCGTAAAAAAGCGCACGCAACAGCGGCATGAAGCTGCCCCCATGCAGTCCCTCGTCGTGATGTTTCCCCAGCGGTCAATGCTCCGGAACACGGGCCCTTCCGTCAGGCCGGACGCCGCAATCCACGCCTCGTAAGCCGTCACCGGACACAGGCGTGAAAGCGCCGGGGCCTTGAAGGTCGTGCCCAGCTGCGCGCGGTCGCCTTTCGTGCGCGGCAGGTACAGCGTCATGCCGCGGCCAGCCTCAACGGCTACGTGCTCGATCCGCAGCCGACTGAGTTCGTCGGAACGAAAGCCGCGCCAGAAGCCCAGCAGCACCAGGGCCCGGTTGCGAATGCACGCGAGGCGCTCGCGCTCGTCTGCTTGTCCGACGATCTGCTCATCGAGCCAGGCTGTGAGCTTTTCGAGCTGCGCGAGCTGCATGGGCTTCGCCCGCTTCTCGGTTGCGGGATGCAGCGCGACGATGCCTCTGAGGACCTTGCGCACACGCGGGGCTTTCGTCGGATCCGGAAAACCTTGCGTCTGGTGCCATTGCGCAAGCGCTGCAAGCCGCGAGCGCAGGGTATTGATAGACAGGGTTTCTGCGTGATCGGCAAGGTACCGCGCGATCATGTCAGCGCTCGCGGGCAGAAAGCTGCCCCACTCAACCTCGAAATGCCGGAGTGCGGACTGGTAACTGCGCCGCGTGTTTTCGCGCGTCGCGGCTTGGACGTAGCGATCGATGGCAGACATGGCTCGTGGGTAAAATCAGGTGATCTGTATCGGAGACGATGATATGCAACAACGAACGTGTGCGCCAGCCGGCGTGCTCGATCGGAGCCAGGGTTTCGGTCGGTGAAGCGATGAACGAAGGCAAGCTGCTACAAGCAGACTGGGAAAATTTCACACGCGAGGAGCTGCTCGCGGAGCTCACCCGCCTGCAGGCCGAAATCGTGCGGCTCACCGCCTTGTTGCCGGCAACGCTGCAGGCGCAGGCAAAGCCCGTGCGGGTGACCCGGAACGAACCATCGCCAGCAGTGCGAAACACGGGCGCGCCCGTACTTTCGCCCGAGCAGAAGGTACAACTCTTCCGGCGGCTCTTTCGCGGTCGCACGGATGTCTATCCGCTACGCTGGGAAAGCCGCAATTCCGGGAAGTCGGGCTACGCGCCGGCGTGCGCCAACGAGTGGCGCGCCGGGATCTGCGAGAAGCCCCGCATCCGGTGCGCCGACTGCGGGCATCGTGTCCTGCTGACGCTGGATGACCAGGTCGTCTATGCGCACCTGGCCGGCGATCGCACGGTGGGCCTCTATCCGCTGATGCCGGACTGCACTTGCTACCTGCTGGCTGTCGATTTCGACGAGGAAGGCTGGCGTGAAGATGCGCAGGCGTTCCGGCAATCCTGCCTCGAGATGGACGTGCCGGTATCGCTCGAAATCTCGCGTTCAGGCAATGGCGCGCACGCGTGGATCTTTTTCTCGTCGGCCGTTGCTGCCCGCGAGGCGCGACGGATGGGCTCTGCCATCATCAGCCACACCTGTGCCCGGACCCGTCAGCTCGAACTGACGTCCTACGACCGGCTCTTTCCAAACCAGGATGTGCTGCCCAAAGGCGGTTTCGGCAACCTCATTGCCCTGCCGCTGCAGAAGCAGCCACGCGAGCATGGTTGGAGCGTGTTTGTCGATGACGGCTTTCAGCCGTACGCTGATCAGTGGTCGTATCTCGCGTCCGTGCAAACCATGGACAGCCGCGACATCGAGGGGGTGATCTTTCGCGCCACGGGCGGTGCGCACCCGCTCGACGTCGCGTTCATCGCCGAGGAGGACCAGGCCGAACCGTGGAAGCCAGCGCCGGCGCAGCCGAAGCGGCTGGCCGGAACGATGCCGGCGTCGCTCACACTGACGCTCGCGAACCAGCTCTATCTTGAAAAGGCGCAGCTTCCGCAGGCACTGCTCAACCGGCTCATCCGGCTGGCCGCCTTCCAGAATCCGGAGTTCTACCGGGCCCAGGCGCGCGGCTTCAGCGTATGGGACAAGCCACGCATCATTGGGCGCGCCGAGAATTGCCCGCGCCACATAGCGTTGCCGCGCGGATGCCTTGACGACGTCATGACGCTGCTGCGCGATAACGACATCGCCTGCGACATCCGCGACGAGCGCTGCACGGGCGAGCCCGTTGCGGTGTCATTCGCGGGTACGCTGCGCGACGACCAGCAGGCGGCCGTCGCCGACCTTCTGCAGTATGACAACGGCATCCTGCATGCGCCGACGGCGTTCGGCAAGACCGTGACGGCGGCGGCAATGATTGCCCGGCGTGGCGTCAGGACGCTCGTACTCGTGCACCGCCGCGAGCTGCTTGACCAGTGGCACGAACGCTTGCAATCGTTTCTGGCACTCGACGCGCGCGCGATCGGCACGATCGGCGGCGGCAAGTCGAAAGCGACCGGCCGGATCGATGTCGCGATGCTGCAGTCGGTGGCACCCGATGGTGCTCGCGGCGAGCTGTTGCGGCACTACGGCCATGTCATTGTCGACGAATGTCACCACGTCTCGGCGGATTCCTTCGAGGCGGTGCTCAAGGCAGTTCATGCGCGCTACGTGCTGGGCCTGACTGCCACGCCGGTGCGGCGCGACAGCCAGCAGCCCGTGATGTTCATGCTGTGCGGGCCGATCCGGCATGCGGCGAAATCTCCGGCCAGCGCCCCGCAGGTGCTCGAGGTGTTCCCGCAGAGGCTCACCTCCGTAGTGGACGTTACGACCGAGGCGCCGATCCAGGAGGTGTTCGCGCGTCTCGCGCAGGACGCATCGCGCACGCACATGATCGTCACGTCCATTCATGAGCAATACGCACGGGGACGCAACGTGCTGGTGCTCACCGAGCGGACAGACCATCTCGAAAGCCTGCAGCAGGCCCTCGAAGACGCGGTGCAGCCGCTGTTCGTGCTGCACGGGCGCCTCGCGAAAAAGGCGCGTGCGGCACAGCTCGCGGCCCTTGACGCGCTGGCCGGTGACACGCCCCGCGTCGTGCTGGCGACCGGCCGGCTGGTAGGCGAAGGTTTCGACCACCCGGCACTGGACACGCTGGTGTTGGCCATGCCGGTGGCCTGGAAGGGCACGCTGCAGCAGTACGCCGGCCGACTGCATCGCGAACATGCGGGCAAAACCGGCGTACGGGTGATCGACTACGTTGACGGCGGCCATCCGGCCCTGCAGCGCATGTGGGAGAAGCGCCAGCGCGGCTACCGGGCAATGGGCTACCAGATCCTCACGCCCGGAGAGGGTGTCCAGCTGCCGTTGGCCTGAAATCGGGGCTGCCGATCCACGTTCCGTACCATTTGCAGGCGGCGGCAATTTTTTGGACCTCACATCCGATAACCCGCCTTTATCACATACCAGTAATGCTCACATCAGGCCGCTCTTGATCGCGTGCAGTGGTACGTATATACATGGTACGTAATACAGTACACTATTCGAGTGAGGAAGCAGATGGCCCGCACCGGTCTTACGCGCATGGACGTTAAGCGCGCCCACGACCCATTGCTCGCGCGGGGGCAGCACACATCGATCGAGGCGATACGTATCGCGCTCGGCAACACGGGCTCGAAAACCACGATCCACCGGTACCTGAAGGAACTGGAGGAAGACGAGGGCGCGTCACTCACACGCGCCGGGGTCGCTCTCGGACGCGATCCATGATCTGGTGGCCCGGCTCGCGGCCCGCCTGCATGAAGACGCACAAGCCCTCGTCGACCAGCAGGCCGCCGCTGCGGCTGCGCAGCGCCAGCAGGCGCAGTCCGAAATCGCAAGGCTCGGCGCTGAGCTGGCCACGGCGCGGGAGCTACTCTCTGGCGAGACCGCCGCCCTTTCTGCGGAACAGGAGGCGCACGCCGGGACTCGCGTGGCGCTGCATCAGCGCGACCTGGACCTCGAGCGGCGCACCCAGCAGGTATGCGACCAGACCGAGCGCCTTGCCGAGCAGGAAGGCTTCCGCCTGTCGCTTGAGGCCAAACTCGTGCATGCGCGCAATTCCCTTGAGCACTTCCGTACGGCCGCACGCGAGCAGCGCGAACAGGAAGCGCACCGACATGAGCAGCAGGTCCAGCTGGTGCAGGCTGAGCTACGCCAGGCGAACCCGACGGCCATCGTCCGGCAGAACGAGATCACACAGCTGAACCGGGACAACGAGCGGCTCGTCGCAGAAGCAACGGCCACGCCCAGGCTCGCACGCGATCAGCAGGCACATGGCGAGGCGCTGCAGTCCGCCCTCAATCGTGCGCTCACCGATCAGGCCCGCACCGAGGCTGAGCGCGATGCAGCGCAGTCGGCAGCCGATGCGCGGTCTGCCGAGCTGCTCCAGGTACCCGAGGCTCGCGACTCGCTCAACGCGGACTTGACGAAGCTGGCCGCGCAGATCGAAGCGCAGCAGCAGCTTTTGATGGATTACCGGCTGCGGCTGGGCGTCGCGGGCGCGGCTGGCTGAAAGCGCCGCGTCCCGTCCCGAAAGGACGTCACAATAGCGCGCCAACAAACGCACGCGCTGCAGGCCAGCACATTCACCTTCTTGTCTACCATGCGCTTCGCAACGGGAATGCGTGCGTCGACCAACTGCTTACGGCGACCCAGCAGGCAGAGTTGCGCAGTTTCTCCACGCGGGCCACGATCACCGCCTCGAGCTTCGTCAACGAATATCACTGGGGAAACCTCAAGGGCGACCCGCTCGAGTGGGTACAGCAATATTTCGATGCCCATGTCTACTCCACCATCCGCGATTACGTCAAGGCTGGACGAAAGAGGCGCTCCCGTTTCGAGAAAGCATTCGAGGCCATGGACGTCGATGACTGGTGCCTCCTCGACTGGTCGTTCAACGATGACTCGGGTGAACATGCCCGCTTCTCGGTGGAGATGGATGGTGCGGGGTGGATGACGCGCCTGCTGCCTGTACGCGACGAGTTGCTCGCCGGCGATGCTCGCCCGCTTTATCTTGGGTGGCTTGCCCGACACGGGAATGATGAGCTTCACGATGATGAAATCGAACGGCCGGTGCCTGCGGGATTACAGGCGTTGATGCCCGCACAGGTAGCACTGGCCGAGTTTCTGATGCTGGATGCGGATTGGCTCGCCGCCGCCGCGGAGGTCAGCCCGTCATTATTGGCCCCAGAATCCAGCGGGAGCGAAGACAGTCGCTTTGATCCCTCGTTACGTGAGTTGCCGGTTGAGGAAATGCGGGCGAAACTGCGCATGCCGCTACAGGGACGCAGCCGTGAAGCGGAGCGAACGCTTCGAAACGCTTTTCTCAAATTGGAGGATCGTAGGAGTGCAAAGCAATTGAATTTGCCCAAGCGCCGTCGAATATCCGAAATCGAATCAAGGGTCGCCTCTCATCGTGCCATTCGTGAAAAAAGGGGAGCAGCAAGCACGCCAGGCGGCGGAGGCCCGTCGTCGTGAGGAACGCACACGGTACCTCACATCAGAGGGTTGGCCGTGATTCATTAAATCCGCCACATCTGGACGTAAGCGGCTGACTTAAAGGCGAAATCGATGGTTGGATCGAGCGAAGGCATGGAAGGCAGGAAATCCAGCAGATAGTCCCCGAGCCGGTTGATGTGCTCGCACCGGTATGACGATAATGCCTTAACAGGTTGCTGAAGTACCGCTGAAACACGTCATCGCGCAGAGTTCGTGAAGCGTTGATAGATGAACCACCACTTGCCCACTGGAGATCATGGGCGGCGCCGACACGTTCACCGAGAGTTTGTTTTCCG
>NZ_JBFPKN010000046.1:0-24901 GCF_040948805.1 Paraburkholderia sp. BR13439 | reverse complement strand
GACGTTCTCACCCGATTGCCGACTCAAAAGGCCAGCGACATCGCAGCATTGCTGCCTCATCGCTGGCAACCGGCGGATCCCATCCGCTAGTTCAGTTCGCCAAGACGGGTTTGCTGGCCGCTTACGGCAGAAGCGCCAAGAGCACACGGTGAATCTCGATGCATTGATCGGGTTGAATGTCGCCGTAATCGCCATTCAAATACACCGGATCGTTGCCGCATCTGTTTCGAACGAACAACACCTTTTTGCCGTCCAGTTCGTTGACGAAGCGATCAATTCTCCGGGCATATTTCTTCCGCAAATCCGGAAGCTGCTTTTCGACGTCGTCCACAATCACGCGACCTTCTTCATCTCTCGCGAAATCGTGGTGATACATGAGATTGAACCGCGTATCGACAACGGTGCCTCGATCCGCAGGAATAGCCAGATGCGACGGCTCGAAAAGGCCGCTGAATCGCGCATCGAGAACGTCGAGCAGAGCTTGGAAGGGCGTCATCCACCAATCGAACGGATAAGCCGTTCGCGTCTCGAAGTGATGGCGGATATTCCCGGTCACTTCGCAATTCGAGCCAATGCTTATGACCCGATCGTACGATCGGACGCGCTTATTCTTTCGGTTAAAGACGGCGAATTTCTCGAGGAACTTTAGCTTGGCTTGCATGAAAGTTTCGGCGGCAATGCATATCGCACCGGAACTCTAAGTAAAGCAAACCAACGGGGCTGAGTGTGTGATGGGCGTCACAAATCGTGACGCATGGATTGGAATGCTCAATCGGTGCAGCGTCGCTCCTGCCAGGGACTATCTCGAACAACCGGTTTCAGGAGGGGCGCGATTGCCCGACCGTAGCGCCTTCGCCCATCGCTTTCGCGCGTAGTTGCAATTCAGCCTCGCCCCTCGCAAGCTTGGCCAGCATTTCCGCATTGCGAACGATCAGGCGTCGATAGTCACGTTCGATCACCTCTCCGTCGATAAGAGAACGGATCGCGCGCGATACTGTTTCGCGGCTGACGTTGGCCATGATCGCAATGGCCTGCTGGTTGGGTAGATTCTCGATTGTCAACAGGCCGCCTGCACTCGTTTTCATGGAAGCCTCGAGCACTGAATAGACCCTGGCGTAAGCGCGCGTCAGACCGAGCATCGACCGGTAATTCGAAGCCTGGCGAATCGTGCGGCACAGCCGTTGCAACAGCGCCTCCACCACTGCGGGATTACGGTAAAACAGCGTTTGCGCCTGATGCTTTGGCAAAAAGCCGACCACTGATTCCGTGATCGCAATGATCGAAGCCGAGCGAGGACCGCCGTCGATAATCGACAGCTCGCCAAAATAGTCACCCGGCTCGACGAAATCGAGTCCCACCTCGCGGCCGTCTTCCGACAGTGCGATCACCTGCAGGCGGCCGGACATCAACATGAGTAGCGATGAACCGGCGTCGCCCTTATGAACGACGAATTCCCGCTTCGAGAAGCGGCGATAGCGAATGTGGCGGCTGGTCTCTTCAATGACTTCGTTCGCAACGTTGCGTAGCAGCTTTTGTTGTTTCAAGAGATCAATGGCCTTTAATGGGCCGTCACTGATCCTTTCTTCTTCGGTCGACATCTCTCTCAATTGTAATTTGCTGACACGGGCACGCAGGACGATATGCGTATCGAGCGCTGGCATCTGTGACGGCCGTCACATCCTAATTACAAAATTTCGCTAATCATTACCGGATTATTCGATCGCAGTGCCGTGAGGATCTCGGGGAAAAGATCAGATGCAGGAACGCATACTTCGAGGGGGTCGTTCGGCCGCATTGCAGTTCGTTGTTTGCACGGCGTTTCTTGTGCACCATGACGCGCATGCGGAGTCCGCGACGATTGGCAATGCAGTCCTCGTGATTGGACAGGCGTGTGCACAACGCGCGCAAACGTTTTGCACCCCGCTTGCCAAAGGCGCCTCCATTGAGCAGGGCGACACTGTCGAGACGGGCAAAGATGGCTACGTGTACATCACCACGGTCGATCGCGGCTTTATCAGTGTGCGACCCAATTCATCGCTGACATTCGAACGCTACGAATACAACCCGGCCGATCCGCGCAAGACGGTCATCAAGCTGTCGCTGACGAGGGGCATGGTGCGCGAGATATCGGGTACGGGTGCTCAGGCCGCACGCGACCACTATCGGATGAACACTCCGGTCGCCGCGCTCGGCGTGCGCGGCACCGATTTCACCGTGTTCACCGACGAAAACGTGACGCGCGCAGACGTGCTTAGCGGCGGCATCGTGATGACGCCGTTGGGCGCCGGCTGCTCGGCGACGGGTGTGGGTCCTTGCGAGGGCTCGGCTGCGGCACAGCTATTTGCTGGCAAACCGAACGAATGGCTGCAGGTGTATCGCGGCAGCGCTCGCCCTGTCGTAATCGACTCTGGACCGTCGCTGGTGATGTCCGAGCAGGCAGCGTCCGAGTTGAAGAGCGAGGAAAACAGCGCTCGCGCGGCGACCGCCCAGGCACCGGTCAGTCCGGGCGTTGCGCCTGCGGAGTTAAGCTTCCCGCTGACGACACCTGCCCCCCCCGATCCGGCGACGCCGGCAGCACCAGCGGTACCCGTCGTCGACCCAGCGCCGGAGGCGCAGATCTTCTGGGGACGCTATAAGTCGCTGGGTTCGTACGGCGCGGACACGACGTTGACGGCGCTGGTGCAGCAAGGCAGCGAACAGGTTAGCCTGACGGGGACGGGGCCTTTCGCGATGACCCGCGCGCCGCAGACGGAGATGGTGATGCCCACCTCCGGCAACTTCAAATTCGGGCTTCAGGCGGCGCAAGCGTTCGTGGTCAATGCAACGACGGGCGCGGCGACGGAGGCGCAGATCAGCAGTCCGCTACTGTCGATCGATTTCGGCACGCGTGCTTTTCAGACGAGCATGAACCTCAGCGCCAACGGCGCGAGCTATGCGATTTCGGGAAGCGGCAGCGTGACTCCGGACGGCAAGCTCGTCAGCGAATTCGGCGTTTCGCGGGCGCTCGTCAGAGGTGTGCTCGCCGGCAAGAATGCCACGCAGGCGGGCTATCTGTTCACGCAGTCTCTCGGCGGGAGCAATGCGGCCTATGGAGCGACCCAGTGGTCCCGGTAGCAGGCCCTGGCACGCTGGACCAAATTCGCCTCACGATATTCGCCCTGATCTCACTGCTAGGCTGCTTGCTGGCGACCGGAGCATGGTCGCCTGAACCATATAGCCGGCTCGGCTATGCGCTCGACGACTGGCAGCAGAAGCAATTGATCACGGCCGCACCGGACCCGCGCATTGCTCTCGTCGACATCGACGAGCGCTCTCTCGATGCGATCGGGCCGTGGCCATGGCCACGCGCCGTGATGGCGCGGCTCGCGCAGACGCTGTTCACGCGTTATCACGCGAAAGCGGTCGGCCTCGACATCATGTTTCCCGAAGCAGGACCGGACGACGGCGATCGCGCACTGCTCGACATCGCGCATCAGTATCCGCTCGTGTTCGCGCAGGCATTCGCGCTCTCGGAGGGAGCGGGGGCGCCTCATGCGGGGCATGTCGGCGGCGCGCTGCCGACAGGCACACACGTTGCCCATGCGCCGGTGGCGTCGGGATTCGTCGGCAATTTCTTTAGTGATCCAGAGATCTGCGTCGGGCATGTGACACCGCACGCCAGTGTGGACGGGGTGGTCCGTTCCGTCGCCCCGGTGATCCAGTACGCAAACGCCGTCTATCCGATGCTCGCATGGCAGTTGATCCATTGCCGCAATGCGAGCACCTTGCCGCTCGCATCGCTCGCCAGCCTGCCGATTGACTCGCAAGGCCTGATGCATGTGCCGTTCCAGCATTCGCTTCAGTCGCTCGACGTGGTATCCGCTTTCGATGTGCTCACGCAAAGGGTGCCATCTTCCCTGCTGGCGCACCGTTATGTGCTGGTCGGCTCGTCGGCGCTCGGGCTCACGGATCACGTCGCATCGCCGATCGAACCATGGTTGCCGGCGGTCATCGTGCATGCCGAACTGCTTGGCGAACTGCTCGATCTGGGCTCGCACGACGAGTCGCAAGCGCAGGCGGCATGGCTACCGATCGTCTGGGCGGCGTGCTCGATCGTGATCTTCGCGGTGCTGTTCCGCCAGCAACGCGCGACGATTGCGCTGGTGTTGATCGTCGTGACGACGTCATTGTGGCTTGGTCTGCTGGCTTCGACACGCAGTGTGCCCACACAACTGGCCGCACTGCCGTTGATTCCCGCGGCGGTGTTCCTGCTGGTGCAGGCGCCCGTCGAGTGGATTTATTCGCAGGCGGCGATGCGATCGTTCGAGCGCCGCTTCAGCCACTATTTGCCGCCGACGGTGCTGCGCGAAATCATCCGCGAGCGGGGACTCGCGACCTTCAAGCCGGAGCGTCGGCAGATATCTGTGTTGTTCGTCGATATCGAAGGCTACACGCGGCTCGCCGAGCAGATGCCACCCGAGCATCTGCTCGCGATGACGGAAGTCGTGCTGACGCGTCTGACCGGCTGCGTGCACGACACGGACGGAACGCTGGATAAATACATGGGCGACGCATTGATGGCATTCTGGGGCGCTCCGCTCGCGCAGCCCGACCATGCGGATCGCGCTCTCGATTGTGCGAGCGCGATGCTGCGCGAGTTGGCGGCGCTCAATCATAGTGGGCTGCCTGTGTTCGACGGTAGGACGATTCGCGTTCGCATAGGCGTGAATAGCGGACCCGCGGTGGTCGGTGAAATCGGCTCCAGTTCGCGTAAGTCCTACACCGCGATTGGCGACACGGTCAACGTGGCGTCGCGGCTCCAGGAGTATGCGAAGACGCTCGAAGCCACATTGTTGATCGGCCACGAAACTGCGCGGCAGAGCGAACGTCATCGTCTGAAGACCTGCTCTCAGGTGGCACTGCGTGGGCGCGACACCGCCGAATGGCTTTATACGATGCACGAAGGCGATACCCATGCGATTCATTGAGCGGCGCATTCACGCGCTGCCGTCGCGTGGTTCATGGCGCGCAATCGTCGGAGTGGTGCTGCGTGCGCTCGGCATCGGAGTGATCAGCGCACTGGTATCTCACGCAATGGCGCAGACCCCGGAAAGTCTCTTCGATCAGACCATCGATGAAGATCTGCAAGCGCAGGCCGAGGTTGCGATCAGTGACGGAGATCGCCAGCGCGCGCTATTGCTGCTGAATGAAGTGGTACGGCGTGACCCCCGCCAGGCAGGCGCGCTACTCGATGCGGCGATTCTGTATTGCCAGCTGGGGGAGCGCACGCGCTCGCTAGAAACGCTCGCGCGTATCGAAGCAAAATACGACGTGCCACCCGCCATCGAGAAGCTGATCGTCTTCTATCGCGCGAGCGCGTGTACACCGAGTGGCCCGCGGCCGCAGTTGATCGTGAGCGTCGGAGCGGGCGTCACGTCGAACGCGAATTATGGACCGTCGAATTCCGTCGTGACTTTCGCGCCCAGTGCGCCAGTCAATTCGCTGATCCTCGCACCGGAAAGCCTTGCGCACGGTGACCAGTACATTGAATCGGCGGTGCAGGGCGAGTTGCCGATTTCGTCCGTGCCAGGTCTGGCACTGCTCGCTGGACTAACCAATCGTCAGTACCGCAGTCAGCACAGCTTCGACCAGCGCTCCGCGACGATCGGTCTTGCCGACAGGACCAGTGTGATGCATGGCGAGCTTTATAACCAGCTCACCGCAGATATGCTGTGGCTCGGTACGCGCGTCTATCAGCGCGATATCGGCTGGCACGCGAATTTCTGGCTGCCGCCGTCGGCATGGCGGTCGATGCTCACGCGCGGCGGCCTAGATCTGACGGTGCTGGATTCCGCGTATCCCGGCAACTCGCTCTATGACTCGGTGTATGTCGAAGTGCGTGCGGCGTTCCAGGCTCGCATCGGTGAGCGCGCCTCGGTGCAACTATTCGTCGGTCCAGCATGGGACAAGCCGTTGAACCGACGCCCCGGCGGATCGCAGCACGGTTATTCGGCCTGGCTGTCGGCCGATTACGACATGGCCCGTCATGGCCAACTCGAAGCAGTCTTGCAGCAGCGAACGCTGATCGACGCGGATGCGTATGACCCAGTATTCTTCGGCACGCTGGGTCGACACCAGACCATACACGCGGCTTCGCTGCGCTACACATATCCAATGGTGCGCGGCTGGTCGGTGTATGCCCAGGCATCGGCAGGGCGGGTCTCCAATTCGATCTCGCTCTTTGCCTACTCCGTGTACAGCGGCTCGCTCGGTCTGTCGTGGAAGTACTAACGCGACAAGCGCCGCGCTAATCGCTAGAATAGATCTACTTCACCGCCAGGTTCGCGCAATGAAAAGTCCGATCATAATTTCTGAGTCGAATACCCCAACTAGTCAGGACCAATCCGTGTGTCTGGAATGGCAAGGGTTCCAGCATCAGTCGTATGACTCGGTCGACAATCTGCTGCGCGAGTTCACGCATGCCGCATCGACCCATGCATCGACCCATGCAACGAACGAGGCCGCCGCAGTCGAGGTCACGGTGGTGGGCCAATTCGATGGCTTGCTGCCGCTGAGCCACTATCTGTTGTAGGGCGTACCGCTGGCCGCGGATACGCCTTTCCCATACCCCTCTACGCCAGCACCTGCGCGAGCGACTTCGAGTAAGTCGCGGCGATCGCAGTCCAATCTCCCTCTGCTTCAACACGGCGGCGCGCATTGCGCGTCATCGCATCACGCTCCGCCTGCGTCAATTGCAACATCGCTTCAATGCCATCGGCGAAGTAGTTGGCTTCTGCGCACAGGTATTCATGGCCGGCGCGATAGCCGAGGCCGCGCGCCCCAAATTCAGTACTCACCACCGGCAGACCCACAGCAGCGTATTCGAGCAATTTCAGGTTGGTCCCTGAGCCGGAAATTACCGGGTTCAGGCCCAGGTCGCTGATTTCAAGCCACGTGGCCTTTTCTGCATCGCTGACCACACCCACGAGACCGACGTTGGACGGCAGCTCCCAGGTCTGGACCGAGTGGCATACCGAACCCAGCAATACGAAGTGGACCGAAGGCAAGCGCGTGGCTGCTTCGACGATCAAGCGCGCGGCATCGATGTTCGGGCCGTGCGCGCTACCCATGAAGAGGGCCAGCGGATGCGCGACACGCAGCGCCGCGCGGCGGCGCTCCATCTGCGCGCCTGCGCGCAACGGCGTCGCCGCGACGTCGATGCCGTTGGGAACGACGATCATCTTCGCGGCATCGCCTGCCGTCCCGTAGAGCTCGCCCATGCGTTCGCGATCCCGCTCCGAGCACGCGGTGACGAGCGCCGCGTCGAGTACGGCACGGCGCTCCAGCGCAAGGACCTGATCGACGGCCCAGCGATGTGGGCCGTAAATGTCGGCCTTCAGATCGGCTTCGACATTGTGCGCTTCGTAGACGAAGGGTTTGGACGTGACTTCGCGCAATGCGGGCATTGCGTACGGATGAGAGCACACGATCAGGTCGGCGCGTCGCGCGAGTGCGTCGATCGCGTCTAGCCATTCGGGGGCCGAGGTTGGATGCATGGCGGCCGCGATATCTTCAGCGGAAGCGCCCAGCGAGCGTTCGAGCTGATACTCGGCTTCAGTGAATTCCTGTGACTTCGGCACCAGTTCCTCGGTAAAGCCATCCGCGAGATTGCGCGTACCTCGCATACCCACTGGCGCCAGATTGACGAACTGCACGTCGAAGTGTTCGGCGACCCGTTTGTACAGCCCATGCAGGCGCAGCTTGCCGCCACTGATCACCGGGGTGATCGGATAGGTATTGAGCACGCCAAGCACCGGCTTCGTCCGCCTGGTGACGATCGCCGGGGCGGCGACTGTTGCGTCGGCTGCCTGACCGTCGGAAGCCACTTGTCTGCCGGCAGCGAGCAGCGCATCGCACAGCGTGGTCCAACTCAGATGCTCAACGCTCTTGCGCCCGGCCAATCCCATATTCCGCGCTTCGGTGAGATCGCCGCAAACCCGCCGCAACGCGCCGGCGAGCGCAGGCGCATCCGGTTCAACGACCAGTCCCGAGCGCTGATGCTCGATCAGTTCGAGCGGACCGCCCGAATCGGTAGTGGTGATGACCGGCTTCGAGGCCAGCATCGCTTCGAGCGTGATAAGCCCATAGTCTTCATCACGCGGCACGAACGGCACGCAGACTGCGCGCGCATACTCCCGCGCGAGCTGAACATCGGTGATGCGTCCGAGAAAATGAATGCCGCGATGACCCGCGGCGGCCGCGCGCAAGCGCGCTTCATCGGGGCCGCTGCCGGCAATATGCAGTGGCACCTCCACCTTGCTCTGCCGGTAAGCCTCGATGATCAGATCGATACGCTTGGCCGGGTCCAGACGGCTGGCGCTGAAGATGGCTTCCTGCGGGCCAGGCGCGAGCCCCTTCAGACCGGTCGGATGATGATGGACCGCGACCTTTACGCCGGCGGGGAAATAGCCTTCGCGCGCCGCGACCACCTGCGAAATCGCGGCATAGTGAACGATCTTGTCAGGCCGCATCGCGATCGCGTCGAGCAGGCGTATCACCGCGCGCGTGACGGGCCCTGGAAACGCCCAGCAAGCCGCTTGCGGCGCGCGCTGCCACGCTGCGTCGAGCGCGTCGAGCAGTTCGTCGAGTTCGAGGTTCGCCGCATCGCGCTTGACGAGCGCGTCCACGATACGCGCCGGCATGCCGAGCGCGAGCAGTGGGTCGGGTTCGAACTGCGTCGGCATAGCCGATGGGTAGCAGTCGTAAAGGCCGCGCAGCGTGTGCTGAAGATAGACGACGTGATTGCGATGTCGAATCGCCCAAGCGGGGTACTTGGTGCTGATCACCATGTCGAAGTGATCGAGATCCAGTCGTAAGAACTGCCGATAGCTGGCCAGCAGTTCGCCCATGTTGCCTTCGCGGGTTGGCAGTTTCATCAGTTCCGCCACGATTCCCGGCCGTGCGTTCAGCGCGTCGAGCAGGCCCCACCACAGGTTCTCAGCGCCGCCGATCACAAAGGGGACCGGGCTCGGCGCGACAATGGCAATTCTCATGGGAGATCAGGTTAGAGAGGTTGGGTAAGCTGCTCGATCACACCGCGCCACGAGATGTTCGCCGCCCGGTAGGCTTCGAGGCCGCGCACGCCGGCGTCGGCAGCTTTGCGCGGATGTTGCGCGAGCCAGTCGAGGCGCTGGGCGAGCGCCTTGGCGTCGGGTGGCTCGATCCAGCCCGTTTCGCCGTCGCGAACGAACTCCAGAGGTCCGCCGGAGTCGGTGCAGGTAATCACGGGTTTCGACGACAGCATTGCTTCGAGTGTGATGTATCCGTAGTCTTCATCGAAAGCCGGAAACACCACGGCCAGCGCGCGTGCGTAAAAGGCGCGCTTTTCTGCCTCGGTCACATGTCCGATCAGCGCGACGCGGCTACCCACGTCATGTTGTTCGATGAGCCGGGCAAGGACCTCGCGCTGACCGCCGTCGCCTGCCAGCAGGATCTTCAGCGGCGAGTGCATATGACGCGCCGCTTCGATGAGCAACGATTGCCGCTTCAGCGTTTCCAGGCGACTCGGGAAAAATACATACGGCAAAGCCTGATCGCAGCGGAACGACTCCGCGTCTGCCGGCGGATGATAGAGCGGCGTCGCTTCGATCCGGTTGAAGTCGCGCAAGCGTTCGGCGACACGCCGCGAATTCGCGAACACCAGGTTCGCGCGCGAGAGCGCGGCGTTGTCGAACGCGATCACCTGAGCGCGCAGCTGCTTAAGATCGGCGGTTGCCTGCGCGGCATCGTACAGTTCATAAACCGCGCGATGCTGGTGCATGACCCATACCCGGTGATTCGGGTGGCTGATTCCATAGCCCGGAAATTGCAGGCTGATCACCTGGTCGATCGTGACGCCGTTCGGACGGATGAAATCGAGCGACTGCGCATGTTCCATCGCTCGCGCGATGTCCCGTTCCGGCGAAAAGCGAAAAGGCAGACGCAGCAGCTCCACCTCATGTCCCGCCCGTTGCAACTCACGGACTACGCCGGCAATGTGATACGAAGCGCCACCGTGCATGAATGGCACCATGTTCGCCGTCACCAGAATCTTCACGCCGGCGCTCCTGCTGCGGTCCGTTTGCGTCCATACACAGCAAAGTCCTGCGGACCGCAGAGATGGCCGTTGACGCGCTCGGTCAGCGGATCGTTGCCCGGCACCTTCGCTTCTTCCGGGTATGGGCTGCTGCGAATGATGTCAATCTCTTTGAAGTGGTGATACTTCAGCAGGAACGTAATCGCGCTCGGCGTTATCGGGTTGCGGTGTGTGAAGTCGTGATAGAACGTGTGACTGCCGACCAGTATGTTCTCCGGGTTCGGCGTTTCGAACAGGACCGAACCGCCTTCCACCAGCACCCGGTAGCTTTCCTGCACGAGCGCGAACAGATAGTCGAATGGCAGATGCTCGATGATGTGAAAACCGGTGACTGCGGCGACCGAGCCTGTCGGCAAACTGCGCAGATACTTCAGTGCGTCCGTATGGCGGGCGTCGAAGCCTTGCGCAATACAGGCTTTGACCATGACCGGGCTGACGTCGATACCGATTGCGTCGTGGCCTAGCTCGCGCACATACGAGAGCCATTCCCCCCGGCCGCAGCCAATATCCACGATCTGATGCGTGAGTCTGCCCGCGCGCGGAACATTCGTCGCGAGCCAGTCGTCATAGATCGCCAGCTTCGCGAGCACGTTCTCACGCGAGCCGCGATTGTCATCTTCGAATGCAAGGTAATAGGCGTCGATGATTTCCGGCGCCACTGCGAGGCCTTTGCGAAACTGTACCTGCAGATCGTCCACGCGTCGTGATAGTTCTTCGGACCGCGCGGCCTGGCGCATCACGGCACCGACAGTGTTTTCGAAGCGGCTCCGCCACGCGACCAGTGAACGGGAGAGCAGGCGCCGCGCATAGACGCCGTCGGCATATCGTCCGACTCGTGACGCCAGCGCGCTGAGTCCCGCATGGCGCAGCACCCGCTGCGCGAGTGTCACGCCAATGGCGAGGCGAAGCCCCGGCACCTGCACGCCAGTGCGCCGCCCTTCTTCCGACATGCGCAGCTTCGCCAGCAGCACGAGCCGGCTGGCGCCGTTCTTCAGTTGACCGACGTAATTGGCCCGGCCCGCTGGATCGGACTCGCGGCGTAACACGAGCCGATAGGCGCCATCGACGAAAACCTCGTCCTCGGCAAGCATCAGCTGTTCGATCGATGCGGGAGCGCAAAGGCCGGCGACATCCAATCCGGCTCCGGCGGGCGATACGGCATGCCCCAGCGCAGCCTTTGCAGTTGTGTCGCTCGGGCCGGCATGGGCAGCTGCTTCCGCCTTGACACGCGCAATCAGATCTTGAAGTACTGCGTTGGTCATGATTCTCGTAACGTGGGTTGTTCCAATTCCCGTACAGGGGATTGAGCAAATTGCGCCGGCACGTAGCACAGTCCGGAGAAGGGCACATGCTGAAAGCCGGCGATTTCGAAAGTCGCGGCCGCATCCCACCAGTGCTGGCAATCGTGCACGTGGGTGTCGTCCGAATGCAGGGCGACCGTAACCGTATATTTGCCAGGCGCGAAATTTAGCGGCAGCGAAAAGCGGCAACAAACGCTATTGCCGGCGGAGAAGTGCGCCTGCTTGCGCAACAACGCGGTATTGGTGCCGAACACGTCCTGGCCAAAGCGATCGCGAATCAGAATGCCAACTGATAGCTGGGCGTCCTGGTCCGACTCGCATTCGAGGTCGATCGTCACTTCTTCGCCGGACGCAAATCGCATGGCCGGTCCGAAGCGACCTGACAGCACGACGTTGCGCACGCGGGTGCGCAACGCGCCGTACGATTCCGGTGTCGACTGGTTGGCTTGCGGCGCGTCGCTATCGATGCCCGCAATCAGCCGGTAATAGATCTGCGCGGCTTCTTCCGGCAAGCCGTCGTAGACGACTTCGCCGCCCGAAAGCAGGATGGCCCGATCGCATAGCAGCTTCACGGAGTTGATGTCGTGCGACACATACAGGATCGAGCCACCAGCGTCGCGAAACTCGCGAATGCGCTTCAGACACTTCTGTTGGAAGCGCGCGTCGCCGACCGCGAGCGCTTCGTCGACGATGAAGCACACCGGGTCCGCGTGAATCGCCACCGCGAAGCCGAGCCGCATGATCATCCCGGACGAATAGGTACGCAGCGGCGCGTCGATGAACTCAGCCAGTTCGGAAAAGGCGACGATCGCGTCGAAACGTTGTTCGATCTCTTCGCTCGTCATGCCGATCAGCCGCGCATTCACCGCGATGTTCTCGCGACCCGACAGCTTGCCGTCGAAGCCGGTGCCGAGTTCTAGCAGACCCGCAATTCGCCCCCGCCGCACTATCGACCCGGCATCGGGCAACAGCACGCCACTCACGAGCTTGAGCAAAGTCGATTTGCCCGCGCCGTTCTGGCCGAGCACGCCGATCGCCTCTCCCTGTCCCAGTGAGAACGAAACGTCCCGGAGTGCGGCATGCACGCGATGCCGCGGCTTGCGGGAAAAGCTTTCTATCAGGCGGTCAGCGGTGCGGTTGTAGATCTTGAAGCGCTTCGAGAGCCGTTCGATCTCCAGAACTGGTGGACCGTTCTGCGCGTGTGTCGTCACAACGTATCCCTCAGTTCAGATTGCAGACGGGTCAATAGAAGCCGCCCCGCCAGCAGGCTGAGTACCGCAGCGCCGAACAGTGCGAGCAGTTCCTTCGGTTGCGGGTATTGATGCCATACGATGATCGCGTGCACTGAGTCGATGGCCCAGAAGATCGGACTGAAGTGCAAGCCCTTCGCGGCCCACGGTGGCAGGATCGAAGCGAGGTAGACGACCGGCGTGAGCCAGAAGCCGAATTGCAGCACCACGTTCAGCACGTTCTTGATGTCGGGAATGAACACGTCGAGTGTACCGAGGACGATGCCAATGCCGTACGCGAACGCGCTCAGAAGCAGCGCGACGACCGGCAGCATCAGCCATTGCACACCGATCGGATGACCGATGACGAGCAGGAACATCGCGAAGAACGCCATCGTGATCGCATATACCGCCCACTCGGCGAGCACGATATGCATGGGCATCACCCACAGATCGACGCTTATCTTGCGGATCAGATGCGCCTTCGAGCTATAGACGGGGGTGAGCCGGTTCAGCAGGTTCGCGAACAGGTTCCACGTGAGCAGGCCGCCGATCAGATAGACGGTGTACAGATAGGGATCGGCATCCGCGCCGATGCGCGTGCGCATGAATTGGGAAAACACTGTGCTGAACAGCACCACGAAGGTCAGCGGCTGAATCAGCAGCCAGGCGGCACCCAGCGTATTTTCCCGATGCCGGTCGATGAGATCCTGACGCGACAGCAGGAGGACATGCGCGAGGCTTGTTCTTAATGTATGCATGAAACGGATTCGAGGTGGATCGCGGCGCTCGTCGGAACCGGCTTCGTCAGGCGAGAACCTGCCGGTAGACGGCGAGCGTTTCCTCGGCTGTGTTCTGCCAACTGAAGGATTGCGCACGGGCGATGCCGGCCGTGATCAACCGATCACGCAATGCGCGATCGTCGATCAGCGCCTGCATCGCTTCGGTAAATCCTTCGACATCGGTCGGCTCGCGCATGATGCCGGCATCACCTGCCACTTCCCGAAGCGCGTCGGCCGTCGAACACAATACCGGCACGCCAGCCGCCATGCCTTCGATGATGGGTAACCCGAACCCTTCATAGACGGATACATAGACGATCGCGAGCGCGCCCGCGGTCAGCAGCGGAATGTCGTCGTCTGACACATAGCCGAGCTTGCGCACGGAGCCTTCACGCAGACCCGGTTCAAGTGCGCGGTGCAACGTGTCCGTCAGCCATCCTTCGATGCCGATCAGCACGAGCGGGAACTGGCGCCGGACCTCGGCCGGCAGGCGCGCATGCGCGGCCAGCGCGGTTTGCAGATTCTTGCGTGGCTCCAGCGTGCCCACGGCCGCGAAGTACTGGCCATGTGCGAGACCGTGGCGGCCCAGTACTTTACTGGTCGCTTCGGAGGAATACGGCTGGAAACGCGTCGACACGCCGTTATACACGACCTTGATCTTCTCGGGCGCGACTGAAAAGCAGGCCTGTAATTCTTGCCGAACGAACTGCGATACCACGATGACCCGATCCGCGCGTTCGAGCGCGCGTGGAAAGTTCGCCCGCAATAGCGCGAGACGCTGGGCAGGGTGGTACTCCGGATAACGCACCCACGAGACATCGTGAGCGGTGATCACTGTCGGCCCGCGAAAGCGGAACGGAATGAAGTTCGGATCGTGATAGACCTGCGGAGCACGCCGCCGCCGGATGCCCGAATCGAAACGATACTGCTCGACGTGTGGCATGAAACGGTATGCGGAGGGCAAATACTTGCGCGCAAAACGTTTGGCACCGGCTGCCGCGATGGTGCGCCACGACTTCGTTGCTCGTGCATCTCCCGCGGCGGGCGCTGTCGTGCCGTTCTCATGCGACGAAGACCAGTGCGTGCCGTAAAAGAACCGCACGCTATGTCCCCGATGGACGAATTCGCGAGCCAGATTTGACGCGTACTGGCCAATACCCGTAAGCGGCGTGAGTAAAGCGCGCCCACCCATTGCGATGTCGAGCTGAGCGTCGGAATAGTTGTTGTCGAGCAAGGTACTGTCTGCAATAAGGATTCTGGGAGCAGCGGAAGTATCGGGTTTGTTTTCGCGAATAGATGTGACGGCCGTCACATTTCGCGCGCAATTGATCGAGCAGAATGAGCGCCTTCAGAACGGACCGGCGCACGGGGTGTCGGCCAAAGAATGACCACACTAGAAGTGAATCGAGAGGCGTTGCGAGACCGGCGTAACGAGCAAAGATGACCAGTAAAGTCAGAGTGCCGTCGAATGAAATCATTCAGGCGTTGTTAGGCTACCGCCGCGTGTTTCGCACGCTCGGCGCATTTAGCATGCTCATCAATCTTTTGATGCTCGTGCCGTCCATTTACATGCTGCAGGTATATGACCGCGTGCTGCCGAGCCGCAATGGCGTCACGTTGGCGATGCTGACGCTGATGATGCTCGGCATGTACGGGTTCTCGAGCGTGCTCGAATATGTGCGCAGCTTTATCGTGATCCGCATCGGCGGCAAGCTGGACATGCACCTGAACAGCCGCGTATATACCGCCGCGTTTGAAACGAATCTCAAACAACAGGGCGTCAATGCGGGGCAGTCTCTCAATGACCTGACCACGATCCGGCAGTTCGTCACCGGCAATGCGCTGTTCGCATTCTTTGATGCGCCGTGGTTCCCGATTTATCTGGCGGTTATCTTCATCTTCAATGTCTGGCTCGGCGTGTTCGCATTGGCGGGATCGGCGATCCTGATAGCACTGGCAATCGCCAACGAACGTGTTTCACGTCGTCCGCTGTCGGAGGCGACCAGCTTGTCGATTCGCTCCACCACACTCGCCACCGCGAATCTGCGCAATGCCGAGGTCATCGAGGCAATGGGCATGCTGCCCAACCTGATGGCGCGCTGGTCAGTCCTGAATGCGGGCTTTCTCTCGCGCCAGGCTGAAGCGAGTGAGAAAGCGGCGCTGGTCGGCAATGTCACGAAGTTCTTCAGGCTCTCATTGCAGTCCCTCGTACTGGGGATCGGCGCGCTGCTCGCGATCGACGGCAAGATCTCTCCGGGCATGATGATCGCAGGTTCGATCCTGATGGGCCGCGTGTTGGGTCCGCTGGAAATGGTGATTTCGGTCTGGCGTCAGTGGAGCGGCGCTCGCAGTGCGTATGACCGCCTCGTTGAACTGCTCAAGAATAATCCGGTGCGCCGTATCGGCATGACGCTGCCGCCGCCGACCGGACGGCTGACGCTCGAAGGCGTGAGCGCAGCGCCGCCGGGGATCCGTGTGCCGGTGGTGCAGGGCCTGTCATTCACGATCGAGGCCGGCGATGTGGTCGGGGTGATCGGACCCAGCGCGTCCGGGAAGTCGACGCTCGCACGGCTCATGGTCGGCGTGTGGCCTGCCGCGGTCGGCACCGTGCGGTTGGACGGCGCGGACATCTATCAGTGGGACAAGGATCAGCTCGGACCGCACATCGGTTATCTGCCGCAAGACATCGAACTGTTCGGCGGATCGATCGCGGAAAACATCGCCCGCTTCGGGCAGATCGAATCGGAGAAGGTCATCGAGGCGGCGAAGCTCGCCGGGGTTCACGAGATGATTCTGCGTCTGCCGAAAGGCTATGACACCTTGGTTGGCGATCGCGGCGCCGGGCTCTCCGGTGGCCAGAAGCAACGCATCGGTCTGGCGCGTGCGCTGTATGGCAATCCGTCGTTTATCGTGCTCGACGAACCGAATTCGAACCTCGACGAAACCGGCGAGGCGGCGCTCAAGCTGGCGATCGAGCGCTTGCATGCAGCCGGCAAGACCGTCGTGCTGATTACGCATCGGACCAGCATCATTGCGGCTACGACCAAGCTACTGCTGCTCGTCGAAGGTCAACTCAGGATGTATGGGCCCACTGCGCATGTGCTGGCGGCCTTACAGAACGCGCCTGCGAATACGGCGGCTGCGCAATCGGCTGCTGCAAAAACGACCGCGACGGCTCAACCTGCCGCTACGGCTCAACCTGCCGCCTCAAACACGGCTTCGCCCAACCCTCATCAGCCATCCAACGCTCAAACAGCGGATGCGGATGCCACAGTCTGACCCGCAGATTTTCCATGGCTAATTCCACAAGCAAGAAAGCGGCGGCGCCTGCCATCGAGGTGCTCGGCACCGCATTGCCGCCGGTCGTCAATGTCGATGAATCGCGCTACGTCAAGATTGGCTGGACCGTCGTACTGGTCGGCATCGTAGGCTCGTTGCTGTGGGCCGGATTCGCGCCCCTCAGCAAGGGCACAGAGGTTCAGGGAACGGTGGTGGTGGCCGGCAATCGCAAGACGATCCAGCACCCGACCGGTGGCATCATTCGCGACATCCTCGTTCAGGATGGCGATCAGGTGAAGGCCGGGCAAGTGCTCATCAGGATGAACGACGTGCAGACGCGCTCGCAGAACGCGACCATCCGCGCGCAGTACCTGACCGAGCTCGCCACCAAGGCGCGCCTCGTCGCCGAGGCGACCAATGCCAAGACCATCGCCTTCCCGCGTGAGTTGACGGATGGTATCGCCGCACACGACCAGGAGGCCGAGGCTGATGTGCAGCTGCAGGAGCAACTGCTGAGCGCGCGCCGGCTGGCACTGAAGGCGTCGATTGGCGCGCTGCAGGAGAGCATCGCCGGATACCAGGCGCAGCTGGCTGGCGAAAACGACGCGCATGCTCAACGGCTGCTCGAGCACCAGGCGCTGCAGGACCAGTTGACCGGCGTTCGTGAGCTGGCGATCGAAGGATATGTGCCGCGCAGCAAGCTGAAGGACCTGCAACGTCAGGAAGCCGTGCTGAACGGCGAGATCGCGCACCAGGCCGGCGCCGCCGGGCAATTGGCGAGCCAGTCGGCCGAGGCGCGTCTGCGTATCGCGCAAGCGCAGGAAGACTATATGAAAGAGGTGCGCACGCAGTTGAGCGACGTGCAGCGTGACACCGAGGCATTGCGTAGCCGGCTGGACGAAAGCGAATTCAACCTTGCCAACAGCGAGGTCCGTTCTCCCGTCGACGGCACCGTCGTCGGGATGAGCGTCTTCACCGAAGGCGGCACGATCGGTCCCGGCGCGAAGCTGATGGATGTGGTGCCGACTGGCGAACCGCTGGAAGCGGAAGGGCACCTTGAAGTCAACCTGGTCGACAAGGTGGACACGGGAATGCCGGTCGACATGATGTTCACCGCATTCAACCAGAACACCACCCCGAGAGTGTCCGGCACGCTGACCTTTGTGTCCGCCGACCGCCTCGTCGACGAACACTCCGGTGCCCCTTACTACAGGGTGCGCGCCAAAGTGACCGAGCAGGGCATGAAACAGTTGCGCAAGCTGGATATCAAGCCGGGCATGCCGGTCGAGATATTCATCAATGCAGGTCAGCGTTCGATGCTGAGCTATCTGCTCAAGCCGATCTTCGATCGCGCACACACTGCATTCACGGAGGACTGAAGTGCAGCGCGTTTTTTCACTTCGGTCGTCTAACGCCCGTTCTACCGGCACGGCGCAGGCCGTTCCACGCCTGCGCACGTTGTTGCTGGCGATGTCGGTTGGCGCCGCAATGATCGCGCCACGTCCAGCGCTTGCGCTCGGCCTCGTCGATGCGTACGAAGCGGCGCTGGGCCATGATCCGATTCTCGCGGGCGCGGCGAAGCAGAAGGAAGCCGATGACACTAATGTCGGGATTGGCCGCTCGTATCTGTTGCCCAACGTCTCGGCGAATTACGCGCGATACCGCGACGTAACCGGTACGAAGAACATGGGTACGCCGTATGGGGACTATTCCACACATCAGGTCTACAGTGCCTATTCAGAAGGCGTTTCGCTGCGTCAGCCACTAATCAGCTTCGAAGGCATCGCGCGCTATCGCTACGGCAAGGCAATCGCGCTCGCCGGGGACGCGACGTTCGACGATAGCCGGCAGGATTTGCTAGTGCGCGTGCTAACTGCCTATACGGATACGGTCTTCGCGGAAGATCAGTTGTCGCTCGCGCTCGCGCAGAAAAGCGCGTTCGATGAACAGTACGCCGGCAATCAGGCGATGTTCAAAAACGGCGAGGGGACCCGCACGGATATCCTCGAAACGAAATCGAAGGCCGCGCTGGCAGAGGCCGATGTCGCCGACGCCCGCGATAGCCTGGATAACGCTGCGCATGCGCTCGAAGCGCTGACCGGTTTGCCGGCGTCGCTCGATGTCGCGGGTCTTGACCGTCTGAAGGACGACTTTCAACCGGTGCTGCCCGAGCCGCTCAGTTTCGATCATTGGCACGATATTGCGTTGGAAAACAACGCGCAGTTGATCGCTGGCCGGCACTCAGTTGAAGCGGCGCAGCAAAAGATGAAGATCGTGCAGGCGGGCTTTTATCCGCGCGTGGATCTGGTGGCGAGCGTTGGCCAGAATCAGTCGACCCAGACCAATGCGATCGGTGCTCGCTATCTGACCAAATCGGTCGGTGTTGAAGTCACGATACCGCTGTATTCCGGTGGGCTCGTGCGCGCGTCGACCCAACAGGAGCAGGCTAATTACGAACGTGCGCAATTCGAATTGCAAGACAAGACCGACAAGGTGTTGCTCGACCTGCGCAAACAATACAACCAGTGCGTGAGCAGCATGACGCGCATCGACTCCCTCAAAAGCGCCGTCGAATCCGCGATGCTGCAGATCGTGGCGACCCGCAAAAGCGTTCAGGCGGGCGTGCGCACCAATGCCGACGTATTGACGGCTACACAGCAGCTGTATTCGGCCAAACGCGATCTGGCGCGCGCGCGTTATCAGTTCCTGCTGGCAGATCTGCAACTCAAACACGCTGCCGGGATATTGACCGAGCAGGATCTGGTGGAGATTGCGCAGTCGTTCGTTCCACCTGCCCAGGTGGCGCCGCTCGCCAATGCCGTGGTGCCGACAGCGCGGGTTCATTGATCGATACCGTGCGCCACGCCCGGTCACGTGTGGGCGTGGTATTGGTGTGGCGGTTCTTTTTACTTTTTTCCTTAAAGATTGTGCTGGCACGCACAATCTTGTTTGGGCATCTGCACTAAATTAGGTGGCATTGTGGTCCGGCAGCATTTCCAATTGCCGAGTGCCGCGCAATCTCACCGAAATAGATCATGAAGCCCGATTCAATCACAAAGCGAAAGGCCACAAGCGGCAAAAGACTCGGTCTACGACGCTGGATCGTGGACTGGACCATCGAGCCGGCCGCGGCCTCAGGCCATATCAGCCTGTCGTTATACGTGGCGGGCGAGTCGGACGACAACGTTTGCTCGTCGACCACCCGGCATTTCCTCCTCCGACAGGATCGGTTAAGCGAATTGATCGATGCGCTGAACGGGACGCTGCAACATTCAAATGCTAGCCGCCTGCTCGAAGAACAGGCGCGCGCAGCTGATCCTGCCGTGGGTAATGACGCGGACACTGCCGGGGAGTCTGCAGAAAGGGATCAGCCTGATTTAACGTCGAACCACTTCTCACTCGGCGCTTATGGCCTCGTGGGTAATTGACGGCAGCGGGATGCGATTTCTTTAGGGCCATGCTTGATTTTAACGTTTGCGTGTCGCATCCCGCAGTGTTGGCTGGCCCTTCCGTTTGGCAAGGCCGGTTCTAGCCGGAGAGGGCAAACAAGCGCTCGTGCGTTACCGCGCCCAGCGCTCGTATTCTTTGCAAGGCTTTTTTAAAAGCTTTTTCCCGCATCAATTGCCTCTTTCTCAGGTCTGAGTTGCCCAGAAAAAAAGCAACTCTATCGCCGAGTCTCCAACTATTTGCGCTTTTGTGCGCGCCATCACAATTCGCGAACAACCCGACGTTGAAAATCCACCTGCGTTGTAGCTTTGTGGAAAACCGTCGTGTGATTCAAGTCAAATGAATCTGACGCGTCGACTCCCTAACGGCTCATGACGTATCACACATGTGTTGATTATTCGGACTCTATCGGAGAAGAATCAAATGGCTGCAGCACAATATTACGAAGAAGTACAACAGGCGTATCTGGCTTATTATGGCCGCCCGGCTGACCCCGCAGGTCAAGAATACTGGGCAATGCGGTTGGACAACGCCGGGGGCAACCTGAGCTCGATCATCAACGCGTTCGGTACGTCGACTGAATCGACCGCCCTGTACGGTGGCTCGAACATCGCAGCGCAAATCACCGCGATCTATCAGACGCTGTTCGGCCGTGCTCCTGACGCCGAAGGTCTGAACTTCTATCAACACGGCATTAACACCGGCGAATTCACGCTGGCTTCGGTCGCACTGAACATCTACTACGGCGCGACGGGCACCGACAAAGCTCAACTGGATGCCAAGCAGGCCTACGCTGACGCATTCACGAATGCTCTGTCGGCATCGGTGTCGGCGCAAATCGCCTACTCGGGCACGACCGCTTCGAACAATGCTCGCGCAGCCGTTGCAGCCGTGACTGACACGGCTTCGGAGGGTACTGCAGTCGGGAAACTGGACACGACGCTGGCGAACATCAATGCGGGCGCTGTTGGACAGACGTTTGTGCTCACTAATAGTATTGACACCGTCGTTGGCACCGCAGGCAACGATGTTATCAACGCAGCGCTGACGTCGACCGGCGCAGACACCTTTACGTCGCTCGACAAGATCGATGGCGGCGCAGGCAACGATACGTTCAACCTCGTGTCCGCTACGGGTAGCTTGGCTGCCGCTGCGGGCGCAACGGTTATGAATGTCGAAACCGTCAATCTGAGTTCCGCTGTTGCAATCACGAACGCCGACGTTTCCGGTTGGACCGGTCTGCAGACGTTGAATGTCGCTTCGGGTGGCGCCATCTCTGGCGTGAAGGCTGCCGCGACGACCGACATTAATGTGGCATCGGCCATTGCAGGCGTGAGCGTCAATGGTGGCAACAACGTGACCATCGCCAACGGCACTGCTGGCAATGTCAGCGTCGGCGCGACGACTGGTGCCGCCGGCAATGTTACCGTGACGAACACCGCAGTTGGTGGCACGATCGACATTAAAGCCGCTGGCACCGAAACCGCGACGACTACGGGTGGCGCGATCACGTTCAAGAACGGTACCTCGGTAAATGCGACGGCAGCGGGTGCGGTCAGCCTTGCGACTCGCACCGCTGACGCGGCTGCCCTTACTGCGGCAACGAACGCCAACACTGCAGCTTTGGCCGACACGGATGCATCCGGTCTGGCAAAGGCTGCCGCAGCCGCCAAGGTTACGGCTCTCGCCACGCTGTCAACGGCTATCGCCGCAGCCACGAATTCGTCGGCTGACGCCAGCACGGCGCTTTCGATTCAGGCCGCTACGACTACAGCTTTCCACGCCGGCGCGATCACCGCAGCAGACAAGATCGCAATCGACGCTGCCTTTATTACCGGTCTCACCACGTCGAATGCCGCAGCTGTGACCGCAGCTCAGGCAATCTTGACGCCGCTGCAGACCGCTGCAACGGCCGCAAGCAACGCAGCAATTGCAGCAGACGCAATCAATGACGCAAGTGCAGCTGCGGCCCTTGCTGCTGCTAACGCTGTGTCAACTGCTGATGCCGCTGCAGCTGCTTCGGTTGGTGCAGTGAACGTAATCGCTACGACCAACACTGCACTTGCTTCGGCAACCGTGACGGGCAACTACGGCGCATCGAACCTTATCACCGACAGTTCCACCCTGCAGAACACGCTGACGACCGTCACGCTGAACAATGCTGCGAACACAGTCATCAACGGCAATGCAGTTGCCAACGTGTCGGCTACTGGCATGTCGGGCAACGTGACGGTGAACGATACGGCATTGAATCATGCCGAGACCTTCACGCTGAGCGGCGTCACCGCTGGTACCTACACGGACGCCAATGCCACGACGGTGAATGTTGTCAGCAACGGCGCAGCAACGAACGTGCTGACGGGTCTGTCGGCAACCTTGGCAACCGCAGTGAACCTGTCGGGTGCAGCTGGCCTGAACTTTGGCACGACGACGTTTGCTGCCAATGCGGTCATCGACGCAAGCCAGTCGAGTGGCACGAACACGATCACCGTCGGCGCAGGTCAAACCTACACGGGTGGTTCGGGTGCAGACATCGTCACGACCAACGGTGGCTCGTTGCAAACGAAGGTGGTCGACGGCGGCGCAGGCACGGCTGACAAGCTGATTCTCGCTAACGACGCAGACTTCGCAACGACCGGCGCCGCCGAATTCAAGAACTTCGAAATCGCGCAGATCAGCAATGGCGTAACGGCTGATCTGAGCAAGTTCACAAACTCGGCATTCACGTCGGTAGTTCTGGATGGCGCGGTCGTCGAAGCGGACGGCCTGAACGCAACGCAAGCTGCTCATATTACGGTTGACCAAACCACGACGTCGGCGGTCATCGGTGTTGCCGGCGCAACGCAAGTTGGGCAACTGGACACCGTCAGCATCACGGTCGATGACGGCCTTCCGGTCCACGGCACGATCTCGCTTGGCGGCCTGTCGATTGCCGGTGTTGAAACGCTGAACGTCAACGCCGTCTCGGGCGTGACGATCGGCTCGCTGACGGGCGCAAGCGCACTGACGAACCTGAACGTCACGGGCGCAGGCAATGTCAGCATCACGACCGGCGCTCTGGCATTGAACGTGAACTCGGTGGTCGACGCGCACGCTGCCACTGGTACCGTGACGGTTGACGCCTCGTCGGCAACTGGCAATGGTCTGAAGATCGTCGGTAGCGCGACGGCGGCGAACCACCTGACTTCGAACGCTCTGAAGAGCGTTCTGATCGGTGGCGACGGTGGCGACACGCTGACGGGCGGTGCTGGTGACGACACGATCACTTCGGGCAACGGCAACAACACCATCCACGGTGGCGCTGGCTCGAACACGATCACGGTCGGCAACGGCGACAACCACATCGACGTCGTCGGTTCGACGACGGCTAACACGATCACCGCAGGCAACGGCTGGAACGTTATCAGTGGCGGCTCAGGCAACGACACGATCACGGTCGGCACCGGGGGCAACCTGATCACCGGCGGCGCTGGTGCAGATGTCATCACGTTCGGCGCACATGCTGCAGGCGTTGTCGACGGTCTGGTCTACGCTGCACTGACCGCTCCTGCGTCGAACGACACGGGTGCTGCTATCGTGGCGAGCGGCGCAGTTTCAGGTCTGGACGTCATCACCGGCATGCATGCTGGCGACACGATCAACTTGGGCGCTGCTGCAGGCACGCTGTCGAACGATTTGGCCGGCGCGTTCACCAACGCCGTTGCAGCTGGCACCGCATCGGTCGAAGTTGTTCGCGGTACGTTCAACGCTACGGCTCATACGTTCACGGCCTCGGCTTCGGGCGCTGACTCGATGGTTGAATGGGCTGACGGTACTGCCGCTCACGGCACTGCAGCGATCGTGCTGGTCGGTTACGCTGGCGCATCGGGCACGCATGTGGATGCATCCGGTCTGGTCCATCTTGGCTAAGTTCCAGACGGCAAAAGTTCCGCGTTCGGAACTTGCGCAAATGAAGTAATAACGCGAACAAAGGATCGCCTTTGTCCGCTGAAGGCCAGGCCACGAGCCTGGCCTTTTTTTGGTGGCGCTAACGTATCGAGAGCGCGTCGTTAGCTGCGAATCTTCAGATGTAGCGCAATGCTCGGATAACTTAGTAAAGTTTTCCGGCCGTGTCCACCGAGCCGTGCTTCGCCTGTGCTGACGGATAAACGTCCGATCCGGTGCTGCGCGGAGCTGGATCTAACCAGCTAAACAGGGGCGGCAAAGGTGCGCCACTCCAACGGGGCAAGTAAAGTCACGGTTAAGAGCGGTCCATGTGTAAAACTCTGGACCGGATCGGACAGACGATGTCAGGTCGTTCGGCTCAGTTCGGCCAGGAAGCGTCACTCGCTCGCCGCCGCGCAGCGACTGGAGATTGCCCCACATCGGACCCTGTCCCGCGACGGCTGAGGCTGGATACGATTTGGCATCACAGCGGTAACTAAAGGAATCCCCTCATGCCTGGCACTTTAAGCACGACTCCAGCAATCAAATAGCACGCAACGCAACTCAAAGCGCCGGTCACGCCAAACTTGACCAAGGGATTGGCATGCACGCTGCTCCATGAGAGTGCGATCGCCACCAAAATCGGGGGATGCAAGATGTATATCGTGTAGGCTCGTCTCGACAGGCGACGCATCAAGCGTAAGCGGCCAGCAAACCCGTCTTGGCGAACTGAACTAGCGGATGGGATCCGCCGGTTGCCAGCGATGAGGCAGCAATGCTGCGATGTCGCTGGCCTTTTGAGTCGGCAATCGGGTGAGAACGTCC
>NZ_JBFPKN010000045.1:0-26731 GCF_040948805.1 Paraburkholderia sp. BR13439 | reverse complement strand
GCCTACCGCTCGCGCAGACCGTCGACGACTACGCCGCGCTTCTTCCCTGGTGCATGCCCGCCGAACTGCGGTAAGTCTATTGCCCTGTTCAACAACTCTGATGGGCGTCGTTAATTGACCGCTTACACTCGATCTGCCCGAAGCGTTTTTCGACGCCTTGCGCGAAGGCTCGCATTCGACGCGGATCGAGCATGCGGACGGCGCACTGCGCGCAGTCGTCAACGACGTCATGTTCAACCTCGAGTTCATCCTGTCCGAAATCGCGCGACCAGGCCGACCTGCTCGTGCAGATCGTCCGCCGAAACAGTGCCGACGTCGATCGAATCGAGAACCGCTTCCTGTCGCAACGGCCGACGCAAAACCGCCTCGACCTCGGCGCGATGCGTCGCACGCTGACACGCCTGCAGCGGATGCTGGCACCCGAACCGGGCGCAATTTTCCGCTTGCTGGCGAGGCCGCCTCGCTGGCTTTATGTGGAAGAGGTGCAGGATCTGCGTGAATCGACGGAGGAGTTCTCGGTCGTGCTTTCGGACGTGGCCGGATTGATCGAGCGGGTTAGATTGCTGCGTCGGTGGCATTCCGCTCGCCGAGAACAAGCATGGATTTTGGGTGATGGTGTTGCTGGTCGCCGGCTCTACCGGGCTGACAGGCTGGTGGGCATTTAGCCGCGGAAGAGAGCGCTAGAACGCACAGCAGACTCGGCCCGCTTCTTACGAGGCCAAACCCACAGGCGTGATTGAAACCAGAAGATGCCCGTCTTTGAATACGCTTCGCAACGATCCAAAGAGGGCAAGTACTCGTCGATTACTCGAGTGCGTTATTCGAGCGCGGCAGCCGGCCCAAAGAACTCATAACGGCTCTGCGATTCCGGCACGCCGATCGCCTTCAGGCCTTTCTTGATCGCCTTCATGAACGCGATGGGCCCGAGGAAATACACGTCGACGTCACGCGTTTCCGGCAACCACTTCTTCAGATTCGCTTCGTCGACGTAACCGACTGCGTGCGCGTCGGCATCGCCGTCACGGCGCTGCTCGTAGCAATAGAAGCGCTTCAGTTGCGGATGGCGCGCGGCCAATGCATCGATCGCGCCGCGGAACGCATGCACGCCACTATGACGGGCCGCGTGAATGAAATGCACCGGACGATTGGTCTTCAGCGCGGCTTGCAGCATCGCCATCGTCGGCGTGATACCTACGCCGCCGCTGATCAGCACCAACGGCTTGTCGCCGGGTTGCAGCGTAAATTCGCCAGCCGGCGCGGACAGTTCGAGCGTGTCGTTTTCCTTCATCTGCTCGTGCAGATGCGTCGACACGGTTCCATTCGGTTCGCGTTTCACGCTGATGCGATATTCGTGGCCATCGCTCAATGCGGACAGCGAATAGTTGCGGCGCACTTCTTCGCCGTCGATCACCAGACGCACGCCAATGTACTGACCCGGCTGAAACGCGAGCAATTCGCCGCCGTCGTCGGGACGCAGATAGAACGACGTGATCTCGTCGCTTTCACGCACTTTGCGCGCGACGCGGAACAGCCGCGTGCCGCGCCAGCCGCCGGGAGCTGCTGCGCTTTCGGAGTAGATCTTCTCTTCGAGGCCGATCAGCAGATCCGCGAGTTGCTGATACGCGGCGGCCCACGCTTCGATCACGGCGTCGGTTGCGACGTCCGCGCCGAGTACTTCGCGAATCGCACGCAGCAGGCACTTGCCGACGATCGGATAGTGCTCAGGCTGCACGTTCAACGACACGTGCTTGTTGATGATCTGCGCGACGAGCCCGCCCAGTTGCTGGAGCTGATCGATATGGCGCGCGTACATCAGCACGCCGTTGGCCAACGCGCGCGGTTGCATGCCGCTCGCCTGATTGGCTTGATTGAACATCGGGCGCACTTCCGGATGTTCGCTGAGCATCAGATTGTAGAAGTGCGTGGTGAGCGCCTCGCCGCCGCTTTCCAGGAGCGGCACGGTTGCTTTGATAATGGCGCGGTGTTCGGCGGATAGCATATTTTCAAGTCCTGATGAGAGTCTGTGTGAGCGTCTGTCTATAAGCGAGTGTCGCAGCCGGTTCCGGCAGACTGCCTCTACTAACCACGAATCGTGCCAGGTATAAAATGCATTTAGATCAACGATCTGGCAAATAAGATGGTTCATTCGACCCTGGTCGAAAAGACTCGCCCCGCAGTCAATCTGACTGCCGAGGCGGTCCTCGACGTTCTTACCCCTCTGATTCTCGACCTGTCGCGCGAGCTGTCCGAGCGCGAGCGTTATCGGCGGCTGCTCAGCGCGCTGCGCTCGCTGTTTCCTGGCGACGCGGCCGCATTGCTACGCCTGGAAGGCGATACGCTGGTGCCGCTCGCGATCGACGGCTTGAGCAGCGATACGCTCGGGCGGCGTTTTCGCGTCGCCGAGCATCCGCGCTTTCAGGAACTGCTGGCCCAGCCAGGGCCGACGCGCTTTGCGGCTGACTCCGATCTACCCGATCCCTACGATGGCCTCGTGCAAGGCATGGCAGCCGGGCATCTCGAAGTGCACGACTGTCTGGGGTGTCCGCTGTTCATCCGCGGCGAGCCTTGGGGGTTGCTCACGCTCGACGCACTCGACCCGGCGCGCTTCAACACGCTCGACATGGCTTCGCTGCAAGCATTTCTCGGCCTCGCGGCCGCGACCGTCAGCGTCGTCGAACGCATCGACGCGTTGGCGCGCAATGGCGAAGAGGCGCAGCGTCGCGCGGAAGCTTATCGGCTGGCGAGCAGCGAGAGCCGGCGCGAGCTGATCGGCAGCAGCGATGCGCACCGCCGGATGGTGAAGGAGATCGAGGTGGTGGCCGCCAGCGATCTGACCGTGCTCGTCACCGGCGAGACCGGCGTCGGCAAGGAGTTGGTCGCGAACGCGATCCACGCGCTGTCGCCGCGCGCGAACAAGCCGCTGATCAGCCTGAACTGTGCGGCATTGCCCGATACGCTCGTCGAGAGCGAGCTGTTCGGGCACGTGCGCGGCGCGTTTTCGGGGGCGTCGGCGGATCGGCGCGGCAAGTTCGAACTCGCCGACGGCGGCACCATTTTCCTCGACGAGGTCGGTGAGTTGCCGCTCGCGATGCAGGCGAAACTGTTGCGCGTGCTGCAGAACGGCCAGTTGCAGCGCATCGGCTCGGACCACGAACACAGAGTCGACGTGCGGCTGATCGCCGCAACCAATCGCGATCTCGCCGAAGAAGTGCGCGCGGGCCGCTTTCGCGCCGATCTCTATCATCGCCTCAGCGTGTATCCGCTGCGCGTGCCGCCGTTGCGCGAGCGTGGCCGCGACGTGCTACTGCTGGCGGGCTTCTTCCTCGAAGACAATCGCTCGCGGCTCGGTTTGCTGAGTCTGCGTCTTGCGGCCGACGCGCAGGCCGCGTTGCTGCACTACTCATGGCCCGGCAATGTGCGCGAACTCGAGCATCTGATCGGACGCAGTGCGCTGAAGGCGTTGGCGGCCAGTCGTGAGCGCCGCCGTATTCTGACGTTGACGGCCGCGGACTTCGCGTTGTCCGACGCACAGAATCAAGAAGCCAACCAAACAGCCAGGCAGAGCGAGGAAAGCGAGACGAAAGACTTTCGCAGCGCGGTCACCGAGTTCGAACGCAATCTCGTTCTCGAAGCGCTGATCCGCAATAGGCAAAACTGGGCGGCGGTCGCGCGCGAGCTAGGGCTGGACCGGGCGAATCTGAATCGGCTGGCCAAACGGCTCGGGCTCAAATAAGCGAGCAGGTGAAGGAGCATCGTTGCGCCACGCAAATGCGACCAGGCGAGGCCACATCGGATCGCGCCGAAAACAGATTGTCAGCGCCGCGCGCTGGGCCTAACGTCTTAACCAAAGCCAAAGGCCCGCTTCGGAAAATCGAACTTCGCGGCACACAGCGCGTCGGTCATAGTGGGCCCTAACGAGGACCAACACACTAAACTAGGAGACTCCGCCATGTCCGCTGCCCCACAGAAGCTCGACGATTGGCTCAACAAGCAGGCGGTGGCCGAAGACGACATCACCGCGTTTCCGTTAGCGGCGCTCGCCGCCACGCTCGATCGAGAGGAAAGCGGTGACAGCGTGCCGCCGTTGTGGCACTGGCTGTACTTTCTGCCGGTCGCACCGCTATCCGAAGTCGGTCCCCATGGACATCCGAAGCGGGGCGGTTTTCTGCCACCCGTGTCATTGCCGCGCCGCATGTGGGCGGGTGGCCGACTCACGTTTCATGCGCCGCTGAAGATCGGTCAGCATGCGCGGCGCACGTCGACGATTGCCAATATCGAGGACAAGACCGGCCGCTCGGGCCGCCTCGTGTTCGTCACCGTGCAACATACGATCGAAGTCGATGGCGAGTTAAAGCTCGAAGAGGAGCATGACATCGTCTATCGCGACGCGCCGCAGGAGGGAGCGCGGCCGCAACAGCCGGCGCCCGCACCCGAAGGCGAAACGTGGCGCCGCACGATCGACGCCGATGCCGTGATGCTGTTCCGCTACTCGGCGCTGACTTTCAACGGCCATCGCATTCACTACGACCATCCCTATGTCACGCAAGTCGAAGGCTATCCGGGCCTCGTCGTGCATGGCCCGCTGATCGCGACGCTGCTCGTCGATCTCGTGCGCCGCGAACTGCCGCACGCGACGCTGCAAAGCTTCGCGTTTCGCGCGCTTCGCCCCACGTTCGCGGATCAGCCGTTCACGGTATGCGGCAAGCCTGCCGCCGACGGCAAGACGATCGACCTGTGGGCGAAGGACCACGAAGGTTATCTGACCATGCGCGCGACCGCCGCGCTCGCCTGAATTCCACGGGACTCGACTATGCAAACCACGCAACACGATTCGTTCCAGGACATTCGAGAGGCCGTGCGCGCTCTGTGTCAGCAGTTTTCCGGCGAGTACTTTCGCAAGATCGACGAGGCGCGCGGCTATCCGGAAGAGTTCGTCGACGCGCTGACGAAGGCCGGGTGGCTCGCCGCGCTGATTCCGCAGGACTTCGGCGGCTCGGGGCTCGGGCTCACGGAAGCCTCGGTGATCATGGAAGAGATCAATCGCGCGGGCGGCAACTCGGGCGCGTGCCACGGGCAGATGTACAACATGGGCACGCTGTTGCGGCACGGTTCGGAAGAACAGAAGCGCAAGTATCTGCCGAAGATCGCGAACGGCGACTTGCGTCTGCAATCGATGGGCGTGACCGAGCCGAGCACCGGCACCGATACGACGAAGATCAAGACCACCGCCGAACGGCGCGGTGACCGTTACGTGATCAACGGTCAGAAGGTGTGGATCTCGCGCGTGCAGCACTCGGACCTGATGATCCTGCTCGCGCGCACCACACCGCGCGCGGACGTGAAGAAGAAATCGGAGGGCATGTCGATCTTCATCGTCGATCTGCGCGAAGCGATCGGTCATGGCCTGACCGTGCAGCCCATTTTGAACATGGTCAATCACGAGACCAACGAGCTCTTTTTCGACAACCTCGAAATCCCGGCCGAGAATCTGATCGGCGAGGAAGGGCAAGGCTTCAAATACATTCTCGATGGCCTCAACGCGGAGCGCACGCTGATCGCCGCGGAGTGCATCGGCGACGGTTACTGGTTCGTCGACAAAGTCACCGAGTACGCGAAGGAGCGCGTCGTGTTCGGCAGGCCGATAGGACAGAATCAGGGCGTGCAGTTTCCGATCGCGCGTTCGTTCATCAACGTCGAGGCAGCGAGCCTGATGCGCTTCGAAGCGGCACGTCGTTTCGACGCGCATCAACCGTGCGGCGCGCAAGCGAACATGGCGAAGCTGCTCGCTGCGGACGCGTCGTGGGAAGCGGCCAATGCGTGCCTGCAATTTCACGGCGGTTTCGGCTTCGCGTGCGAATACGACGTCGAGCGCAAGTTTCGCGAAACGCGTCTTTATCAGGTCGCACCGATCTCGACCAATCTGATTCTCTCGTACGTGGCCGAGCATATCCTCGGGCTGCCGCGTTCGTTCTGACCCGCTGGCGGACATCATGAGACCACTCGACGGTATCAAGGTCATCACGCTCGAACACGCGATCGCCGCGCCGTTCTGCACGCGTCAACTGGCCGATCTCGGCGCGCGCGTGATCAAGATCGAACGGCCCGGCGTCGGCGATTTCGCGCGCGGCTATGACGAACGCGTGCATGGGCTGTCGTCGCACTTCGTGTGGACCAATCGCTCGAAAGAAAGTCTTTCGCTCGACCTGAAGCAGCCCGCGGCGGCGGAGATTCTCGATGCATTGGTTGCCGATGCCGACGTGCTCGTGCAGAACCTCGCACCGGGTGCGGCCGAACGGCTCGGCCTCGGCTACGACACGCTGAGTCAGAAGTATCCGAAGCTGATCGTCTGCGATATTTCCGGCTACGGCGCGGACGGTCCGTATCGCGACAAGAAAGCGTACGACCTGCTGATTCAAAGCGAGTCCGGGTTTCTGTCGATCACCGGCTCTCCAGGCGCGCCAGCGAAGGCGGGCTGCTCGATCGCGGATATCGCGGCGGGCATGTACGCTTATTCGAACATCCTGAGCGCGCTGTTGCAGCGGGGACGCACGGGGCGCGGTTGCCGTATCGACGTGTCGATGCTCGAGAGCATGGTCGAGTGGATGGGTTATCCGCTCTACTACGCGATCGACGGTCAGTCGCAGCCCGCGCTCGCGGGCGCCGCGCATGCAACGATCTATCCTTATGGCCCGTTTCCCGCTGGCGACGGCAAGACGGTCATGCTCGGCCTGCAGAACGAACGCGAATGGAAGCTGTTCTGCGAGCGCGTGCTCGAACAGCCTGAGCTGACAACGGACGAACGCTTCGCATCGAACTCGAAACGCACCGCGGCGCGTAATGCATTGCGCGAGGTGATCGTCGCGGCGTTCGCGGAGCTGAGTGCCGCGCAGGTGATCGAGCGACTCGATCAGGCAGGCATAGCGAACGCGCAGATGAATACGCTCGCGGACGTGTGGGCGCATCCGCAACTGAAGGCACGCGAGCGCTGGCAGGAAGTCGGCACGGCAGCGGGCACGATACCGGCATTGCGGCCTCCGGGTTTGCCTTCCGACATCGAGCCTCGGATGGACCCTGTACCTACGCTTGGTCAACATACCGAATCAATTCTGCGCGAGCTTGGTTACGACAATGCGCGCATCGACGCGCTGCGCGCGGCCGGCACGATCTGATTCAGTAAGCCTGTTTCGGTTCGCGCCCGCATGCATGTGATGCGGGATGACAAGCCGGTATTCCGAACGAACCCGATGCAACCTGGCATCACACGGCGCACGACACTCATGAACGACCATCCCAGTCTCACGCTCGCCACTTTCGCTGCGCAACTCGACTTCGACAGTATCCCGAACGAGGTCGTCGAGCGGACCGTCAACCTGTACGTCGATTGGCTCGGCTCGGCGCTTGCAGGCAAAGGCGCTCGCCCGGTCGAGACGATCGCTCGGTTTGCGCGCGCGGCGGCCGGTGCGACGAACGAGGGCCTCTGCGAGGTACTGATCGATCGCGGCCGCACAACGCCGTATTTCGCCGCGATGATCAACGGCGCGGCATCGCATTTCGCCGAACAGGACGACGTGCACAATGGCTCGGTGTTTCATCCTGCGACCGTGGTGTTTCCGGTTGCGCTCGCGTTGGCACAGGCAAAGCGAGCGTCGGGGCGCGACTTCATCACGGCGGCCGTGGCGGGATACGAGGTCGGCATTCGCATCGGGGAATTTCTCGGGCGCTCGCACTACAAGGTGTTTCACACCACAGGCACGGTCGGCACGCTCGCAGCGGCGGCAACTGCAGGACGATTGCTGGGCTTGGCGCCGTCGCAGATGCTCGATGCGTTCGGCTCGGCGGGCACACAGGCTAGCGGCTTGTGGGAATTTCTGCGCGACGCCGCCGACTCGAAGCAACTGCACACCGCGATGGCCGCCGCGAACGGCCTGATGGCCGCGCAACTCGCCGCCGACGGCTTCAAGGGTGCGACGCACATTCTCGAAGGCGCGCAGGGCATGGCCGCGGGCATGTCGAGCGATGCCGATCCGGCTCGCCTCGTCGATCGCCTTGGCAGCCGCTGGGCGACCGCGGAGACGTCGTTCAAATATCACGCGGCGTGCCGCCATACGCATCCCGCCGCCGATGCGCTGCTCGCTGTGGTGCGGGCGCATCGTCTCGCGCCGCGCGACATCGCGAATGTCGTCGCGCACGTGCATCAAGGCGCGATCGATGTGCTCGGTCCCGTGATCGCGCCGCGTACCGTGCATCAGGCCAAGTTCAACATGGGTACGGTGCTCGGGCTCGTCGCGCATCACGGCTATGCGGGCATGACCGAATTCGAGCAGGGTTTCGACGCGAGCGAGATCCTTGTGTTTCGCGACAAGGTCACGATGACGCTCGACGCCGAAGTCGACGCCGCCTATCCCGCGCGCTGGATAGGCAAGGTCACGGTGACCACGACCGACGGCCGCGTGTTCGATGGGCGTGTCGACGAGCCGAAGGGCGATCCAGGGAACACGTTGTCGCGCGACGAGATTGCGACGAAGCTGCATCGGCTGGCGACATTTTCGGGTGCGGCTAGTGAAGAGGAAGCGGCGCAACTGCTTCGCCGGGCGTGGGGTGTTGCCGAAGTGGCCCAGATTGGCCCGGTATTCGATGCAACTGCGCGCACGAAGGTGGCGGCGTGAGCGCGCTGCCCCGGTCATATCTGTTCGTGCCTGGGAATCGGCCTGAGCGGTTTGACAAGGCCTATGCGGCCGGCGCGGATGCGGTGATTCTCGATCTGGAGGACGCGGTGCAGCCGGATCAGAAAGTGCCGGCGCGCGCGGCGGTGGTGGCTGCGGTATCGGCTAACGCATCGCGGGCCGTGTGGGTGCGTATCAATGGCTCGGATACGCCTTGGTTTTCAGATGACGTTGCTGCGCTCGTTTGTCAGAGCGGCGTCGCAGGAATCGTGCTGCCGAAGGCTGAGACGCGCGAACAGATCTGCGCGGTGCTGGCGAACGCGCATCCGGCGTTAAGCGTACTGCCGATTGTCGAGACTGCGTGCGGGTTCGCGAATCTTGCGGAGTTATGCGGCGCGCCGCGCGTGCTGCGTATCGTGTTCGGTACGCTGGATTTTCAGGTTGATCTCGGCATCGATGGGGATGGCGAGGAGTTGCATCTGTTTCGCTCGCAGATCGTGCTTGCGTCGAGGTTGGCCGGCATCGGTGCGCCGGTGGATGGCGTATCGACGGCCATTACCGATGCTGATGCGGTGCAAGCCGATGCACGGCGCGGGCGGCGGTTTGGTTTCGGCGGCAAGCTTTGCATTCATCCGAAGCAGATCGAGGCGGTGCACCGCGCATATGCATGGAGTGACGCCGAGGTGGAGTGGGCGCGACGCGTGCTTGCGGCTGTCGAGGCGAGCCATGGCGGGGCAGTCGCCGTGGATGGAAAGATGGTCGATATGCCGGTGATCCTGCGGGCGCGGAGAGTTTTGGGCAACTCCGAGAGCTTCTGACAACGCCGTTTTCGTCGTGCCCTCATAGCAGGATTCCTACATCGCCTGCTGGTCATTCGGACGACGTACCAGTAAGCACCTCACCCAAGGGAATACCCTCCCATCATCGCACTTGAACAGTTAGCAGGTCACATGCTAGATTGAATTGTTATCGGTAACAATGTTCGCCGAAAAGCAAAAAGATCTGTTCCTTTCAGCACGTCAGAAAAATACCTTCCCGACGAGTACTATTCAAAATCCAGTTCTGCGCGGCTTCAACCCGGACCCTTGTATATGCCGTGGCAAGGATGCGTGGTATATCGCGGTTTCAACGTTTGAATGGTATCCGGGCGTTCTCATTTACGAATCGAAAGACTTCGTCAACTGGGAACTCAAGGCCACGCCGCTGGACAGGTTGCCGCAATTGAACCTGATCGGAGAGCAGCCGTCCGGAGGCATTTGGGCGCCAGCCCTGTCCTATCACGACGGTCTTTACTGGCTCGTGTATACCGACACCAAGGCATGGAAAGGCGAGCAGAAGATTTCCCCGCTGCGCGACATGCACAACTACCTCGTGACCGCCCCGGACATTGCCGGACCTTGGTCGGAGCCCGTCCATCTCGTCTCCGGTGGATACGATCCATCGCTGTTCCACGACGAATCCGGCAGAAAGTGGCTCGCTTATATCCGGCGCGACTTCAGAGGAATCCACGAAGATCTTTTCGTCGGAATCGTTCTACGGGAATACTCGGTGCAGGAGGAAAAGCTGATCGGTGAAGAGCGCGTCATTTACAAAGGCGCCAACCTGAAGACCGATTACTTCATGAAATGTCAGATATACGAGGCTCCCCATTTATTGAAGAGGGGGGACTGGTACTACCTGATCACGGCGGAGGGCGGCACAGGCTATACGCATGCAACGTGCGTATCCAGGTCCCGCGATATCTTCGGTCCATACGAGTTTCATCCTGACACGCCGATGCTCACGTCGCGCGACGCGAATGGACGGATCCAGCGGACCGGCCACGGCAATCTGGTCGAAGGTCCGAATGGCCGGTGGTACATGACGTACCTCGGATCGAGACCAATCGATGCGCAAACGAAGCGCTCGCCGCTAGGCCGCGAGACCTGCATCGTCCCGATCGAATGGCATGCCGACTGGCCCCACCTCGCCACTGGCGGAGTGGTCCCCGCCGAATCTTTTGCGATCGACTCGGAGATCGAGCAAAGGCTCGACAGCAGTTGGGCGATCGATTTCGGACAATGCGCCGCGCTGCCGCTGGAACTGCAGAGTCTGCGCATTCCCATTAGCGACGACTGGTGCAATCTTCACGACCGTCCGGGCTATCTGCGGATAAGGGGACAAGAGTCGCCAACCTCGCGCTTCCATCAAAGCATGCTGGCCTGTCGAATCCGTGACTGGCAGTTCGAGGTCGAAACAGCGCTGGAATTTTCGCCCAAGTCATATCTGCACATGGCTGGGCTCATGGCGCGTTACGACGAAAACACCTTTTACTACCTGTTCGTCACGCGCGACGACGACGGCACGAAAATCCTGTCCTACATGGAAATGGATGCGGGCAGCTTCGCCTATAGCAATCGACTGGCGACGCTGCCCGAGTCCACCGGGATCGACCTGCGGATCCGCGTCGTAGACGCAAAACTGAGCTTCTTCTATCGCGTGGCACACGGTGACTGGAAGGACCTCGGACTGGCAAAGGATTTCACGAAACTCAGCGATGAATATGCCACCCCAATCGGCTTCACGGGGGCTTTCGCAGGTATCACCGCCAATGACATGCTCGGTTTTCGCGAACCTGCCGACTTCAAGTTGTTCTCATATCGCCAACTGAACGGCTAGAGCTCGAAATTCGCTTCACCGCTGTCGCTTAATAATAAGGAAGACCTCATGCGCTTTCATTGGAGACATCGCTATCTCGTGCTGCTGATTCTGTTCGCGATCTATCTGCTCTGTTATATGGACAGAATGATCATGGCGGCGGCTATTCCATTTATTGCGTCCGAGTTTCATCTGTCGGCGATCGAAATGGGAGGAATCCTCAGTGCGTTCTTCTTCAGCTACGCGCTATGTCAGATCCCGGCCGGCCTGCTGGCAGACAGATTCGGCCCGCGGTTGATGACGACGATCGGCATCACGTGGTGGACGATTTTCACCGCGCTTACCGGACTGTGCAATTCGCTCGGCTTGATGCTGGTGGTGCGGGTCGCATTCGGCGTCGGCGAAGCGCTCTTTCCTCCGGCCGCGTTCAAGGCGCTGTCGGCATGGTTCCCGAAGCGCGAATCGGGCCGGGCGACCGGGCTGATGATGACCACGAATGCGCTGGGACCCGCACTGGCTCCGCTGTTCGTGGCGGCCGTGATGGCAGTGTGGGGATGGCGCGCGATTTTCACGAGTCTGTTCATTCCCGGTATCGCGATGGCGATATTCGGCTGGATCTATATCAGAAACAGCCCGAAGGATAGCAAGCACGTTTCGAATATCGAATTAGAGGAAATCGGCACCAGCGAAAAGGCTTCGTCTGCGTCCGCCGGCAAAGCGGATTTTGCTGGACTGGTGAAAACGCCACTGGTCTGGTGGTGCTTTGTCACCTTGTTCGTATTCAGCATCGCCTCGTGGGGAATCATGAGCTGGTTCCCGACGTACCTGCTGAAAGCGCGCGGCCTCTCGACGGCCAAAATGGGCATTATGGCGTCGGTGCCATTTCTCGTCGGCACGATTGCCTATTGCATCACGGGCTTTCTCTCCGACAAGTTCTTCCGCAATCGTCGCGAATTGCTTGTCGTCCTCGGCTGCATCGTGGCCGCCATCTTTGCGTATCTGACGGCCCATGCGGAGACCGTGGAAACGGCGGTGTTCTATCAGACGATCGGCTATTTCTTCTCGACCATGGCCGGCTGTTCGTTGTACACGATCCCGAACGTCGCGCTGCCGAACAAGGTCGTCGGATCGGCAATCGGCTTTGTCAATGCAGCGGGTCAACTGGCAGGATTTCTTTCCCCGCTGATCGTCGGTTACATCCTGACCAGCACGAATAACGACTTCAATGTCGTGTTCCACCTTTTCGTCGGCTGCTTCTTGCTGGCTTCGGTTTCCGCATGGTTCATCAATACGAGGACGGATCGCAGCGACGCCGTCACTCGGGCCGATGGTGGAGAAGTGGCCGCGCAGAACCAGACAGCCGGATAAATGGCGCGACGGGGCTTGGGCCGGCGATAATGCCAGCTCAGTCACCTGCTTTGAATCGCGCGACCATGAAATCGAGGATCGAAAATTTTTCGAGCGGCATCAGCGTGTTTGCGGCGGTAGTCGACGCCGGTACGTTCGCGGCTGCGTCGGAAGTGATCGGAATGTCGCCGCCTGGTGTGAGTCGGGCGATTGCAAGGCTGGAAAAGAGATTGAAGATCCGGCTCTTCAATCGAACTACGCGGTCCGTATCCCTGACGGACGAGGGCCGCCGTTTTTACGAGCAGGTCATGCCGCACCTCGCAGGGCTGGAGGAAGCCGCCGTGGCCGCGGCTGGCGGCGCATCGGCGGTGCGGGGAAAGCTGCGCGTCAACCTCGATCCGGTGTGTTACCGGGCGATACTCGGGCAACGCCTCGACCAGTTCATGGACGCGCATCCTGAGCTCGAAATCGAGTTCATCGCGCGCGACCATCTGGGCGATCTCATTCTCGAGGGCTTTGATCTCGCGCTGCGGTTCGGCGAGCCGAGGGCATCGTCTCTCGTCGCACGCAAGCTGCTCGACACGGCCGTGGTCACGGTCGCCGCACCGTCGTACATCGCACGACGTGGGCGCCCGGCAAAGCCGGAAGATCTCGAAGGCCCAGGTCACCGTTGCCTGGAATTCCGCAATTCGGAGACAGGCAAGCCGTTCCCTTGGGAGTTCCATCGCAAACGCAAGAAAACTGTGATTGCACCGCGCGGGCGATTGACGGTGAACGATCCTGGCGCGCTACTGAATGCGTGCCTCGCTGGCTCCGGTGTCGCGCAGATGCTTCTTTTCGGTGCCGAGCAACTGATTGCCGAAGGGCGGCTGATCAATCTCTTTCCCGACTGGCCTGACGAGCGCTATCCCCTGTACGCCTGCTACCCGTCACGCCATCACGTTCCGGCGAAGACGCGTGCCTTTCTGGAGTTCGTCGTCGAGTTGGCAAACGCTCACTCGTGAGCGGCCGTTACTCAAACGGCCTGCATTAACCAACCTCCACGCGGTTCCGCCCTCTGTCCTTGGCGCGATACAGCGCCAGGTCCGCGCGCTTGACAATGGCGTCGACGTCATCCTCACCAGGCAGGCGCTCGGTCACGCCGATGCTGACCGTAAATGGAATCGGCTTGCCGAGCCGCCACGGATGCTCGAAGTTCTGCTGCTCGATCGTCTGGCGCAAGTCTTCGGCCACGCTCGTCGCCTGTTCGATATCGAGGCCCGGCAGCGCGGCGACGAACTCCTCGCCGCCCCAGCGGGCAAACACGCCGATGCGCCAATCGGCGTTCATGACGACTTTGGCCATCACGCGCAGCACTTCGTCGCCAATGTCGTGTCCGTAACTGTCGTTGATCTTCTTGAAGTAATCGATATCGAGGAGAAAGATCGAAAGCTTGCTGTCCGACCCCAGCAGGTTCTCGACCGTGTCCGCGAATTCCCTTCGGTTGGGCAGGCCGGTCAGCTCGTCGGTCACGGCCTGCTTCTGCAGCAGATCCATCAATTGGACGCGATCGGCGATGTCGCGAATCACGGCGGTGAATTCGATCAGGCCGCCCACGTTGATCTTCGAGATCGCGATTTCGACGGGCAGCAGCGAGCCGTCGCGATGCAGCCCATAGATGCGGTTGCGCTCGTCCATTTGCCGCGAGCGCACCGGCGAGCGGGCGAACTGATGGACGTACTGGGAGTGATTGGCGCGATAGCGCTCGGGCAGCAGTTCCGTGATGGGGTGCCCCACCATCTCCTCGACCGAATAGCCGAAAAGGTTTTCCGCAGCGCGATTGAAGAGAGTGATGCAGTGCTGCTGGTCGATCGTAATGATCGCGTCATAGGCGGCATCCACCACCGAGCGGAAACGCGACGTGCTGACTTCCAGCTCGTGCATCAGCTCCATCTTTGCGGTGATCTCGAGACCCGTCACCATGATTTCGATCACCGAATTCGCGCCTCTGTTGTGCCGCAGCGGCTTCAACGACAGGCGCCACCAGTGGGTTCCGTCTCTCAGGTCGTAAGCCTGCTCGAGTTCGCGGGCGACGCCGGATTCAAAGCATTCGCTGAGCTTCTGACGAAATTCGGTTCGGGCGTAATTGGGAATCAGCGTGTCGAATGACGCCGGGAACGATTTGATGCTGTTGCGCTTGCCGCCCGTCATTTGCATGAAATGGTCGTTGCAGGCGGAAACCAACAGCTGCCCCCTCTCATCGCGCGCGACGATCGCGACGCTTGCGGCGATTTCGTCGACGATCGTCCGCATCGTGCAGGACCAGTCATCAACCATTCTGCCTCCGAGAATCTACCTGAATGCCCCGTGTGTTCTCCTGAACAGCACGCACGTCTACATTCAAATCATCCGGTTCGACCGGCTCCGAAGCCCGATATCGGGCCACTTTGAAATGGGCATGGCCGGCCAACATGCGGGGGGAGTACATCGACAGAGTAGGCCGTAGTCCGATTTTTGGGAAGAATTTATTCCTGGAAATGAAGTACCGGACTCTGATGCGCTGCAGCCTTTCAGGTATGCAAATCGCTTCTTTTTCATCCCTTAATCAAACCGGAACACTCACCTCCAAAAAACCCAATTCCCACCCCACGTCGCCTGTCGCACTCTTGAAGCCAACGGCCCGCACGATCCAACTACGGCCGTTCAGCGCTCTGCCCCGAGCCGCCGCATCCAACGAAGGCAGCCTCGCAGAACTGTTCCGCGCACGCGAGCCTCTCGCCCGTGCACCGCCTAAAAAGACAGGAGACACAATTTGCCCGCCCCCATCAACTCCGGCGCACGCCTCGACCGCCTGCCGATCAGCCGCTTTCACTGGAACATCCTCGGCCTGATCGGCGCAGGCGCTTTCCTCGACGCCTTCGACATCTATCTCGCCAACGGCGCGCTCGCGGCGATGGTCAAAACCGGCTTCACCGATCTGCGCCTCGGCTCGTTTTTCATCTCCGCGACCTTCATGGGCATGATGATCGGCGCGGGCCTGTCGGGCTATCTCGGCGACCGCTTCGGGCGACGCTATTCGTATCAAGCCAATCTCGCGATCTTCGGCCTCGCATCGCTCGCCGCCTGCTTCGCGCCGGACATCTACTGGCTGATCCTGCTGCGCTTCATCATGGGCATCGGCCTCGGCGCCGAACTCGTGGTCGCCGCGGGCACGCTGTGCGAATTCGTGCCACCCGCCACGCGCGGCCGCTGGACCGCGTTGCTCGCGCTGATCATCAACTCCGGTCTGCTCGGCGCGACCGCGGTCGGCTATTGGGTGATTCCACATCTCGGCTGGCGCTATATGTTCGCGATCGCAGGCGTCGGCGCGATGGTCGTGTGGTTCCTGCGGCATCGGATGCCGGAGTCGCCGCGCTGGCTCGAAACGGTTGGCCGGCTCGAAGAGGCGGAGGCCACCGTCGCCGCGATCGAGCGACAGGTCGAGGCGCGCGTCGGCAAGCTCCCGCCGGTCGCGCGCGTGGTCAGTCACGAGGTGCCGGCCGCGCCGTTCGCGGCGCTGTTCGCGCGCGGCATGATCGGCCGCACGCTGGTCGCCGCGCTGACCTGCATGGCGATCAACATGTCGTTGTACGGTTTCGTCGCGTGGCTGCCGACGTTCTTCGTCAAGGAAGGCCTGACCATCGTGCAGTCGCTCGGCTTCGTGCTGCTGATGTCGTTCGGCGCGCCGGCCGGTGCCGTGGTCGGCTATCTCGTAACGGACCGCCTCGGGCGGCGCAACGGCATCATGCTGTTCTCGCTTGCAACGGTCGTGCTCGGCTTCGTCTACGTGCAGATGCGCACGCCGGTGCCGATCGCGGTCGTCGGCTTCGCGCTCGTCACGACGATCTACACCGTCTGCACGCTCGGCCTGTTCGGCTATATCCCCGAGCTGTTTCCGACCGCGCATCGCTTGCGCGGCACCGGCGTGGCCGGCACGTGCGGCCGCGCGGCGTCGATGTCGACACCGTATGTCGCGCTGCTGCTCTACACGCAGTTCGGCGTGACGGGTGTGCTGACGATGGTCGGTGGCGTGCTGTTGTTGCTGAGCCTCGCGATTCTCGCGCTGCGCATCGAAACGAGTCAGCAGACGCTCGAAGGGATCTCGCCCGATGCCGAGCTGATACCGCAAGCGGAGATGATGCAAGAGTCGGCATAGGCCGTACGCGCATGAAGGGAGGCCGTCGATTCGGATCTTTCCCCGGCTAAATTTTCACCACACCTGGTTAAGATGAAAGTCTGTCCTGCCCATGCTTCGCTAGCAGCTTTCATCATGCACTTCGATTTCGTCGATTTACGCTTGCTCATGCACATCGCCGACACGCGCAACCTCGCGCGTGCGGCGGAGCGCTCGCACCTGTCGGCGCCGGCCGCCAGCAACCGGGTCAAGAATCTCGAGGAGCAGCTCGGCATCAAGCTGCTCTATCGAACCAGCCAGGGCGTGACGCCGACACCCGCGGGCGAGGCCTTCGTGCATCATGCACGGCTCGTGCTCGAACGCGTCGAGCATCTGGCCGGCGATATGCAGGAGTACGGCGATGGCATCAAGGGCCACGTGCGCATCTGGGCCAACACGACCGCGATAAGCGAGTTCCTGCCGGCCGTGCTGAGCCGTTTTCTGCGCGATCACCCGGACGTGAACATCGATCTGCGCGAAGTGCTGAGCGGCGAGATCGTCAAGGGCGTCGCCGACAGCGCGACCGATATCGGCATCGTCGCGGGCAATGTGCATGCCGAGCATCTGCAGATGCTGCCGTATCGCGACGATCGGCTCGTGCTCGTGACGTCGTGCGAGCATCCGTTCGCGAGGCAGGCGTCGGTCGATTTCTCGCAGGTGCTGAACGCGAACTTCGTCAGCCTGCCGACGTCGAGTGCGATCCACGCATTCATCACGAGTGCCGCCGATGCGCTCGGCGCGCGTCTCAAACTTCGCATTCAGGTCGGCAACTTCGAGGCCGCGTGCCGGATGATCGAGGCGGGTGTCGGAATCGGCATCGTGCCGGAATCGGTCGCGCTGCGGCACAGAAAGACGATGCAGATCGCGATCGTCGGCCTGAACGATCCGTGGGCCGAGCGTAAGCTGAAGATCTGCGTGCGCAGCCTGCAGGACTTGCCGCCGTTAGCGCGTGTGCTGGTCGACCGGTTGACGGCGGCGGCGGAGGGGGACGGCGCGACCGATGCTTGACGCTTGACGCGCGGGCTTCGCACACGCGTCTGGAGCTTGACCAAGTTTCCTTCTGGAAACAACGCTACCTTTTGTCAACCGGTATTTCACTCCCCAGGCATCTCCTTGCCGCCACAAAAACCCGCGTGTATAGTTTCCGAACTTACTCTTGTTTCGTATCGGAAATTAAAGGGGTTCACATGGACGCGTCCACCATCCTTGCCGATCTCGGCATTGCCCACGCCGCACAAGCCGGCGATATCGCGGTTCATTCGCCGATCACCGGCGCGCTCATCGGCCGTGTGGCCAGCCAGACGGCGGCTGAGGTCGACGCGGCGCTCGCCCGTGCCAAAGACGCGTTCGCCGTATGGCGCAACGTGCCGGCGCCGCGCCGCGGCGAGCTGGTGCGGCTGCTCGGCAATCGGCTGCGCGAACAGAAGCACGCGCTCGGCAGCCTCGTTTCGCTGGAAACCGGCAAGATCCTGCAGGAAGGCATGGGCGAAGTGCAGGAAATGATCGACATCTGCGATTTCGCGGTCGGTCTGTCGCGCCAGCTGTACGGTTTGACGATCGCGTCCGAGCGCCCGGGGCATCGGATGGCGGAGTCGTGGCATCCGCTCGGCACTTGCGTCGTGATCTCCGCGTTCAATTTCCCGGTGGCGGTGTGGTCGTGGAATGCGGCGCTCGCGCTGGTGTGCGGCAACGCGGTGATCTGGAAGCCGTCGGAAAAGACGCCGCTGTCGGCGCTCGCGGTGAACAAGATTCTCGAAGATGCACTGAAGGAATTCGGCGATGCGCCGGCTGGACTCGCGGCGCTGATCATCGGCGGCCGCGACGTCGGCGAAAAGCTCGTGGCCGATCCGCGCGCGTCGATCGTCAGCGCGACGGGCAGCACGGAAATGGGGCGCAAGGTCGGCGTCGAAGTGGCGAGGCGCTTCGGCCGTTCGCTGCTCGAACTCGGCGGCAACAACGCGGGCATCGTCGCGCAGACGGCCGACCATGAACTCGCGATGCGCGGCATCCTGTTCTCGGCGGTCGGCACGGCCGGTCAGCGCTGCACGACGCTGCGGCGTCTGTTCGTGCACGACAGCGTGTACGAAAAGACCGTCGAGCGTCTGAAGCAGCTGTATAGCCGCGTGCCGATCGGCAATCCGCTCGAAAAGGGCACGCTGATGGGGCCGCTGATCGACCGTCAATCGTTCGACCGCATGCAGGAAGCGCTGCAGCAGGCCAAGGCCGAGGGTGGCAAGGTGTTCGGCGGCGAGCGGGTCGACGTGCAGGGTTATGAGGGCGGCTACTACGTGCGTCCGGCCATCGTCGAGATGCCGTCGCAGACGCCGGTCGTGCTGAAGGAAACTTTCGCGCCGATTCTATACGTGCTGCGCTATGCCGATTTCGCCGATGCGGTCGACGCGAACAATGCCGCGCATCATGGTCTGTCGTCGTGCGTGTTCACGAGCGACCTGCGCGAAGCTGAGCGCTTCCTGTCCGCGTCGGGCAGCGACTGCGGCATCGCCAACGTCAACATCGGTCCGAGCGGCGCGGAGATCGGCGGGGCGTTCGGCGGCGAGAAGGAAACGGGCGGCGGCCGCGAGTCGGGTTCGGATGCGTGGAAGGCGTATATGCGTCGCGCGACCAATACCGTGAACTACTCGTCGGCGCTGCCGCTCGCGCAGGGTATCGACTTCAATCTCGACTGACGCGCGCAAGTGTGACGTCGCCGTCAGGCGCGCCACGGCCGCGCGTTGCAGATAGCAATCCGTTTGCGCCGCCCGGCGTTCCGGAGCGGCCACGTTACTCGTGGAGTAAGACGTGAGTTCGAAAGTCGTGATCGTCGGCGGTGGGGTGATCGGCAGTTCGATTGCGTATTTCTTGCGGCTGTCCGATCCGACAGTCGGCGTCACGGTGATCGAACGCGATCCGACCTATGCGCGTTCGTCGTCGGCCTTGTCGGCGGCGTCGATCCGGCAGCAATTTTCTACGCCGCTTTCCATTCAGATGTCGCTGTTCGGCATCGAGTTTCTGCGCTCGATCGGCGAGCGGCTGGAAGTCGACGGCACGCGGCCGTCAATCGATCTGCACGAAGGCGGCTACCTGTTTCTCGCGACATCGGCCGGTGAAGCGACGCTGCGCGAGAATCACGCGCTGCAAACAAGCCTCGGCGCGGATATCAGCCTGCTCGACACGCATGGCTTGCAAACGCGCTTCCCCTGGCTCAATACCGACGATCTCGTTGCCGGCGCTTTTGGCGAAAGCGGCGAGGGCTGGTTCGACGGCTACGGTCTCGTGCAGGCGCTGCGCAAGAAAGCGCAGGCGCTCGGCGCGCGCTATGTCGCGGCCGACGTCACCGCGCTGCATCGCGACGGCAGCCGTGTCACTCAGGTACGAACCGCGGACGGCGAGACCTATGCTTGCGATGTCGTCGTCAACGCGGCCGGCGCGTGGTCGCGCAAGATCGCGCAGATGATCGGCATCGACCTGCCCGTCCATGCGCGGCGGCGCAGTATCTTCAACGTCACGTCGCCGGCAAGGCTCGAACGCTGCCCGCTGCTGATCGATCCGAGCGGCGTGTACTTCCGGCCCGAAGGCAATTCTTATATCTGCGGCACGTCGCCGTCGGCCGATAACGACCCCGACGATTTACCGCTCGACGAAGTCGATCACGCGCTATTCGACGACGTGATCTGGCCGACGCTCGCGAATCGCGTGCCGCAATTCGAGGCGCTGCGCGTGCAGAACTGCTGGTCCGGCTATTACGAATACAACGTGCTCGATCAGAACGCGATCATTGGACATCATCCGGATGTCGATAACTGCATCTTCGCGAACGGCTTCAGCGGCCACGGTTTGCAGCAAGGCCCGGCAACCGGACGCGGCATCAGCGAATTGATTCTGCATGGCCGCTATGCGACGCTCGACCTCGGTTCACTGAGCTTCGCGCGTGTGCTCGAAAACCGGCCGATCATCGAGAAGAACGTGGTGTAGCTAGCGCCCCTATATGGCCCGATGCGGGGTCATGCGGAAAACGCAATAAGTAGTGCATAGATATCGTTTGCCGCAGATCCCGCCGATGGCGACAATCGACGCCGATCGTCTTCGACATCCCAATCGATCTCACACGAGAGGCAGGCGGCCGTCATCATGTTCTCATTCAATCCCGCATTCGAAGCACCGAGTGGCTCGCCGATCCGCGAGCTGTTCAAATACCTCGCGCAGCCCGGCATGATCTCGTTCGCCGGCGGCTATCCGGCGAGCGACCTGTTCGACCGTGAAGGACTCGATGCCGCGGCCGCGCGCGCCTCGCATCAGCCGACGCTGTGTCTGCAATACGGCCCGACCGATGGCATCGCGATCCTCAAGGAACAGCTTGCGCAATTGATGGCGCGGCGCGGCGCGCCATGCACGCCAACAGACCTGTTGGTGACGACCGGTTCGCAACAAGGCTTCGATCTGCTGCTGCGGGTGATGGTGGCGCCCGGCGACGTCGTGCTCGTCGAGCAGCCCGCGTATCCGGCCACGTTGCAGGCGCTGAAGCTGCAACAGGCCGACGTCGTCACGGTGCCCGTCGATCAGCACGGACTCGACGTCGCGAAGCTCGCCGCAGTGCTCGAATCGGGCACGCTGCGTCCCGCTCCCAAGCTGCTGTACACGGTGCCGACCTTCGCGAATCCGACTGGCGCGACGTTGTCGCTCGAACGTCGAATCGCATTGTTGAGCCTGGCGGCGCGCTATCGGTTCATGATCGTCGAAGACGATCCGTATGGTGATCTGCGTTTCGATGGCATGGCAGTGCCTTCGCTTTTCGCGTTGAGCGGGCAGGTGCCCGGTTCGCGCGACTGGGTCGTGCATTTTTCGAGTCTGTCGAAGATCGTCGCGCCGGGTTTGCGGGTCGGCTGGATGGTCGCGCACGCGGAGATCGTGCGGCGCTGCGTGGTCGCCAAGCAGACGGTCGATCTGTGCAGCGCGCCGTGGACCCAGGTGATCGCCGCCGAGTACCTCGCGAGCGGCGCGTTGGAGCGTCATCTGCCGCGCATCATCGATGCATATGCCGTGAAATGCCGCGCGCTATGCGATGCGCTCGACACGCATCTCGCGCAGCAGATCGCGTTTCATCGTCCGGCCGGCGGCATGTTCGTGTGGGCGCGTCTGAACGCGGCGCGCGATGCGTCCGACTATCTGCGCATGTGCATCGAACAGAACGTGATGTTCGTGCCGGGCGTCGCGTTTTACAAGGACGCGGTCGATAGGGCGGCGCTGCGTCTGTCGTTTGCCGCGCCCGGGGTCGAGGAGATCGAAACCGGCGTGCATCGAATGAAGCGCGCGCTCGAGCTGTACTTCGAGGAGCAATAAAACCCGCAATGCATCAATACAATCAGCGCAGTGCGGAAGATTACCCGGCGAGCATCTAATGTGCAGCCGGGTTTTTTTATTCCAATGCCAAAAATTGCGACGATTTAGCAGAATTCACCGCATTCCTTATTAATCGTGAATTGCGTTGCGTGTGAATACGCAATCGTTTTCGTCCGCGTATGCCGCGCCATCAGGTCGGCCGTGGCAAGCCGGGGGCGAGGCTACAGGATTGCCACGGCGGGGGCGCACTCGCGAGTGGACCGTCAAATGATCGCCCCCAATGAAATCGTTATTGCGCGCGTTAATTCAAGATTATGCGAATTGAATAAATTCGCGCCTTGCCAAATTTCGTAATGGAGGTGGCCGATTTATATGCGGAAATGCCATTTATAAAGATACGAAACCGTGTAATTATGTGTTTGCCGGTCGGTTTCCGTTTTGCGTGATTCCCTGCGTGTCTGAAAGACAGGTTTTGCATGGGCTCGCACCACGCGAGCCGGTCTTCGCACGGGAAAGCACCGTCGCCCGTCGCGTTCGCCCACGCATGCCGCATGAGTGCCGCAAGAGTATGCGTGAGCGGGCCACAAATACGTTAAATGAAGAAAAGAGGGCAACGCAATGAATTCACTCGACGAGAAGCGGCCGCTGCTGATCTACGACGGCACGCTCGGCGACCTCTACGGCATCTTTTTCAGAAGCCTTCTGCTGCAAATCGTGACGCTCGGCATTTACCGCTTCTGGGCGACCACGAACAACCGCCGCTATGTCTGGTCGCACATGCGCTTTCAGGACGAGCGCTTCGAGTACACCGGCACCGGGGGCGAGCTATTCAAGGGCTTTCTCGTCGCGATCGTGGTCGTGTTGGGCGCGACGTTCGCGGCTGGCGCGCTGAGTGTGGTCTTGCGCATGCAGACGAAAAGCGCGGCACTCGGTTCGTTGCCTGTCGTCGCGTTTTATCTGCTGATCGTCGTGTTCTCGGCGGGCGCTTTTTTCAGCGCGCAGCGCTATCGGCTGAGCCGCACGCAGTGGTGCGGTGTTCGCGGCGGCATGACCGGCTCGGCGCTCGGCTACGGTGTGCGCGCGCTGCTGTATGCGCTTTTGTGCGTTGTCACGCTTGGCCAGATGTTGCCGTGGACGTCGATGCGTCTGACGGAGCGCCGCATCAACGCGAGCGGCTTCGGTAGCCTGGCGTTTCGCTTCAAGGGGCGGGCGCGGGTTGTCTACGGTCTGTTCCTCGTTACGTTCGTCGGCGTGGTCGCTCTTTTTGCGGTGCTGTTCATGGTGTTTCTGAAGGGCGCTCTCGCATCGATGCATGTCGGCCACGTGTCGGGGGTGGGTGTGGCGCCGTGGCGGGCCGCGCTCGGATCGCTGTTTTTGTTTTATGCGCTGTTCTCGATCGGCACGATGCTGATCCGCGGCTTCTATGTCGCCGCGCTGACGCGCCATGTGATGGGCAATACGTCGCTCGGCTCGCAATTGCATTTCGGTAGCAACGTCAGCGTTGCGCGTCTGCTCGGCTTGCAGTGCGGCAACCTTGCGATCATCGTGTTCACGCTCGGCTGCGGCGCGCCGATCGTACTGCATCGGCTGATGCGCTTTGCCGCCGACACGCTGCAGGTTTCCGGCTACCTCGACGCGCACATGCTGGGGCAAAGCACCGTGGCTGCGCCGCTGACCGGCGAAGGCATGCTGAACCTGCTGGATCATGGTGGCGCCTTTTGAGCTTGGCCTCGCGTTGAGCGTGCGACGTTGGGCGGTGGTTTGCACGGTGTGCGGCAACCGATAGGACACGCGACTCATCGAAGGCGCCAGCGCGAAACGCAGTACGCTCAATGAGTTAGCGCAGTCATGCGCAGCTTGTCCACAAGCTTGTTCCCAAAATCTGTGGACAACAGGGGAGACGCGAAGCGGAGAGCTCGCGCGCGTAAGGCTACCGGGAAGGTACAGCACAAAAGCAAACAGCGGGATTCACCGTCGACCGGTTCATCCCGCTGCTTGTGTATGACGACGTGTGTGACTTGCCGTGCGGCGCGCACGGCAAGCGTGGCAAACGCTTATCGGTCGAGAAACGACTTCAGACGGTCCGCGCGGCTCGGATGCATGAGCTTGCGCATCGCCTTGCTCTCGATCTGACGGATCCGCTCGCGCGTCACGTCGAACTGCTTGCCCACTTCTTCGAGCGTGTGATCCGACTTCGTGTTGATGCCGTAGCGCATGCGCAGCACCTTCGCTTCACGCGGCGACAGGGAATCGAGCGCGTCGTCGATTGCGGCACGCAGGTCGGCCTGCATCGCGGCATCCGCCGGCGACGACACGGCCGCGTCTTCGATCATGTCGCCCAGCGTCGCATCGCCGTCGTCGCCGACCGGCGTTTCGAGCGATACCGGTTGCTTCGCGATCTTCAGAATCCCGCGCACCTTCTCTTCCGACAACTCCATGCGTTCCGCGAGCACTGCCGGATGCGCTTCCTGGCCGGTCTGCTGCAGGATCTCGCGCGAAATGCGGTTCAGCTTGTTGATCGTTTCGATCATGTGCACCGGCACGCGGATCGTGCGGGCCTGATCGGCGAGCGAACGCGTGACGGCCTGGCGGACCCACCACGTCGCATACGTCGAAAACTTCCAGCCACGACGGTATTCGAACTTGTCCACGGCCTTCATCAGACCGATGTTGCCTTCCTGGATCAGGTCGAGGAACAGCATGCCGCGGTTCACGTACTTCTTCGCGATCGAGATCACGAGACGCAGGTTCGCCTCGATCATCTCGCTCTTGGCCTTGCGCATCTTCGATTCGGCCGCAACCATCTGGCGGTTGATCTCTTTCAGATGCTTGAGCGGCAGCGACACCGTCGCTTCGATGTCGATGAGCTTCTGCTGTTCGGACTGGATGGCCGGCAGATGACGCTCGAGCGCCGCACCATAGGTCGACGCGCCGGTGCGCGCGGCACGCTCGGTCCAGCCGAGATCGGCCTCGCTACCCGCGAACGTCTCGATGAACTTCTCGCGCGGCATGCCAGCCTTTGAGACGACGATCTGCAAGATGTTGCGCTCAATCGCGCGCACTTGCGCGACCTGGTGCTGCACGTCGCCGCACAGACGGTCGATCGTGCGTGCGGTGAAGCGGATCTTCGCGAGGTGCTGCTGAATGTCTTCGCGTGCGCGCAGATAGGCCTTCGAGGTGACGTCGCCGCGCGTGTGTGACGCGTTCATCTGGTCGAACAGAATGCCGACCTGGGCGAAAATTTCGAGGCAGTCGTTCGTGAGCTGCTTCAGGCGAGCTTCGTCCGCCGCCGACGAATCGGCCGGACCGACGTCGTCGTTGTCTTCATCTTCGCTGTCTTCGTCGGCATCGCTGTCTTCGTCGGCGTCCGCATCGGCACTCGCGACTTCTTCCGCGGCGGCCGTCTCTTCATTCAGACCGTCGACGAGTTCGTCGATGCGCAACTCGCCGTCGGCAACCTGCTGCGCGCTTGCGAGGATCGCGGAGATCGCGAGCGGGCATGCTGCGATCGCCTGCACCATTTCGTGTAGGCCGTCTTCGATTCGCTTCGCGATCGCAATTTCGCCTGCGCGGGTGAGCAGCTCAGTCGCGCCCATTTCGCGCATGTACATACGCACGGGGTCGGTGGTGCGGCCGAATTCAGAGTCGACGGTCGACAGCGCGACTTCGGTTTCCTCGTCGGCCTGGTCGTCCGACACCACGGCGGGGGAGTTCGAGTTGAGCAGCAGCGTTTCTGCGTCCGGGGCCTGCTCGTACACTTGCACGCCCATATCGCCGAACGCGCTGACGATGCTGTCGATCGCGGCGGTTGCGGTGAAGTTGTCGGGCAGGTGGTCGTTGATCTGCGCGTGGGTCAGATAGCCTTGCTCTTTACCCAGCTGGATCAGTGCGCGCATCAGGCGCTGGCGTTCTTCGGCTTGTTGCGGCGGCAGCTCGGCTGCCACAGGGATCGCTTTGCCGGCGCCCTTGCCTTTGGCCGAACGGCCGGACGGAACTTTGGCAGTGAAGGCGGCGGTTTCGTGTTGCGAATCTTCGCGATCAAAAGGGTTCACGTAATTTCCTCTAGAGGCTTCGCTATGAGACGCAAGACGCTACCGTCAGGCGTTTCGAGCAGGGCTCAGCATCACCTGATGTGACTCAACGCGGTTGTTGGGCTGTGCTCTGGGGAGCAAAAAAGATGAGCCCGCTCGAAGCGGGCCGATGGACATGCGAAATTTTGCGCGGCTCGCATTATATACGAGCTTGGGGGTTCGCGCTCATGGGTGCACATCAAATCATCGTCGCTGTTGTCGCATGCATGCGTGAGACTGCGCGGGTGCGGAGTCCGTGTGCATGCGCGGGACACGACGTAGATAGGGGCGCGTTGGTCCTTGCACAAGGGGGCTTGCCGTTTTCTTATCTATAGGGGCCGTATCCCCACGTGCTGTCCCCAAAAGAAATTCGCAGAAGGGGCTTGACGGGTTGTCGATCGCTCTCCATAATCTCGTTTCTCTGCTGCAGACGCAGCGACGCAAACGAAGCAGTGCCGGGTGGTAGTAGTTCAGGCGCTGCAGGT
>NZ_JBFPKN010000044.1:0-28875 GCF_040948805.1 Paraburkholderia sp. BR13439 | reverse complement strand
GAGCAGATAAGGCTCACCGCGCAACGTAACGAAGACTTCGTACAGATGCCATGTGCGCCCAGGCTTGCGGCGAGCAGCTTTGACGCGATGTGCGAAGCCCGCGCCGAATTTGTCGCACCAGCGGCGGATCGTCTCGTAACTGACAACGACACCGCGCTCGAACCCTTGTTATCGATAGGATTTCATTTTTCGATGAAACTCCCGTTTCGGGAAACGTGCCACCCCTCTGACGCGCCGCTCCCCTGCCATCTCGTTGCCTATAATCTCTGGATGCCGAACGTTCCGTTGCACCCGTCCTTGCCTGAGCCTGCGTCCCTGTCCGCGCTGCGCGCGTGGTACGCAGGCGTCAGCGCTCGCGAGGCGGTCGAACGTTATTGCTCGCAGGCGCTCGAAGGCGGCCAGTCTGCGCGCGGCGTGATCGGACGGATTCGTCGGCAGCTCGCCGGTTTCGCCCTCAGCCGGCATCGCGCCGATCTGGCCCAGCTGTTCCAGTGCGCGGTGGGCGAACGGTCCCATCACCGTAAGGCCGCGACCCGGGCGCTGGATATCTTGCCAACGCTTGAGATCCCACAACCACAGGTGAGCGATGTGATCGATGTCTGGCTGCCAGCCCGTGTTGTCCCCGTGCTGCATCAGCATGGCATCCGGACGCTGGCTGATCTGACTGTACGCATCCCTCGTCGCCGGCGCTGGGTGGCGCACGATTTACGGACTCGGCATGCGCAGCGCACGGCACATTGAAACCTTCTTTGCCGCCCACCCGGTGCTCACCGAACGCGCCCGCGCGCTGATCGTGGTGGCGACGCCGGAGCCTGTGGTGCCGTGGGAAAACATCCACGTGCCACATGACGTCGACGGCTCGTGTGGTGTCTTCCGCGCACCGAAGCCGATGTGTTCGCTCAAGGCCGATAATGACTATCAGGCGATCAGCGCCTGGCTCGACCGGCACGAAGCCGCCGAAACTCAGCGTGCCTATCGCCGGGAAGCCGAGCGCCTGCTGCTGTGGGCGATTGCTGAGCGCGGCAAGGCGCTGTCTTCGCTCATGAGCGAGGATGCGACCGCTTATCCTGCCTTCCTGCGCCATCCCACACCCCGCGCCCGGTGGGTCGCGCCGGCGCGCCCGCGATCGTCGTCCGAATGGCGGCCGTTCACGGGCGCGCTGTCGCCAGACTCCATCGCCTATGCGCTGTCAGTTCCGAGTGCAATGTTTCGCTGGCTGATCGAGCAGCGCTACGTGCTCGCGAATCCGTTTGCCGGCCTCAGGGTGTGCGGCGCGCAGCGCAATGGGTAGCTGGACATTTCGCGCGCCTTTACGGCGGGAGAGTGGGAACTGATCCGCACGATTGCCGATGGCCTGGAAAGGTCGCATGGCTGGGCGGTTCCCGCCGCACAGCGTCTGCGCTTTCTGCTCGATTTCGGTTGGGCGACCGGGGCGAACTGGTCAGCGTTACACTCGGCAGTATCATGACCGGCACGCGCGGTGAGCGGTGGCTTCACCTCACCGGTAAGGGGGCGAAGGCTGGCAAGGTGGTGCTGCCGCCACTCGCACGATTTGCGTTGGACCAGTACCTGATGCAGCGCGGCCTGCCCGTGAGCCCCGCACGCTGGGCACCGGATACGCCGCTGATCGGCCATCTCGACGAACCCGGCGGCATTACCACGCCGTGTCTGAGGGAGGTTGCTGTCCGAGTATCACGTTCGCTATGGGGGATACGGCGGGATCGGCTACTATCACGTATCCGACATGTACATCGCCCTGTTCAGTCACTTCATCCCGTGCGGCGTCCACGAAGCCGTCTACATCCTCGATGGGCTGATCCTGAACGGCGCCGACGTCAAGCCCGATACGATCCACGGCGATACGCAGGCACAAAGCGGTCCGGTCTTCGGTCTGTCGTACGTAGTGGGCATCAACCTGATGCCGCGCATGCGCAACATCAAGGATCTCGTGCTGTACAAGGCGGACCGACGGCGCAAATACAAGCACATCGACAGCTTGTGCCGTCAGGCGATTGACTGGGCACTAATCGAACGTCACTATGCCGACATGATGCGTTGCAGTGTCGATCAAAGCAGGCAGGATGACGCCGTCGACGATCCTGCGCCGCCTCGGATCGGAGAGCACAAAAAACAAGCTCTACTTCGCATTCCGGGAGCTGGGGCGCGTGATCCGGACGCTGTTCCTGCTGAAATATCTCAATGAGCCGGACCTGCGTCGCACGATTCACGCGGCGACCAACAAGAGCAAGCAGTTCAACGACTTCGCTCAGTGGCTGATGTTCGGTGGTGAAGGCGTGATCGCCGAAAACGTCCGACACGAGCAGCGCAAAGTGATCAAGTACAACCACCTCGTCGCGAGCATGGTGATCCTGTACAACGTGCAGTGGATGTCGCGCAAGCTGAAGGAACTGCAGGAAAAGGGGCATCCGGTCGATGCCGAGGTCCTCAAGGTGCTGTCGCCGTACCGGCGCGAGCACATCAACCGGTTCGGGGACTATCTGCTGGATCTCTTGCGCTCCGTCCCACCGCTCGACTCGACTATCGATTTCGCATTCAAATCAGCCGCTTAGGCCGTGGCGGATTTTTACGAATCCCGGCTAGGCCTCTGTTCCATGGCACGCTGCCTGCCTGCGACGTCGCTCGCGGAAACCCCGCATTGTGGCGCGTGGGCGGGTGACTATTTTCAGCGCGATTGTTCACCTGAGCCGACGTCTTTGCGAACAGGTGCTTTACGACAGCGAGTTCCGGTAATTGGGCCTTCGCTGCTTGCCCACATCGATTTGACATTGCAGTGGCCGGACGCTTTTTTGAATATCGCAACGGGACGATCTCACAATGCACTGACTGCATCCAGTGACCTACCGACCATTGTTTCCAATGTTGGTATAACCAGCCGCGCGCGATCCGGGATTAGGTGAAACGGAAGATTTTCGTCCATGTAAGTACTCTGACACATCTCAAGCTGGATGGCATGGATACCGGATGACGGCACTCCGTAATGACGGGTGATAAACCCGCCCTTGAATCGGCCGTTGCTAATCCAGGAATACCCGCTTTCCGCTGCTGCATTGATTGCAGCTTGAAGTACCGAATCGGCCGCAGTGCGGCCGTCCTGCGTTCCGATGTTCAGATCTGGGAGTTTGCCCTGGAACAGCCGCGGTAGAACGCTCGCAATCGAATGCGCTTCCCACAGAAGTACATGCGGATGTTCCTCGCGAAGTCGACGCAGTTCTTCTGCAAGGCGATCATGGTACGGTTGCCAGTATGACTTTACTCGCAAATTCTTTTCATCTGCCGTCGGAGTCTGCCTATCGCGATAGACAGTCTCGCCACGGAACGTCTGTTCCGGACATAAGCCGGTGGTCTGTTGCCCGGGATAAAGATTCTCGTCAGAAGATGGTCTGTTCAAATCGATGACATAGCGGGACAAGTGCGCACTCGTGACCGTCGCCCCGAGCTTATGCGCGAACTCGTAGAGTTTGTCAAGATGCCAGTCAGTGTCGGAAAGCCTTAGCGCGGAGTCGGTGTATTTCTCTCGCAGGTCGTCTGGGATGCTTGTCCCGAGATGGGGAATCGAAATAAGTAGCGGGGCGTTCCCTCGCGTCAAATCATATACTTTTGTCACGATGAGCCTTTATTATGTTTGACTGTTGTAGCGCGGTCGCAGGCATCTGCGGTAACAGTTTTTTGAGCGCTGGACGGATCAGCTCGTCGAGGACGTTTCCGGTAAGAGCCGAGATCTGGTCCACGAGTTCGTCCCACTCGCCACGCCTGTGCAAAATGAAAAAATCCCGCCGACTGAGATGGCTCCTGGGAAGAGGAAATACGACTAAAGTGTCAAGATAGTGGCGCGCTTGCCAAAGGCAGAGCGGTGTGGAAATGGCAAAACCGAGGTTTGCGCTGACAAGGCTCAGCAGCGGGTCCGTCGCATCGAATTCGTAATGACGAGCGCTGCCGATATTCAGATGTCGAGCTAACCGCTCAATCTGCTGCCCAATTACTGAACGCGCCGTGTATCGAATCAGCGGCAGTTCGGCAGCCAGGCTTCCCCATTCGGGATTTGCTCCCTTATGCCTCTCGAACCAGCGGCGAGAAGCGACCGCGAGAAAAGCCTCTGATAAAAGCGGAACTTCGACCAGTCGTGTGTCGGTAATTGTGGTCTGAGTGCAAACCACGACGTCAACCTCGCGCTGATGAATTTGCGCTGAAAGGGCTGGCGTAAGCCCAGACCACATTTCAATTTGACGGGTTGATCCGGACACGGCGCGAATCAGCTCCGGACCGACGGTGGCAGCGAACGAGTCAACGCATCCAAGTCGAACCGGCAGCGTCTCGCCTCGCGACGTGTCCCTAAGCTTGCTGCTGACATCTTGTGCCTGCTTCAACAGGGGCTCGGCCAGCTTGAGCAGAGCGCGGCCGGCGAGATTGGGCCGGGGCGGCCGGCTCTCCCGGTCCAAAAGCTCCGTGCTCTGCTCGCGTTCGAGGGATGCGATTGATTGGCTGATGGCACTTTGACTGACCTGCAGCCGCTTGGCGGCTGCGGTCATCGACCCCGTTTCGCAGACGGTGACGAATGCTTCCAGAGCCCGCAAGTCGATGGTTGGTCGAGGTCGTGTCATCGGATTTTGCCTGGTCAAAAATCATGCGATGGGTTTGTGATGCCGATGAAAGTCGGAAAAAGATAGCAATTTCGTCGTCACACCGGCATCAATCCCACCATGCGAAACAGACCTCCGGCTGCCGCTCGAGTGTTGCCTAGTGCTCGGACAGCAGCCGTCCGAAGCCCCTGATGCGGTCCTGGATGCCAGCGAGTCGCATAACATCCCACGCAACAGCCTGATTACTTGTAATGACGGGCTTGTCGGTTATTTGCTCGATCTCTTCGATGACTTCGATCGATCTGAGTGCCCCACAACTAATGAAGATTGCATCAGCGTCCGGACGGTCGAGATACAGCGCCATTTGCGCAATGCTATTCGGAGTCACGCGCACCATGTCGCTGTCTTTTTCGAGCTGGAGGCCATGGATTGCCAGAACTTCGAAGCCCTCGTTTTCCAGGTAGATTTTCTCCATCTCGTTGATTTCGTCCAGATACGGCGTGCCGATGACGATACGCCTCGCGCCGACCGCCCGCAGACCGCGAATGACGGCTGTTACCATGCTTGTCGTCTTTGCATTCGGGGCGCCTCGCGACAATTCTGCAAAGACCTTCTTTTCGCCGACAACCAGACTTCCAGACGTGCAGCCGTAGCAAATAACATCTAGACTGCCGTCCGGAAGAATCCGCGCCGCAGACTCGGCGAGACTGCTAGCAATGTTGTCGAGGGATTTCCGCGTGATGCTGTCAGGATTGGGGACTCGCGTGAAATGGATTCCGACGCCTTTCGGGAGAAGGGTGAACATGTCATCTTCGATCGTTTGCTCGGTCGCGAGCAGCACAAAGCCTGCCTTGGCGCGATTGTGTCGGCCCTGGTCAAACTCAGCCTTGAATTCAACAAGGTTGCTCACAATACGTACTCCTTTATATAGGATTGGAAATGAGGGAGATGTTCTTGACGCCTGCAGCGATGGAGGGGTGGCCTAACCCGTAATGAAGCGGGCGATTCGCGCGAGTCCAAATGAAATGTAGTTCCGCTGAACCAGGCCTAGAGCACGCATATCGGCGGCGCGCAGCGCGCGGCAGCACTCTTCGAGTTCTCGGTTAAGGTATTCAACCTCCTCTTCCCAGAGGTCTCTGACAAAGTTGTACCAAACGCGTGATGCCTGAAAATAGCACCTGTCGTGCGTCTGCCTCAGCTCCTTATTTCTGATCAGCTCATTGATCGCGAAATGTAACTCATGCAAGACCGACCAGAACTCATCGAAATTCCTGGGACCGTTTAGTAACGCGTTGGCTCGGGGGATGAGGCTTTCAATGCGCTCAAGCGCCTGTGGGGCGTCGAGCGGCGAGCAAAAATCTCCCAGCATCTCGCTCAATCGCAGGCGGAAATTGTACGTGTCCCTGTACTCGCGGAAATCGACCCCGCTAACAATCGTCCCGACGCCGTTTTTCGTTTCGACTAGGCCTTCATATTCAAGTCGCTGCAACACCTGACGAATGGGCGTACGGCTCACCTGAAATTCTTCAGCCAGCACGTTTTCTCCGAGGAAGGTGCCCGGCGGATAGTGGAGACTACAGATGCGATCGCGAACTGTCAGGTAGATGTCAGACGCCTGGCCACGAGGAGCCGTGGCTTTGGCTGCCGGTCGCGGCGTTTGGCCCTTCAATTTAACCACGCGTGCCATTGATGTTCCTCGCTGGACGCTGTTGCGGTGATGGAGCGTCCGGTCAGTGCCGCACCAGCGCGGCGTGTGCCCAATGATAACTACAAGCCACAGCTATACGCAACCTGTACACAGCAACAGACTAGTCGAGATCTGCGATAGTGGGAAATAATTTTCACTTATAGGTCCGCGCGCCGTGAGTTACAGGGGGCGCTTGACGTGGTTCTGCATTAAGTGACGGAACCAAAACAAGATTTCTGCGTTTATCAAACCGATTCCGTCGGTTGAATACAGTGCTTATCCTAGACGAATCCCGTACTTGACAGTGAAAATTGTTGTTCCTAGAGTGGAGCTGTGTACTTGCTGCATACAGCTAACGAGACGGAGGAACTGTGAGCGAATACGAAGGCCGGGTAAGCAAACTGCGCGATGCACTCCGCGTCGCGAATATTGACGTTGCTCTGATCAGCGACCCCGATGCAGTGGCCTATTTCGGCGGCTTCTGGAACTACCTTGGAATGGATTTCGGCAGGCCAACTTTGCTGGTCGTTCCGCAAGATCGCGACCCGGTGCTGATTACTCCTCTGATGGAATCGGAGATGTGCTCGCTGATGACATGGATCAAGGACATCCGTCCCTGGTGTGACGGCATTGACGACGAGTGGCGCAAGCCGCTGCGGGAAGTGCTCGCGGCGTCAAAGGTTAAACGCCTCGGTGTCGAGCGCGCAAAGATGCCGCCGCTCGTGGCAGCGGCGCTGCTTGTCGATGCGGACCACATTGTCGATGTTGGTCAGATCATCCTCGATCTTCGGACGATCAAGACCTCGAGCGAAATCGCCACGATGAAGCAGGCAGGTCACGTTGCAGTGGCAATGGTCGAAGCAGCGAAACAGGTGATCCGGGAAGGCGTACCCGAATATGAAATCGCGTTGGCTGTCGTCGCCGCCGGAACGCGTAAAGCAGCGTCATTCCTGGATGAGCACAAGGACAGATTTGTGTCCCCGACCATTTACAACCTGCAGATCCTCCAGTCGGGGCGCGACGTCTGCCTCGTGCACCGCAGATCCTCGGTTCGCACGTTAAAGCGAGGCGACCCGGTGTATTTGTGTTTCTGCGGAATCGCCAACTTCAAGAACTACAAGCTTGGATTCGACCGCGAGTTCTTCGTTGGGTCGGTGACCGACGAGCAGGCTCGCGTCTACGAAGCGGCGGTAGCGGCGCAACAGGCGGCACTGGCGCAGATCAGGCCCGGAGTACGGTGCGAAGATGTGAATGCGGCTGCTGAGCAGGTGTACAAGGACGCGGGCTTTGCGCCGGGATATCGCACCGGACGTTCGATCGGATATTCGTTCCTCGAAACGCCAGAGCTCAAGCGCGGCGAACAGCGCACGCTTGAGGCAGGCATGACGTTCGCCGTCGATGGCGGCATTACCATCGAAGGCGAGTTTGGCGGGCGAGTCGGCGATTCGATAGTTGTTACGACGGATGGCTTCGAATACCTGACCAACTATCCTCGCGAGCTGGCGGTGGCGTGAAGATTATGGCTGATGGAATCGCACTGAAGACCCTCATCGCGGTCAACCGGGAGTTCTTCGGCAGTCGCTGGACCGAAAAGGACCTCACTGAGCTGGTGGACCCGCGTTTCGGCGTGGTATCGGACCTGTCCAGTCTCGTCGGGCGCCTTGCGGAGATTCGGGCAAAAGATCTCGGCGACGTGGCGCCGCCGTGGGCCGAGGGTACGCAATCATGACACCGGTACGGGGCACAAACCTCAGAGATATGTCGCGAGTGCTAGCCAATGGCGACGCTACGTCGTCTGAGTTTATCGCGCATAGTCTGGCGCTTGCGGAGGCGACCAATTCATGGCTGAAATGCCTGATAACCGTGACCAGTGAACGCGGTCGGGAGCAAGCAGCGGCGGCGGATGATCGGCGTCGCCGCGGGGCTTCGCTAGGATTGCTGGACGGCGTTCCCTACGTCGCAAAGGATGCTTTCAACACAGCGGGCATCCGGACAACGGCCGGGAGCCGGGTATATGCGGAGCACTATCCAACGGAAGATTCCGTAGTCGTTCGAAAGCTTGCGGATGCTGGCGCTGTCCTGATTGGCAAAGCGAATATGCACGAGTTTGCCTATGGCGCGACCGGCGAAAACCTGTTCACTGGCACAACAGTCAACCCGTGGGACCGGAGTCGATTGGCTGGCGGGTCCAGCGGGGGATCCGCCGCAGCTGTGGCAGCCGGCATCGTGCCATTTGCGTTGGGCACCGATACCGGCGGCTCAGTGCGCGTTCCTGCCGCGCTGTGCGGCGTCACCGGATTCAAGCCGTCTTTTGGACTGCTCGACTCGACGGGAGTAATCCCGTTTTGCTGGACGTTGGACCACGTGGGGATCATTGCTGCAAGCGCGGACGACGTGTCGATTGTTACGGCATGGCTGACCGACCTGGACACATTCAGTCCCGTCAAGTGCGCAAGGTCGCTCCGGGTGGGCGTACTGCCCGACGCAGCTCTCGTTCTTCAACCCTCGGTCAGAGCCGGTTATGAGTCGGCTCTGGCTGCGCTGCGCGGGCTGGGAGCCCGTTTTCACGAGATCGAGTTGCCCGATGCCGCCGAATCTCGAACAGTGTCGCTCACGATCCAGCTCGCCGAGGCGCTCGCCTATCACTCGCCGTTGATCGAGACGTGCGGGGAAAAGTATGGTGCCGATATCAGGAGTGGTTTTATATTAGGTCAGCAGTTGTCCGCTGAGAGTTACGTGCAATGTCAAAGGCTTCTGACCGAATATCGACGCTCCTTCTCGCGCCAGTTCGACAATGTCGACGTAGTTCTCACACCTACCTGTCCAATCGTCGCCCCTGAGATCGGGAGCACCAGGGTGCCGATCGGCGAGCAACTGTGTCCCGTCGGGAATGCGCTGACACTTTACACCTCGTTTTTCAACCTCGTCGGAGCGCCCGCAGTTGCACTGCCATCAGGACAGGATGACAGAGGGCTCCCAGTAAGTGTGCAACTTGTTGGCGCCGCAGGTGCCGACAAGTGGGTTCTCCAGTTGGCCCGGCGTTTGGAGAAGGACTTGGCGCAGGTCTAAACGCCTGCTAGCTCGTGACAATGACCCTTAACGTATCGTCGAGAGAGGTATGTATGAAAATCGGAAACACATCGAAGCAAGCACGGGCGTGCCTGTTCACCGTCCTGGCAGCAGTTCTGCCAGCTACATCGGCTCAGGCTCAACAGCTGGTCATCGCATCTTTCGGTGGGGCATATACCGCCAGCCAGTCCAAGGCCTTCTTTGAGCCTTACACCGCGAAGACCGGCACCAAGATCTTGCCGGCCGATTACAACGGCGGTCTCGCGGAGCTGCGCTCCCAGGTACAGGCCGGATCTGGGGCTTGGGACGTCATTGACCTTGAGTTTCAGGATGCCGCGCGAGCCTGCGACGAGGGGTTGATCGACCCCATCAAGGCGAGTTCCCTTGCTCCTTCACCGGATGGCAAGCCTGCATCGGCCGACTTCGTCAACGGATCATTGCTGGACTGTGGTGCCGGAACCATTCTCTGGTCCAACGTAATCGCATTTGACAAGAGAAAGTTCTCCGGAGCCCAACCGACGACGATCGCAGACTTCTTTGATCTGAAAAAATTCCCGGGGAAACGGGGACTTAGCAATAAACCGAACGGAAATCTGGAATGGGCCCTGATGGCGGATGGCGTGCCTCGCGACAAGGTCTACGCGACGCTGCGAACGCCGGCAGGACTTGAGCGCGCCTTCAAGAAACTGGACACGATCAAGCCAAGTGCGGTGTTCTGGGGAGCGCAGGCGCAGTCGGTTCAACTTCTTGCCGACGGTGAAGTCGCGATGACCGAAGGCGGTAATGGACGATTCACCGACGCTATTACCAAAGAAAAGAAACCGTTCGGCATCGTCTGGCAAGGACAGATCATCAACGGAGATGTCTTTGCGATCTCCAAGGCGAGCAAAAACAAGGCGGCCGCACTCGATTTCATCCGGTATGCGACATCGTCGCCGCAGCTTGCAAGTCAGACGAAATATATCAGCTACGCGCCGGCGCGCCGCTCGGCACTTCAGCTTGTTGACGCGTCCTTGCGGGACAACCTGCCGACGTCGCCCGCCAATCTGAAGGTCGGCCTCGCGAACGACACTGCATTCTGGAACGATGAGCAGGACGAAATTAACCGGCGCTGGGCCGCCTGGATGGCCCGCTAAGGATCAAGGTAACGCAAATGCGAAACGTTTCCCAGCAACGAAATGGAAGTTCGAGAGTGGCCGACGGGAACCACGTCGTATTCTCGCAGGTAGAAAAGAGCTACGACGGGAGCACCCAAGTGGTGAAATCGCTCTCCCTTGCGGTCAGGCGGGGTGAGTTTCTGACCCTGCTTGGCCCGTCGGGATCCGGCAAAACAACAACCTTGATGATGCTGGCGGGTTTTGAGGCGCCGACTGCTGGGACGATTAGCATCGACGGTGTGAATCTGACAACGACGCCGCCGCATAGACGGGGCATTGGCATGGTCTTCCAGAACTATGCGCTGTTTCCTCATATGTCGATCGCAGACAACGTGGCCTTTCCACTTGCAGCGAGAAAGGTTCCCAAAGACCAGATCGCGAAAAAAGTAGCAACGGCGTTGGAAATGGTGAAGATGCATGCATTCGCTTCCCGTCGGCCGGCTCAGCTCTCTGGCGGCCAGCAGCAGCGGATCGCGCTGGCCCGTGCCTTGGTCTTCGAGCCCACCTTGGTGCTGATGGACGAGCCTCTTGGTGCTCTGGATAAACAGCTTCGCGAGCACATGCAAACGGAAATCAAGCATCTGCACAAGATGCTTGGCGTGACGGTGGTCTATGTCACCCACGATCAGGATGAAGCGCTGGCCATGTCTGACCGGGTCGCAATCTTCAACAATGGAATCATAGAACAGATCGGTCCGCCGACCGAGATTTATGAATCCCCAAACACCGAGTTTGTGTCGCGGTTCGTTGGCGACAACAATCTGCTGGACGGTGTCGTACGCGAATGTTACGCGTCGGCGGACGGCGACTTCCGCGCAAAAGTCACTCACGGAGAATGCCAGTTTGAGGCACGCACTGCAAAGCCGCTGCCGTCGGGGTCGCGCGTGTCTCTGGTGTTGCGTCCCGAGCGCGTAGTGATTGCCTCGCACGAAACGGCGTTCGAGAACCGTGTGAACTCGGAGATCATTGAGTCGACCTACTATGGCGATCACGTCAGACTGACATGCAAGATTCCGAGCGGCAACGAAATTTCAGTGAAAATCGCGAACACGTCCAGCCTCGGATCTCTTCGCTCAGGACAGACGCTACCCATCGGCTGGCGCTCAGTTGACAGCCGCGCGCTGTTGGCTGCGGGAGGCCCGACATGAATCCGGTGACAATAGCTGAGAGCGGCCCTGACGATTCCCATGACGAACAATGTGGCGCTACGTTAAAGAGCCGGGTTCAGAAGGCGAGGCGCCGCGAGACGCGAAAATCTTTTCTGCTTGTCCTGCCGGTGATCGTGTTCCTGCTGCTGACCTTTGTTGTGCCGATCGCGAAGATGTTTGAGGTCAGCGTCTACGATGCAACGCTGCGCGACCTTCTTCCGGCGACCGCTCGAGCCCTCGACGCCGGTTCCAGGGACGCGGCAGGTCAGATGTGGACAGCTCTGGCCCGTGACCTCGTTACTGCAAGAGAAAATGGCAAGCTCGGTCTGGTCGCGAGGCGACTGAATGCCGAACGCTCGGGGCTTCGATCTGTCGTTGAACGTACGGCGCGGCGCGCTGCTACTGCTGACGAAGTACCGACTGCTCAGTGGTTCGCGAACGTGGATCCGGTATGGACTGATCCCGGCGTGATACCGATGCTTGCACGCGCAACGCGACCATTCACGCTAGATAATTACCTTGCGGCGCTAGACTTCCGACGCGATGAGCAAGGCAGTATCGAGTCACAACCGGAAGACAGCAGAATCTATCGCTCGCTCTACCTGAAAACGTTCCTGGTTTCCGTCGCCGTTACCGCGTTGTGCTCTGTGTTGGGGTATCCGATTGCTTACCTCATGGCGACACGATCAAAGTCCACTGCGAATAAATTGATGATTCTGGTGCTGGTGCCTTTCTGGACGTCAATGCTTGTTCGCGTCACTGCATGGATGGTGATGTTGCAATCTCAAGGAGTGTTCAACGATCTTCTCGTTCTGGCCGGAGTGGTCAATGACCACAACCGTGTCATGTTGATCTATAACCTGACGGGCACACTGATCTCCATGACACATATCCTGTTGCCGTTCTTCATTCTGCCGCTATACAGCGTAATGGTTGCGGTTCCACCTAGCTACATGCGAGCTGCACAATCTCTTGGAGCAGGGCGGTTCATTTCGTTCTGGAAAGTTTATTTTCCGATTACTTTGCCAGGAGTAGGCGCCGGTGGTTTGCTGGTACTGATCCTTGCTTTGGGTTATTACATCACGCCTGCACTTGTCGGCGGACAGTCTGGCCAGATGATTTCGAACATGATCGCTTTCAACATACAGACTTCGTTGAACTGGGGGCTGGCGGCAGCGATTAGCATCGTACTACTTGTTGCGGTGCTCGCGCTCTACTTCGTGTACAACCGAATGGTTGGCGCTGAAAATCTCAAGATGGGGTAACCATGAACGTCCATAGCCAGCCGTTTCGTTCTCCCGTCGAAAAGGGATGGAGCATACTTTTTGCCGTAATGTGCACGACAATCTTTCTTTTCCTCGTCGCGCCGGTTCTTGTCATCATCCCTCTTTCGTTCAACGCGGAACCCTATTTCACGTTCTCTCGAGCGATGTTGCATTTGCAAGCTGATGCGTGGTCGCTTCGGTGGTATGAATCGTTTTTCGACAACCCAAGGTGGCTGCTTTCGGTCAAGAACAGCCTCATTGTGGGCGTTGCCACAACGGCTCTTTCTGCGTCCATTGGCACAGCAGCAGCGCTGGGCCTGAGGCAGCGTTTGCTGCCCAGCAGGTCGCTCCTCATGAGCTTCATTCTCGCACCGATGGTTGTACCAACGATTGTCACCGGAGCGGGAACTTACTTCGTATTCGCAAAGGTAGGGCTCGTTGATAACTTGTGGGGTCTCATTGCAGCGCACACCGCGCTTGGCATCCCCTTCGTTGTAGTTACGGTGCTTGCCTCTGTGAGCGGCCTCGATCGGTCCTTTGAACGGGCGGGCGCCATCATGGGGGCGCCGCCCTGGATGGTGTTTCGAAAGGTAACGCTTCCGCTCATCATGCCAGGCGTGACGGCCGGCGCGGTACTCGCGTTTATCACATCGTTTGACGAGGTAGTTTTCGCGCTTTTCATTCTTCCAAGTCCGCAGTATTTCACGCTGCCAAGACAGATGTGGTCTGGACTTCGGGAGCAGATCAGCCCGGCTATTCTTGCAGCGGCAACGCTTTGGATTGTGCTTTCGCTTGTTTTGATGTGGTTGATGGGCGTGCTGAGAAAAAGAGCGGCGCATGTTCGCTGAGGCGCCAGAAGAGGGCGTGCGGGTGGACTACCGCACGAGAGCACCCACGTGCATTGAGCCGCAGCCGTTGCTGCTATCTGCTTCAGGAATTCAACTCGTTGGCGCGCGCCTGACATGCGTCGCGTTGAGCAAGTCAAGGTGCGGGGGGCATATCCTCAAATTCGCCGCGATCGTTCAAGCCTTCACATCCGTAATTGATCGCCGATATGTCGGCAGATACAGGTAGCCCGCCGGCAGCGCGACCGCGCAAAGGGCCGCCTGATGTCCATGCTAAGTCTTGATCCGATATCGAACCGCCCGGTGTATAGACTGCCTAGTGGTAGTTTTTTGATTGTGTCCGGCAGCACGAAACTGCCGATAGTGCTGCTGCCAGATCGCGGCTCGCTGTCCGCAACTGTGCTCGCATGCTATCCAAAGGTTCGGCGCATACTCAAGTGCGTCTTATTCGGCAATATGGGGACCGTGCTGCTTCCGCCGGCCTTGGTTGGCGTGCGAAGCGAAAGCTTGACGCGGCAGGAGATTCCGCCATGTAGCGCTAGCTGGCTTGCGATCGGATAGCTATCGCGGGGAATGACGAAAAAAACGGATTGTGCCACCGTAGCGAACGGCGGCCCATGATGAAGGACTCATCGCGAGCGTCAGATCTGGCTCGTTAGCTCCGGTAATACAGAAAAGAGATCGCCGACCAGCCCATAATCTGCAATTCCAAAGATCGGCGCTTCTGCATCCTTATTCACAGCGACGATGACTTTTGAGTCCTTCATGCCGGCCAGATGCTGAATCGCACCGGAAATGCCCACGGCGATATACAACTGCGGAGCGACGATCTTGCCGGTCTGTCCTACCTGCCAGTCGTTCGGAGCGAAACCCGAGTCCACCGCGGCTCGTGACGCACCTACCGCCGCACCGAGCTTCTGTGCCAGCGGATCGAGTAACGCAAAGTTCTCCGCACTACCCATACCGCGCCCACCCGAGATGACGATTCGTGCTGACGTTAGTTCCGGCCGCTCGTTTTCAGCCACTTCGCGACGCACGAAACGTACCCGCCGTGTACCTTCGGCAGCTTCGATCGTGACAATTGATGCGCTGCCGCCAGTCGCGGGCGCGGCGTCGAAAGCGGTAGTGCGGATCGTCGCTACCTTGATCGCATCGTCGCACTGCACGGTTGCGATGGCGTTGTCTGCATAGATCGGACGGTCGAACGTATCGGCCGAATGAATGGCGATGACGTCCGAGATCTGAGATGCGTCGAGTTTTGCAGCAACACGCGGTGCGACGGTCTTGCCCGCAGCAGTCGCAGCGAACAGCACATGTGTATAAGACGGCGCCAGTGCAATCACCTGTGCGGCGATGTTTTCCGCCAGGCCATCGGCCAGAATATGCGCATCGATCAGAATGACGACGTCGACGCCTTCGATTCTGGCTGCGGCTTCGGCGACGGGATGCGCGTTATAACCTGTGACAAGCATGTGCACGCCGTTATTGAGCTGGCGCGCTGCGTTGACTGTGTGCAGTGTGGCGGACGAGACCGCCGCGTCTCTGTGTTCCGCAATGACGAGTGTGGTCATCAGATCACCTTTGCTTCATTCTTCAGTTTGTCGATCAATGTGGCGACGTCCGCCACGCGTACTCCCGCCTTGCGGGCGGCCGGCTCGGCGACTTTCAGCGTCTTCAGCCGCGGCGCGGGATCCACGCCGAGATCGGCCGGCGTGACCGTGTCCATCGGTTTCTTCTTCGCTTTCATGATGTTGGGTAGCGTCACGTAACGTGGCTCGTTCAGCCGCAAGTCAGTCGTTACGATGGCCGGAAGATCCAGCTGAAGCACTTCGAGGCCGCCGTCTACTTCCCGGGTAACAGTGGCGACGTTACCCTCGATCTCGATAGCGCTTGCGAATGTGGCTTGCGGCCAGTCGAGAAGTGCGGCGAGCATTTGGCCGGTCTGACCGGCGTCGTCGTCAATGGCCTGCTTGCCGAGAATGACGAGCTGCGGTTGCTCGCGCTCGACCACGGCCTTCAGCAGCTTCGCGACCCCCAGCGGTTGCAGTTCAGCTTCAGTCTGGATATGCAGAGCGCGATCGGCACCGATAGCGAGCGCCGTACGCAGAGTCTCGCCGCTTTGCGCGGGGCCGCAAGTGACCGCGATCACGTCGTGAGCGACTCCAGCCTCCTTCAGGCGAGTCGCCGCCTCGACGGCGATCTCGTCAAAAGGATTAATCGACATCTTTACGTTCCCTATGTCGACGCCCGTCTGATCAGCCTTCACGCGGACCTTTACGTTGTAGTCGACAACGCGTTTAACTGCTGCCATGACCTTCATGCCTGGTTTCCTCGTTGCTCGGGGGGGGGAATTTGGGAGCGCGCGCATGTCATCCGCGCGCTTTCTGTTCGATAATGACGAGTGCCGCGTAGGGCGCCTGAGCTTCGTCGTGCGCCTCGCCGTTCAACTCGTATTGTTCCTTATCGCGGGCTGCCTCGATGTCGAACGCGCCGCCGTTTTCCGGGCGCGTGTAGACATATGCTTCAGGAAGCAAGAACGTTTCGCAGAGATCGCGTGCACGCAGCATGCATGGCTCCATGCAGGGTCAGCACGAGCGCGAGGCATCCGGACGGTAGATGCATTGGTTCCCGTAGAACCACGATGCGAGCGGTGTAGCGCTCTCGCGCGACGATGGCGTTGAGTTTCAGGACTGGCCCGTCAAGCAGACTAGCTTGCCAGATGGCGTCTCCGTCATATTCCGCCGACACACATCCGCGTCGCATGTCTATGCGTCTTGAGCCGGCATTTAGCGTGACGCCTACACCCCGAACGACAAGCGACACGCGGTTCATACCGACGAATCGCGAATATGAGCCATCGCGTTCGACGTCGGCGAGGCTGATACGCCAGCCTCCGTCAGCGGCCTCTGCCAGGGTACGCGTCGTACTTTGGCCATTGCGCCAGGCTTGCGGTGCTATGCAAGCGAGTGGCCGGACCGCCAGTTCGACAGACGCTGTCACTTCACGAAACGGCGCCGAGGCCATACTTGCCGGTCAGCAGCTCGCCGGTGGCGAACCGCTCGATAGAGTAGGGTTTGAGCGAGACATCTATCGGCCGACCCAGCGCAGCCTGTGCGAGTATCTTCCCAACCGTGGGCGAAAGCTTGAAGCCGTGGCCCGAGAAGCCATAGCCGACCACCAGGCCATCGATACCTGGCAGCGCGCCGAGCACGGGATTCCAGTCCGGCGTCACGTCATAGACACCGGTCCATGAAGACGCGATGCCTGCCGTCTCGTATGCCGGGAAACGCTCGGCGACCTGTGCGCCGACATCGACGACATAGTCCATCGGGATGTCTCCCTGTTCGGTGTCTGCCGTGCTCAGTTTCTCGCCGACCACTCCTTCGCTGACCAGCATCCGGTTCCCGCCGTAACTGCGGTAATACAGCATGCCTTCCGATGCGAGATCCTTGAATACCGGCATCTGGAAAGTGTAGGGCGCTTCGGGGCACTCGAGCGCAAGAACTGCGTGACGTTCCGGCGCAAGTGGGAGCGTCCTGCCGGTCCAGCCAGCCAGCTCCGGCGTCCAGATGTTTTGCGTGCTGATAACGGCACCGGTACTGAAATCGCCCACGCTCGTCGACACGCCCACCACCTTTCCGCTCTCGATCAACAGCCTGTTCACAGTAACGTTCTCGCGGATCGTCACGCCGCCACGTCGCGCGGCGCGTGCGAAGCTGGTTGCAGTGAGATATGCATCCGCGAACCCAGCTTCCGGTTCATAGCCGATTAGCGCGGCGTCGTCGAAGGTGGCAATCGGCATGCGTTCTTTTGCCTGCTGCGCATCGAGCAGTTCGAGGGGAATACCCTGGGCCTTCTGTTGCTCCAGCGATGCACGGAGCGGTTCAAGTTTTTCGTTATCCGCCGAGACGATCATGTAGCCGCACTTGACCAGGCCGCAAGAAGCTTCTTCGTCGCCAAGATAGGCAGCGAAATCGTTGAACATCGACCACGACTTACGTGCCAATTCGACGTTTTCCTTTACCGAATAATGCGTTCTCAGAATGCCAGACGATTGTGACGTCGTGCCTGCGCCAATGGTCGCGCGGTCGAGTACCAGCACGTTTCTGGCGCCCAGCTTTTGTAGGTGAAACGCGACCGAGGTACCGATCACCCCAGCTCCAATTACGACAACATCGTAGTTGTTCACGGCCATGTCCTTTGACAGAAACGATGATCAGAGTCTGCACCCGAAGATGCTCGCCAATGCTTCAATAAGCAATTCTGATGAAAGGTCATAAGTGGGTCGTTCGAACAGGCGAGGACCACGTACGGTGACTTTGTCCCGTGGCATTATTTGGGTCGTCAAGGTTGTCCACGGGATGCAAAATTCAATTGCTGGCATTCGCGCATGGCGCATATTTAGCGATAGCGTCGATCACCATCGCATTTCTGTCTGGCCTTTCGACGAGAGGCCTCGTACGGCTGTTCGCTCCGAAACCAGTAGCGTCTGTGGTGGGGGAGATCGTCGGAATACTGGTTTTAATCGCTACATATGCCTATCTCTTCGGCTGATGGCTAGAGGTAGCTCCGTCCCGAATCCTGGAGCGTCGCCAGTTTGTGCTCCATAAGCTTCGCTTATGTGAGCGCTGTTCGACTTCAAAGCGGGTAGGCTGAGAATAACCTTTACAAGAAATGTCTTGAGCATGACCTCACAACTTGCATCCGTGCAGAACGCGCGTGAATCGATGGAATACGACGTCGTGATCGTCGGCGGCGGCCCGGCTGGCCTTGCCGCGGCGATCCGTCTGAAGCAGCGGGCGGCGGAAAAAGGCGCCGAGATTGGCGTCTGCGTGCTGGAAAAAGGCTCGGAGATCGGGGCGCACATTCTCTCCGGCGCGGTCATGGACCCGCGCGCCATCACCGAACTCATTTGCGACTGGAAGGAAAATGGCGCGCCTTTAGATGTTGAAGTGACGGAAGACCGCTTCCTCTTTCTGAGCGAAACGGGTGCGAAGAGCGTGCCGAACTGGGCGCTGCCGGACAATTTTAAGAACCACGGCAACTACGTGATCAGCCTCGCGAACGTCACGCGCTGGCTGGGTCAGCAGGCCGAGGCGCTCGGCGTCGAGATTTTCCCGGGCTTTCCGGCGGCTGAAGTGTTGTACAACGACGACGGCTCGGTCAAGGGCGTCGCGACCGGCAACCTCGGCATCGGCAAGGACGGCGAGCCGACCGAGAACTTCCAGCTCGGCATGGAGCTGCACGCGAAGTACACGCTGTTCTGCGAAGGCGCGCGCGGCCACCTCGGCCGCCAGCTGAACGAGAAGTTCAAGCTGCGCGACGGCGTCGATCCGCAGGTGTACGGCATCGGCATCAAGGAGCTGTGGGAGATCGATCCCGCCAAGCACCAGCCGGGTCTGGTGATGCACACGGCCGGCTGGCCGCTCGAAAACGACACCTACGGCGGCTCGTTCCTCTATCACATGGACAACAACCAGGTCGTGGTCGGCTTCGTGGTCGGCCTCGGCTATTCGAATCCGTATCTGTCACCGTTCGAGGAATTCCAGCGCTACAAGACGCATCCGGCGATCCGCGCGATTCTGGAAGGCGGCAAGCGCGTGTCGTATGGTGCGCGCGCGATCACCGCGGGCGGTCTGATGTCGCTGCCGAAGCTGGTGTTCCCGGGCGGCGCACTTGTCGGCGACGACGCGGGCTTCCTGAACGCGTCGCGCATCAAGGGTTCGCACGCCGCGATCAAGACCGGCATGCTCGCCGCCGACGCCGCATTCGCCGCCGTACAGGCCGGCCGTCAGTCGGACGAACTGACCGCTTATCCGGAAACCTTCAAGACGTCGTGGCTGTACACCGAGCTGTATCGCGCGCGTAACTTCAAGCAGTGGATGAGCAAGGGTCTCTACCTCGGCACGCTGATGGTCGGCGTCGAGCAGAAGCTGCTCGGCGGCAACGTGCCCTGGACGCTGCATCACCAGCATTCCGATCATGAGATGCTGAAGCCGGCTTCGCAGTGCAAGCCGATCACGTATCCGAAGCCGGACGGCAAGCTGACGTTCGACCGGCTCTCTTCGGTGTTCATCTCGAACACAAACCACGAGGAAAATCAGCCGGCGCACCTGACGCTGAAGGATCCGACCGTGCCGGTCAACGTGAACTGGCAGACTTACGCCGGACCGGAGTCGCGTTATTGCCCGGCTGGCGTGTACGAGTTCGTGAAGAACGACGAAGGCAACGAGCGGCTCGTCATCAATGCGCAGAACTGCGTGCACTGCAAGACCTGCGATATCAAGGACCCGACGCAGAATATCGTGTGGGTCACGCCGGAAGGCGGTGGCGGGCCGAACTATCCGAATATGTAGCCAGGCCGAGGGCTCCGATAGGCTGCAAGCGCCTGAAGTTCTACCCAGGTACCGATATCAGGCAAGAGCAGTCGAACGCGACATCCCGAGGAACGCGAACATCGTGATTCTGTCAGGCTGTGTGAGCCGGTCTTCATTTCTGTATTGGCGCATTTTCGAATTACAGCACGGCGGCACCGACCAAACTACACGACCTGTCCGGCACACTATGAGATCAGCCGAGCGATGCGTGCGAGACCGAACGAGATGTGGTTGCGTTGCACAAGTCCAAGAGCACGCATGTCCCCCGCGCGCAGCGCCAAGCAGCATTCGTCCAGCTCCCTATTAAGACTTCTAAGTTCTTCGTCCCATACAAGTTCCACAATATTCAGCCTAACCCGTGAGACTTGCACGTAACAGCGGTTATGCGCTTGGCGCACTTGTACGTTCGTTATGAGGCCGTTGATTACGGAATGCAACTCATCGAGGACTTTCCAGAATGCTCCTGAATTCGGTGGCCTGTGTTGCAGCGTCGTCGCTTTAACCGCCAACTGTTGCATCCGCTCGAGCGCGTGGGGAGCGTCTGCTGGAGAGCAAAAGTCGCCAAGAATCTCGCTCAACCTTAGCCGGAATGCGTAAGTGTCACGATATTCCCGGAGATCACCGCCCGTGACTATCGTACCGATGCCATTTCTTGTTTCCACGAGGCCTTCGTATGCGAGCCTCTGAAGACTCTGCCGAATCGGTGTGCGACTGACGTGGAATTCATCCGCAAGCGCCGTCTCGCGCAATACGGTGCCGGGGGGATAATACAGAGTGCAGATCCGATCACGTAACGTCTGATGGATCTTCGATATCGGATAGCGGATTGACGGCGCTTTGTCCACGGTGCCAGCTCTTGATACCCTTGTTTTTGCTACCTGTGACATCAAAGACCTCCCTCGGAGCGAAGCATTAAGACCGTCGCCTGCTACACGTTAAAAAGCGTCTGCATCCGTTTCCGTGAATTGGGCTCCACCGAACTGCTAGATTCGAAAGCGGTTGTGCCAACCGTGTGTATTTTCAAATCGCACGGCGAAGCGTAGCCAACGGTCCCGCCCATCATGCGCTGTCGCAACGTCTCTTGCGAACAGTTAGCCCCTGGTTCAGGGGTCCGCAGCCAACTACCGATTTCTCAACAGCGAGGGGAAGCAAGAACGTTATGCGCCCCGGGCGCTCGCGAGCCTACCGCACGGACATTCAGCGTTGCCGATGGTCAAGAATCGCACGGCGACAATCGCCACAACGGCGCTTTGGCGCGCGCCCTAAGTCTCCATTGTGTGAGCCGCAGCGTCGTCGATTGGTGGCTCTGATGACGACAATTTCGCTTGCGGAACAACAGATTCGTCGTCGCCGCGAATGACCCTGCTCAGGTCATGACGCAAATAGCCTTCATGACTCTTGGGAGCTATTCCTCGTTTCGATAACTGAAACGAAAGATATTCTTCCCACGAGAACGCATCGAGTCCAAGGTGATGATTAACGTGTTGCTGCTCCTTCATATGCGTTAGAACAACCCATTGATGCCCTAGTGGGTGCGGAGCATCGAGGAGGACGAGCTCTAATCGACATTCCCCCGCGAGCAAACGAAGGGTTGAAGCCTTGTAATACTGAACTGCCGGATACGACCAGTGTGCGCAGCTGCTGTCTGAACCTCCCTCCAGAAAAGCCGCCACAAATTTCCCATTAGATCGCAAACTCCGAGACACTGATTTTAAGCACGTTATAATTTGCGTTTTGCTCGCGTGCATGAATATGCCGGCGGCAATTATGTAGTCAAACTGGCAATTGAAACTGGTTGTATTTAAATCAGAATTGAATGAAAATTGTGGTCGCTTCAAAGTGACAAGTGCGGAGCCAACCTCCGCCTCGATGCCTTGCCGAAGACACCATTCTTCCGGTTCAATGCCGAAATAGCGATCGGGATTGAGGTACATCAAAGGGAACCTGCCTCCACGTAGTGAACCACATCCGATATCCAATAAAAAGTGTTCCTCTCTCAACCCCAGCAGAAGCAATGTAACGAATTGCACGGCACCCAAGCGGTCGTAATAATCAGGTGGACCCACCCAAGCGCGATGATCCCTGTCCCCCATCACGTGCTGTTTACTTTGCATTTGGTAATCCTCATTATGTTATCCGAAGCTTTTTTCAGCTTGCAGCCAAACGAGCCGGTTCAATCGGCAAGCGGGAGTCATCGCGCGGCAACGCTATTGCCGCAGCCTGGAGCGATATTCCACAACTCACGCATGACGCCAGCGAACGTGCAAGAGACGTGCCGAGATGGTTCGGGCAGGTATGCGATGGCCAGATGGTGTCGATATTGTCAGGTGTATGCCAATTCGCCATGTCAGTGTCGGAAAGCGCGCAATGTGAGCGTCGCCGAGGGATTGCGCCAACTCTGGCTGCGACGATAGTGACCGCCACGGTCGCTACGCACGATCACACCGGTTTTTCGGGCGGCGCCGGAACCATGTCATGCGCAGTGCGTCCGCGCACGACACTGGGAGCCAACCCATTTGAATGCCTTGCTCAATGTTTAAGCATGAGATACAGAAGTGATCACGGGCTCGACGCTCACCACGGCAATGAACCGGTATCCAGTCGCCCGAAGCTGCCTTACTGTTTTTCGGCCGCTACCGGAGCGCTGAAGCCGCAACCGTAAGCATCGAGCGTCGGCGAAACGTGGCGAAATATCGGAGAGAACTGATGTGCACGAGCTACGACGCAAATCCTAACGACGCCTGGGACGCTTTTAGCCTGTTCCCGGAGCCGGACTTCGACTACAAGCGCGAGATCTATAAGGACTACTACGCGCCGATCTTGCGCCGCGGTGGCGACGCATTCGAGACGTTTGGCGCTTGGTTCGGCATCGTTCCGCGGCGGCATATTCCTCCGGGTGTGAAGGCGTTCGATACGATGAACGCGCGTTCGGAATCAGTCGGGAAGAAACGCAGCTTCTGCGGCGCGTGGAAGAATCTCCAACTCTGCCTTGTCCCGTGTAGTGCATTCTTTGAACCCAACTACGAGACAGGTACGGCTGTGCGTTGGAGAATCGGCACAGCTAGCGGTGAACCGCTCGCGATCGCCGGGCTCTGGCGCTCCCTGGAAGGAAGTCGACGGCTCGCATACCCTCTCCTTCACGATGCTCACCGTTAACTCAGACGAGCATCCGCTGATGAAGCGCTTTCACAAGCCCGGTGCCGAGAAGCGCTCAGTCGTCATTGTCCCGCCGGCGCAGTATGGCGATTGGCTCTCCTGCGGATCGACCGATGAAGCGCGGTCCTTTCTGAAGCTTTATCCAGTTGAAGCAATGCACGCGGAACCATATCCCCTTCCGCCGCGTAAATTGCGAGTGGCCGACCGACCCGGCGATCCGCAGCTACCGCTTGTCGATTGAGCAAGCACGTCAACTTGACTACCGTCTGCGCTGGGTATGCTGGTGCGAATAACATCCCGGGTTGAATGATGAGCGCGAAGTTTCTGGTTGGTCGGTGGCAGTCTCCACGGGCGAGTAATCCATTTCTGAATATCCGCATAGCGATTGAGATAGATGCGCGATCCGTCGTGATGGTGCACCACGTCATCGAGCGCGCGTGGCGACGGTTCGGGCAGGACGAGAACGCATATGTACGCGAACTCATCATTGAAGAGATCGATGCGATCGTTGAGTGCCCGGAGGATTATGGGTTGAAAGCGATTGATGCCATACCCGCCGCATGGTCAGATGCGGAATCGAACGCGCCGCTCGAGCTCCCGGAGGACGATGAAGAAGTGAATGCAGACGATCGGTCATAGCATGCGTCCGCCTGCTGCGATCGATGATACCGCGAAGGTGCAGTGAGCAAATGCGAATGCCCCTGAATACAGGCGTGTTTACGACACGGGGCAAGCGAGGTAACCCGATCGATCGACGAGGCGCGCTCTTTTTTGAACCTCTATCCAGTGGAAGCAATGCTCGCGGAGGCATACCCTCTTCCCCCGCGGAAATCTCCGGTGGCCGATACGACCAGCGGCCCGCAGTTACCCCTTGTAGATTAAAAGGATAGGTCGCCTAGGCAAAAGTCGGCCATCAGTAGTCGTTCGCTTGCGACGTCGCTCGGACAGATCTCCAATCTGCCCGGGAAACGGTCATTCAATTCGCGAGGGCTCGTTGGCTTGTCGCCGGTTCCTTATACATTTTGTACCCCTCGACGTGTTTCAGATCAAGCTGCCTGAATCGCATTAAGCCGCCTTGTGATGTTGGCCATACGCCGTTTATATCGCGCGAAACGTGGACGGCGTTTACTCCGCCACTGAGTTTCGTGGCATCCCATACACACGAACCAATCGCTTTAGGCTGATAGTTCCTTGTATTCCGACCAAGGTGATCATTGCTTTGCTCATTGCGAGCCCAGCTCCAAGTGAAACTGCCGGTAGCGAGTAACGTTTTGCGATGGCGTCGTTGATCAGCGACCGCATATGGCGTGCGCCGTGACAAGGCGGCGCTTTTCCAGTGGGTGAAAGCCCCACCCGGCAACCGCTCCAGCCGGAAGCAACCGGAGCAATCGTGGAGGTAACGAAGCGGTTGAAGCCTTCGGTGAAGCGTGTCACGAAATACGGTGACAGCGCGAGTGTGCAGGCCGTAACGCGAGTGAACGCTGAGCAAGCCTCGAAAAGGTCGATGCGCAGGCCGACCCGACAGCCATATCGGGGAAGGCTGATACGTCTGGGTGAATGAGCAGGCAGGACGCCCAGCCGCTGCGCCGGGGTAGTGGCGACAGCATGCACACAAGGAAAGCGCACGCAACACGGGAAGCCCCTCGGCGTGGTCAGGGATGACCAACCGGACGCCCGTGAGGGACAGGCCGGGCGCCTTGGGGTGACGGAGAGGCCCGTAGTACCGATGAAGCCGGTGTAATGCCGGCGGAGGAAAGGGGCCTCAGTTCAAGACAGACGCAATACGTAGTGAGGGCGTGGAGATTGGGCAACCTATCAACTCCGATTCGTGTTCAGAAGCTGCAGATGGCGTTACACGCGAAAGCGAAGGCAGAAGCCGGGTATCGCTTCTACGCGCTGTACGACAAGATCTATAGCGAGGATGTGCTGGCGCATGCGTACGCTCAGTGCCGCTCGAATAAGGGCGCACCGGGTGTCGATCGGCAGGACTTCGCGGAGGTCGAGGCGTACGGGGTGGAGAAGTGGCTCGGTGAACTGGCGCTTGCGCTCAGGCAGGAGACTTACCGACCGGACCATATCAGAAGAGTGTTTATCCCGAAGGCCAATGGCAAGTTGAGGCCACAGGGCATCTCGACCCTGCGGGATCGGGTGTGCATGACAGCAGCGATGCTGGTACTCGAACCGATCTTCGAAGCGGATCTTCCGTCAGAGCAGTACGCTTACCGCCCGGGGCGCAATGCCCAGCAAGCGGTAGTCGAGGTGGAGGAGCGGCTGCACCGAGGGCAAACGGCCGTCGTTGACGCGGACTTGGCGGACTACTTCGGAAGTATTCCACACGCCGAATTGATGTTGTCGCTCGCGCGTCGCATCGTGGATCGGCGTGTGCTGCATCTGATCAGGATGTGGCTGGAATGTCCCGTTGAAGAAACCGACAACCGAGGCCGCAAGAAGCGCACGACGGAGGCCAGAGACGGCCGGCGAGGTATCCCACAGGGCTCTCCCATCTCACCACTGCTGGCAAATGTCTACATGCGCCGGTTCGTACTGGCATGGAAGAAGCTCGGACTTCAGCGCAGTCTTGGCAGTCGCATCGTGACCTACGCGGACGATCTCGTGATCCTGTGCAAGAGAGGCAAGGCCGAAGAGGCGCTGCTGAACCTGCGCGGGATCATGGGCAAACTGAAGTTGACGGTCAACGAGGAAAAGACACGAATCTGCAAGGTCCCGGAAGGTGAATTCGACTTCCTGGGTTACACGTTTGGGCAGATGTACTCACCGACGACTGGCCAGGCCCGTATGGGTATGCGCCCGTCGAAGAAGAGTATGCGTCGCATGGTCGAGAAGATTCATGCGATGACCGCGCTCAGGATGGCATGGCAAGAGACCACGGAGTTGGTGGGCAAGTTGAACCGCACGTTACGTGGGTGGGCCAACTACTTCCAGGTTGGAAGCGTTAGCCGCGCCTACCGTGCGCTCGACAGCTACACCGCGACGCGGTTGCGCCGGTGGCTGCGCAACAAGCATAAGCTCAGGCGACGAAGGGGCGGGAGCTATCCATCCTCGCACCTCTACGGGCACTTCGGTCTCGTACGTTTGAGCGCGCGCGGAGGTGTAGCCTGGCGTGTGTGAAGGCGTGAAGTCTTGTCCGAGAGCCGGATGCGGGAGATCTGCACGTCCGGTTCGATGAGCGGGATGTGGAAACGGGGTTACGGCGAGGTTAATGGGACACCGCCAAACGAAAGGGGCGGACAACAGACAAACCGGACCTACTGCTACCGCGCCACATCTCGACTCTACCGATACAATTCTCCGCGGAACGGTATGCGAGCCGGACAGACTTCTCCCTGTCGTCCTTGTCCACCCCGAACAATATCAACCCGCCGTCACCCAAATATTCCGTGACCGTCCCGCCTTGAAAGCCACAGGGAACGGCGACGGCAGGCAAAAGCGCAGACGTCTCGTAATAGACCCGTTGCAGTCCGTAGATCTAATTGTCTTGAGTCTTTGAGTCGATCCCCGCATGTCAATTCTAGCGCAATGAACTCGTCGACTTTTGGTCTATCTGCTGACGCAACTGGATAACCAGGGATATTCGAGTCGGCGCTGTCCATAGCGTACGATTCGACCGACTTATGCAGTCGCGCCTCACTCAGGTGCCCGACCTTCTCCCAATTGGATTCAGCGCGATCGAGACCTTGCTCGATTGCATCACGGACTTTCGCTATCTCACCATTGTTCATCGATTTACCTTCTCGATATGCGCACGGACTTTCGTCCATGCCGCCGCCATGTCACGGTCAGGTGAGTCTTCAGACAGTTTTGCTGGATACTCGATAGTAGTCACGCCCGCAAGATCGCTAGGCAGCTTTACAGCGACGCCCTTTGGCTTCATCAAGGTGGCTCGGCGGCGAACCCCAATCTCCCCATAAAAAGTCCCAATTCAAAGATGACGTTATCGCGTGGATTTGGCTTCCTCTCCTTGCGGGATGTAGTGAGGTCATCATCCTGTGCGATGGCAATCGCGAAGTCCGCCGTGTCCAGATGACGCTCGAGGTCGTCGAGCGGATAACTGCTCACTCCGAACACATTGTCTGGCCAGTTCCAAAACTTGATGTTTTCCGCATGTTCGAACGCGAGGACACCGGTCTCAGCGACCGACAGGGCTTCGACTGATGAAATCGCGAAGACATTCACTTTTTCGTCTGAGCGCGCAAGCGCCTTGTTGCGTCGCTCCAGCCGCCGCGCAAGTTCCACAGCAAGGTGCTCGTAGATCCGGGGAAACTGATCGCACAGCTCGATGAATTGAGTCTCGGATAGTTTAATAGCGACAATAGCGCGGTCAGCGATCACAGTCGCGGAGCGCGGCAGTGCCTCAATTGCCGCCATTTCACCTACGTGCCGACCGGCATCAACGCGATCGACTTCTTTCTTACCAACAATGATCTTCGTAGTCCCAGTCAACAAAAAATAAACGTCGCTGGATTGCTCGCCCTGTGTGATGAGCTTTTCATTGTCTTGAAACTCGACAAGTCCACCGTATTGGCCAGCCGCTGCGGCAGCTCTGGAATACCGCGGCAAATTCCTTGCATTTCAAGCGCGTCAATGAGATTTTGGCACCGCGCTTCTGCCTCAAATCTTTCCTTCACGGTTACCCCGTTTTGTTATTGATAAAATGTTCTTACTTAGCCGATGTCACTGCCGACGCCGGAAAATCGTCAACCCTTGTCGATTGGCCTTTGCGATGAAGCTCGGCGCTACATTAACGATTCCCGACGCCCATACAGTTGTGAGCGAATGCGAGTCAATGGTGAATCACCGAGGGGCTCGGTCGTAGGGCGGTAACGGTCGAAAGTTCGCGATTCTTGCTTCGAGCACGCACGTTCTGTGGCACCGGCCACGTTCGATTTCCGCCCATGGCACGGTGAGGCTGCATTGGGCAGATTTTCAGCCCCAGCGAGCCAATCAGGTGGCAGGCTGCCAATGCCCATCGGTCAACGAAACACCAAGGTTCGCTTTACCCTTGCCTGTGACGTCGTTGCCTAAGGCGGGGAATGACGTCTGAAGCTGTTTGTTTTCCGCCCACTTCGGTACGTCTGTTAGTTCGTAGGCGTACGTCACAGTCGTGACCACGGCGCCGCCTAGTTTCATCGGTTCGTCCCAGTTCAGGACCTTCGTGAGTTTTGCTTTCCCATAGCAGAATGCGCCGTACAGCTTGCTGGGAAACGGCTGCCGCTCATTCGTAACCAGCAGCTTCTTACCTTCTTCGGTCAGCGTAAAGATCGCCTGTTTGCGAAAGTTCGTGGAAGAACTCGGTCCTTCCTCCTTCACCGTTGCAATTCCTGCCTGCACGAACCCCATTCCGGCGTCATAAAACGCATAAGGGTTACCGTGGTCCGTGGGATCGCTTGTCGCCGGCCAGACTCCGGGCGGCAGGCACCGCGATTGGCTAGAGCGTGTTAGGAACTTTGAAGTACTGACACGGCGTGGACAAGCATGAGCATTGCGAAGACGACGAAATGAAGCCCAGCGAGAGTTTCGGGGAGCCGTTCATAGTCACGTGCGAGACGCCGGAA
>NZ_JBFPKN010000043.1:0-31798 GCF_040948805.1 Paraburkholderia sp. BR13439 | reverse complement strand
ACATCGACTCGGTATAGCCGTCCGCTCCGCGCATCGCTTCAGTCTCAGTGTTGTCCGATTCTTTGTTTCAACGTTTACCCCTCCCGCCTGGATGACGTGTGCGGGAGGTATTTCAACAGCCTGCTAGTGCCCGTGCGAAGTCGAGTTCGTCGAGCACGGCCGGCGGCGCCGGCGCGACGCGTTGCTCGAGAGCAAGCGGCTCGAAAACCGAAGGCTCCAGATCGACATCGCCGCTCGCCCCCCCGCCGACGAGAAGGACATCGCTCGACCAGATCCTCACGCCGCGCCCCGAACGCCCGAGCGCGACGACATCCCTGGCTGGCGATTCCGAGTCCGGCGTGGTCGCGGACAAGGAGGCGGGCGTCCACATCGTTACGCCGCGGGTTCGACGCTTCATCAGTTGCTCGTTCATATCTGGCTTGTCCTCTGCTAAACGCATGCAATTCACTCGACTTCGGCGTCTGTGCCGTGGGAGTCGATCATCCTGAACGCTTCGACAAGGCTCGTTTTCATCCGGCCGAACGACACGGCCAGCGAGTCGATTTCGTCGTTGCCGCGCGAGCCGAAATCCGGGCCGTCGAGCTTGCCGAGGCTGATCTCGTCCGCCGCTCGCGAGAGTGCGCGTACACGGCGAGTGACCAGCAGGTGGATCATGATATTCAACGCAAGCAGCAGCGACCCGAACACCACCGCAAGCGACAGCATGAAGGTTCGGAGCAGGTCATCTGCGCGCGCGAGGGCGACCGTCATCGGCACCGAAACGAAGTCCGCGCCGATCACTTGGTGCATCTGCCAATTGAAGCCGTTGTTCGGGCCGTATTTGTCGATCAGCGTTTTCGGCGCCCTGGACGGCGTGCTGTGGCATTCCATGCAGGCGGCATCGTCGATTCGGATCGGGCGCCCGATTTGAAGCGTCGGGCCGCTCGGTGTGTCCCGCGTCTGAACCAGCTCGCTGAGTTCGGGTTTGTCGTGCAACTTCTGGATCACGTCCGCTTCCCACTGCGTCGGCCGATCGCGCGGATTGGTCGGGTCGAGCATGGTCGAACGATAGGCATAGTTCGGGAGATCCTTCTGCAGCATCGTCAACATTTCGACGGCGGAGTACGCCGGTACGGACTGCGATACGAAGCCGTACTTCATCTGCGTCTGCAGCAGCGGCGTGATCTGCTCCGCAGTGTAGCTTTGCGCGGCGCTGGCCGATGCCATAAGCACGCGTGCGTTCTGCAACGTTTCTTCCACCGCGGTGCGTTGCAACTGATCGCGTGCGAGCCAGCCGGCCGACACGAAGCCTATCGCGAAGATCGCGACGAACATGAGATTCAATTTGACGCTCAACGACAGTCTCATGAGTTTTCCTTGTCGGCGCATTGCCGATTCGACCAATGCGGCCTTGGGAGTGGGGGCGGGTAGAGCACGGGGCGCCATTCCGGCAAATCGGCCAAATTCCGTCGGATCGAGCAGCGAAACGGATCTTGCTGCGCCAGCGTGCGAAAGCGATGGACGAACGTCCGACGCATCGGCAATGGGCTGTTCAGCCAGTCGGCGATGTCGGCGTAAGTCACGTCTTGAGCCTGGGAAAGCGGCGCATCGGGCGCGGGTGTTCGTCCCGGCAGCGGGGCGAGCGGGTCGCGAAATGCGACCGGCAACTGGCTGACGAATCCACCGGGCGGACGCGGCTCTTGTTCGGGTTGCGCACCGGGTTTGCGTCGGATGTAGAAGTCGTCGCTCAAAGCAATGGATGCTGGATGAGCTTCCGGCTCGAACACCACGCCTTCGCCGGTCTTGACGAACAATTCGGTCTCCACGATGGTGGCGTGGACAACGATCGAAGCTCGCTTGATTGATGCGCTCAAGAAGGGAGCGTCGATGGCCTCCAACTGGACCGTGCCATGCCGCGTATCGGTGGTGAGCAGGTCACCGGGCAGTAATGCAACGGGTGCATCCACAACGAACATCGATGTTCCGCGAATCAGCCCTACCGGCGTTTGCGGGATCAGCATCAGATGCGATCCCGTGGCCGCTGCCGCGATGCTGACGCGCGCGCAAAAGGGCAGGGCGGCGGCGAGCATGAGCCGGGCAGCCATGCAGGGCTGCGCGCGTTGCGGCGGATTCATCGCTGTCGGCTCCTCGTAAAAAGATTCGGAAACACGGCAAGATAACAGTTGGCCGGCCGGTTTTATTGCGCATGCTTCGGAATTCGAAATATCGCTTCGCGTCATGGACGATGTTCTTGAATTGGACGGTTCCGTGCCGAGCTTGGCTCAAGAGACGTCAGGCGATCGGTAATGCCGCGTTACCTATTTCGCAGTGCCGTTTCACCTGTGCATGACCGAGCCTTCTACACTCCGAGCCATGTTCATCGTTGGTTTATTGCTGAACGAACTAGGAGAAGCGAAATGAAAAAGGTTATCGGTTTGGCACTCGGCTTGGCAGTATTGGCGGCCTCGACGGCGGCGTCCGCGCATGTCGATCTCGACCTCGGAGTCGGCATTCCCGTCATCACGGCAACGCCGCCTGCGTACGTGCCGTCGCCTGTCGTTTATGGTGGCCCGGGGCCCGTGGTGGTGCACGATTGGGATCACGACGGCTGGCGCGAACGCGAATGGCGCGAGCATGAGTGGCGCCGCCACGAATGGAGAGAGCACGAGTGGCATGAACATGAGTGGCGAGAGCACCACGGCTGGGGCGGCTAGTCGAAACGGTCATTCGGCATGGGGCCGGCTCGGATCCGCGTAAGTCGACGGCGCACCTGTCTGATTTCGAGGCGCGCGACCGCGCCTCAGCCCATTCAGTCGGCGCTCTCTCCGGAGTGGCCAACTTGGGGACTCGATGATATCAATGGATCTTTTTTTACATCTTCATAGCGAGGGGGCGGCAATATCACGTCCTCAACCGCTTGTATCCGATTCATCCTTTCCAAGGGTATGAAAACGCAGTTCAAGATCCCATCAAGCCAACGTTCGTTGCGCCTCTCGCCGTACTCTAGCGCCATAACCACCGGACCGAAGAGCGTAACCGGGGCAAACGCCGTCAGCCGTCCGGGTAAATGGGAGATTCCACTCGTCCTCATCTATTACTCCATGGGACTGCTTAGTGATTTGCTCGTTGCTCGATCAATGGATAGCAAGACACAGATTATCTGACCGGGCGGCAGCATCGATGCCTCCGCAGGCGAATCGGCCGATCGATTCGCGAAGGCGACAGCCGAGACATTGGCAATCGGCCGTATGCGGCAGTCTTCGATGCGATTCCGGATGTTCGCTGTCCTATGCGGCAATTCGGGGTATTGAGCGGGCGACGAGGCAACATCGCTGATAATTCCAGCAGCGAAATCGTCCTTCAAAGGCTACTCGTGGTGCCACCCGGCGTCCCGGAATTCACGCAAAACAGCGTCTGGGGCCTGTGGCTGGGAATGAGGATATGTCCGCGGCGAAGTGGACGCGTACCCGTACCGCTGCGGATCGAGCGGATAGTTAGAGGGCCGGTTGGCCGGAAACACCATGAAACCTGTTTATAGATCGACGCTCCCGACGATTTTTGATGGCGAGAAATTTGGCATCCAAAACAAAGCCGCGCAAACCAACGGCAGTTTGCCTAAGGAAGAGGGCCCTTCGCGACCCGGTGGAGCGGCTCATTTCGGTCTTTTGGAAGCGTTCTCAGAAAGGGACAAGCAAGGCGGCGGAAAGGTACAACAGCCACGTGCGCCGAAGGTGAAATTGGCAGCGCCTGCCCGCAACGTTTCGCTTATATCGGATGATGACATCCATCACCTGCTGCCCGACGCGGAGCGCGCGTACAAGCAGGCCCGCAAGTACCACGGAACTTGTCCGAGTAGCGCCAAGTCGATTAAGGAGTACGGTTTCGATGTGGACCGCAAATCAAGTGGTGCGACGGACGCCTATCTCAGGCGATATGGCGAGCAGTCTATGCCGAAGAAGCGCCTGAAGCGGGCAAGGCAAGGTCACTACCTGACTGGGGACAAGGAGGTGGCGCGGCAGTATGCGGGTGCTAACGACGGAAAGAAAGCAATCGTGCGAGTCCTGATTCCGGACGCCTCTAATTTCGATATGCAACCCGATCCGGATAGCAAGTCTTCAGGACATGCCTACAGAGCGACAAAGTCAATTCCCCCGGAGTATGTGTTGCAATCTCACCGCGACTACGATTTCGGATATAACGCTCAAGTGTTCCAGGAAGCGTTGAAAAATGAGCGCGTCGATGTCCCGGAGGAGTTGGCGGCATGGTTGCTCGCGCAAGTTCAATCCGATTCGGAGGGTGATTTTTAGCCTCCCACTGGCTTCGCATTTTATGAGGTTACTTCGCCAACGGCGATCGCTGTCAAGCGGCGGCCGTGTTGTTAAACTCGTTTTCTGGCAAGAGAGCACCCTTGGGTGACAACCTACACTTTGAACCTATCCCACAGGACTTCGCAAGGAAAAACGCTGGTCAACGGGCAACCGCTTCACCTGTCGGATTTCTTGCGTATCTCTGGCGCTAGCGCAACAGATATTGCAGAGAAACTTTCTGATGCACTCGGACGGTATCAATCCTTCGTCGGATAGATGCCGCCCACGTCTCCGGTTTCCAGATACTGCGTCGGTTTGGAACCCCATACGAGATGCGCGAAGCCTCCTGCCCGCATCTCGAAATGGATCGTTTCGGTTAGTCTGCGCGGCATGGCTTTGAGTGCGGTCGCCCAGATCACGCCGTTTACCGGCGGCCGCCCCCGCGCGTGCCTCGAGCGGGCTTGCGCGCAGGGCGATCTGGCGGCTGGGCTGAGTCGGACGTTTGTCGCCCGCGAGCTTGTGGAATCGCTGAGGGTTGGGGCGCTTTTTTTGCGAGCTCCGCGCGCACACTGGCGTCAAGCTCGTTCATCTTCTTGAGCGGGGCACGGCTCCGCTTGAGCCGACCAGGCGGCAGTAATACCGCCGCAGGTTCCACTATGACGGCACCCGCCGCCGTAGCGACCTCCTGGAAAAAGACACCAGCCTGTTCCTTCCCGCGAGCCATTTTTTGACCGATCGATGCCGATTTGGCCCGCTCCTTCTGGTAGCCAGTCGTGGTGGTCAAGTCCGTCTTGACGCGGGTACCGTCCTCGGGTGATCGGGCCATGGATCGCGGAACATCTATTGCGATTGTGTCGGGCACACCCGAAAGCCTGGTGAGGTTGTCGATCAGGTTCACGACGGCCGGATGGTTGTCGCTCAGTACGCCTGAGCCTAGTTCGGGCATCGGGAACGCGAGGTCGATTCGATCTTCCTTGGACCGAGCCGTCGCGGCGGCTATCCTTGTCCTTTGCGCTTTCTGATGAGGCGTGCGGTCTGCGGCGTTATACGGAGCGGTGAGCGGGGCGATGCTGTTCGTGAAGAAAAGGTTAAAAATGTTCTTGTCGCCGAATTCGAAGGTGCGGTGGATGCCGTGAGCCGCCAGGTCGAGTTTGGCGATGTTCACTGCGAGGCCCGTAACCGGTGCGGCAACGTTGGTCAACAAGATTCCCAATGCTGCTGCGCCGGCGTTGGTGTAGGTGTAACGTTCTTTCTCTCCGTCAACCAGTTCTCTGGCTTTCGTCAGCTCGTCCACCTGGGTCCTGCCGTCACCGCAAAAAAGGGCGCGCACGTGAGGATTCCTGATGGAAGCCAATGCTTCTCGAGCCTGCTTCATCGCGTCCCTCACGGCCGGATCCATCCCCTCCCTCATGGCTTGCTCCATTGGCTTCTTCATGGCGGGCGCCGCCGACGCTGCGGAAGCTTTTCCTGATTCGGAGACAACGTACTGCATACGAGACATCGCCAATTCAAGATTGAGCAGGTCCACCAAGTTGGAAGTGAGATGCTTCATCAGGCGTTCCTGCCTGGCCTGGTTCGCTTCCTGCCATCCTGGGCGGCGCAACTTCTTCCCCTCTTCTTCCAGGCGCGCTTGCTTCTTGCTCTCGATCAGCAGGCGCTGCAATCGCGCGACATCGCCCGCGAGGCGCTTGCGCGCCCCGTCCAGGCGAATGCGCAGCGGCGTCTTCCAGGCGTCGGTGACGGTTTTGCGATTGAAATGCGCCGCATGCCTGGCCTCGAATTTCGCCTCCTCCCGCGCGAGTTCCTCGTGCAGGTCGTCGATCTTCCAAGGTTCAGCTCGGATCGATTCGTGGATCTTCTTTTTCGTCGCCTCATATTCCGTATAGTCGTTCCAGTTGTCGGCTGGCTGAAACTTTTGATTTTGGTCGGGCTTGTCGCGCGCCGTGATCTTGTGCAATTCCTCGAGCAGCTCCTTCTCGGCCGTCGACTCGAGGGCGGCCCGCTCGGAGCTGGTCTTGAAGCGAGCCGATTTTCTCGCCTTGCGATAGGCCGAATAGGCCTGCGCACGATCGCGCTGCAGCGCCATGACATCACCGTCGAGCAGGTCGGCGGACTTGCCCAGCGCAACGATGGCCCGGTTTGCCTTGGCTTCGCCGTCCTTGCTTGGGCCTTGGCTCAACTGGTATCCGACGTAGAGCGCGAAGCCGAGCGGAATGGCCGCTGCGCTTACTCCGCCCGTGGCCGCCGCGGATACGGCGATGGGTGTCAAGGTTCCGAGGAGTCCGGTGCCAAAAGCGAGTGCGGCCGAAGCATAGCTGGTTCGAAGGTAACGCTTGTTACCGTGCCATTCGACCTTCACCATTTCCCTGGCTGCCTTGTACCGCGACTTCAAGTCAGACAGGTAGCAGTACTTCGCAAAGGCTATCTCCAACCGATCCCTGGCTTCCTGTATGGCCTTCGGGCTTTGCTGAGCGTCGACGGCTGTCTGAATATCGTCGAGCGCTTGCTCGATCTCCCGCAGAGTCTTTTGCGCGCCACCCAGTTCTCGCAGCGGGATCACGGACCGGAGCAGACCCGGCCCGGTCTTGGCGGTCGGAGACGCGTCCGCACGCCCGAGCGCCATGATTTCCTCGGTAGCGGCATTGCGGAAGCGCCTGCGGCCCGAGTCCAGCGAGGTCTTGGCGACAACGGCGCTCGTCGCGATCTGAACGGCCGCGAGGACGACCTTGGCTGTCAAATCGGGGGTGAAGTTCTGCGCCGCGCTGAACGCGCCATTGCCTTGGGATGCGAATACCGCATGCTGGCGGTGGAGCGCACCGACGCCCGTATTCCTGAAGCTGGCCATCACCTTGTCGGGATCCTCGCCGACCGCCTCGAGGAAGGCGCGCACCATGGCATCGACGTAGTCCTGTTCCGTGCAATCCACTTCCACGGCCTCCTGCTTTCCGGTGCTCCGCTCGCGGACCTTCTGCATCGAGGACTTCTCGTCCTCTCTCTGGAGACGTTTCGGCAACAGCCTGCGATCTTTCTTGTCGACATGCGTCAGCTCATAGGTCAGCGCCTTCATCTTCGCCAATCCCATGACAGACACCTTGTCAGCCGCGTGCGCAGCCTGGCTCTTGACCCATTCTTCGCAGATTTGGGGGGCGACGTCTTCCCACTCGCCTTCGAGCCGCAGGGCGGGGGGATTCAGCACCTTCTTCGTGTCGAACAATTGGCCGAGGCGATTCTTCCCGGTCGGCTCGGATGCCGCCGTTGTCCTGGCCGACGGAAAGAGTTGCGAGACGGGGACGCTGGGCGTCGCTCTGGAGCGATCGCCATCGAGCACCGCGGCATGGCGCGAGCGATCTGGATGCCTGTCGGGGTTTTGACGAGGGCGAATCGGAGGAAGCGCAATCTGGGTTGCCGGTGAAGCACCACCTGCATGCGTCGAAGTACCTTCGACATGCGTTGGAGTGCTCGGGGCTCCCCCGCGCGTGGGGGGCAAGACCTTGAATCGGGGGATGCCTGACATGGCGTGTTTTCGTGGCCACCGAAAGTCATGATTTAGGCCTGCATGGTATCCACCGTGGCCGCTCGCCGTTCTGCCAGCCGCGAAGCTGAGCACAACGGCGCGAAGCTGTTCGCTGAGCGCGTCTCAGGTCAGTGCAAACTCCACGCCCGCGCGGACGTTCCCTGTTTGCCCGGGCTCGCTGCCGATTGCGCCGCCGTAGTCGACTTCGTACAGGCGCACCAGCGACGACGTAACGTGATAGTCGGCAAAGCAGTCCGACAGCGGATCGCTCTCGTGCAATGCGGCCAGCGCGTACAGCCAGCGTCCGCAGCATAGCGCGTTGTGGACGTGACGCAGCAGCGCGCGAAACAATATGGCCGAGTCGTCTTCGACGGCGATGAAGGCGAGATAAAGATACGGCAACGCCTTGCCCGGCGTCGGCAGCCGCGGCAGTCCCCGCAGACGGGCCATGAGGTTGTAAGCCGGGACGCAGCCAGGCGGTAGGGCTCGCATAGCGCTCGACGTGCGCCTGGCGCAGGCTGGATTGATCCCACGTGGCCAACGTCGCGCATACGCGGCCTTGGCGCAGCGCCAGGAAGAAGTCCTTCGCCTGGAGGGTGCCGCAGCGCCCGCCCGGGCGGAAATCGTCGATGCTGAGAACCGGCGCCCAAAGATGGTCGGCCCGATGCCGATTCAGAAACTCGACGATCGCCGGCAATTCGTCGGGCCGCGCGCGCCGCAGCTCCACCCCGGAAACCGTCAATTCGGGCCGGCACTTTGCGAGGTGGATGGCCGGTGCGACAAGCCGCCCGCGCGGCAGGTAGGTCGGCAGCCCGGCTCGGCCGCCGACGAGGCTGTTCAGCGCGGTGGCGTTGTCGTCGTAGATCAGCGTGAAGCACGGCAGCGGATCGGCCTCGTGCAGCGTGCGCAGATACCGGTAGGTGCGCGCGAGCAGCGTTCCGCTGCGGTAGTCCGGATGGATGCGGAGATCGGCGAGATGGGCCGTGCGCTCAGGCCTGCCGTTCACAAAAGTGGTCGTGATGCAGCGGCTGCCCATGACGACGATGCGGCCGCTAGCGCGCTCGCGGCCCGTGAGCACCTGGACGGAGTCGCCTTGCAGCCTGCAAGCGTCGAAGTACGACGGCTCGCGCCGCAGGCTGATCGCGGCGGCGCCCTGTATCCAGTCGTGGGCCATGCGCTCACGCAGTTGCGCGTCGTCTGCTTGGGTGGCGAGCGAGAAATCGAAACGTGTCATAGGCATTCCGGTGGGCGGATAGTGACGAGGAATTTCGTTTCAGGCGGCTCGCCGCGGGCCGCCGGGAGGCCGGACGAGATACTGCAGCCAGCGCGGCGCCATGCGGCCGAGCGAGGGCAGGCTGCCTACCGCCAGCGCACACGCGTCAGCGAGCACGCGCCGGCGTCGGACCCCGGCGGCGATGTCGCAGCGGCACAAGGCGCGCGTGGCGCGCAGGCCGTCGAGCACAAGGTAGCCAGACGCGAGACACAAAGCGAGCGCGCGCTGCATGCGGCCTACGCCTTGGAGCGCGGCCACTTCCATCGCGACGTGACTGTGATCGAGCTCCTCACGCGCATGCCAGCGCCACAGGCGGCTCTGTGGCGACGCATCGTCCACCATGAGGTAGCGCCGCTCGAGAATCTCTCGTGCGAGCAGAGTGGTGAGGTGCTCGAACGCGGCTACGAGCGCGAGCTTCAGCGGCAGGCTCAGACAGGCCAGTTCGTCCGCTGCGCGGCGGGCTCGCTCCGCCGCGGCGCCGGCGGCCGGCGTGCGGGCGAGCAGCGCGGCGTTGTAGCGCTCATGGGCCCGCCGATGCGCGCGCTCCTCGCGCATAAATCGGGCGACGTCCTCGCGCAGGCCGGGAGGGACCGACTCCCCGGCTTCGCGAAGCCACTGCTCGAGCGTTGCAACGAAGAATATCTCGCCGGCCGGGAGCAGCAACGATAGCGCGTCGAACAGACGGCTGCGCACCAAGGACCGGTTCCAGGTCACCACGTCAGGGCAACGAGTCGAAGGATCGTTGGGCATCAACGTGCGACGGTGCTGGAGGGCAGTGATACGGTGCCTGCCGGGGCAGCGTCGCTCTTGGTGAGCCAGAGGCGCGGGCCGGCTTTCATCCAGTAACGGATGAAGCGGGTCAATGAAATGGGGGCAGCGCTGGGATCGTTGCGCAACCGCGTCGGCGCGCTGTACCACGGCAACCCGGGATGCCGGTGGTGCACCCGGTGCAGGGAGCGGTGCAGGTTCAGCCAGCCAAGGCCGAATGGCAGCGCGATATCGTGCGTCACCGCGCCTGGATCGCGCGGGTTCGACGACGCTACGGCAACACCGTAGTGTTCGGCCTGAGTCAGCACGAAGTCGAGCCAGGCATGAAGCGCGAGCGGTATCGCGTAGGCCCAAAGCACGGCTCGCGGCGCCAGCCAGGTGCAGCAGGCGAGCAGCGCCGCGACGCCGAGCATGCCCGCGAGAGCTTGACGGCGCGCGCTGCGCCGAGCCGCCGGCACCATCGACCATGCGGTTCGATTGATGTGGAATGCCACCCAGGGTAGCTCCAGCGGCGCGAGCAGCCAGACCCAGCGCGTGCGCCAGCTGAGCGCGTAGAGGCGGCCTTCCGGATCGGCGTCGCTGCAGGTTGCGCGATGGTGCTGAAGATGAAAATACCGGTAGGCGACGAAGTTCACGCCGAACAGCGCGGCGCATACTGTGCCTACGATGTCGTTCGCGCGCCGGTTCGACAGGAAGCTGCCATGCACGCTCAGGTGCTTGGCCTCCTGGCAGCCGCCGATCAGCAGTGCCTGCGGCAATGCCAGCAGCGCGCGCAGCCATGGCTGCGCGGTGTGTACGATCAGCGCCGTGTTCGCCACGACAGCGAGCAGGAACAGGGCGCCTGCCAAGTCGCGGGCGAACGCCGAGCGCCCGGGCGCTCGGCCGCCGCCTCTGGGCACAGGGTTCATAGCAGACGTGTCATGCGGCGGGTAATCCGCTGCACCGCCGGCAGTGAGATGGAGCGCCAGAGCGGCCCTAACGCGGCGAGCGGAATCGCGCCGCGCAGCATGACGCCATGATCGAGCGACGGCTCATGGGGGAAGTAGTCGGGCTTCACAGAGACGATTTGCTTGAATCCGCGCGAATGGTAGTAGCGCAGTTGCGGATCCGCGGGCAGGCTGCCGCGCTTGTCGAAGACGTAGTCCTCCACGGGGGCGTGCGGATGGCGCCGCCGCCAGTCGCGCAACCCTGGGACGGGGGAGCCGAGGTAGATCTGACGCCAGCCGCCCTTGAGCGCGTGAGGCCAGAAGAAGTTCAGCAGCACCTCAACGCCGATCGGGTCGCGGCTGCTCAGGCTGATGCCGAACAGGGATGAGCTGCGTCGGGCGCTCGGCAGCAAGGTGCAGTCTTTCCAGGTAAAGACGCGCTGGCAGAAGTCGTCAGGCACCGGCTTGAGAAACAGCGACGCGAGCATTCGGCCGGTTCGCGAGCAGAACGCGCCAACCGCGAGTTCAGGGTGGTTTTCGATGCGGGCGCGCAAGTCGTCTTGGGATGCGGCCTGGTCCTCGCTCCACTTCTCGCATTCAAGATCCAGCAGCGCAGGCAGGTCGCTCGTTGTGAGAAACCGTGCCCGCGCACGCGGCGCGGTTTGCGGGCGCGCCGCCATTCCGATCAGGAAATTAAGGCTGTGATCCATATATTGGGCCGGCAATGGGGTGCATTCGAGCGAAGGCAGCCGTTGCTTAAAGAGGCGATATCTCGCCAGATTTCAATGTCATGACCGTGACAAGAGGTGAGTTGGGGCGGCGTGCTTGGGCGGCATTCGACGGCTGGCTTGCCGCCAAGGAAAAATTGAGTGGCAGTAAACGAGCGGCATTAAATGCGTTCAACAAGTGGGTTGGAAATAACGACAAGAATGTTCGATATTTACGATATGACGTGGTATTCGTGTTTGAGTCGAACCCGCTGCTTCGTGGCCGGCCTTTTTAGACTCGTCGGTGTGGTGTAACTAGTCTCCGCCTTTAAAAAGCCCGAACAATTCTCCAAGCAACTTTCGCGAAGTGGCGACCAAAAAAACGAAGCAAGAGGCGGAAGAGAGAGACCTGTCACATCAAGCAAAACTGGGGTGCATAAACTCACAATCATTCACGCTTTGTAACAGCCGCTTCCGGCGCGACGCGCTGTCCTGCTGCGAATCGGCTGGCGTGCGGCTCATATTGCTTGAGAAGAGGTAAGCCATGTTCAATCCGAAGTCGTCGATTTCCGGGTGCGTTCTTGCCGTCACCTGTGCAGGGGCGTTCGCCGCTCCGCCCTCGGAAACGCCTGACTTTTGGATCACGCCGACCATCGCGGGTTACGGCAAGATTCACATGCCGAAGGCCGCCGCTTACACGCCAGCAACAAGGCAGCACTACAAGATCGTCTTCGCCGTGACACGCGGGGCGCAGAGCCCGTCGCAAGTCAACGAAAGTCTTGATCGGGTGGCCCGATCCGTGAATCTGTACGTCGCCTCGGGCGTGCCGATCGAAAATCTGCACTTCACCGTGATCGTGTCCGGGGCGGCCACGCCGTTGGCGCTGGACGATGCTCACTATCGCGCGAAATTCGGCGTATCGAACCCGAACCTGCTGCTGATCGACGAACTCAGGCGTGCCGGCATCGACGTGGCGGTCTGCGCTCAGGCGCTGGCCGAGTACGACTTCGACGAAGAATGGAAGGCCCAGGCCGTGACGCTGGCGTTGTCCGGGCTGACAACGGCCACCATCCTCGAGCAACAAGGCTACTCGTTATTTCCGCTGTAGCCTTGGCGGGCGCGGTGCCTGAAACAACAATGGCCGTCCCCGTTTTGAGTCCAAGGCTCGGCACGCCGAATGACCGGCCGTCCCGCCTCAGAAGATTCGCGGGGCGATCAGCGAACTGGGCATAGAACATCAGGGCAGACAATACGGGCGCATCACTGCCAGCATCGGCACCGCGAGCTGGGCGCCGGAGCAGGATGGCGATGCGAGCTACGTGATCAAGGCGGCCGACTACGCGCTCTATCGAGTCGACCTTGCGGGAGCGTTGTGCGGCCAGACAACAAAAATGGGCCGTGAGTCATAAGACGAACGCCAGCCGGCCGACGGCCTTGCGTGGAGATTCGCGAAGTCATGTATGGTTGTGCGAATCTTCGTCGTGCGTCGCCGCGAGGCGCACGATCCGACTATTTCCCGGCGCGGAAGCCTCGCGGAACCAGACCGGCAAAGCGGGATTTCGCCTTGTCCGAGAAGTGATCGATCGAATTCCGGACTTTCGTGCGGAATATGTCCGTCTGTGTCAGCCCGGCGCTCAGCGCCGCGTTCTCATAGCCTCGGGTGAGCGTGACGTCAACGCCCTCACAGCCTGCTTCATACGCTTCGACGTCGTCTTTAAATGCTTTCAGAGCAGTTCGATCGCTCACGAAGCCGACGCCCGAGACATGTCCGCTGGCCTTCTCATCGTGACGCGCTTCAAGTGTTTCGACCAAAACATGCGCCTTGTTCGATAGATTGACCAGCGAGAGCGCGAACATCTGCCCCGCCTCCTGAACGATGTCGAGCTGCCTGGTGTCAAGCTTGCGTCGCTCGGCCATTGGGGTCCATCGGCTACGCTCCTTTAACTTCGTCAATTGCACCTCAAGCGCGGAGGCCGCGGTGAGGGATCGGTCGATCAGACCCGAGAGTTCGCCAAAGCTCTCGCCGTCGTTTCGATGAGCGTCGCAGGAAGCTCGCAACTTCCGGAGGTTCTCCATTGCCGTGCGCACCTGACGACGCTGCGTGTAGAAGGAATTGAGCTCCGGCCGCGGCGATCCCTGCCGCACCGACGAATCGTCGATCAGTGCGACGTGTGACTGGTCATCAACTTGAGCCTCCATGAAAGCCACTTCAGCGGGCTCGGTAAGAACCGACAGGCCCCGCTCGGGACCGAACAGGTACCGGCAGAGAACCTCGTCGACCCGATCAACCGGGACCCGCATTGTGCCGACGTTAGGATCGAAGATGACGTAGTACGGATCTTCGTGTGCCGCCGGCGTGTATAACGCAATCGCGTGTGAGGCAGCGTTTCCCTGAGCATCTTGCATGCCGTAAGTCACGACTGTGTGGTACCGCCCTTGTCGTCCCGGCCTCGGAGTGTGCTCAGCCAGGTCCGATGAGCTAACTTCATCGGTGCTCTCACGCGAGAATTTCGATTGATTGGAATATCGCAGCCCCATTGGCTCGGTTGCCACACTTTCCATGGCGAGGTTAAACCCGTTTTTGATAACGGACGCTGTTTGGCTTTGGCTTAACCCTAACTTCGCCATACTCTGATAGAAATTCTCGTGAACAACATCACCCGTACGTTGCATGGCCACCGCCGAATGAATCGATGTAAATCCGGCTGTTTGCTGCGTCAGACCAACAAGGCCCTGTTGATTCTGAGACTCACGACGTTGCACCTCCGGCCGTCGCATGAACTCGGCATGCGAAAGCATGAATTCCGCGCAGATTCCAATACAAAATCCGGCTGGTACTTCATGAAGGACGTCATGCAACGTGCCCGCGTTCGCTTGACTGAATGGCGCGACGACATACTCCTGCCAGGCGTGATGTCGAACCCCGGGCGCAAGCCCCTGCGGCGGGCTCGCTGGTGGCGTCTTTGGCCGGTGTGACCGAACCGCAGTTTCGCGCCCTCTCGAGTCAGTGCGTATTGCACCTGCCGCAGAAAGCACATTGCTTGCGCGACTGTTACTGGACTCGGGCGCTGTTCTCAGTTCGCCGACGAACTTTTGCCTGGTGCTGCTCTTGCGGCTCGTAGACCGAACATTGGAGGCATGCGGAGGAGACTCTGACGACTCGGCGGCTGCAACACTGTTGCTCTTGAGTGACGTTATCGGCGCCATCGTGCGATTTATGTGGGTCGGTGACGGATCGAGTTTAGATTAGCGGAGTTGCCGCGAGGGTAAGCGGCCGTGTCTCGCGTTACCAGATGTAGTGGCTTGGCCGCCCCCTTCGCAAACATGCGTACCGCTTCGCATGGCCGCTACTCTTGGATGTCGTTCTCGCGCTCGACGGGACCTTGGGTGAAGAGCCGTACCGGGTGCGCTTAAACAACACCGACCGAAAATTCGCCCTGCTGCGCCGTATCGTCAGATCTTCTGCAACGCGGGAGCCACATCGAACGTTTCCGGGAAGAAACGGTGTTGCGCCGAGCGCCGGCTTTTTGCGCCCACGGCTCATTGTCTAGAATCGGTCGTCAAGTGTATGGCACCCGAAACGGGCATAGGTGAATCTTCACGAGCCCAACTGAAGGAGAGTGAATGATGGCCGCCAACCGTTCGCTACGCGTGCTTGTCGAGAAATGGCTTTGGTCATGTTCAGAGGCCAAGGTCCGGTTCGTTCGGCTTGATGGCAGGCGAAGTTCGCGACGCGTCCGAGTCGAGGCGCGGCGAGCGGAAGGGCCCGTCATCCTCTTTTTCTTTCAGCACAACGACGGTGCGTGGCGAGTGTTTCCGCCCGCGCCCTACCGGGTGTGCATGGCAGCCTGAGCAGGCGTCCTGCCACATAACGGTGAGGATCACGCATGAAACTGCATGACAACGCTCTTCGACTGATCGAGTATTTGCACGACAACGCCCCTGCGACGGTCGCGCAAATTGCGCTGAATGGTGTGCTGAATGCGCGCGACGCCTCAGTTGCCATTCAGTATGGAATTCAACGCGGCGTATTCGAGCGGATCCGGCATCCGGGCGCGAAATCGGGCGAGCGCGTTCAATACCGGCTGACGGGGCGTCCGTTGTCTCACGGCAAGGACCAAGTATGCGCGCCCTCATTTGATGCACTGCTCGCGGCATGGGGCATTGTGAGCGTCTCACCGGAGTGGCCCGACGAGCGTAAGCAGGTGGTGTCGGCGAACTGAGATCATCGCCGAATTGCGACACGTCCTTGCGCGTGACGACGAATTGAGCCACGCGGCGAACGACGCATCGCCAGCTTCAATCCGGCAGCAGCCTTACTCCATGACAACGCTATTTTCGTATCAACTCGTTGCTTACCGCACCTTGAAGGCGATTGCCCTGATGGCAATGCCGCTGTTCGCATTCGGTGCATCGCAAGGCCCCCTGTCGGACGCCGACATTCGCGACATCACGCAGGTGATGAGGAAGGATCTGTTGGACAAGTATCCTTTTCCTGACGTGTCGAAGCGCTATTCCGATACGATCGCGAGGCTCGCCGCCGCCGGACGTTATAGCCACATGGACGCTTGCGCTTTTGCCACGAACGCCGGTGAAGATCTGCAGGCGACGCACAGCGACAAGCACTTGCGCCTGGTCTGCGATGCCGAGGCGCGCGCGCAAGCGGCTGCCCAGAAGTCGGCTCAGGTCGCAGGTCCAATTGCGCGCGACGGCGTAAGAGAGGTCGAGCTGCAATCTGGCTTGTCGCTGGCCTATATCGATGCCAGAGGTCATTGGAGCGCGACGACGCCGACTTACCTATCCGTCGTGAACGCGATGAACGGCACCGCAACCGCCAGATCCGTCATCATCGATGTTCGCGACAATCCGGGCGGCAGCGGCACGGTGGGCCGGTTGCTGGCCTCATACTTTTATAACGTCGGCGAAGAAAAGTTTTACCTCAATGGATTCTACAAGGATCGCAGTCAAGACGAGCAGGAGTGGACATACGCCTATGTGCCGGGTCGACGCAATCCAAATGCCAAGCTGTACATTCTTGTCAATTCGCATACGGCATCGGCGGCGGAAGGTTTTGCGTTCGCTATGCAGAATCTCAAACGTGCCGTCATCGTGGGGCAACGTACCGACGGAGCTGGAATTGCCGGCGGATTCGTTCCACTCGGACATGGGTTATACATGTTCCTTCCGATGAAGATGGTGGTAGCGCCTCATTCCACGTTGGGGTGGGAAGGCAAAGGCGTAGTGCCCGACGTCGTCGTTCCTGAGGGTGAGGAGAAAGCGGCCGCGATCGCGCTTGTGAGACGTTCCACGCAGTAGCCCACGGGCGCGAAGCAGCGCGTGTGACACCGGCTTCGGCAAAAACACCGCAACTGAATGGGATCGCTGGGTCGACTCTCAGTCGAGATCGGAATCACTGTCCGTATGAAATCGGAGAATTTGTCGGGGACCGGCAATGTCTTCGACGAAAATTCTCCATCGAGTCCTTTATCGAATTGGGTTTTCATCTTGTGCCCGGTGTCCCAGGAGATATTCCCGTCGGGATCGAAGGCCTCGTGCGCGATATATTGCTTTTCGCCCGAATACGCTTGTCCTACACGATTGGTTGATCGGTGAAGAATGAATGAACCGGCGTTCGGGTTGAACACCTCTCGCGGTGAGGCTCTCGCGCTGTGCTCAACCTCATTTGGAATTTATCCGCCCGCCATCGGCACGATCATGCTCTTCTGGCTATCCGCAGCGGAACGCTCACGATGCGAGCCCATGAGGAAATCCCCATTCCGCGCGACGAAGGCCTCGATGTTTTGCTCGGCGCGGACGCCAAATGTTCGGTGGTTTGAACCGCAATTCAGGGCTTTCGCGCCGCGGCGCGAAGCACCGTTCGAAAGAGCGAAGCAATTTTGCGCGCCATGGCGTGAATCGATCGGTGGCATGCAACGCGTCGATATAATGCCAGCGTCATCATTCCCTTCCTTGTAGTGATCGTGTCGTCCAGAATCGACTCCCTCCGCGGACTTTCTTCCACCGTTGCTTTGCCGCTTGAACCGAAAGCGAAGGGGAACCGGACATCGACGACGAGCGCGCTGCTCAACGAGGGGGAACTAAGCGCACTTGCCCGGTTTTCGCCGGGCAGGACGAAGAAGTCGCCCCTGAAGGTGTCTCTTGCCCCAAAGGACCCGCATTTGCTTGCCGATGGGACCGGCAATCCGACCATGAAGTTAAAGCTTGCCGAGGCATGCGAAGTATTGCGACAGAACGGTGGAGATTGGTTAGAGGCTAAGATAAAAACCGGCTTGTCGCTCGGTGAACTCGGTCGCTATATTGACGAGCGTGTGGGCGACTACCAATTGAGCCTGGCTGGCAATGACGCGGTGGCAGGCATGAAGGCGACCGTCACGCCGGATTTGCTGCGCCATGCGAAAGCGCTGCTCGACGCGCCCAGGATTGCGCCGCTGTCGCTGCGAACGATCGCCGCGAAGCTTGCGATTCCGCACAATACCATCGGACCTTGGCTCGAGCAGGTCACGCGGAGCGATGGGCGCAAGCAGTGGCAATTGGGCAAACGCGCCATGGCGGAGATGAACGACGCGCCGCCCACGTATGAAGAGGCGACGGACTTTCGTGAGCAGTAGTCGTTATGTCGCGACGACTCGCTGGGAATTTAAAAGCGTGACGTCGCCACACGCCGGAGAGCGGCATGGCCCAATTGGGCTTTTTTGTTCGCGCGTGCGACGGGCTTCAGTTTGCTCAGAAGAGTACCGAACCCAAGACCCTCTTTTCGGCTTCTGGGCACCTGAGCAAGCTTGCCGACGGGCTGAGCAATCAAATGGACCATTTCAGTAGGGACTTGACTGTGAATCCGATCGCGGACTGAACGTTTCGTAGTGCTCGCCTTCTGGCTAGTAGAGGCATGTACTGTTGGGCCGGTTTCGCGAATGCTCAGCCCGATTGCCAGCTTGAGTGCATCTGCGTCAGTCTTCGCGATGCGGTCTGCGTCCGCCTCCGGATCGCGAAGGGCGGCCAGCTGATCTACTGTCAAGAATTCCTCATTCCTTGGGCCTGCCCGATGGGCATGACCTGCACGGGCTCGACTTGTTGGCGGCATCCAGATTTCGTCGAACGGCCTCCATCGCGGCTTGGTACCACTCCGGGCAGGACTCTGGACGCTCCAGAAGATTACTTCGCAAAGCATCGATCGTCGGTCTACTTCTCGGCGGGACATCTTCCGGGGCCTGAAGCCACCATTGGAATCTTTGTAGGCGGCTCACCCCGCGAATGTTTGAACCTAAGGTCTGGTGTTCGATTTCTTGGGCTGTGACTTTGTCGAAGTGACCGTAGGCCATTGCTACAGACTCGCCCCCAGAAAAACCAGCCGAACACAACCGGATTGCGTATCTGTAGTCAGCATCCCCGGGCTCGTCGTGTTTCTTTTCGGGGCCTCGCAGCGGCACAGCGATGTTTGCGAGTCTGGCAGCATCCATCAGCCCGTAGCCGTTCATTTTCAGAGCATCAAAGTAAGGCCACGGTCCCTGGCCATTCTTGCGCGACGGCGCCCACTCCGCCAAAACGCCGTCGTTGACGTTGCCGCATCCGACAAAAATCACCTTACCTTTGAGTTCGGGCGGCAGATTCTTTACATGGTCGTCATTGAAGGTGGTGCCTATCAACGTGATCCGATCAAGACCTCCTCGACCAAACACTTGCAGAGCATTTTGCAAGTTGCTCGAGTCGTCCACGGTGATGCCCCGAGTCGCTTCCTCGGCACCCGCTTTCATCACGCCGATCCGCCGCATTGCGCTCCGACCGGTCTTGTCCAGGCGTCGGGCGACGTTGGTCCAGACCTCTGGAGGGGTGCGCGCGGCCAGCGAACTGGACATGGCATTCGGTCGGTCGCGTGCGGCGCTCGACTGCCGCTGCTCATCGATTGAAGCGATGTTACGTGCAGGGTCACGGGGTACGGCATAAGGCTCGACCGAACGGCCACCCGGTTTGATTGAATATGTCATCGATATTGAAGGAGCCCGAATAAGCGTGATCGATTCTGCCCGATATGGTGACGCGTGGATGGCGACTTGCGAAGTGCCGCTTCGAAGCCCGAAGGAGCATTGACCCAAGCCAGATCAAAGCGGCCAATTGGCAAGCATGCTTGAACGAGGTGCCGAGAATTTCCGCTCACTCCCCGGGGAACCATGCCGCACAAGGCCCCGATTCGTTGTTTCACTTTATTGGCGAAAATTCCGGATCCTGCTTTGCCTGGATTTGGAGGCCATGCATCATCCGCATGATCTCGAACAGAGCGCGACACGTCTGCTCCGATCAGTGCGCAATCGGCAACGTATTCATGCGTCGCACCGACGACGCGCCTGGCCTATAGCTTAAATCGCGGTGCCATCGCCGATGTACGCACCGCATGGAGTGCCCCTGCCGGCCGTGCCGGTGGTGACTGTTGCCGCGCGCGGCGTCGGCGCCGCAAGCTTCAACATGGGTTGGCGGGTCGAAACGCTCCGCTCATCGAGCGCAACGGTCGAAAGAATGCCTACCACACGAAGTGATGTGTCACACAGCGAATCGGAGCACTCCACGCGGTCGTCACGATCGAATGCCCGGCCACAGTCCGAATCCAAACGCGGGGTTGGCGAGGATGTTACGCAGGGGAAATGATGAGCATCCGGCCGACCCCGGCGGCGCGCGGCATGCCGATGAAACGGTAGAATTCCTCGTGAGCGAGGACGGCGGGATCGTAGTCGGGATCGCACAGCGCTTGAGAGGGCGGCGACGGCGGCGTCCCAGGCGGCGCGCTGCCCGGGCGACCTGACGTCGCCCGACGAGAAGCGTCGACTTCTGAACGAAAGGAGAATGACGGACTATTCGACAATCTCCGCGTGCCGCATCCAGTGGTATTTCATTGCCTTGCTTCTGAGTTCGCGAATCGGGACGCCGAACTCGGCGAAGGTCGCCATCAGGGTGGCGACTTCAGCCTTGCTGCGCGGCTTCGAGGCCGAGTAAGCGTCCGTCCGGCCCAACGCGACGAAATCCTTGCTGGACTTTTTGTAAAGGGCATTTATGGCTCTCAGTGCCGCCCGGATTTCCTCAGGGATCGGCTCGTTATCGTATTTTTCTTCGAGAAGATGTTCCCCGATCCTGACGCCGGCGAAGTAGGATCGCAGCGGACCACTGGCATTCGCAGCCTCTTGCAGTCCTTCCACATTGTTTTCCAGCAGCATGTTCTTGATGCTTGCTTGCGTGTTGCCCGCCATCTTTTCCATTCCTTCCATTGCACCCGCAAGCTTTTTTTTGATGGTCGTCATAGCCTCGGTGTCGGCGGGTATTTCGCCATCGTCTTCAATACGGATGGCATGCCGCCGCGCCGCCTTTTCCGCACGCAAGAACTCAGCCTCCAAGTCAGAAGCGGATCCGTCGGACACGGGGGGAGTGCTTTTGCGATTGTCGGCGCCGAGCACTTTAAAGGAAATCTGCGGGGCTGTTCGGAACCACCGCTCGTCCGGACTGGCGGGCGCGTCAGGAGGAAGTATCGATCCATACACGCCCCAACGGCGATTGACCTTACCTGTCTCGTTCCTTTCGCACCGTGTGGGAGAAGGGGCGCGTTTCAATCCATGGAAACGCTGCGCTTCCGCCGTGTCCGCGGAATTGCTTCGACCTGAACCCGGGTTGCGGGCGATACCGTTATTTGTCGGCGATGCATCTGCACTTCTAATAACAAAGTTGCGAATCAATGTTCGAAACGCAGTGGACCAATAGATCGTCATTTAGCACTCCAAGAAAAGCGGAAATGGTGAGGGTAGAGCATTTCCACGCCCCGAGGTTGACGAGGCACCGAAACTATAACTCTTTCCCGGCTGCAGTCTCGCTTGCATGCCAGGGGAGAGGCCCCCACGAAGCGGGCGCATTACATCGGCATTTGATAAGACGTAACACTCGAGTACATTTTCTCTGCCGTCCGGCAACGTAACCCGCAGCACTCAGGCCGGATGTCCCATTCCCTACGACTGACCCCAATCTTTGCTGTCGCGCGGCAATTGGCGGGGAATCTTCGGGGAATTTTCAGGTGATCGGGATCGATTCGGTAGGTCCCGGACATCGTCGGCAGCGGAGTCGCCGTGCAGTTCTTCGTCGGCTTCCTGAGCGGTCGAGAACATCCGCATCACGTTCTCAACGCCCCGTTCGGCCGCCGATCCGACAGGTCGGGAAAGGCTGTCGAGCATGATGGTGAATTGCTTGGCGACATGCGGACTCGTGGAGTTCCCGTTTCGCGCTTCGCTTACGGCCCACTCGGCAAGGCGGGTTGTCACACCCTTCGCCCTTCACACCACAAGTTCGCGGCCACGGCGAGATCGAAACGGTCGGTCCAGCACAATGGGTACTTGCAATCACGAATGAGTTCGAGCATACGCAAGCCTTGCTCACTTCAGACAGCAGGATGCCCCATGAATGAAAATACCGATTTCGTCGGCCTTCGCCGGTCAACAGACGGCGCCGTCAACCGTCCGGGCGGGGTGCCCGGCGCAACAGTCAGGCCAACGAAGTTGCTGGAGATCCTGGCGCCAGGCGTGGTGGCAATGGTCAACCGAGTCGCAATCGAGCAGGAACAATTGGACGCCGCCGTGAAGGCAAGCGGCCAGCGTGACACTACGGCGTTGCGCGAGTGGCTCACGCAGCGCCTGATTGCGCGCGAGGTTCTCAGGCAGCATGCCGAAAATGAGGGGTACGGACACCGACTCCCGACGTGGGCTTGCTATCGTGAGCGCTCCGCTGCCGGAAGTGTGCGAGCGGGCAAGCCGGCATGGTTGCCTGTCGCACGCCGATGCCCGGCACCTATGGCCCGGTGCGGTCCGTATCAAGCATGGAGTCTGGTAACACAATGAGCAATATTCAAACGTCACACATCGACACGACCGGTGCGGCATCGCACGCACGAAATCCGGCATCTACGATTGCATGCGCGGCTTCGGCCCCGACAACGGAACTTCGCAGCGACTGCAGGACATTCGTCCTGGTACACGGCGCGTGGCATGGCGCATGGTGTTGGACCCGGGTCGCTGCGAGACTGCGCTCGCAGGGTCATACGGTCCTCGTGCCAACACTGGCAGGGCTTGGGGAGCGAGCTCATCACCTGAGCGGATCTATCAATCTCGGTACCCACATTCAGGACGTCGTGCGCCTGATCGATATGGAGGACCTGGAGAACGTCGTTCTCTGCGGTCACTCGTATGGCGGCATGGTGATCACCGGCGTGGCCGACCAGCGTCCCGACACGATAGGCGCGTTGATCTATCTGGACGCTTTCGTCCCTGAAAACGGGCAATCAGTATTTGACTACAGTTCCGCCGAAATCGTTGCGACGAAACTCGCTTGGGCGGCCGACAATGACGGCTTCTCGATTCCGCCGCCGCGCGCCACGATGCTCGGCGTCAACCGCGAAGACCAGCCGTGGGTCGACGCGAAGTGTTCGCCTCAGCCGCTCGCGACATTTTGCGAACGGATCAGGTTGACGGGCGCGGCATCGCGCGTCGCAAGGAAGACGTACATCCTCGCAACCGGCTGGCAGGGCTCGCCGTTCACACGGTTCTATGAAGCGTGCGCAGCCGATCCGCAGTGGTCGACCAGGACAGTTGATGCAGGGCACGACGTGATGATCGACGCGCCCGACAGGCTTGCCGAGATGCTCACCTGCGACGACTGCTCTCCTGCGCAAACGGGGCGCTGACAGGGAAGCATAGCGGGGCGGTTCGACGACGCGAGCAACCTTCCGGTCGAATTGATGAAAGCGGACCTATCTGGTTATCTTGTGTCTTGGGGCGAGGGGGGGCCTATTTGGTCGCCGCCCCGTTGACGTGCCGGGCCCCGGCGAGGAAACCGGTTGCGATGCCTCGGCCCATAGATAGACGATCTTTTTTGGAAGGCTTACGAGAGGCAACGCATTGTCAATTGCGACGGCGGTTCTCTGATGGCTGTCTTCCGTGTCCAGGAGCTTTGCCAAGAAGTCGCGCGCAAGACCGAACGTCTTGCTGTCGGTTCTGTCAGCGACGTACAGGTCGTGCCTCACCTTGATCTGGCGCTTCAACTCCCCCTTGTTGTGCAGCAGACCCTTCGTGATCATCCCAGGAAACGCTCTCTCTACCGCCGCAATGGCAAAAGCGTTCGGAATTTCCTGCGCGCGCTCGCTCGCAAACTGGTGACGGAATTGCGCCCACTTGTCGTTTCTCTTGATCGCCTTGGCGGGATCGGTCGAATCGCCATAGAGCGTCACCATGGCTTTCAATGAAGGCAAGTTGTTTTTCCGGGCAACCGCTTCGAGCCAGCGGTACACATCTTTCTTTCCGTCCACCGACAGCATCTCGTGCAACGCGGCCTGGGCAAAGCGAATCTCGTTTGCGGTAAAGGGTCGACGCACTGCGCCAGACGCTGGCGCGCTAATCGCAGGGCGGGTGCCGGACCAACCAGTTTTTTCACTCGTCGGACCGGGCATGCCCGGTGGCAAGCCGTGTTCAGCGTCACCCCCAATGCGTGACTTTTTGCCTGGTTGGTTGCTTGTTTGCTCATTTTGCGTGCGGCCAGTGGCACGCTTCAGCAGGTTAGTTAATCTCACGGAAGTCGTCCTCTTAACGAGAGACGATTCTGCCTATCCCTAGCGTTGTAGACCGCGCAATCGCGAAGCTGCGCCACCCGCCGCGAAGCAAGTCGGTTCGATTCTCCAGGGCATACTTACGGGGATGGAGTTGCCGTTGTGTTCATCGAACCCGTTCTATCGGTGAGCGGATTGCGACGCCGCCAGGTGTTCGACGATCGGTTCAGGCAGTCATCCGGTTGTGCATTTTCCCGGGAAAGGAATGATCCGAAAGGCTTTCCGGCCAGACTGCAAGTTCGACAATCGCGAAATTTAATGAAGCGTGTTGGATCATTTGCAAGTGGCTCGCACAAGAAGGAACTCGCGACCGGTTTGAGCGGCTGCGTACGCGATCCGCTTTTCGGCGTAATGTCCGATATGCACGAACTCGAATCCTGCGTCGAAGCATGCCCTGCGAAACGTCAGTGGATCGTACACACGAAAGCCATGCTCGGCGAACGGCACAGGGAGCGAAGCCTCGGGCGTCATGGCGGCGATGACCAGCGCGCCGTCGTCGCTCATCACCCGACGTATCTTCCGCAACCCAGCTGTGAGATTCGGCCAGAAATAGACAGCATTGATCGAAATGACCTTGTCGAATGCTTCGTTCTCGAACGGCATGTCGGTCACGCTGGCGGTTTCGAGGTGAAGCTGTCCATTTTGGATTAATTGCGCATTGCGCGAACGAGCGGCCGCAATCATGGTGGGTGATGTGTCAATGCCGGTCAGCGTCAAAAAAGGCGCGAGGGCGAGCGCCGAAGCGACATGGCCACCGCTTCCGACACCGATTTCAAGAATACGGTCTCCCGCTTGCGGATCAAGCTTGCGGTAGGCCGAGTCGAACACGCCTGCGTTGACTCGTTCCATCATATGACCGACGGCTTCGCCGACCGCTCCGGTGTGGCAGCGCAATTGCGAAAGCAGGGCGTCACGGACAAGTTCGTCGACCATCCCGGATCCGATAGGCTCAGGTTTGCAAGTCACGTTGGATTCCTTTGGTTCGAGATTGGGCCGACCGCATCGAGCAAGCGAGCACGACGGCGACATTGACGAGAAGTGCGATCACGGCTGCATATGCCGGCACGGCGACGCCAGCCAGATGCAAGGTGAAGCTGGCGCTGCGGAAGCCGTTTTGCGCGACCATCCATGTACCGGAGGCAAGACCGGCCGCGAGGCCTGCGAAAACGCTGCGGGCCCGCGCGGAAGGCACGAACAGGCCGAGGACGACCGCGGGCAGCGTTTGCGTGATCCAGATGCCGCCCAACAATTGCAACTGAATCGCGAATTGAACGGGTACGAAGAGTACGAAGGCGAGTGCGCCGAACTTGACGAACAGCGAGGCTTTCTGCGCCATTCGCGTCTCCTGTGCGGCGGAGCAGTCACGGGCAGAGAACGGCCGCCACACGTTGCGGGTAAAGAGGTTCGCTGCAGCGATCGACATGATTGCGGCGGGAACCAGCGCGCCGATGCCGATCGCCGCGAAGGCTATACCGGTGAACCAGGGCGGGAAGAAGTGCTGGAACAGCGCAAAGACAGCGAAGTTGGGCCCGTATTGTTTGAACTGGGCTGCATATTCGGGCATAGCACCGACTCCTGCAGAAAGCGCCATCACGCCGAGCAGTGCCACGAACACGAGCATCAGCGAATACGCGGGAAGCAGCGCCATGTTGCGGCGAATGACACGCTCGGAGGACGACGCCAGGGTCGCCGTCATTGCGTGCGGATATAGCAGCAATGCGAGCGCGGATCCAAGTGCAAGCGTTGCGTAACTCGAGTAGCCATTGAGGCTCGTGGCGTCAGGCGTCTTGAGTAGCAGCTTCGCTGCGGGCAAGGTTTGGAACATATGCCCGAAGCCGCCGAGCCTTGCAGGAATGACGACGATAGCACCGATGACGGTTGTATAGATCAGCAGGTCCTTGACCACCGCGATGATGGCGGGCGCGCGAAGGCCGCTCGACCACGTGTAGATGCCAAGCACTCCGAACGCAACGAGAAGCGGCAATTCGCCCCGCCAGCCGTGTGTGGGAAAGCCGAGCGCGCCCAACGTGACCTGAACACCCACAAGCTGCAATGCGATATAAGGCATGGTGGCCAGGATGCCGGTCAGCGCGATTCCAAGTGCAAGCGCCCGGCTCTCGAATCGATGTTCGACAAAGTCGGCAACCGTCACGTGTCCGTGCTGCCGTGCAGCGCGCGATAGGCGCGGTAGCACAAGGAAGCCGAGCGGAAATGCGATGGCGACATACGGAATTGCAAAGAATCCTGCGGCCCCTGCCGCGAATACCAGTGCGGGTACGGCAACGAAGGTGTACGCCGTGTAAAGGTCGCCGCCAATCAGAAACCAACTCATGAGGGTTCCGAAGCGCTGGCCAGCCAGGCCCCATTCCTGAATGCCGGAGAGATCGGCACACCGCCATCTTGAGGCAAGCATGCCAAGCACGCTGACCAATGCGAACAGTGCGACGCAGACGAGGACGGGCGTCGTGCTCATGCCGTATGCCCCTTTTCGTGAGTCGGATGTTCGCCCACCGGATCGAGGGAAGCTTGTACATCGAGAACATGTGCCACGGCTGTAAGAAGCGCGCCAGCAAGAACGCAGGCGGTCTGCCACCAATAGAAGAACGGCCAGCCATCGAGTGTGGGGGCGACACGGTTGTAGACGGGCACGGCAAGTGCGGCCGCGACGGGCGCGAAAAGGAGCAGCAGGGTGCGGAGCGATTTCATGCTTAAAAGCCCATGTGTTATGCAGGAACGGAAGCACGTCGCTGGACCGGACAGGCAGCGGATGCTTGCGTGCGCACGTTCGATCGTGGTAGCGACTCAATGGCGAGCGGCCACCACATGCGGTAGTTGAACTCTCCGACCATGCGCTCGCTGCGTGAAGTACGTAATGCTAGGCGGCACATTGATTTCGAGAAAGCGGGGGCCGGATGAAATAGAGTTTCCATGACGAAACGATGATCCTGGTCGATCCGATGAATCGGGCACTACAGATGTTATGTCGTGCCTGTTGGGCCGGACCAGGAGTCTCTCTGCCATAGGGAACACGGGATTCAGAGCATGCCACGCCCGAGTCCGCCGTCTACCTGGATGGTGGTGCCATTGATGTAGCCAGCCCGCCCGGAGGCCAGAAACGCCACGAGCGCAGCGAGCTCATCCGGTCGACCGAGGCGCTTGAGGGGCACCTCGTCGGCCAGTTCGGCCAGGCCTTGCTCCTCGGTTTTTCCTTCGGCCAGCTTGTTCTTCAGCGCGGACTCGCGAATCCGGTCCGTCAGGATCATGCCCGATGCGACGTTGTTGACCGTGATACCGTAGTGGCCGGCTTCCCGCGACAGCAGCTTCGCCAGACCAACGACGCCCATCCGCATGCTCGTCGACAGGATCGACCCTTGCACTGCATGACGCACCGAGAAGCTGATGATATTGATCACGCGACCCTCGCCCGAGCGACGCAAATACGGAAGCGCGAGACGTGTAAAGCGCGCGACGGACAGAAAGCTCAACTCGAATGCGTTTTGCCACGCGGTATCGTCGAATTCCTGGAATTGGCCGAACGGCGGCCCGCCAGCATTGTTGACGAGGATGTCGAGCGCTCCGAAACGGGCGACCGTGTCGTCGATTGCGTTTTGGGCGTGGTCCTGACTTCTCACGTCGACTACAAGCGCATCGGCGTTTGTCACGCCTGCTTCGCGCAGTTGCGCGAGGGCCTGCGCATGACGTTCACGGTTGGAGGAGGCGATCATCACATTTGCGCCTTCGCGTCCGAGTTCGATCGCACTCGCGAGGCCCAAGCCCCGCGACGCGCCCAGCACAAGGGCGGTTTTGCCCGTCAGATTCAGTTTCATGACACGTTTCCTGTTACGTTGATGTGGACTAACTCTAAACACTGCGCAACGGAACATAAATGGACGAAACCGGAAGGCCATGTTACAAAAATGAAATGATCGGGCTATGCTGTAATCACGCCTCATACCCGAACGGGCCTGACATGGACTGGAATCAATTGCGCTTCTTTCTTGCGGTGTATCGGCATCGCACGCTGGCAGGGGCATCGCGCGAGCTGAGCAGCAACTCGCCGACTGTGAGCCGCCAGCTTTCGGCGCTTGAACACGCGCTAAAGGCCAAGCTGTTTATGCGAACGCCCCGTGGTTACGTCCCCACGGAAGTCGCAGATGCGCTGATCGACGCTGCAAATCGTATGGAATCCTGCGCGCTCGAGATCGATCGTCGCGCATCCGGTGCGGACGCAGCATTGAGCGGGGTCGTACGCATCGGCACGTCCGACGCGCTCGGCACCGGCTATGTATTGCCGGCCATCGCATCGGTGCGGCGCGCGCATCCGGCCATCCGGATCGAAGTCGACATTGCCTCGGCGTTTTCGAGCCTGTCGCAACGCGAAAACGACATCGTGGTGCGCAATGTACGCCCCGAGGAGTCGGCGACGATCGTGCGCCGACTACCGGGGCTGACGACGGCGCTGTATGCGAGCGACGACTATCTGGCGAGAGAGCCACCGCCGCGGAACCTTGTTGGCGTGCCCATGCACGAGATCGTCACCCTCGTCGGGGGCGGAAATATCCGCTGGTTTCCGCCGCTTTATCCGCTCAAGGCGAAGATGCGCGAGCCGGGACTGCAGGTGAACTCGATGCTTGCGCTCGTATCCGCATTGCAGGCGGGCGCGGGCATTGGTGAACTGCCCACCTATATCGGCGACGCGGCGCCCGGGCTGGTGCGCGTGTTGCCGGACCTCACCGCGGCCTACGACGTGTGGCTCGGCACGCACGGCGACCTCCATCGATCCGCCCGCGTGCGAGTTCTCCTGGACGCGATCGTGCGGCGGTTTGGTGGCTGACCGCGCGCCGTGTCCTCGAGGCGGCGTGACGATGGCCGGCAGCCAGCCGCGGGGGGATGCAGCAACGGGGACGACGCCGTGAATGCCCCGAGCCTGCTTCACCGGATAAGTTGAAACTGACCTAAAATAATTTCATCGTTGCCAGACGGAACGATAAGGTGTTCGATCTCAACGATTTGTATTATTTTTCGGTGATTGTAGAAAAGCGCGGCTTTTCCGCAGCGGCCGACTCAATCGGCGTGCCCAAAGGCACGCTTAGCAAGCGCATGCGTGCCCTTGAGCAGGCGCTGGGCCTGCGTCTCGCCAACCGGACCACTCGCAAATTCTCGCTGACCGAGGCAGGCGTTGAATTTCACGCTCACTGCTTGCGTGTCGTAGGGGAGGTCGAAAAGGCCGAGCAGTCGGCGCGGGAGCGCCTTTCAGAGCCGGTCGGGCGCGTGCGCATGACCTGCCCCGTCGGAACCGTGCGCCTCGCGCTTGACGATCTTCTCCCTGTCCTGATGGCAGAGCATCCGAAGATCGACATCGACCTGTTGGCGACCGACCGCTACGTAGATCTCATCGAAGAAGGCTACGATCTTGCGTTGCGCAACCATTCCGAGCGGTTGCAGAACTCTTCGCTGATTGCCCGGCCCGTCGCGCAAACGCAATGGACACTCGTGGCCAGTCCGGCATTTTTCCAACGCGGACTGCCCGACGCGCCACAGGACCTTGACGGCGTTGTTGGCATTCAGCTAGGGCGCCGGGACTCGTCGAGCACATGGCTCCTTCATGCGGCCGACGGACGCACGGCCACCGTTTCATTCCTTCCTAGATTGCGATGCAACGACGCGCCGCTTGCGCGCCGTGCTGCAGTTGCAGGACTGGGGGTGGCGGCCCTTCCGTCGCCGATGTGCCGGGTGGATATCGCGAATGGAAAGCTGGCGTGCGTACTGCCGGATTGGCACGTTCCCCGCGGTACACTCAGCTTGGTCTTTCCGTCGCAACGCGGTATGACTCCGGCCCTGCGAACCGCGGTAGATTTTCTGGTGGAAAGGCTTCCTGCTTACATCTCTGATTGATTCCGCCGATCAGCGCGCAAATGTTCCTTTCGTGCCATGCCGCCGTCGGATGTTGGCATTGATCCCGGAACTGGGCAGTGCGCGGGTAATTTGCCTCCCGGTGCTCGGCCGTCAGTCTGTTTGATATTTTCAGATGCGCTGCAGATTCGGTCCGCGATAGCATCAATCATTGAGAAAGTCAGGGAGCGCTTCGGCGAGGAAATCGATGGTTGCTCGCAACGCGGGCGTCATGCCCCGCTGCGACGTAAAGACGAGACTGAGCGTCCCTCGCGGGATGTGCCAATCGGCAAGTACGCGCGCCAATCGTCCTTCCTCGATATCGGTGCGGCACAGCGGTGATGGCAGCGCGGCCACGCCAATCCCGGCAATGGCCGCGAGGCGCGCAAACGGAGCGTCGTTACAGTACATTCGAGCGCGATACGAGACAGTTGCGGTGCGGCGGTCGTCCGCGTGAAGCAGCCAGGCATTGGCCGAGTCGCGGCGCGCTAGCTGTATGCCTGCGACGCCTTCGAGTTGCTGCGGCGTCGCAGGCAGGCCCTGCGGAAAGTAACTCGGCGCCGCGACGAGAATCACGCGCGTCTGCGCGACCGGCCGCGCGACGAGCGACGAACTCTGCAACGGTTCGGTATGGCTTCGCAAGGCGAGATCGTAGCCTTCGTCCACAAGATCTACATAGCGGTTGGAGGTCATCAAGTCGAGGTCGATCCTCGGATGCCTGGCCATGAAGGCGGGCAACAGTTGGTCGAGCGCCATGCGCACGATGCCGGTGGCGCATGTCACGCGTACGCGTCCGACTGGCTCGACCAGGCGAGCCCGGGCGGCCTGCTCGGCATTGTGGATCTCGCTCATCACGCGCACGCAATGCGCGTAAAAGTCGGCGCCCGCTTCGGTCAAGGAGAACTTCCGGGTGGTTCTGTTCGCGAGCCGCAGACCGAGCGTCTTCTCGAGGGCGCTCACCCTTTTGCTCAGTGTGCCCTTGGGAACGCCGATCGATTCCGCAGCAGCCGAAAAGCCGCGCTTTTCGACCACGACGGAAAAGTAATACAGGTCATTGAGATCGAGCATGATGTCGCCCCATGCAGCGCGGACTCGCGCAATCGGCGCTGGGCGTAGGGCCTCACGCCCCTGCCATGTCAGAGGGACGACGTGGCGCGCTCGCGGGCGTCACCAGAACCGCAATATCGCAACCCTACCCGCGCCCGGTCATTTTACGCAGAAAACCCCCGAATCATCCCCGCCGCCACGGTATGGTGGGTAGCCTCATCGATCAGGACGAGGTGTCCGTTGGGCGGCGACAGTCATCTTGCGCCGGACTTCATGCTTGACGCTCTGCAGTCGAAGCACTCGAAGTGGCCCACCGGCATGGCCAGCTGCAATTCTTCGGCGGGTACACCGGGCTCGCGGATCCCGCCGCCTTTGCCCGGTGGCTCGTGCCGCTGCGTGCCTGCGAATGGGTGGTCTACTCCACGCGCCCGTTCGCTGGACCAGAGGCGGTGCTCGAGTAACTCTCACGCTACACGCACCGCGTCGCCTTCTCCAAGCAGCGCCTGGTCGCCTTTGATGAGCGTGGCCGGACGTTCCGCTGGAAGGACTACCGTGCGACGGGACGCACCCGCTACAAGACCATGACCCTCGAGATTTTGGGGAATTCATGCGCCGCTATATGAACGCGTCCCGTTTGCAACAGTTTTCTTGTGTTCAGACAGACAGGATGGGCTGCGGCTCTATATCCGGCCTTGTTGCAGTCGGTATTGCTGCCTGCGGGCCTCTATGAAATACGCTGACT
>NZ_JBFPKN010000042.1:0-33747 GCF_040948805.1 Paraburkholderia sp. BR13439 | reverse complement strand
GCGCCGGCGTCGTCGACGGCTAGGTGCCGCTGCTTCTTCAATAGTGTTCACGTGTCCACCTATTTAAGTGAACACGATGCTCCCAAGACTTTCACCGTGACTCAAGATGGGATGACCGGGCGCTTACGAACCATAGGGTAATTGCCGCACAAGAGCGCCGCGACGCCGCAATGGCCACTTGCATCGCACCTTTGTGTGGTTTATGGAAATCCTAGCAAAAGTATCTGAACCACTGGCTGTCCGGGCAAGGGTTCTAACATATGATGAAACCGCCGAGAAGGCTCAGTGAGGTCTTGGCTACACCGGAACGTCTGGGTTTTGCCAATGGAAAACCCGCGTTCATCGCAAGCGTGTAGCCCGTCGGAGGTCCAGTTCCAGGGAGCTTTAATGGCTGCAGCAACAGAGCGAACGGTCGCGATGCGCCCGCTGGACAATTCCATACCATTTTGAACGTCGTGGTGGATAGCAAGCTGAAACCGCTAACGTTCCGCGCAACGGCTGGAACTGACGGCGCGGCAGATTCGCCGGCTTGTTGTGCGGCTCGGAATTTGGGCCGTGGACTGGTTTCCGGACACAAATCTCGCGCAGCGAGACGCTGTCGAGATGCCTTGTTCCGATCGTGCTCACGATTATCCGCGGTTGATACGCCAATTTTTGGGCCGGCCCCTAGCGTTGGAGAAGCCACGGGAATCTCAGAGTCCGCAGGGCGACGAAAGGGGTCATATCGAATGACGGGCGAAGGCCTGTGGATCCTGCGTCGACTGCATCAGCCGACGGTCTACCAGTCACGCACACGATAGGAGCGCTTGGACGAGTTCATCCAGATTGATGGCGGGATCACCGCTAGCTCGAGGACCGCGGTCCAGCGTGCACGCTGTTGGTGTGTATGTCGATGACGCAACCAGTCCCGTCATGCACCTGCAATTCACTCAGGAGGAATCGACGTTCCACCAATTTAAGGCGACGCGCGTTCTTATCGAGCGCTGCGGCAAACCTGGCGCTGTCAGGTTGGTGCCCATCTGCACTCTCTATGTGAACAGTAGTAATGCTTATTATATAATTGTTTTGATTGCTCCCGGAACGTACAGCCGTACCATGTGCCGATGCGCTGTTTGACTATGGCGAAATAACAGGCCGCGTTCCTCCGTGTGTGCAGCACCAAGCGCTGACGAAAGGGGCTTAGCGATTGTGTGCGACGCGTATCTCGAAAGGGAACATCTGACGTTCGCGGTTACGGGTCGGCAGATCACGCGTGCAGCCGCTTTGATAAAAATGTGCTTAGCCCTAGCAGGATGCGGAAATACCCCGCCCGGAATCGGCCTTCCACGATTTGAGCGCCCACCGTCGCTAAATCTTTCGCATTGTGCAATTTCAACGCGCATCAACCTTTTTAAAGCACTGTGAGGCCGGCTTCTGGCCTCATTGCCGCCTTTTCCAGCCACTATGGGCGGATTTGTGCCAGGGATCGCATGCGCACGAGGTTATAGGCCGTCATGTTCAACACGAACATCTGGTCCACCTTCTTCAAGCCGCGCACCATCACCTGGCGCATGCGCCCTACGGTCTTGGCCCAGCCGAAACCTTGTTCGATCAACTTCCGCTTTTCCACGCTGAAATGCTCCCCCGAGAGCAGGCACTTCTTCTCGGCGATGGCCACTACGGCGTTGAAGAATTCGATCACGGCATCGTGCTTGATCAGACGCTCCCGGTTCTTCGTGAAGACCGTGGGCACCCACACCTCGTCATCCATGGCCAGGCCGATGAACCAGCGAAACAGCAGGTTGTACTGCACCTGCTCCATGAGTTGGCGCTCCGAGCGGATGCTGTAAAGGATCTGGATCAGCATGGCTCGCAGCAACTTCTCTGGCGCGATGCTCGGCCGTCCACCCTTTATGTCAGCTTCGTACATCCCCGCGAACAGTCGATCCATCTTCGCCAGCGCTTCGTTCGCCATCACGCGGATCGAACGCAACGGATGCGACTTGGGCACGAAGTCGTCCAGCTTGCGTACGGAAAACAAACTCTCGGTGAACGTGTCGGCGCCGCCCATGATCTCCAGTGGGCAAGTGGTGGTTCATCTATCAACGCTTCACGAACTCTGCGCGATGACGTGTTTCAGCGGTACTTCAGCAACCTGCTAGGGAGTCCAGGAATTCCCACTTGCCGCGGGATAGCTGCGCGATTGGTCGGCGACGCTTTGCTCCAGCACGCCGGGTTTGCATGTCCTGCTCATCGAGCAGTTTCCCCACCACATACGTCTCGTCGCGCGGCGTCACAAACACCACTTCTAAATGCCTAGTGCTGCGAGGTTTCTACCGAACCGCCCTAGCGCACCGAGCCAATCGATAGCCGGACTTGACATGCCAGCAACGAATCGTTGGTTCCGTACCTGAGTACGCCGCCTCGCTCCGAACGAGAAGTGTCCGTCAACAGCGCAGCTGATCATAACAGCAGGGAACCGCTGGCCGTGGTAAAGCGATTTCGTCGCGTTCATTCTCTCCTTCCAACGAGCGCCTCATCGGCAGCGTGATGGCGCATTTTCGGGCAACGGATAGCCATCATGCCAATGCCCGCGCGGCCAAGCGGGGCGGCTAGGGGCATCGATATCGCCGAGCTCGTACTGGAAGCGCTCCAAGGTCGCGGCGATCGCTGCATCAATCTTATCTTCCGATCGACCGCGGTAGCGAAACCGGCCGAGGATCTCGTCGTAGCCGCCCTTGCCGTCGAAGACATGATTTGCCTTCGGCGTAATGGCCGCATACAGCGGTGCGATACCGTCCGGGACAACGGCTCGCAAGAGGCGGCTGCCGGTCGCCTCGGGGAGCAGCAGAAACCCTCCTAGCTCGGTGGAGCGGGCCGCTGCACCCACGCCTGCCTCGGATGCAAGCGACGTCCCGTAGTTGAGCTGCTGACGGACCCACAGGCTGAAGATGTCAATGCCGTAGAGATCGCGGAACAGGAACGGAATTTCGCCGCCGCCTACGCGCGCGCCGATCTCAAGGAAATACAGGCCGTCGGAGCCGCGAATCACTTCGAGATGAAAGGCGCCGTCCACCAGCGATAGGGCGCGGAGACTCGTTTGCGCGAACGCGAGTAGTTCGTCGTTCGACGGTCCAGGCTGCAACATTATCGACCCCAGCGGTTTGCCATTGGCGAAGTCAAGGCATGAGTTAAGGTAGCGCGACGCCCGGATGAGCAACGGCTTGCCGCTCAAGACGATACCGTCAACGTGATAGATCGGCCCTTCGATGAACTCCTCGCATTCGTACGAAGTGCCCGTAAGTCGGGGCAGGAGCGCACCGAACTGTTCCACCGAATCGACCCGGTGGACACCGATGCTTGCCGCGCCGGTTCGCGGCTTGACGATAAGCGGATGCCGCAGTCCGGCGACAGTGGCGAGCGCGTCCTCCCGATCGTTCAATTCGACGAACTGCGGCACGCGCAGACCGGCCGCACTGACGACGCGCTTCATCACCGTCTTGTCGCGAAAGCGTGCTGCGGTGGCGGGCCGGTCGCCCGGGACGTCGAAGGTTTCCCGCAGCTGTGCCGCGGCGAGCAGGTCGAATTCGGACAGCGCGATCAGTCGGTCGACACCGTTCAGCCTAGTACGGCATGCGTCGAATGCCACGCGCAGCCTGTGTATATCGTTGAAGTCCGGGAGGATCTCGATGTGCGAGATGCGCGTCGCTTCGAGAGCTTTCGCGCCTTCCGGTGTGCACAGATAGGCAACGTCGTGCGCGTCGTGATCGATGTATCGGTGATAGGCGGCAAAATCGTCGGACCAGCGATTCATTACGACACTTCGGGTACGGCGGGGGAAGGGGGTATACGTCATCGCGACTCGTCCTTCAATGGACCTTGCATGTCAACCCCATTTCGAGCGCGCATTGCGCGTCGTTCAGTCGGCGTTCGAGCGTGGGGCGATCGGGCGCTGTAAATAGCACGTGGCCGACCCGGCCGCGGAAGTCGGTCGGCGGCGATACCCAGTCGCCGATGCGCGGATAGATTTCCGCTTCTTGGAAGCCAGGCTGCGCACGCACATTGTCAAGCCCGCTGACACCGACGAACGGCCCGGCTGCCTCGGGTGCGAGAAACCGGACGCCGCTTACCCGGGTGCTCCGCCCGTGGCGGTATCCCGGGGCCGGGTCCCATTCCCCGAGATAGCTACGGAGCATGACTTCCGGTAGCGAGATTGACTTAGCTAGCTCAACGAGCCGGTAGATCCGGTCGCCGCCGAGCCGCGCGGCGATTTCGATCAGCGTGGGACCGTCGCGCGTCATGCGCACTTCCGCATGAAACACGCCCAGCGTCAGGCCGATCTCTCTCGCCACCGTTTCGACATACGCGCTCAGCCGAGCTCGGTCGCGGTCGTCGAGCGTAGCGTCGACCACATGTCCCATCTCGACGAAGTAGGGCTCGGGCCCGAGGATCTTTTCGGTAATGGCAAGCATGCGCGGACCGAGCGGACCGACGTAACCTTCTACGCTGTACTCCGGGCCGTCGAGATACTGTTCAAGCATCATCGCTTGACCAACTTCGCGGCCCATGTCCGGAACAGATCGATGCGCAACGCTGTCGATCGTCGCGTGCAACTGCGCGAGCGAATCGACGCGGCGCACCAGTAGGCTGCCGCAACCATCGACCGGCTTCACGACGGCCGGAAATCCGACGTGCGCCGCCGCGCGGGCGACGTCGCCACGCTTTGCGATCGGCGCGAAACGAGGTACAGCGAGCCCGGCCATGCTGAGTCGCTGACGACTACGGTATTTGTCACGTGTGAGCGCGGCCGCTTCGGGCGCTAGATGCGGTAACCCCAATTGCGCGGCCGTCTGCGCGACGACGTCGACCGCGTACTCAAAGCCGGGAACGAGCGCGTCGATGCCCCCGACTGTCCGCACTGCTGCAGCGACATCATCAGCCGAGCCAGTGTCGACACTCGTCAGCGACGCCACGGTCCGTAGGTGCGTTGGCGGCACGATGCGGGTATCTGCGCAGAACACGTGTACCGGGTGCCCGAGCCGCTGCGCTGCAGCGATCAGCGCGGTCCCCGATGAGACAGGCTCCACTACTACAATAGCCACGATGCGCTCCTCATGCAACGACCACGTCCGACTGGCGCCCGGTTTCTGCCTTCAGTTCGTCGAAGTAATCGCCGACCAAGCCGATGAAGTTGCGAAGATGCATTTCTGCCTTGTCGATGCCACCCCATCCGTCGATCGCGCGCTGGACGGCGCCCCACATCAGATCGTCGTGGTCGTGCGATTCGTCGTATTGGATATGGCCAAGCGAACCCTTAACGGTGTGGTGCCCGAAGGCTCGACCCGCAGCCTCGGTGATCGTCTTATTGTAGCGGTCCGAATACCATTCGACGAACCAGTTCCATGCCATCGTCGGCAATGGGCCATCGCGTTCGATGCTGAGATACAGATAATTGATCAGCTTCCTGGTCGAGTGGAGCGGCTCAATGGTGTCAATCTGTTCGGCGGTGAGGCCGAATTTTTCGATGTCGCGCAGAAAGAGTCCTTCGTGGCCGTATTCCTCGGCGAGGTATTGCGCGAGGATCTGCGCGAGTTGATTGTCCTTGAAGCCGATCTTGTAGAGCGCGAATGCATCGACTTCATTGTTCAGGCGGATGCGCAGCACTGTCTCGACGAGATGCCGCCGATAGTATTCGCGGTCGATCCATTCGCCACGGTGAAACGCGGCGGTGTCGGGCGAGGCGGAAAAGAGCGCCTGCATTTCACAGTCTGCAACCAGTTCGAAACGGGCACGATCTTGGTGGGCCATTTTCAGTCTCCAGTAAAACCACATGAAGGGAAACAGCATCGCAAGCGCGACACATACAACGACGACGCGAATCATCCGCAGTTAGTGTCTCGGCAACATCCGAATACGCGGAAGAAAATGCAGTGCGAGACGACGATCCACCTGCCGGCAACGCCGGCCTATTCTTGGCGGCAGCAGGCTATGCTGGCGCTGATCACGAGCAACGTGCCGATGTTTTGCAAGCCCAGCATAGGCTGACCGAGGACGACAAAACCGATTGCGGCAGCAATGGCGGGTTCGATGCTCATCAGAATGCCGAACGCGGACGCCGTCATGCGCCGCAGCGCGAGCATCTCGAGGACGTAGGGCAGGAGCGGCACGAGTACCGCGAGATATGCGGCGTCAATCAATTGCGCGGCGGGCAGATGGCCACCGCTTTGCGCAAGACCAAACGGCGTGGTGACCAGGGCCGCGACGATCAGCGACATTGAGAGCCCCTGCAGGCCATCGAACAGCGTGCCGACTCGTTTCATCATCACGATGTAGGCTGCCCATCCGAGCGCAGCCCCAGCCGGAAAGACCAGCGCGGTTAACGAGGTGGTCCACATGCCGTCCTGCCGCGCAATCAGGACGACGCCGACCATCGCCACCATGGGCCACACTAGCATCCGGAATCTGCGAATGCCGGCCGTCGCGACGATGAGGGGACCAATGAAGCTGATGCCGACTGCGAGACCAAGGGGCACGCGCTGCACGGCTTCGAAGTAGCACAGTGTCATGCCGGCCATGGCGCTACCGAGGACGAAAGCGGCGCTCCAGCGCTGTCGGGAGTAGGTATGGAGCGGCGGTCGCACCACGATCGCGAGCACCAAGCCCGCGAAACAAAGACGCAGCCAAGTCGTGCTGAGCGTACCGTATTGCATTGTCACGGGTCGCGACAATGCAGCACCAAGCTGCACGCTGCACATCGACGCGATAGCCATGGCAGCCGCGAGCACGCTGGCAACAGGTCGCGAAGACGGCTTGGAACCAGGGGGGTTAGCATCAAACGCATCGCCTTTAACTGGCTCAACCCCGGTGTCGACACGATTTGCTTGGACGACATCTAAATCTTCGCTCATACTCGGCTCCGCGGTGACGACGGGAGAATCCTAACAGCGCATATCCGCTCTGTATAAGCCGTTAATTTTTTTGAGTGCATCAATCATATTGATGATTCGCGATGGAGAAAAGCCTGTTTTTGCAGGTAAAATTACCGGCGGTAGGCTCACTCCGCGTGGAAAAGAGAGTACTGGTTCTTATCGGATGATCGTCTCGATTGCGCGCCGGAAAGTCCAGTCATGCGATGTGCCACAGCGTGCTATGAGTATGGCGGGATGATGGGCGGTCTTCCTTTGCTCTGAAATCCATCAACTTGATGGCTGGCGTCGACACGCAGCGGTTCTGGAAGCGATCAATGCCCGGCAGAAGCCATTTCGCGACGAACGCCGGCCTAACGGTCAGCGTCAACACGCCCACAGCCGAGCCCCTTCTTTAGTCGCGCAAATTCCAGATTCAACCGATCGAACCCCTCGCGGATGTTAGGCAGCGCCCGAAGGGCGACGGCCGTTAGTACAAGAGGCGGTCGCCCGCCGGTAGCGCGGTGGAACAGCGGTACGTCGAGGCATTCTTCGAGACTGAGAACGAATTGACCAACCTCGGTGGGCGTAACATTCAGTTCCATTGCAGCAGCCGAGAAGCCCGGGTGGCGCGCGCTCGACTCCAAGGCTCGCAGCGCGTCCGGGGGAACCGGCCATGCACAGAAAGATTTTCTTTCAACGACAAACAAAACATCTCATTTGTGAGTGTGAAGTCGACTGGCCGAGATGGAATGGACGCCGCCCTCCATTCGGGGAGGTAGGGTCCGGCAGGAAAGCGGAGGCCCTCCAGAACCGAATGGCATCAATGTGCCAGAGTGGCGTTTCGACACGTCCACTTGAGGAACGGAGGGCCCAAATGAATGCTACGACATACGGACTGGATGTTGCAAAACAGATCTTCCAGATGTACTGGGTCGACGCGCAAACGGGTGAGGTATCCAATCGACGGTTTCGGCGCGACGAGTTGATAACGTTTCTCGCCCAACGGCCGGCCGGTCTTGTAGCGCTTGAAGCGTGCGGCAGTGCGCACTGGTGGGCCCGCAAGATCCAGGCGCTCGGACACGAGGTGGTGTTGTTGCATGCGAAGTTCATTCGACCGTTCGTTCAGACGAACAAGACCGACGCAGCAGATGCTCGGGCGATCTGGACAGCGGTTCAGCAGCCGGGGATGCGAACCGTGGCAATGAAGACAGAAGACCAGCAGGCCATGCTCGGTCTTCATCGGATGCGCTCGCTGCTCATCAAATTCCGGACCATGCAGGTGAACCAGCTGAGAGGTCTCCTCTACGAGTTCGGTGTGTCGTTCCGAGCCGGTCGCGTCGCCGGACTCAATGAGATCCGCGCACGCATGGCCGAACTGGAATGCGTCCTGCCCGGAATCATGATTTCCAGCCTGCAGGACCAGTTGAGGCGTATCGACGGGATTGAGCAGGACATTGAGCAGCTTGAGAAACGGATCGGCGTCTGGCACAAGCAGGAAACGGCGTGCCGTGCAATCGCTGAAGTGCCTGGCATCGGCAGACTGACTGCAACAGCGCTGGTGGCTACGATCGGGGATGCAAAGACGTTCAAATCTGGCCGCGAATTTGCGTCGTTTCTCGGACTCGTTCCACGGCAAAGCGGCACCGGAGGCAAGGTCCGGCTGGGCTCAATCTCGAAGCGAGGTGACCCCTACTGCGCACCCTGCTAATCCACGGTGCGCGCTCGGTGATGTGTCACACCAAGGTTCCAACAGCATGGCAGAAAGGAATTCGGGAGCGACGACCGGCCAATGTAGTAGCGGTGGCCCTGGCCAACAAAATCGCACGCATCGCTTGGGCAATTCTCGCTCGCGGCGGCACGTACGAGAAGCATCACGTCAGTGTGAAATCTGTTTAGCAGGGAAGCAGTAAATCCAAGACCGCAGTCTCGATAGGTTGCTGAGGTTGATTAACATGTGATGGCGAAACAGGTCGGACCGCAGGAACGCAAGCCTGAACACACCCTTGTACTGACAAGTACGTGGCCGAGATGAGGACGTTCCTGGCGTATTCCATCAGGGCCCGCAGCTTCGGCTTGCAAAAGGCCGCATATAAGACCGCAGCCGACACCTCGTTAGCACATCACATCAAGATCAACTTGGCAAACCGGGCGGTGTCCATATAAGGGTGTGTGAAAACGCACTCATCGCCTAAACTGAATCAACGCATTGAGATCGGGTGACTCATGAAGCGATTCGTTGAAGGCGATGACCGCAAGCAGGTCGCACTGCTTCCCGAATGCATCGATGACTACATCGGGCAGGACAATCCGGTGAGGATCATAGACGTGTTCGTCGACGAACTCGATCTTGCGGAACTCGGCTTCGACGGGGCTTCGCCCGCTCTCACCGGTCGGCCGTCTTATCATCCTGCAGTGATGCTCAAGGTCTACATCTACGGGTATCTGAATCGCTTGCCTTCCAGCAGGCGTCTTGAACAGGAATGCCAGCGAAATCTCGAGATGATGTGGCTGACGGGACGCTTGGCACCGGACTTCAAAACGATCGCAGACTTCCGCCGCGACAATGGTGCCGCCATTCGCAACGTGTGCCGGCGCTTCGTCGAACTGTGCCGCGGCCTGAAGCTTCTTTCCAGCGACATGGTGGCCATCGACGGCAGCAAGTTCAAAGTCCTAAACAGCCGCGACCGGAACTACACCGCTGGCAAGATCGATAAGCGTCAGCAGCAGATCGAGGAGAGTATCCAGCGGTACCTCGACGCGATTGAGACCGCGGATCGCGTCAGTCCGACCGGTTTCGATGTGAAGACCGTACGCCTGCATGAGAAGGTCGCTTTGCTGCGGCAACGGATGCGCGAACTCGAGCAGATCCGGAAACAACTGAAGACGCAACCGGACAGACAGCTGTCACTGACAGATCCCGACTCGCGTTCGATGACCAGCAGCGGCAAAAAGACCGGAATAGTCGGCTACAACGTACAGGCCGCCGTAGACACGAAACATCACCTGATCGTTGAACACGAGGTGACCAAGGTCGGAGGAGATCACGGGCAGCTCAGCAAGGTCGCGCTCGCAGCAAGAGACGCGATGGGCAAATCCGGACTCAGGGTGCTAGCCGATCGGGGCTACTTCAGTGGCCCGGATATTCGTACCTGCGGACTCTCGGGTATCAAGGCATATGTACCGAAGCCGTTGACGTCTGCATCCCGAAAGAAAGGCCTTTTTACCAAGCGCGACTTCATCTACATCGCTAAAGACGATGTCTATCGTTGCCCGGCCGGCGAGCGCGCCATTCATCGGTTCACGACTGTCGAACATGGCATGAATCTGAAGGTGTACTGGCCCAGCGCATGCCCGCGTTGCCATCTGAAGGAGCGATGTTCTCCAAGCGACTACCGACGCATTCGACGCTGGGAACATGAACAGATACTGGAAGCCATGCAGCGACGGCTCGACCGGAATCCAGACGCAATGACGATCCGGCGCAGCACCGTTGAGCATGTGTTCGGTACGCTCAAACATTGGATGGGTGCCACGCACTTCCAGACCAGAACCCTCGCACGAGTGAGCACCGAGATGAGCCTTCAGGGGACGCTTCAGGAAACGGAAAATAAAGCACGACAAGGGCTTCCCCGCTCATCGCAAGCATCAAGCGTGGTTTTTGTCTTTCTGACTGCAAGGCCGTCGGTGCGCGTGAGAAGGTGAAGGACTGCGGCACTACAACCGGTCATGTTAGGCCAATGGCCTGGCCCGTGATGAAAGACGCGCGCAGGGGCCTCGCTCGTTTATCGGGAAAGAAAATCCCCCGTGCTTTGTCAGGCATGCCCCCGCGCGGGTCCAACCCATCTCGTTATACAGAAGTGGTGCAGTAGCAGCTGTTCGTCCGAAAGCGTATTGAGCGATGCACCGGCGTGATGGGGGTTGTTAACGGCCAGAATTTCGCGTTTACTCTCGACTTTTCGAATGCAGATTCGTAATGAGCCGGGAGCGTGGGTGGACGAGGAATTTGAAACACTGGATCTGGGTGACCCGAGGCGCGATCGTCGCGCGAAGGAATTGCTAAAGCGGTTTGCCGCGCGTCCAACGGCGAGTATTCCGGGTGCCTGTGAGGGCTGGGCCGAGACGATTGCAGCATACCGCTTTCTGGGCAATGAACAGATTGACTGGCGCGACATGATGCAGCCGCACTGGGAACGCACCGCAGCGCGCACGGGCGAGTTACCGGTAGTCCTGTGCGTGGCTGACACGACCGAGCTGAACTTCAACGGCCAGGACATCGAGGGAGCCGGCCCGCTCAGTTACGAAGCGCAGGTGGGCATGTATCTTCACGCTACTTACGCGCTCACACTCGATCGGGAGCCGCTGGGTGTCATGAACGCGTGGATGTGGGCACGCGAGCCGCGCCACGAAAACGGCCAGCGTGGCGGCGTATGCGAAAGCTATGAGATCGTGGCACAGCAGGCGGCATCCATGTCGGGCACGCGGCTGGTATATGTGGCCGATCGCGAGGGTGATTCGCCGCGCTCATGCGGCGTGCACAGGAGTTGGGCGAGCCGGCTGACTGGCTGATCCGCTCCCAGCACAACCGCGCACTCAAGGGCGAAGCAAAACTGTGGGAGACGGTGCACGCGAGCGAGGTGCTCGGTCAGATCAGCTTCGTGCTGCCCGGGCGGGATGGCCAGAAGGCGCGTGAAGTGAAGCAGGAACTGCGTGCACAGCGCGTGAAGTTACCCGGGCGCGGCGGCGTCGAACTGAGCTGCATTGAGGCATGTGAAGTGGATGCGCCCACTGGCGTGAAGCCCGTCGTCTGGCGCCTGCTGAGCAACCGCGAAGTGCCCGATGCACATGCCCTCACCGAACTGATCGACTGGTACCCCGCGAGGTGGAAGATCGAGATGTTCTTCAATGTGTTGAAGAACGCCTGCCGGGTTGAAACGTTGCAGCTCTCGCAACTGGAGCGCGTGGAGAAGGCGCTTGTACTGTATATGGTGGTATCCTGGCGTATCGCACGGCTCATGCGGCTGGGCAGGACCTGCCCGGACCTGGATGCTTCGCTGTTCTTTGATGCTGACGAGATACACGGCGCTCACGTGCTAGCAAAGAAACCCGCCCGAAAAAGCCACCGACGCTTAACCAGATGATTCGGATGATCGCGTCACTGGGTGGATTCCTCGGGCGCAAGGGCGAGGGCGAACCCGGCGTTGAATTACGTCAGTCCGATGCAATTTGAACAAGACTGGCACGCCGCACAGCGAAAGGAAGCGGCATAATAAGTGCTCGGTTAGCGGATACGAAAATCGCGGGCAACGTCAACCCTTATTGCGACAAGACCGAGGCCGGTCGTCCGGCATACTGAATAAACTCCGCCAGGCTCATACCACGGGGCACATGCTCCGACAGGATCTGGTTGACAATGTGCTCGAACCGGCGCTGCGCGTGCGCATCGTTCCGGTACGGCTGGGCCTGCACGATCAGAGCCGCGGCCACGAACGCCGCGTGGAGAATGTCCTGCGCTTCCCGTGATGTCATGCGTCCTCTGCCATCGGATGAGCACCGAACCTCATGCTGCTCCGCCCTACCAGCCGCTCCTCGCGGGCATCCGCGCAGCGGCGGTTCAGCATCATGCGAACCGGATACCGGTCAAGCAGAGCCCGCGCATTCGTCAGCCCGTAACCAAAACGTAGCACGTGCTCGATGTCCGTGAAGTCGGTGTAGCGCCCCGAGTCGGCCAGCCAGCATGCTTCCTCAAGGATGGCCGCTTCCCCTGGCGAAGGCGCCGCACCGCCGTCCTCTTCCGTCATCACACCCTTCATGTCCATGTCGTCACCAAATCGTTGAGCATGCCTCCGGACGCGGCATCGAGAGCGACCTAATGCGACACAGCCATATTCGCGCCGACAGCGCCCAATTGCGTTCAGGCAGCTCATGAAAATCTGCATTCGTGATGTGGAGTACTGTACATCGCGGAGCGTACTATGCGGCATTTTCACGTCGACTAAAAATCGATTGTTTGGATAACACTGATTCACGTAACGAATGCATGCGGCGAATATTATTACGTCTCGCGCTAAAAGAGAATCGGCGTCGCGAGGTATTGAGGTCCGGCCAAGATCCGGTCGAATTTCTATCATAAGCCTCGTGGTTAAGTGCCCACTGTAATCGTGCTGGACAACGCGAGCATCCATCACGGTATCAGCGAGGAAACACGGCAACGTTGGCTTCTTGAACATAAGACGGTCCTGTTCTACCTGCCGGCCTACAGTCCTGAACTGAACATGATCGAGATCGTATGGCGGCACCTGAAATACCGATGGCGAAGCGCCCTGACATGGACACGCGAGACCATCGACACCGAACTTAACGCACTGCTAAACAAGTACGGCCCCGATTTTCAAATCGATTTTTCGTGAACACTTATGACATGTGGGATGCATCCGTCAAATCGAACGAAGCGGCGCTGAAGGTGATGTAGGAAGAAGCCGCCAGAAGCTGGCCGGGCGCCACCCATATTCCCAGCCTCAGGTCCTGCAAACTGCTGGACGCCTTTGTCATCTCGTCCTTGCCTCCCATGTTGTCGAGGAAGTTACAAACAGCAGGGCCCCTTCGCTCCACCAGCGTTACCCGGCTTCACAGCTAGTACGGACCCATCCGCCACCCTCTCGCCTTCGGTCCACTTCCCGGGTTCGCCGGTTATAGGACCTACCTTGCTCCGGCGATTTCGCGCCGGGGCGAGGAGTTAAAATTGGGTAGCGAATTTTTGAGCTGTGCGATGAAGAAGACGAAGACACCGCGAACCACACTCGCGCCGGGCCTGGCCAAGGTCCTGAAGCGCCTTCACTACCCGCTTGAAGTGATTTTGCTGTGCGTGCGATGGTACGTGGCCTATTCGCTGAGTTTGCGCAATCTTGCGGAAATGATGGACGAGCGTGGTATCGCGGTGGATCATTTGACGGTGTACCGCTGGGTCATCAAACTGCTGCCGCTCTTCGAAAGGAGGTTCCGCAGGCACAAGCGTGCGGTTGGGAAAAGCTGGCGCATGGACGAGAGCTATATCAAGATCAAAGGCGAGTGGAAATATCTTTACCGGGCAGTGGACAAGGCGGGCGACACGGTCGACTTCCTGCTCAGGACCCGGCGGGACAAGGTCGCTGCCCGGCGGTTCTTTGAAAAGGCGATCGCCCATAATGGCACGCCAGAGACCGTGACCATCGACAAAAGCGGTTCCAATCTGGCCGCACTGGATGCAGTGAATGCCGATCGCGAGACGCCGATCAAGGTCCGCCAGATCAAGTACCTGAACAACATTGTCGAAGTGCGACACGAGGTCGCTTACAGAAGTTGTTCGCCCTTTTCGCTGCATGGAAGGAGTGAACCACCGGTGTCACCCGGTGAATCTAGGAACCTGAATCAAGAGCGGCTCTGACAACGTAACGAAGCGCCGCAAGGTGCGGGGTATCAATCGCGAGAGGCGTACCCTTCTGGCAGCCATACGCTGGATGAGTGCAAGATAGTCGGTATGGTGAAAACATTTGAATCTGCGATAGGGTCGTTATGTTGAACGAGCGGAAATGGCTATTGCGCTCGAACCAAAACGATACCGGAGGTGGGAACAGCGTCTTTCGATTGCGCTTTTCGTGACCCATATTCCTCCCGGCCCAGAGCAGGCACCTAACCCGACGTACTTCCATAGGCGGAACGTGGAAACCCCGTATCGCTCCCTTCGGGGACAGCAGGCTGCGAGGTCTGCCCATGGCGGTGCGGGCACAGCAAGGGGGAAAAAGCGAATGCCCGGCTGTAATGGACGGGATACGGGTTGCAACATCACCCGACGCGAAAGCGGGCAGACTTCCTCATGGTCTCTTCTCACCAGAGAGTTTGCAGAACCATCTACATGGAAGGAAAGCAAATGGGCGCAGCAACACGGGCGCGTGCACCTTCTGACGTGACGTGGGACGGCATCAACTGGGCCGATGTTCAACGTCAGGTAAGAAGGCTGCAGTCGCGTATGGTAAAGGCGGTACAGGCCGGCCGCCATAACAGGGTGAAAGCCCTGCAATGGCTGCTGACCCACTCGTTTAGCGGCCGTGCATTAGCCGTAAAGCGGGTGACTGAAACAAAGGCAGGAACACCCCCGGTGTGGACAAGATCACATGGAAAACACCGGCGGCAAAGGCCAACGCGATTGCGTCGTTGAAGAGGCGGGGTTACCGACTTGTCATCAGTCTCATATGGACTGCCCGCTACGCGGCAATGCAAGCGCCATCGCGAGTCGGGCAATGTCCCAGATGAAACCGGCCAATTCGCGCGCAACGGCAACGACCGCAATGTTGGCGTTCTTACCGCGGGCCACGAGCTTGCGATATCGCCGGCACAGTCGCAACTGAGCATCCCACGCCCGATCGATAATCGCTTTGGGCAGCCCTTCGTGTCGCTGCTGAATCTCGGGCGCAACGCGTGCCATGTGCCGATAGCTCCAGGCAGCTTCCACAAGTAGCTTGCGGGCATAGCTGTTACCGGTCTTGGTGATGCTGCCCTGACGTCGCTTGCCGTCCGACGAATGCTCCGAGGGCGTTACACCGAGCCATGCCATGAGCTGACGTGGATGCGTGAAACGCGACAGGTCTCCCAGTTCTGAAACCATTACCGACAGCCGTAACAAACTGCACTCCGCGCATCGCCTGCAGAGCCAGCACCACAGGATAAAAGCGCCAGTTGACAACTGCATCTCGCAACGCCAACTCCAATCGTCCACATTGCACAAGACGATCCTCAATTGTGCGCCGATGCTCTTCAAATGCCAGTTGTTGCCAGGCGTTAGCGAACGAGTACTCGGAGAGCCAGCGTCGGTGCGATTCACCCCAGTTCGCGCGCCCCGTATAGCCCACGCCATGTGCGAGAAGAAACGACTTCAGTCGCTGACGGGCTTGCCGCAAATCCTCCTTGACGGCTGCCCACGCCCGCGCCAGATCCCGGAAGGCTTCGTCTTCGACACCGGGCACATACACGGCAGTCAGGTCGCCTGCGCGAAGAGAACGAACGAGCTTCGCGGCGTCGCGCCGGTCCGTCTTGACGCGCTCGCCGGGTTTCCTGGGAATCAGCGACGGCGCACAGACCATGCTCTCGAAGCCGCGCTGCGTCAGTTGCCGATGCAGCCCGTAGCCGCACGGACCCGCCTCGTAAACCACGCGCACGTGTGAAGCCTTCGACTGCAGTCGCTTGCAAAGCCGATCGATCTCCGTTTGGGTTGTGCCGATCTTGCCAAGCGATTCGACCTCGCCTGCGTCAATCGCGTAGGCCACCGTAATCGATTCCTTGTCGGGTAGCAGCGGCGCATCACTGCGCCGCCGCCCCCTGAGAACCGGACGTGCGGGTCACCCCGCATCCGGCTCAAGCCATTGCTTCAGCATCATGGGTGGCACCGGGCAACCTGGCGGAGCGTTTCGCGGTTCGGCTTGACGCCCCGGATACTTTACTGCGGTCGCATACCTTAGGCTGTCAACCGCTGTCGTCATTGTCGCAAATTGGAAATTCCAATAAACATCGCGATCGAGAAACACCGCCGAACTGGCGACAACGCTTGCCAGCGTGAGGCAAGCGCATGCGTGAAAATAATCAGTATGCGCGTCGTATAATCGTATTCGTGGCTGACAGGCGTTGGCGAGTGCATGGCAATTTCTGTATCCGCTTTCCTATGCCATCCAGTGCGCGCCACCCGAAATCGCGATACCGATGTCGTATCGGTCCAGAAAACTCGCAAGCTGCGGGTGCTGCAGGAGCGGGGTGGATTGGTCGCGTTGAACAAGCGTTGCGCGGTCGCTGAAGATCGCGACCGACTCGGCATTCGCAAAGCGCGAGCGATAGTAGATCCCGTCGAGCTGGAGCGGGTGGTCGTGGATCGCCAGGCTCCAGCGGTTGGGAATCGACCAGTCGGGCGTTGACTCAGGTCCAAACGACAGAACGGGCTCGCGAGGATATCGCCAACGCGGCTAGCAGGAAAAAGCGAGTGGAGCGCCACCTCAATTGCTTGCCAGTCGGTAAAAGAACCGCTTTCGGCGTATTCGAACGCCGTCCTCCGGATATCCTCGCGCCACACCAACGTGTCGGCGTTGATGACATTCTTCATCGGCGCATTCGCTCTGGGTAACCGTTCGTGTGCCATCGTACGTAACCTCTCAGGCGTTTCCAGGGCCACCGTGCGAGGTCGACTGCTTTCCGCTCCTAACCATGGTGCGCCATGCTTAGAAAGCCTGCCGCCTGCTCTCGCACCCACATTCGCAAAGATACGCATATGTTTCGCCTTCGACGTTGATATGCGTCAATGCTGAGAACAGCCCCCCGGCGAAGTGTTTCGCTTTCGGCCATGCGCGTGCACCCGTCCGTTTGCCAACACGCGATGTCGTGAACCGCACATTCAGGACAGTCACTCAACGATTTAATATGTTGTGTCGGGTTTTTCGTAGCTGGTACGTAAACTGCATTGACCATTGCGAACGTGCGGACACGTTTGACCTTGCCCTCGAAAAACGTATCCGTTACTGAGAGTGTGTAAAACTTCAGTGACGGGGGATTGAGCAATGGGTAACCCGAGGGCGCGGTACACGCTGGAGTTCAAGGTTGAAGCGGTGCGCATGGTGCGTAACGGCCAGAGCCAGTCGGCCACGGCGAAGATTCTGGGGATCAGCACGCAGACGCTGAACACCTTGATCAAGGCCGACGATGCTGGCAAGCTCAATGGCGCAGGCAAACAGGTATCGGCCGAACAGATGGAGATTGCCCGGCTGCGTGCCGAGTTGGCCCGTGTGAAGATGGAGCGCGACATATTGGAAAAAGCCACGGCGTACTTTGCAAAGGTGTCGGCATGAAGTACGCCTGGATTGAGCGGCACAGCCGACAATGGCCGGTTTCCGTGGCCTGCGAGGCGCTGGGTGTCAGCCCCAGCGGTTATCACAACCGGAAGGCGCGCGACGTTGATCCTGATCGGCCGCGCCGCCGTATCAGCAACGATGCGCTGCTGATCCACATTCGCGCAGTCCATGCCGAATCCAAAGGCGAGTACGGCTGGCCGCGCGTGTGGAAAAAGCTGCTGGCGCAGGGCATTCGCGTGAGCAAGGACCGGATTCAGCGGCTGACGAAGCTGCATGGCATCAGGGCACGCACCAGGCGACGGTTCAAGGCCACAACTGATAGCCAGCACAACTTGCCGGTTGCGCCGAACCTGCTGCAACGTGACTTCTCGCCGGCGAAGCCCGATCAGGTCTGGACGACAGACATCACGTACCTCTGGACCGAAGAGGGCTGGCTGTACCTCACCGTCATCCTGGACCTGTTCAGCCGACAGGTCGTGGGCTGGTCGCTCAAACCGCACATGCGTATGGAGCTGGTTTCTGACGCATTGCGTATGGCGTGGTTCCGCCGTCGCCCCGAAGCCGGCCTGATCCTGCACAGCGACCGTGGGAGCCAATATTGCAGCGACGAATTCCAGGCGCTGCTCAAGGGCTACGGCATGCGTTGCTCGATGAGCAGAAAGGCCAATTGCTGGGACAATTCGCCGACCGAGAGCCTGTGGGGATCGCTCAAGCAGGCGCGCATTCACGGCCGGCGCTTTGCGACGCGTCGCAAGGCGATGGACGAGGTACTTGATTGGCTGAGCTTCTACAATCATGGTCGTCTGCACTCGACGTTGAACCGGAAGCGTTCAGGCAGTCGTGGCTCTACACGGAGCTGTACAAGGCGCGCAACTTCAAGCAGTGGATGAGCAAGGGCCTGTACCTGGGCACGCTGATGGTGGGCATCGAGCAGAAGCTGCTGGGCGGCAACGTGCCGTGGACGCTGCATCACCAGCATCGCGACCATGAAATGCTCAAGCCTGCGTCGCAGTGCAAGCCGATCGAGTACCCGAAACCCGACGGCAAGCTCACGTTCGACCGGCTCTCGTCGGTGTTCATTTCGAACACGAACCACGAAGAGAACCAGCCCGCGCACTTGACGCTCAAGGATGCGAGCGTACCCGTGATCGTGAACCTGCGCACCTACGCGGGCCCGGAAGCGCGCTTCTGCCCGGCCGCGGTGTACGAGTTCGTGAAGAACGACGATGACAGCGACCGTCTGCAGATCAACGCGCAGAACTGCGTGCACTGCAAGACCTGTGACATCAAGACCCGACGCAGAACATCGTGTGGGTGACGCCCGAAGGCGGTGGCGGTCCGAATTATCCGAACATGTGAGCAGTGCCAGGTGAATCTCAGGGGCAAGTTCTAGTATGAAACTGATTCGGTCTATCGAGGAGTTGAGAGCTCAGTTGCGCGGACAAAACCGCACGGCCTTCGTGCCGACCATGGGCAATCTGCATGCAGGGCATCTTTCGCTTATCAGGCTCGCACGGCAGCATGGCGATCCGGTCGTCACCAGCATTTTCGTGAATCCGCTGCAGTTTGGACTAGGCGAAGATTTCGAGCGTTATCCGAGAACCCTCGAGGCGGACCTGGAGAAACTTCAGAAGGAGAATGTGTACGTTGTCTTTGCCCCGACGGAGCGGGACCTCTTTCCGCAGGTGCAAGAGTATCGTGTCCAGCCTCCTGGCGGCCTTGGCGACATGCTGGAGGGTGAATTCCGGCCTGGTTTCTTTCAAGGCGTTTGCACGGTCGTAATGAAGCTGCTGTTATGCGCGCAGCCGCGCGTGACGGTGTTTGGAAAAAAGGACTACCAACAACTGATGATAGTTCGAGAAATGTGTAAGCAGTTCGCCATGCCCACGGATGTCATAGCCGGCGAAACCATCCGCGACATCGATGGACTGGCGCTGTCATCGCGCAATCGCTTTCTGACGCCCGAGCAACGGGTGGAGGCGCCCACGCTGCATCGGCTCCTCAACAGCGTGCGCGAGGATATCTTGGCCGGGCGACAAGATATTCGGCGAATCGAGCGGCGCGCATTCTCAACGCTCGTCGATCGAGGCTGGAAGCCCGATTACATCTCGGTCCGAAAACAGGCCGACTTACGCTCTCCAACGGAGCCGGAAGTCGTCGAGCAAAAGCTCGTTGTGCTAGCAGCAGCGCGTCTCGGCAGCACACGCCTTATTGATAACCTCGAGATTTGAAGTTCCGACGCTATGCCTTGTCACAGTGATCGAGGGGTGGGGCGAAAACGCAAGCCGAGCCTGAGCCTGCCTGAAATTGAACTTGTGTTATGACTGAACCAGCGATTCATCACGACCGCTCTCGTAGGCAATCGGTGCTTGTGACGGGAGGCGCCCGACGAATCGGTCGGGCGGTGGCCTTGGGGTTTGCCGCCCGAGGATGGGACGTTGCCGTGCACCATCACGAATCGAAGCGCGAAGCGCAGGAGGTTGTTGATCAGATAGCAACGCGAGGGGGACGCGCGATTTCCCTTTGCGCAGACCTTTCGAACGAAGAACAGGTGAGGCAACTTGTGCTCGCATGTGTGAAGGCGTTCGGACGACTCGATTGTGTCCTGAATTGCGCGTCGCGGTTCGAGGAAGATACAGCACAGACCTTTACTTACAATCCTCGAGTTTAGACATTCAGCACCCCGATGAAGGGCCCTGACAAATGATTCGCAATTCGGAAAAACTTGACATAGAAGGGCAATCGTGAGTCCGCCGCGCTGCTTGCGCGAGGTTTTAGCGCAAGCAGCGCGGCGGGCCAATGGGAATCGTTTTCGGTTCTCTTGCGATTGCCCATGTCCTTGTCGAAACGCACTGAGTTTCTGAGTTTTACCTGAGTGAATGGATCAACGTTCTGCTTACCGCCGTGCCGCTTCGCTCGCAAGCCAGCTTCCTCGAGTTGCTGAGCGGGTGCATGGTTTCGCCCAAAGGATGGGTGAGCCGCGCGATCTCGGCCATTGGGTGTACGCGCCACTGGACGGCGCATTTCAGGTTGTGTCGCGTTAAGGACGATGCGACGATCAGGCGCCTAAGGTGAAGAGGATTGCTTACATCACGAGAGAATAGAATTGTTCGGCTGCAGTCGAGGCGACGCCATCGTCCTTAACGCGACACAACCCGATTACCTTCCATTGCGAGTCACGGTCGCCTTGATGTTCCAGCACCATTCGCACAGCCCGCTCACGAACTTCCGGCGAGTACCGTGGGGACTTCTTCTTGGTATTTTCCATAGCTCCATTTTCTCAAGAAGTGGAGCCTCCGGAAAACCCGGCGCGGTTCAGTGTGTGTGTCTGGCCAATACCCGAAGGCTACTTTCGGATGCCGATAGCCACGAGGTACTCCCGCGGCATCGCAATCCCCAACTCGGACTGAAACCCTTCGTGATATGTTATGAAATCCTGCCTTAGGCGCTCGCGGCTGTCCGGATCCAAGCTCGCGGCCAAGGTTTTAATGGGGCCGTAGCTCTCCACGGACAACTCCCACACGATAGACCCGTTCAGTTCGCGCAAGACGGTAGTGCCGCTCTCAAAGCGCAAGTCGAAGGCCGCTCCAAGCAGCTTCTTAACGTAATCTGTGTTCCCCCAGGCAAATGGCGACGTTGGTAGTGGCACGGGAGGTCGCGTCACATATGGCTGCATGATTTTGAACAACCCAGCGACCGTACCGTCGGAACGCCAGGATGCAATTCCCAGCCTGCCCCCCGGTTTGCAGACCCGCGCCAACTCCGAGGCCGCCGCGTCCGGATCGCTGGCAAACATAACGCCGAATGTCGAAATGACGGCGTCGAAGCTTTGATCCTCGAATTGCAGCGCCTCCGCATCGCCCACTTGGAACTCGAAGGATAATTGCGCATCAGCCGCATACGCTTTGGCGGTCTCGATGAGATTTGCTGCCAAGTCAATTCCTATACCGCTTGCGCCACGGGCAGCGATGCGCCGTGCGGCCCACCCTGTACCCGTGGCCACGTCCAGAACGCGCTCGCCGGGCTGCGGAGCGACGCGAATAACGCAATGCTCAATCGCATCGGAGATTGATTGACTAACTCGTTCATATTGCCGCCCTGCACTTCCCCACGTGCCTGCGGCCTCGGCATTGTGGGGTTGGAGCATCGATGCATAATCCATCTCATCCTCCTTGCGTCGACCGCGTCGCTGATCTGGGGTTGCGGCACCGGCAGCGTGGGCAACAGCTTGATTGCTCGTTCGACGGCGCTGGCGCGTGCTTGCAGCTCTTCTGGCGTGTGCTGAAACACCGCGGCGAGATCCGGCCTGTGACGGCTGTTGGCAAACAGCATGAGATCTCGCCGGATGTTCCCGAGCATACCGCGCGCCGATTGTCCGGCAGCCTTGCGAGCCGCCAGATAGTGCTCAACAGGCGCGCGAGAGCTGAGTCCGGCGTACGCTATTAGCTTAAACCAACCAGCCTCCACGGTTCCCGGCGCACCTTCATTTTACGAGTCTGCATGATGGGTTCCTTGATCGTTGATCGGTAGCTTTTGAATCAATTACGGCCTCTGGAGAGATAAAATCCTGTCACCCCGATTTTCAGATGATTGAGTGAATTGCAATAGTCGACATTCAAAGAAAGATCACATCCATCCGGAGCCAGAACAGGCAAGATCATTTTGCCCGACTCGATAGGCACGGCACAAGATAGACACGCTTCAAACTTGTTGCCGGTTGATCAATCTCAAAGACTGCGTGATCCTGCTTGCGCCAGCTGATCGCGAAATAGGGCGTTGTCACGTTGAGGTATTCACGACGCAAGAGCGCACAGGACGTACATTTGCTCAGGAATTGGACGGATCCAGGGTGAGCCCGGTGAAGGGCTCTGTCAAGTTGACGCAGTAGCGGGGGTAGAATGAAGCGATGAAGAAAAGAAAGTCGCTTTATCACGGTCACCGCTTCCCTGCCATCGTCATCAGCTGCGCGGTTCGCTGGTTGTTACGTCTCGCGGTATTCGGGGTTCGGTATCGCGAGATATTCGAGGCGAGACGACGCTGATTGTCGCGGGCCAGTCGAGTAGAAGTCCTTGCTAATTGAACGCGAGATGCAAGAAGACGATACGTGCGTGGCATCGCGCGTTTGACGCACGGCACAACGAACGCAGCCCCGGCTGTTAAGCTCGGGGCTGCTGTGTCGTCAGAAGGGATCGTCGATGCGATGAGAGGGAGGTGGTTCGCGTGGCGGTGCCGTCCACGGTTCGTTGCAGCGACGGATCTGTTCGCCGTATGCCGCGCTGAACCACAGGAGCCAGTCGCCCAGCAGTCGCTGGATCTGCGCGGCGGCTTTATCCGTCAGTTCGGGTAGTGCAGGCGGTCGGGACATGATCTTCGGCGCCGTGCGAGACGCCTTCGGGTGTTTGCGGCGCCTGCTCACCGGAACTCCTCTATAGCCTGTTGCAGCAGTTCGTCGGGCAGATGGTTCAGGCCGCGGGGCACGGCCAGTTGCATGGCGGTGCGCAGGATGCGCCCGGCCTGTCGCGGCAAACCGCGTGAGGCCTGCCGCAACAGTTCGAGCCCGGAGTCGGCCAGCAGCGTATGCGTGCAGCCGGCGCTCTTCAGGGCGTGCGCAATCAGTTGCGCGAAGCGCTCGCGCTCGATTACGGGCTTGAGTTGCACACGCGCCTGGATACGACCGTACAGGGCGGCATACGGCGCGCGCTCGAGCGTGGTGGCCAGGCACGGATGCGCGGCCAGCCATACTGTGAGCAGGTTGCGTGAATCGAACGCGAAGTTGAGGAACGACGGGAAGTCACGGAAGAACTCGATGGGCAGGTTCTGCGCCTCGTCGATGATCCATACCACGAGCAACTGCTTGCCTTCGACGAGCTCGGTAATGCGCTGCTTGAGATCACGCCAGAGGTCAGCACGCCGGTAGCTGGGCTCCAGTCCGAGCGACCGGGCGAGCGAGCGGTATAGGTCGATGCGGCCGAACTCCGTTTCGGCCAGATAGATGACGTGATAGCGATGCGGATTGAGGCTGCGCGTGAGATGCCGTAGCGCTGCGGTCTTGCCCACGCCGGGCTCGCCAGTCAGCAGGCCAATACCGGGGCTGCCGAGCAGCCACTGGAAGCGCTCGGTGAGCTGGGCGAGTGCGCCGTCATCCCAGAGGTCCGTCGAATCCTTGTCCAGCGGCGCTGCGCGCAGGCCGAAGTGTTGCCGGTACATGCTCAGGCCTCCTGCCGGTAGTGACGCTGATGCACCAGTTCGAGCAGGTTCGGCCCCGGCGTGACGACATTCGTGATGGGCACGGCCCGCGGCCGCTGCCGCCGGCGCGTATTGTTGGCGACGGCGTCCAGCGCGGTGGCGGCGCCCAGCGCCTGGCCGGTCTGGCTCTCGACGCGAAGGACGGTGCCGGCGTGCGGATCTACCACGAGCAATACCGTCTGTCCGGTGAGCTCGTACGGGACCTCGAAGCGTTTGCCATTGAACGAGACGGTGCCATCGCGACGGACATGCCGCGCGATGCGATGCAGGAACTGTTCGTCCAGTCGTGCGGCCAGCATACCGAGCTGCCGGATGCGCGGCAGGTCCTGCTGGTAGCGCGAGAGCGGCGTGTGTTCGCCAAGTGCGCTGTGTTTGCGGCGATGGTAGACCTGCTCAACCCATGCCCACAACCGCGCGTTCAGGTCCGCCATGTCACGGATATGTGTCGCGTCGAGTTCGGCGAGGAACCGCTCGCGTAACGTGCGGTGCCAGCGCTCGAGCTTGCCCTTGCCTTCGGGTGCATAGGGCCGGCAATGCACGAGCCGGATCGCCAGCTGCGCGCAGATGCCCTGCAGCGTTGAGGCGCGATAGGCGGCGCCGTTATCGACGACGAGCGTCTTCGGCACACGACGCCTGAGCAGCGCCTGTTTGAGCACGCCCTCGATGTCCAGCGCCGTCTCCGAGGTACAGAACGCGCTGTGGGCGATGAGCCGTGAGGCGTCGTCCATCAACGACACAAGGTACGTCTTCGTGCGCTGGCCGCCGAAGGACAGTGTCGGGCCGTGCAGCACATCGCCGTACCAGATCGAACCGGCATACTCGGCCTCAAAGCTGCGCTTCTCCTCGGGCACGACATCGGGGCCAGCAATGCGCGAGATGCCGTGCGCCTTGAGCAGACGGTGTACCGCGCAGCGCGAGAGCGTGTCGTGCGGCACGATGCCGGCCGCCTCCAGCAACAGCCGGATCTGGCGGATCGAGCGTCGCGGGTTCTCGCGTTTGGCCGCGAGCACGGCGGTCTGTACAGGCTCGGGCAGCTTCGAGCGGCCGATGTCCGTGCGGGCGCGATCGGCAAGTCCCGTCAGCCCCTCACGTCGCCATGCGTAGTACCACTTGAGCAGCGTCTTCTCGCTGATATGCCGTCGGCGCGAGCCTGGGATGGCGTATTCCTGCTGCGCGAGCTGTTGCACGATCTGCAGCAGCTCGCCGCGGCCCAACCGTTCGCGGCTGACGAGCGGACCGAGCACCGACAGGCGAAACAGCGCCTTCGGATCGACTTCGATCATACGTTCTCCTTCGAGAGTTGAGGGAACCCGTATGAAACCGCCAATGCGCGACGCCGGGCAGTGAGCAGACTGTGTGGGGTGCCCGTTACAGCACGAACAGCGCCGTCGCGCAACGCACGGGCATCAGTCGATCACGGGACAGCAACGCCGTCGTCATCGAGCCATCCCATTGCCTCGCACAAGGGCATCAGCTGGAAACAGGCAAGCCAGAAACCGGTGCGATCGGCACTGCGTCCGAGCGATGCGAACCGGCTGCGCAGATGGAAAGAGAAGTTCTCGTTCTGCGTGGCCAGCCAACGCCACCAGCGACGCACCGTGTGATAGCCGAGCGCGAAGATCGCGGCCGTGCGGCGCAGCGCCCCCCGCAGCCCTTTCCGGTGCCGCATTTGCGCGGGCAGCCTCCGGCTGGTCGGGCTTCTTCTCGCCCGACGCCGCCTCGACCGTGTTGGTACGCGCGGCATCGTCATTCTGTCGCGCTCGCCCGCGGCAATACGCATCGCTTCGGGCGCCGACTGCAGCGTGGCACGATCCTGCGCATCCGGCCGGAATCCACGTGTCGGGATGCCCGCGAGTTCGGCCGCAATCCACGCCTGCCGGCGGAATTCGTCGGTGCCCTTCACTTGCAACTCGCCCCAGTTCTTGGCCTGCGCGACAGCCATTCATCACGCATCGTCCGCCTTGAACGGCTGTCGTTCGCGTCCCAGCCACCGACACCACTTGTATCAGACACGGCTACACGCGCAGCTGTATGCACCCCACCGTTCGCCCGCCAGATGAATGGCTGGTTGCGTGACTACGAGGTGTCGATCCTGAGCGTGCACATCCTCGCGATGCTCGTCCGACCTTCACACTGAGCGCAACATGGAACTTGTCGAGCGGGATCACCCCGGGACGGTGAGGCGACATCTTAGTGCAGACGAAGCTGCAGCTGTGCGGCGGTTCTGCGGCGACGGACAGCAAGTGCGGCCTGAGGACGTCAGACTCGTGGAAGCCGTGCTCGAAGAGATGCACGACGGACGACATGTGCGTCTGTGGCTCGAGTGCGACTGCGTCAGAGCACCCTGTGGCCGGCCGCGGTTGACCGCCCGGGTGCGTGAAGACGGCCCGCGTCATTTCGTGCGCATGCACCAGTACGGCGAGCACCACTGCGCACTGGCGTCGTTCCGGCAGACACCGGAGCCGGAAAACGTTGGGCCGGCCGGTGATTGCGCGCGGCCAGGCCAGCACAATCCGCTCAGACCGGTGGCCGACGCGCTTGACTATCTGGACCTGCATGAAGGTGCGGCACGGCCGGGCGGCTCGACGGGATCAGGGGGCGGCGTTGGCGAAAGGGGCCGCCGCCTGCCGCGGCTCGGACGCATCCTGCACACGCTTCTTGAGGACGCCGACTTCCCTCGGCTGCACGTCGACGCGTTAAATGACAAGTCCAGATCGTGGGAGCGGCTCGAGGCATATGCAGCAGATCAGGCGCTGAGCCCGCAGCTATCACTCTCGCAGATACTCTATTTGGGCTCGCTTCAGGAAACAGAAAATAGAGCACGCTAAGCGGATGAAACCCGCAGCTTGGGTTCCCGCCTATGGTGCGGCGAACGCCTCGTCCATCTGCCGGTAGCGTTTGATTTCGTCGCCCTGGAGATAGATCGAGGTTGTCGCAATCGAGGCGTGCCGAAGGTTGTCGCGTACCGCCGTCAACTCCGCGCCGCGGGCGAGTGCATGCGTGGCGTGCGTATGCCGTGTCCAGTGGGGACTGGCGCGTCGCAACTTTTCGGCCAGCACGGGATGATCGGTGCCGATGACATCGGCGGCCAGATGAAAAAATCGACGCAACACATACCACAGTCGGGAACGGGTGATGGCTGTTGCGCCTTCCTCGTCAACGCTTGCCAGTAACGGGGTCTTTGGATCCCAGCGCTTCGGCGTCACCGGCAGGTGCCTCTGGACGAGATACTGCTCGAGTGCGGTTCGGGCGAGTGACGGCAACGCTACCTTGCCAGCCTTGCCGCCTTTACCGACGAGGTTGAGCCAATGGGCGCCGTCTGCACCCGTACGAATGTCCCCAAGTCTCGCGCCAATGAATTCGCTTGCCCGCAGGCCTGTCGCGTACGAGAAGTCGAGCAGGAAGCGCAATCGCTGTGCGGCCAGTGTTCCCCAACCATAGGACCACTCCAGTCCGTTGGCGATCGTGCGAACCAGCCCCCATTCGCCTTCGGTGAAGCCGCGTGACGTGTCGAGCGGTTTCACGCGTGTCTTGCCTCGGACGTTGATGCCGGCAAACGGGTTGGTGAGCACATAGCGCTGTTCGATGAGCCAGCGAAACAGCGCGCCGAGAACGGAAAGCGCGTAGGCGGTCGAGCGCGCCGACAGGTTGCCGGCGAACGGACGCCACTCGGGAGCGCTACGCGGTCGTGGCGGTCCGATCCAGCGCTCGCGCGGCTGCGGGTGCCGAAGGAAACTGCGGTATGCAATGGCGTCCTCGGTCGTGAGTGAGGACAGCGCCCGCCCGCGCTCGACGATGGCCCACAGGATCAGGCGCTCGGCTTCCTTGCGGTATGCACTTTGCGTGGCGATGGTTTCGTGCAGGGCAAGCCATGCCTGTACCGCTTCGTAATCGTTGTTTGCGTCGAGCGCGCAGGCCTGCCGGGGCGCGCGGAAGCTGCCGTGCGAACCATCGACCTCATGGGGTATCCGTAACCGTTCCCAGGAAACAACAACGCTGGGGATGCTTACCGCAACCAGCGCCCGGGCGCGCTCCGTTAGCTGGGGTGGGCCTCAAAAAACGCCTCGATCTGACGGGCGCTTGTCTGGCCCAGCCCCGGCACTACGCTCCACCAGCGGCGGCGGCGGGGCACGCGAACCGTCAGGTCAGCGAGAGTCGCAATGCCATACGCACGCAGCGCGCGCACAGCGCGGGGTGCGAGCCAAAGGCCGATGTCATCGGCGATTTTCGGTTGCGGTGCGGGCAGCGTACGCAGGATGTCAATCGCGTGCGCGATTGCACCTGCCCGCTCGATCCGTTCACCGACAGGGTGCTGGAACAGATCGGCCAGATCGGTGCGCTGGCGTTCTAGGGCAATGCTAACAAACTCACGACGGATGGCGCCGATGATGCCGCGCGCCGATTCACCCGGCGCCGGACGTGGGGCAGGTAGCGGTCCACGGCGGCCCGCGAGGACAGGCCAGCATACCAGCCGCGCAGCGCCGCAAGTCGGTCAGCATCCGGAAACGCTGACGGTTCGGCCGGGATGGAGTGCGAGGTGTGCAGGGACTGACGCGTTTTCATGTTTGACAGTTTATCGTCTAAAACTTGTGTCATTGCCAGATTCAAATGCCCGCTTTCCAGCCAGATTCAAATGTCCTCGTTTGGAGGGATTAGGGTCCGTATCTGATGGGTTTGTCCTCACGTAGTGTCGAAGGATGGGGCCTGAACGGGCAGGGCGCTGACGTCTGCTGCGAGATCCCTTGCAGACCGACGGCCAGGTTTGCGTGACTGAACTGGCCCCTTTCTTTGTTGCGCCAGATCTACGATCACCTGTTCAACATCGGCCTGCGTAAATTCACGTTGCTTCTGTTTGCCTGGCGAAGTGCCTTGAGCCCGGGTTTCGGCACCCCGGTGAGTCCGTGAGGGCGCCTTGCCAATGCGCCGGTTATCGCGCTGCGCCTGGATCGCCTGCGACACCTGAAGGACGTGAGCCAGACGCTTGTGTTCAACGATCGCGCCCTGATCGATTTCAGCAAGCCGGTCATATTGCCGGCAGGTCAGTAGGCGTCCATCGGCCCTCAGCTCGATACGGCCATCCGGATACTCCCAGACCTCAATGTACCGGTCGATCAGCCTGCGGTGCTCAGGCGTGTCATCCAGCAGGTACAGCACGCGGTCGTACTGCACCGTGAGCGCCTTCGTGACCTTGCGCGGCTCGCGCCACGTGAGTACCAGATCCAGACTCTCGTCAGCCCGTAACGGCCAGTGTGCATCGAACGCGCTGCGCGGCGGCTTCGCGAATCGCGCGTTGTAGGCGGCCATGAAGCAAGCGGTTTCATTGTGCAATTTTGGCTGAAGTCAGCCAAAGCCCCGTTCCACAAGGCTTTGTGCGATCTGGCGCGATGCCATTCTAGTCCATCCGGCAGCTAGTGACGTCAAAACGCGCTCTTTCGGTCGCTCACTGTCGACCTTCCAAGCTTACAACCCGATCACCGCTGCGCGCCGTCGCGCGCCTATACTCTCAACAGCGCACAGCCCGATCTCGTCGGGAACCCGTCGTGCTCGACCACTGTGCGAACCCTGGTGGGAGGACGCCATGTGCTATCAGAAACCCGTTGAACTGCTGGACAATCTCCTCGAAGCGGTGCCGCTGGCGCCGAACGATCGCGGCTTTACTGCGATGGACGACTCTCTCGTACTGCGTGCGGAACGCGTCTGGCCAATGCCTCATGCCGACCCTCTTCGGTCAGTCGCAACTAGATAATGAGCGGCAGCTTTTCCAAATCGGAATCACGCTGGCCAAAATGGTAGCCTTCTAATTCACAGCTCACTATTCGCGCATAGGATGGTTCCTTTCTTGGAGGTCCGTATGTCACGAATCCTTGCAATCGATCATGTTGCTATCACCGTAGCTGACCTCGCGGGAAGCTGTGCATTTTACGATGACCTTTTCGGGACAGAAGTCGTCGCCGAGCATGTCATAGACGGCCGGGTGCTCGTGCGCCAACTTGCAATCGGCGGCGCGGTCCTGAGCATTCATCAAAAAGGCAACGGGGTCGATCTGGTCGCCGAGCGCCCAACGGTAGGGGCGGCCGACATATGCCTCCGCTGGAATGGCTCGGTGAGTGAAATGCTCGACCTGCTCGAAGGAAAAAACGTCAACATCCTTGAAGGTCCGGTTGCACGGATGACGGCCGATAGACAGCCAGGTCAATCAGTGTTCTTTCGCGATATCGACGGCAATCTTCTAGAACTGATGGCCGCTGACAAAGCAAGCGGGCGATAGCCCAGCAACCACAAAGCAGTCATTCGACTGCAAGGTATAGAGGACCGCTGCTGGCCGAATTCTGCCTCATGAGCCCGACGACTCCGCACAACACCACCAACGAGCATGCAAAAGGCATATTGGTCCTGGAGCGGCCCTTCGAATTGCCACTGATCACTTCTTATCCGGGGTAAATCTGAAGACAGGTGGCGCATGGCGCAATATACGCCCCCTCCGCACTCGCGACCACAATATGGGCCGGTATGCTTTCGGCGAAAATCGTTTCCGGAAAGGGAATGACGCTTATCTCTTTGAGAGTGACCTTTCTCAAATACAGCCTGCATGCTTCAGCTATTCGAGGCGCCAAGCCGTTCTAGATCGGCAATCAGCCCGGGCCCGGTCGGAGTCCAGCCGAGCGTCCTCCGCGTCTTTTCGCTTGATGCCACAAGGTCGCGGCTAGCGAACATTGCCAGCCAACCAAAGTGCGTCGAAGCTTCTCCCGCGGATATGGATCTTGTGGGCACTTTCAGCCCGCGGCCGATGGCTTCGGCAATATTCAGCATCAGCACGCCTTCTTCAGCCACCGCATGATATTTCGCGCCCGCTTCGTTTTTTTCCAGCGCCAACCGGTAAAGACGGGCGACATCCGAGATGTGTGCCGCTGCCCAGCGGTTGCGTCCTTCCCCGACATAGGCTGACACGCCTTTCTCGCGCGCCACAGCAACAGCGTAAGTCAGAAGCCCTTGCCGCATTGTGTTGTGAACTTGGGGAAGCCGCACCACCGAGGCGCGCACGCCCCCCAGTGATAGCGCCGTCTGCTCGGAGACGCGGGGAAAGGGGAAATCTGGCGGCACGTCATCGTACTCGGTCGCGACCTGGCCCGGCCCGGCTAATCCTGCCGTCCCCGACGTGGCAATCAGAAGCCGATCTGAGCCAGCGAGGACTGAGCCCAAAGCTTCGATCGCGCGGCGATCGACCTCGCAAGACCTTGCAAAGTTGGACCAGTCGTGAATAAAGCCCAAGTGAATGACGGCATCGGCCGCCGCTGCGCCCCTCCGAAGGCTTTCGAGGTCTTCAAGCGAACCGCGATGTACGTCTGCTCCAATAGCTGCCAGGGCTTTTTCTCCCTCGTCTGAACGAGCCATGCCGAGAACCTTATGTCCCGCAGCAATCAGTTCCTTAACGGTGGGAATGCCGATAAATCCGGTGGCGCCGGTGATGAAAACGCGCATGAACCTGTCTCCAACTTTCGCTGGAGACAAGTCTCAGCTTTGCGAGTGTTCCGGTAAAGTAGTGACATTATCGTGGTAAGACTACTAACAGCATGAAGTCGCGCCAGGACAACGAAAACCTCCTCGCCGCCTATTTGCGGGACCGGCGGATGAAGCTTGATCCCGCAGTACTCGGCTTTCCCGCAGAGCGCCGGCGGACGCCTGGGCTGCGCCGTGAGGAAGTGGCGCAGCGCGCCAATATCAGCCCCACCTGGTACACGTGGCTCGAACAAGGTCGCGGGGGTGCCCCCTCGGCCGATGTGCTCGATCGAATATCGCGGGCCCTGATGCTGACGGATGTCGAGCGCGAGCACCTTTTTCTAGTTGGCCTCGGGCGGCCGCCCGAAGCCCGCTACCAAGAGAAGGAAGGTGTCACGCCTCGGCTGCAGCGTGTCCTCGACGCCTTGGACCCCAGCCCCGCCCTCATTCGCACTGCCACCTGGAACGTCCTTGCCTGGAATCGGGCGGCCACTGTCATGTTGGGCGACTATGGCTCCCTGCCGCCAAACCAACGCAATGTGCTGCGCACTATTTTCCTTGATCCGCGTGCGCGCGCCGTGCAGTATGACTGGGAGAGCGTCGCGCGCCACATCATCGGTGCATTCCGGGTCGATGCCGCGCGTGCGGGAGCGGCAACGGAGGTGGCGCCTCTTGTTGATGAGCTGTGCCGGCTCAGTCCCGAGTTCAAGGTGATGTGGCGCGACAACGAGGTTCGAGAGGTCCACGGCGAGGTCATCAAGCGCATCCGCCATCCGGTGCTCGGCCCGCTCGCCTTCGAATATTCGACCTTCTCCGTCGACGGCCGGACTGATCTCAGCATGTGTGTCTACAATCCCGCGACGCCGGAGGATGCGAAGAAGATCGCGTCCCAGATCAGCTTGCTGTCAAACCGACTACCGTCGGCCGACATGCGAGGGCCGTAGTGGCGCTCGCAATAACGCAGGTTCAGGCATTCGAAGCTCGATTCCCGAGAGTCTCTCAGGACCCTGCAGGCACCGAATATGGCAAGCGGCTGTGGACACCAACGCTCGGCTTGCGAACGGCCGTTCGGGGCCGGCTAGCGCCCGACGACCAAGCCTGGCGATCGCCGCGGGCGCGGCTTTTCATGCAAGCGGCATAGAGCGACCCGAAGCGGAAATTCGCGGCGCTCCGAAGCGGACGGTCAATTCCTCTTCGATTCCGCACAACCCGTGGACGGCGCTCAGGTGTGCGCAAGGATATTGACCAGTTTCTCGAATGGGTCGCGAACGAAGAACCGACGGACACCCCAAGGTTCGTCGACCGGACCATATTCGATGGCAAAGCCCGCAGCCTTCATGCGTTCAAGTGCTGCGTCCACATCGTCTACTTCAATCGATAGGTCCGGTACTGGCGTGCCGGAACCTCCCTCTGCGGCGAAGCTCACCTGAATGGTCATCTCGGTCTGAGAACCATAGATCTGGATCCACCCGTGGTCCATCAAAAGCTCGAGGCCGAGGATATCTCGATAGAACGCCCGGGCCCGATCAAGATCGAGCGCCTTGAAGTTGGCAACTACCCGTTTGACTTGCACGTTTGGCTCCTTCCAACTTGGGACGGGGCTGCTGCGCCCCAACCGGGCGGTGGAATCGAGGGGCCGCTCATGGCCGAATTCTGCCTCATGAGCTCGACGACTCCGCACAACACCACCAACGAGCATGCAAAAGGCATATTGGTCCTGGAGCGGCCCTTCGAATTGCCACTGATCACTTCTTATCCGGGGTAAATCTGAAGACAGGTGGCGCATGGCGCAATATACGCCCCGTCCGCACTCGCGACCACAATATGGGCCGGTATGCTTTCGGCGAAAATCGTTTCCGGAAAGGGAATGACGCTTATCTCTTTGAGAGTGACCTTTCTCAAATACATGTTCGAGACAATCTTCTTCTCGGCGCAGCCTTTATTGAAGCTCGCTTTCCCGACGATATCAGTGGACACTTTTCGAGAAAGATCGAATTTCACGCCAGTGTACGCCTCGAGGCCTCTACCAAGTCGAAAGTGCCCGTCCAACGCCGACCCGCCTGCTTCGTCAAGCATCTGCGTCATGACAGCCTTTTGCAAGGCGGGGGATAGCCCGAGATAATGATACTTGAACTAACCCGCTGACGCGGGAGGAGGCGGTTGGCTGGCGACTTCGACTCCGGGATCATCCGCAGGGCACATCCGTTCGAGTGGGACGATGGCAGTGCAGTTTGCTGTCCTGACCATTCAGAGCG
>NZ_JBFPKN010000041.1:0-35914 GCF_040948805.1 Paraburkholderia sp. BR13439 | reverse complement strand
AGGACGTTCTCACCCGATTGCCGACTCAAAAGGCCAGCGACATCGCAGCATTGCTGCCTCATCGCTGGCAACCGGCGGATCCCATCCGCTAGTTCAGTTCGTCAAGACGGGTTTGCTGGCCGCTTACTATGGTTCTAACGCGTAGCCATAGGCACTTTAGACAGACGAATTGGGCTGCGTCCTTTGATACGATCGGGGACTGAACTTGACTAGTGAATGACGGCAGATGAACGATCCACATGGCTCTGACACAGGCTTCAGTGTCCACATCCTTTGGGAGGATGCAGAGCGCACTTTCTGTCGCGTCCGGTCCCCGAGCGGCAGCGATAGCGTCCTGACTCTCCGGACCACCGAGGAACATCCCTCGATCGCCCTTCTCGAGCGCCTTGCTCACGAATTCGCGCTGAAAGAACAACTGAATGGTACGTGGGCGGTGCATCCGATAAGGCTGGTACGCGAAGATGAACGGATGGCACTGGTTTTCGAGGATCCGGGCGGCGAACCACTTGAGCGACTGGTGGGCGCGCCTCTCGGGGTGGAACGTGTTTTGTGCCTCGCCGTCGGCATTGCCGGGGCGCTTGAGAAGCTCCACCGCAGTGGGTTCGTTCACAAGGATTTCAAGCCTGCTCATGTGCTAGTTGACTGCACGGACAGCCGGCCGCGGCTCACAGGATTTGGGATCGCTTCACGACTGCCGCGCGAGCGGCAATTTCCACAGCCACCCGAAACGATCGCCGGCACCCTACCCTTCATGGCGCCCGAACAGACTGGGCGGACGAACCGCTCGATCGACTCTCGCAGCGACCTCTACGCGTTCGGAGTTACGCTTTATCAAATGCTCACGGGGTCCCTACCGTTCACTGCTGCGGATCCGATGGAATGGGTACATTGCCATGTTGCGCGTAAGCCGGTGCCTCCGATAGCACGGGTAGACACGGTCCCCCTTCCCGTCTCAGAGCTTGTCATGAAGCTGCTCGCCAAGACGCCCGAGGAACGGTATCAGACGGCGGCTGGCGTCGAGCGGGATCTGAGGCATTGCCTGACCGAATGGCAGCGTCAACGCCACATTGATCCCTTTGTGCTGGGCGAATACGACATGACCGACCGCCTCCTGATCCCGGAGAAACTCTACGGGAGGCAGAGGGAGGTGGATGCATTGACCACTGCGTTCGATCGCGTAGTCAGGACTGGCATCCCTGAACTCGTGCTCGTCTCCGGGTATTCGGGTATCGGCAAATCCGCAATCGTCCATGAACTGCATAAGGCACTCGTACCATCGCGCGGGCTGTTCGCGTCGGGCAAGTTCGACCAATACAAGCGCGACATACCCTATGCGACGCTCGTTCAAGCTTTTCAGGGCCTGATCAGGCCGCTACTCGGCGAGCCTGACGCGGAACTCGCAACCTGGCGCGAGACGTTGATCGGGGCACTCGGTCCGAACGCGCGACTCGTGACCGATCTGATCCCTGCGCTCAGGCTGATCATCGGCGATCCCCCGCCCGTCCCAGAGCTCGAGCCAAATCAGGCGCGCCGCCGTTTTGAAGTCGTCTTCCAGCGCTTTATCGGCGTCTTTGCGCGACGTGAACATCCGTTGGCACTATTTCTTGACGATCTGCAATGGCTCGACGCCGCGACGCTCGACTTGCTCGACGGGCTCCTTGCGCGCTCGGATCTGCAGCATCTGATGGTAATCGGCGCCTATCGCAGCAATGAGGTAACTCCCGGACATCCGCTGCTGCACAAGCTTCAGACGTTAAGGGCTGCCGGCGCAAGGCTCGACGAAATTGTTCTCGCGCCTCTTGCTTGTGAACACGTGGAGCAACTGATTGACGAAGCGCTTCACTGTGAGCCGGGACGTGCGGCACCGCTTGCGCACCTCGTGCATGAGAAGACGGCGGGCAATCCGTTTTTCGTCATCCAGTTTTTGCGCGAGCTTGCCGATAGCGATCTGCTGAGCTTTGCCCATGACACGGCCTGTTGGAGCTGGGACCTGCCCCGCATCCACCGCAAAGAGTACACCGACAATGTAGTCGACCTAATGGTGGTAAAGCTAGTGCGCCTACCGGCGTCAACGCAACGCGCCGTGCAACAGCTTGCCTGTCTCGGCAACACCGCCTCCTATATGATGCTGCCTAAAGTTCTGGGCGTCTCGGAGCAGGAAATTCGGGCGCTGCTGAAGCCGGCACTCGCGCAGGAGTTGGTGGAGCAACTAGAAGACGCCTACGGGTTCGTGCACGACCGGGTGCAGGAAGCCGCCTATTCGCTGATTCCCAAAGAGTTACGTGCTCACACGCATCTGCGTATTGGACGGCTACTCGCGGCGCAAACTCCCGCTAGCAAACGGCAAGAGGCGATCTTCGATATCGTCAGTCAGTTCAACCGAGGCGCGGCGCTGGTGAGATCCAGGCAGGAACGCCAACAACTGGCTGCCTTTAACCTGATCGCCGGCAAGAGAGCCAAGGCGTCGACAGCCTATGCGTCGGCGCTCACCTATCTCACTGCCGGCGCTGAACTCCTCCAGGACGATTGCTGGGGACGTAGGCACGAACTGGTCTTTCCGCTCCAGTTGAACCTGGCAGAATGCGAGTTCCTCACCGGGCGGCTAACCGATGCCGAAGAGCGGCTGGCGATGCTGTCAAACCGCGCGACGAACACGGTCGATCAGGCGAGCGTCGCGTGTCTGCGAATGGATGTTTACCTGACTCTCGATCGAAGCGATCTGGCGGTCGAGGTTTGCCTCGATCACCTCCGTCAACTCGGCATCGACTGGCCGGCACACCCACATGAAAGCAACGTACGGGGGGAGTACGAAAACATACGGTTGCGGCTTGCGGGCCGGACTATCGAGGCACTCATCGATATGCCGTTGATGTCGGACCCAGCGTCGCTCGCAATCACTGACCTGCTTAGCAAGCTCCTGAGACCAGCCTGGTTTTTTGACGCGAATCTGGCTTCTCTCGCTATATGCAAAGTGATCAGCTTGAGTCTGGAGTGCGGGAACTGCGACGCCTCGTGCTTCGCGTATGTCATGTTCCCGCGGATCGCTGGGCCACGCTTTGGCGATTACCACGCTGGAGTCCAGTTCGGTCAGCTCGGCTTCGATCTGGTCGAGCGACGCGGACTCAAACGCTTCGAGGCAGTCACCTATCTTTGCTACGCGCTGTATGTTGTGCGCTGGACGAAACACGTGCGCTTCAGCACCGAAGTGCTGCGCCGTGCGTTCGAAGCAGCGAGCCGAACCGGGGACCTTCCGTCTGGCGCCTATACCTGCTGCCATATCGTTTCGGACCGACTTTTCGGCGGTGACCCTCTAAGCGATGTCGAACTCGAAACTGAACAGGGCCTCGCGTTTTCGAGGAAGGCACGTTTCGGCCTGGTCGTCGATAACCTCACCACGCAACTCGCATTGATCCGGATGCTCCGCGGCGTCACACTGAAATTCGGCCACTTCGACTATGACGAGTTCAACGAGGTTCGTACAGAGGAGCACCTGTCCGGCAACCCCGCGCTCGCGACGGCCGCGTGCTGGTACTGGATCCGGAAACTGCAGGGACGATTCCTTTCAGGCGACTATGTGGCCGCCATGAACGCGGCATCGATCGCGCAAGAGCAACTTTGGAGCTCGTCGCCGCACCTGGAGGAATGCGAGTACCATTTTTACGCCGCTCTCACAAGGGCCGCGCATTTCGACCGGGTGCCGGCCGAGGAGCGACAGGAGCACCTCCACAGCATCGCCGCGCATTGTCGGCAATTGGAGATCTGGGCGAACAACTGTCCGGCGAATTTCGGCAATCGGGTTTCACTGGTAAGCGCCGAGATGGCGCGCCTGGAAGGCCGTGATGTCGAGGCGATGCGACTCTACGAAGCGGCCATTCATCTTGCGCGCGCAAACGACCTCATACACAATGAAGCGCTTGCCAATGAACTCGCATCCGCGTTCTACGCGGCGCGGGGGTATGAGAAGATTGCCCGTGTCTATTTGCAGGACGCACGACGGGCTTATCGACGCTGGGGGGCAGAAGGGAAGGTGCGTCAACTCGACGAACTGTACCCAGGTCTCAGGGCCGACGAGCGAGCGCCTGACTCAGGCAGCACTATCGGGGCGCCTCTCGAACACCTTGACCTTGCTACCGTCATAAGGGTGTCGCAGGCTGTTTCCGGAGAGGTTTTCCTCGACAGATTGATTGAGACGATCATGCGTACCGCTATCGAACAGGCGGGAGCCGAGCGTGGATTACTGATCCTTTCGCATACAGGAGAACAGCGGCTCGCAGCGGAAGCATGGACGGACAGCGACAAGGCATGCGTCCAATTGCGTGATGCACCCGTGAGCGCGACCATGATTCCCGAGCCTGTTCTCTACGATGTATTGCGCACAGGCGAAAGTGTCATTCTCGATGATGCTGCGGCCGATCCCAGGTTCGCGACAGATCCTCATATCCGGCAGTATCTGACTCGTTCCGTCTTATGCCTGCCATTAATGAATCAAGCGAAGCTGATCGGGGCCCTGTACCTCGAAAACAATCTGATCACCCGCGCCTTCGCATCGACCCGGATTGCACTGCTGCGGCTGCTCGCGTCGCAGGCGGCGACTGCGCTCGAGAACACCCGCCTGTACCGCGACCTGCAGGAACGGGAGGCCAGGATTCGCCGCCTCGTCGACGCCAATATCATTGGCATCATCGTCTGGAATGCCGCCGGCGACATTCTCGAAGCCAACGACGCTTTTCTTCGCATGGTGGGATATGAGCGAGAGGATCTTGCGTCAGGATTCCTCCGCTGGAGGGATCTCACGCCAACTGACTGGCAGGAAAGCAGCGAACGGGCTTTGGCCCAAATCAGAAACCACGGTGACGTTCAACCCGAGGAAAAAGAATACATGCGGAAGGATGGCAGTCGTATACCGGTCATGGTCGGCCGCGCTGCTTTTGACTGTAGCGGGAAGGAAGGCGTTGCTTTTGTAGTTGATCTCACGGAGCGCAAGGAAGCTGAGCACCGCTTGCGTGAGTCCTACGAGATGCTGCGTGAACTTGCCTCACATCGCGAGACGGCTCGCGAGGATGAACGCAAGCACATTGCGCGGGAAATGCACGACGAACTCGGGCAACACCTTACCGCGCTTCGCCTGAGGGCGTCGATATTGCGCATGAGGCTTGGCGCGGATCACCCGGATCTGGTCGAGCATACGCAGGCGCTCGTTTCCCTTGTGGATGTAACGATGCAGGTGGTCAGAGGCGTTATCGCGTCGCTGCGCCCCGCAGCGCTTGATTCCGGTATTGCAGCAGCGCTCGAGTGGCTCGTGGCCGATTTCAACCGCAACGGCCGGACGGTCTGTCATCTCAACTTGCAGGACGAGAATATCGCCGTAAGCGAGGATCGCGCTATCGTGCTGTTTCGCATCGTTCAAGAGGCACTTACCAATGTCACCCGACACGCTGCGGCCAGAAGAGTAATCATCGCATTAGAGCGAACCCCCGATGCTTGCCTTCTCGAAGTGCACGACGACGGTTGCGGATTCGATGTTCTGGCAACGAGAAAGAGGTCATTCGGACTGGCAGGGATGGAAGAGCGTGTTCTGATGCTGGGCGGTGCGATCGACGTTATCAGCTCGCCGGGAGCCGGCACCATGATCAAGGTGCGACTTCCTGACAAGTGGGCGATCGAGAATAGCCGTTAAAGTCACACACGTAACACCTGCGCTCGCTCGGCGTGCTGAACCGAAGGTCCGGAATCCGTGCGCGCCACAGATCCGGAACCCGCCGTTCCGAGGTCGGTCGGAAAAAGTGGAAGCCAACGTTTCGTCATACCGAGAAGCGGGGGGCATGACTGTATTTGCCGGCCTGAAGGAACTGTACAGTGGTGAAATTGTCGGCTAGGCGGTAAGGGAACGGATGACGACAAAATTTGGTCATGTCGGCGCTGTTTCGCGCTGTCGTGACCCGCCGGCCTGGTTCGCCATAGCGATCGAGGATGGCACTAGCGCCCGCTCGCCTATCAAGCACTCATCCGCCACCTTGACATACACGCGTTGCTGAGCCGCCGTGGCAACCGCTACAACAACGCCCCGATCGAATCCGTCGGGGCAACGCCGAAGAATGAACTGGTCTAGCATTAATGTTTTGCCACGTGCGAGCAGGCACGTTTGGCGATCACCGAATACATCGAAATCATCTACAACCGGCAACGCCCGCAGGCGCTGCTGACTACCAATCGCCTGTCGCGTTCACGCGACGCTTTTATCTGAATCAAATCACTGCTTAACCTCTTGGCCTTCGCCAATTCCGGCCGATCCAGTATCGCACGCATCGCGAAGCCATGGCCGACTTGTTCAAATACCTTGATATGTTCTATAACCGCAAGTCGTCGTCATTCATGGCGTGGCTTGTCACCAACTCAGTTCATGCAAGACTGGCCTGCGCGGCTAAGCGGACTAACTCGGGGCCTCTGGAAGGCGAAAACCCGGGCGCATGAAATGGGTCAACGGCTCCCTAATTTCGATAGAAGCACTTCAAAATTGCGGCGGGCGCGCGGAACACTTCCGCCGCGGGTTCCTTGCCCGCAATCAGTGATCTGGCCAAGACAAACAGCGGAATGGGAAGCCAGTTCCACCAGTGCACCTTCCCCTCGGACATCGGCCAATGCTACGTTTCATACTACGCCGCTGATGATTGCGCGAGTTCCTTTTGTCATCGCCTAGGTTCTCGCCGACATTGTGCCAAGCTCAAAGACCGGCCACATTACTCCGTCGCCTGACTCCTCGGACCATCTATCGGGCCGGTCCCACAGTAGTAGGAATAACTGTCGGTAGGGTCTTTCTGGTTTGTGTATATGCATACATCGCTCGCTGCGACCGCATAGGCCTGCGCCGCCACACCCATTAGAACCGCGGACAGAAGGCCACCAGAAAGCACTCTCTTCATCTTTTCCATATACATTCCTTTGTTAAGGAAGGTCTGCATAACCCGCATTTCGAGCGCTGACCTTCTATATTTTTCGCAGTGGCGGTGATGAGAATTTGTTGAGTCGTTAAGGCGCCTGCGATTTACGCCGCTCCGTGCAGCGCTACTGAGGCGCAAGACACGGCGCCTCGGTTATCAAGCCTTGCGCAAAGCTCTACGCGCCATCCATAGATTGCTCAGAGCAAACAACGTCGTGATCTGGGCTGTGTTCTTCATCAAACCTCGATATCGGGTCTTCGTGTAGGCAAACTGCCGCTTGAGGACGCGGAACGAATGTTCGACCTTGGCGCGGACGCCGGCCTTCAGCCGCTCGATCTGATCGTATATCGCGTCCAAACGATCACTCAGATCCAGCTTTTTGCGCTTGCCTGGTCTCATCGCGATGTGCCAGCGCACCCCGCCAGTCTCGCGACGCTTTTCGATCCCCTGATATCCCGCATCCGCGTACACGTCCGTTTCCTGGCCGTGCAATAGCGCATGAGCCTCCGTAATGTCGTGGACGTTGGCCGCCGTGCCGATGACGGTGTGGACCAGGCCCGACTCTGCGTCCACGCCGATGTGCGCTTTCATTCCGAAGTACCAGTTACCGCTTTTCTGCGTCTGACGCATCTCGGGATCGCGCGTTCCGGAGTTGTTTTTCGTCGAACTGGGCGCCGGAATCAACGTGGCATCGACGACCGACCCGGTCTTGAGCATCAGGCCTTTGTCCACCAGGATTTCATTGACCATCGCGAGCATCTGCGCAGCCAGTCCATGCGCTTCGAGAAGGTGACGAAACCGTAGAATCGTGCTCTCGTCCGGCAAACGCGTCATGCCGCCGTCAAGTCCTGCGAAGTCACGATACAGCGGCACGTCATATAACGCTTCTTCCATCGCTGGATCGGACAGACCAAACCACTGTTGCATAAAATGAATGCGCAGCATCGTCGCGATCGGGAACGGCGGCCGTCCAGTCTTGCCAGTCGGATAGTGCGGTTCGATCAGCGCAATGAGCTTCAACCAAGGCACAACGCGTCGCATCTCATCGAGAAATTCTCGCTTACGCGTGCGCTTCGTTGTCAGATCCAGGTCAAGTCCAAGTTGCGTCATCTGGGCTCTCCTCAACTCACTCCCTTCATCCCAGGATAGTTCACCGAAATCTCAATGCCAGGACTTTTGCAGACCTTCCTTAACATGCCGTAAATTATGTGACTCGTCCACTGGGCGCCGAAATCGCGTACCTTACGAAATTATCTGAGCAACTGCCAGAAGAAAAGCATCAAATATATTGATGCCAACGCACGATCGTCGTTGGGGACCGTGCTGCTAGGTCGAGAGGCGGCCTCGGGCACGACGCGGGCAAAGAGCCCACGACTTTCCGGTTACTTTTTGATGCCATTTTCATTTCTTCGCATTCCTGCCAACAGACTGTTGCCGTTCATCGACGGGCAAGTGCCGCGTGCCAGCACGGTCCCGGTTCATGCACCTGTCGCGATCCCGCCGCCCTGGTAAGTGTTCATACTGTCCGCAGACTATTGCGGTGACCTGTTTCGCGCCGAATGCCATTGAGTGTGCGCGTCGGATTATCTTCGTCATTTCCTCGTGTCCTCTGAATGCGTTATCGCCGCCCTCCTTGTTGCTACGAGAAACATGGGCTAGACATACTATCAACGATATTTGATCGGGCATAAGTTGCTTTTACTTTTCATCATCCGCGACATTAATGTATAAATATGTTTTTGGTTTCGATGGTCATCGTGGAATATAGGTCATCAAAAGGCGAAATTGGCTGCCGCCTATAGTTTGCATAATAGAATGTGTTGAGTGCTCAGCCAGACGATCAGATGCTTGAACTTACCGTTTTGCAAAGTGGAGAAACGAAACCGATGATGAGAAATTTACTTATTGTTGCCCTTGCGCTCGGCGCATCGTATTGCGCTGCTGCTGAAACGTACGAAAGCTGCCCGATGCCTGCCAACATCAAGATTGCGCGGGGTGTGTACACGGCAACAACCAACGATAACGAGGGTGAATGGATTGGCACTTCGAGAGGGCCGGGCGACGGTAATATCAAGGAATTTACCTCTGCCATGTTTTTCCCGCCGCAGCTTGATAATGACGGTTCTGTGCGATCGCCGTTAGTCCGGTGCTCCTACGAACTTGCCCAAGGCGGCCATTTGGATCTACGGTTCGACCCTAGGCCGCCGCCACCTGGTCTAAGGGTCGATGTAGGTTTATGGCGCCGGAAATCCGGCCCTTACGATCTCGACTACTATGAATGCACTGAGCGGGCCGCTTGGCGTTGTAGGTTCGAGGTCGTTCGGCGGCCCTGACCTGAGCAATCGTAAGCGTACGATTTGTCTCGCCTCGCTTTTGCGTTCAGCAAGATCCGCGATTTCGTCCGCAACACCGACTTGCGGGCGCAATGAGGCCCGGTCGAAAAGAATGGAAGCCAACGTTTCGTAATACCGAGAAGCGGAGGTACGGATGAATCGAATTTCAAAAGCGGTCTATACGAAGGAGCTCCGCGACAAGCGGTCAAGCTGACCTTGATTGAAGGTGTTGGGATATCGGAAGCTTCCTGACGATTGTCGGCTCCAATGAAAACGGAGGCAAACTGGGGGCGCGCGGCGAAGCCTGTAAGCTCAAGGACGTCAGACGACAAACTCCCGGAGCTTGCCGGCTTAAGTTCGAGAATCGGGGGGCGCGGAATCTGAGGTTTTGCTTGCTGGTCATGTTGACAACTGTCTGGACCGTGAGAGTTTTGAAGATTACGTTAAATTCTCCGGCGCTCTGGAAAATGGAAAATTCTTGTCGAGTGGGCGTCGGAAATTATCGTTGACCAATGTCTTGGCTCAGACCATGTCCTAACTATCCGGATTTGAGGTCCAATGTAGTGCGAACTGCAGAGCGACTGTAGCGATGGACGTCGTATCGGAGCGCTTCGCCGCAGGCGAGAATGAACCAATAGGGAGTAGTAGTATTGAAACTGAAGAAGAACATGAGGCGTGTTTGCACTCGGCATGCCGTGACACTCGCACTAGCCGTATGGCTCGTGACAGGCTGCTCTGCCGGGGCACAGCAGGATGCGTTCGTGCCGCTCGTGCGCAGCATGGCAGATCGCCTCAACACCGCGGACCAGGTCGCTCTGAACAAGTGGGACACGGGCCAACCCGTCTATGACCCTCATCGAGAAGCGCAAGTCATTGCAAATGCGGTGGCGATGGCGTCTGAGTACGGACTAACCACGGAGGATGTGACAAACATTTTCTCGGACCAAATTGAAGCCAACAAAGAAATTCAGTACGAGCTGCTCAGCAACTGGATGCGTCACGGCAACGCTCCCGCAACGCCTCGCCAGAGCTTGCCGGGCGTTATTCGACCCATTCTGGATAAGCTGCAGGCCAATATCATGCTGAATTTGAAGGGCGTGGCGCCTCTTCGCAGCAATACAGATTGCCAGACACAGGTTGCAACAGCAGTGGGGCGCGTCGCCCAACAAACGTCGCTTGATGCCCTACATCTCGCGGCCCTCGACCGTGCGGTCGCGCGGATATGTGTCAAGTTTTGACTTTCCGGGGGGCTAAAGACATGCAAGGAAGCTTCCTGAAGGCGGACATATCGGAACTCCGTTGCGCAAATGGCGGCGTCGCGCATTTGAGATGGAGAGGATCCCCTGCGCTGGGGCACCAGCATGGTTTCAATGTCGAAGCGTGCCCTGACGACGTGCGCAACGTTCTTTGGTGGCTATCCGTGAGTAGAGTGGCGACGAAACCATTGCCGATGCGATGCTTTACCGTCTCATGTGGCGTCATCACTGGATCACGCACAGGTGGGCTACTTAGAAAACATCCCCAAAACCCCAACGTCCTGGAGCCCGAACTCGATCTCAACTGCGGAAAAACCTACAATCGACATCGCGCAATGCCAGACCCGCCGAGTCGGTCACGATTCCAAATCGGCGATCAAGTTCGCTGAAGTACGCATCATCCTTTAATACGCCGTGTTCGGCTCATCAACCTTCTACGCTGAGATAGGAAGCATGGACGACCAAACAGTGCGAAATGTACTCAGACAGGCTGATGGCTGGATCGACTGGAATGACGTCCGGAACGCGCCGGACTGGCGGCAAGGAAAGATCGTGCTGGACGGTAGATTTAGTGCAGACGAGCTTCGTGCGATCATCGAGCTTCGGCGAAACACTCGCTAGTCCAGCCTGAACAAACCGTAGAGCCTTAAGCGTTGGGGGTTTCCGGCGGAAATCGTGTTGTTGGAATTGCAGAGACCTGGCATATTGCTGGGTATAGCCTGCAAATTCTGGCGAGGTTTAGATGGGTCCGAAGGCGCCTGTAACGGAGAAGGATTTGTTCCGGCATCCACTGCGCGAACAGATCAATCTCAAGCATCCACTGGTACGGCTGGCCGAGCTGATCAATTGGGAGCGGCTCAGTGCATGGATGAGCGCGAGTTTCGTTTCGGGTAAAGGCAGACCTGCGAGTTCGCCTCGACTGATCGCTGGTCTGCTGTATCTGCAGCACGCCTTCGACCTCTCGGACGAGGATGTTGTGTGGCAATGGGTTGAGAACCCGTACTGGCAGGTTTTTACGGGCGAGACGTACTTGCAGACCGAACCGCCGATCGATCCGTCCAGCCTCACGCGATGGCGCAAACGGTTGGGAGAAGCCGGTGTCGAGGAGTTGCTCGCCGAGACGATCGACGCGGCGAAGCGTGCCGGAGTGATCAAGGCGTCGAGCGCGAAACGCGTAATCGTTGATACGACCGTGATGCCCAAGGCGATCGCACATCCGACTGACTCGCGACTGCTGGAGCGCTGTCGTGAACACCTCGTGTCACGGATCGGCGTAATTGAGCCGGGGATGATCGGCGTAATGAGGCCACCTGGAATGGCCCCGAAACGCGATTTCGAAGGGACTCAAGAATGCGTTTTTTTGCCTGATTTGGCAACCGCGTTTTCGCCGTTTTCGGGCATCGGTTTCGGCTTGCGGAAGCTCTCACCCTCAATGACGACACGGTAGGCGCCATGCCGTAGCCGATCGAGCGTGGCAGCACCGAGGATGCGGTTGTCGGGGAACGCGTCTCCCCATTCGCTGAAGTCGAGATTTGACGTCAAGATCGTCGCCGCGCGCTCATACCTGGCGGCGATCAGGTCATGGAAGTCTTCGTCGTGGGGCGCACGAAGAGGTTTGAGTGCGAAGTCATCAACGATCAGCACCGGCACGCGCACAAACTGCTGGAGCTTGCGTTCATAGAGTTCGGTCGCCCTTGCTGCATGCAGCTTCTTGAGCAATTCGGTTTGCGTGATGAACAGGACATCGCGGCCGGCCCTGGCGTGCGGCGCAGTGGCCCAAGGCTTGCGCGAGATGCGACTTGCCGACGCCGGTTTGGCCGACCATCAGCACGCAGACCTTCTCGTCGATGTAGCGGCCGGTGGCGAGATCATGGATGTGAGCGCGGTTGAGTTTGGGCACGCGGTCGAAGTCGAAGTTCTCGAGGGTCTTGCCCAGGGAGAAGCCAGCGCGGGCGAGCCGCACGCCGAGCTTCTTCTGCTCTCGCCGTGCGACCTCGTCGTGCAACAGCATGGAGAGGAAATCCGTGTAGGCAAGTTGCCCGTCGATGGCCTGACGGTTGCGTTGCTCGAGCGAGTCGAGGATGCCCGAGAGGCGCAACTGCTTGAGGATCGTGTTCAGTTCTGGACATGGATTCATGGACGTTCAATGGATCAGAAGGGAATGGAGGTCACGGCCGAAGCGGCCGCCGTTCAGGTAGGTATCGGCAGACGTCGGCGCTGGTGCTGCAGTGGGCTGGCTGTCCAGACCCTTGTCGAGGATCGTCTTGACGGTGCGGTACCTGGGGCTGGCAAACACGAGCGCACGCTCGCACGCAGCCTCCAGCCGTTGATCGCCGACCTTCTCGCGAAGCCTCACGACGCCCTGCGCGCCGCGCAGGTTGACGAGCACCTTGTCGTTGAACATCGCGAGAACGAGCGCGTGGCAGGCCGGCCCGATATCCTTTGCCCGCGCCAGGCACCACTGTGGATCGTGCTCGAGCCACGCTTGCGCTTCAGGCGGCTGGTGGTCACGCACCGTGTGGCGATCGCCGGGCGTGCGCAGCCGCGGATGGGTCGCGACGAGTTCATGGCGGTGGAACACCTGTACGACCGTGTCGGTCGCCTTCAGCCACAACTGCTTGCCGACGAGAGTGAACGGCACCGAGTACAGTGCCTTCCTGTAGACGACGTGCCCGTCGGTATGCACCTTGACCTCGCACCATACGGCCAGCACTGGCGGCACATCGGGCAGTCCGGCGAGCAGCGGCTTCTCGATGGCGAAACGTGCAAGCGGCTGCTCGCGCGTCGTGCCGTGCTCGCGCGTGCCGGCCTGCTGCATCACCCAGTCGCGCAATTGACGGTTGGCGTCGGCGAGATCGCGGAATTCGCGTAGCGGCAAGAAGGATCGTTTGATGTATTTGACTCCGGCCTCAACGACGCCCTTCTTCGCAGGATCGTGTGGAGGGCATGCATCGATCCGGAAGCCGTACCCCTCGGCCAGCGCGGCGTACGAGCGCTGTACCTCGGGATCGTACATACACGCCTTTGTAATCGCGCATTTGGCGTTGTCTATGATGACGCGCTCCACGCGGCCGCCGAACCATTCGAAGGCGCGCCGGTGGCAGGCCAGCCACGTCTCGACCGTTTGATCCAGCACGAGCTCTGCATACTGGTGCCGCGACCAGCACAGCGTCATCACGAAGAACCATGTCTTGAGCGGCACGCCGGATTCGTGTGTCAAAACGGGACCGGCACCGAAGTCGAGCTGCGCTGCGTCCGCCGGAGCGAACTCCAGGATCGTCGTTGCTCTCGCGCCGCGCTCGGCCTTCAGGTGCAGCAGGAAGCGCCGCACTGCAGAATAGCTGCCCGTATAGCCGTGATTGCGCTGAAGCGCGTTGAAGATCGTCGTGCCCTGCACGTCGGCGTTAAACCAGCCGCGCACCAGATCGCGAAACGGTTCAATCGTGGAGACGCAGCTACGCGGCAGCTTCGGATTGTGTCCGAAGATCGCTGCCAGTTCGGCGTCGTCCGGCAAGGGCCGACCGGGATCGAGCCAGCCCCGAGCGAGCGCGATTTGCCTGACGGTCTTCAGCTTCCCACGCCCCATCAGGCGCGCGCTGGCAATGTCGCGGTCGGAATCACCCTGACGCATGCGCGCCAGTACCTGTCGATACTCAAACACTTCGAACCTCCTTCGACTCACTCATCGGCCCTCCGGGCAAAAAGCCTGAAGGTACCGGGTTGCGGAAATTCGAAATGCGTTTCGGGCTGGCACCCGACAGAACACTGAGCCTGCTACGTGGCTCGATTACGCCGATCCTGCGGTGGCTCCAATACGCCGATCATCGAGTGGCCCGATTGCGCCGATCATGCACTGGCTCGATTGCGGCGATCATCCCGTGGCTCGATTACGCCGATCCCGGAATGGCTCGAATATGCCGGTCAGTGACACCTCGTGAAGGCAGCTGCGCGGCACGGCCTGAAACTGCGTCAGAACTACAACCGCGAAGCACCACGCCTGGCCACCCAGATCAGCCGCTACGCGCACGCGAAGCAGTACCGGCGGATGAGCAAGGCAGTGCGCACCCTGCGCTCGCGTGTCGGCCGCGTCATGCGCGATGTCGAACGGCAACTCGACACGGTGGTTGATAACAGGCGAGCTGAGCTGCAGGAACTGATTGCCCGCACGAAGCGAATCCTGACGCAGAAGACGAAGGACAAAAATAAGCTGTATGCGCTGCACGCGCCGGAAGTCGAGTGCCTGGCCAAGGGTAAGGCGCGCACGCCATACGAGTTTGGCGTCAAGGTGTCGATCACGACGACACACCGGGAAGGGCTGGTGGTGGGTGCCCGCTCGATGCCGGGCAATCCGTACGATGGACATACGCTGGAAGAAGCGCTGGAGCAGGCACCGATTCTCAGCGATGTCAAACCTGAAATCGCGATCGTCGACCGTGGTTACCGGGGCGCTGAGCCAGACGGGGGGAAGGTCTACCATCCCGGCCTGCGACGCGGCATCACGCGCACGTTGCGCGCCATGATCCGGCGGCGCAGCGCGATTGAACCAGCGATCGGTCATATGAAGGCCGACGGCAAACTCGACCGGAACTGGCTCAAGGGCGCGCTCGGGGATGCGATCAACGCAGTGCTATGTGGTGCCGGCCACAACCTGCGCATGATCCTCAGAAAGCTGCGGCGTTTTTACGTCCTTGTACTTGTCGCATTGCTCAACCGCTCCGCGGCTTCCGCTTCGACACCATGAACGGCGTCGTCGCCGAAAACGAATTATTCAGACCCGACTCGCTAGCAATAGTCGAGATCCCTGACCTCGCGCTTCTATCCCGGCCGTGATCCCCGTTACTGTCTTCCCGCCTCGATATTTGTGGCTTTGGCCTGCTAGGCCCCGCATGATTCGCCCCCAGTGACCTGCTCCCAACGAGTAGAGCTAACCGGAACCTAGTAAAGTCCGTTTCGGAGAAGAAGACGAACATGAAGAAGCGCTTTACGGAAGGACAACTCATCGGTTTTCTGAAGGAAGCCGATGCCGGTATGCCAGTCAAAGAGCTAAGCGGGAAGCAGGGGTTCAGTCATGCATCGTTCTACACTTAGCGTGCGAGAGGAGAGGAACTCATTTGGTGAAGGATCAGTTGCCGTTGGCGAGTTCGAGTGAATCGGAAAGGGTGCGCTTCGGTTCCGTGGCCCCCTCCCTCCTCTTCTAGATCCATCTATTTCTGACGAACGGCAGAAACGACCGAAAGGAAGAGGTGCACCATACGAGGGTCGAACTGCGAGCCTGCACCATCAACAATCGCCTGTATCGCCTGACTTCTGGGGATAGCGCGCTTGTAGACTCGCGCATACCGGATGGCGTCGTAGGCATCAGCGACTGAGACGAGACGCGCTGCCATCGGAATCGATTCGCCTCGAAGGCCGCTAGGATAGCCAGTTCCGTCCCATCTTTCGTGATGACACAGGGCTACCTCCCTGAGGAGACCAGCCAAATCGGATTGCGGAAAGCCGGAAGCTACTTGGTCAATCAGCTTCGCACCTAGTGCCGCGTGAGCCTTCGCCGCTGAGTATTCCGCTTTGTCAAGCGCACTCGGTTTGCCAAGGATTCGTGCCGATACAGCGGCTTTGCCTATGTCGTGAAAAAGCGCAGCAACTGATAGGCGCTTCGCCCTAATTTCGCAGGCGGTGTCCGTGTTCCAGCCCATCCCGCTCATCTTGCTCGTCATCCTGCCCGCGAGTGCCGCGACGCGCTTGCTGTGATTGACTGTCTGCCGGATGACCATAGAATTGAGTTTGTAATCTAGGGATCCGTTTACTTCGATAAAGCGCTGCAACGCGGCCACGCGCAACCGCCGGGTAAGAGACGATCCGGGTTCCATCGGTCCATCTCGCTTAAGCGGTCGATGCTCAGACGTATTCGCGGGGCATCTTGGTCGCTCCCATTCCTCATTGGTTAGCTCATGAAAATGCATTCAAATCTCCAAACGGTTGGATCGAACCATTAGATTTACGACGATCGTTTCGTGCGCGATATGTTCCTTTCCCCAATACATGCAACTTCCCTCCAATTCGACAAACCGCTCCCTTTCAGAGGAGCCCCTGAGAACTCGTCGCCAACTTGTTGCCAGTTCCATCGCGAGCCGAGGCCATGAACTGATTCGACGCGGCGGATGATAAATGTAAGTCCCGCAAACACAAATCGACAAGAGGGCAAAGTGTGCGATGCGTCAAGGTATTCTTGCATTGACAATGGCGAGTCTTTTTCGATTTCCGGAGATCACGTCTCACAAGACACCTCTTGAGGGCCGAATCTCAGGATTCCGATGCTGCACCGGAGATGACCATGTTGTTGCACTTATGACGGTCGCATGTCCGGAACGCGACAAAGTGATGGGGCCCAGTCGGTCGGAACCTGCACTGACCGTCTCTTTCTTGTGGCCCACAAATTGCTGGGTATGGCTGCACACCTCACAAGGAGTCTTCCATGCTCAGGAAAAGGATCGATCCGCAAACGCTTGAGGCCATGCTTGTCGAAGCGACGGAAAATGCATTATCTGACTATGACTCATCGCTCGCGTTGGATGACGATTTAGAGGCAGTCGCCCAGTTCGGCGCCGCTTTCGCCTCCCTTCGTGCACATGGTGCGGACACCGAATCGGATACGTAACCTGTGGAGGATGCTGAGGCTGACGGCGATATTCACAGCTGGCGTGATGACGTTTTTTCGCGACTCAGGGATTCGACGCTGCGCGATTGGGTCGCTCGCAGTGCGTACCTAAGCGAGCGGCTCGAATCCATCCCAGTAGCCGAAAAGCCGTGAGGACGATCAAGCCGCCGCATTCGCTTGCTGGCAGCGATTGTGAGCAAATGAGCACCAGACGTTGGAATAAGGTTCAGCAAAAGGTGGATTGGCGGCGGTCCAAGGTGGACGACTCCGAAAGACGTCAAAGTGACCGTCCACATGCGCGGGAACTGTTGGTGAAGCGGCTTCCCATGACGTAGATGCTCATGCTGGGAAGCTGGACACGACCCTATCATCGAATCCGCCCTTATCGTCAAGTCGGTTCCTTTTCGTGGTTTCACGCGGGGCGACTATGATGCATAGACCGCATCCTGACGAAGCAAGCCGCCTTGGCGTCGGACAAGCGCAATCGGCATTGGTCTGAACGGTATCACGCTGCCACGAAAGACGCCAAAGATTCTCGACAACACCGATCCGAAGGTTCTGCGGTTCCAGCATTGACTATCTCAATGTACAGGTCTACGTATTGGTGCGAAACCATCGCACCGGGCTTCAAGTCCTTGGCATAGACAATGCACATGAGTTCGTCCAAGCCGTGAGCCGTCGTCTGCGAGCGTTCAAGGATGGGGCCACGCTCGTAGACAAGCGGGCCCATCACATTTCGATGATAACGGATGTGCTCCTTGTTGGCGAACACACAGATCGGGATGGGATGCTGCAGCTCGATGTTGCTCTGACCACGAGTCCCGCCGATGCGTGGACGTGGGACTTAATCGTCGACAAATCGCCGTAACTTGTCGGCGTGATTTGGCTGCATCAGTTTTCGCATCGCCTTGCTTTCGATGTACCGGATTCGTTCGCGCGTCAGGTCGAATTGTTTGCCAAGTTCCTGGAGCGTGTAGCCGCACGCTACATCAATCCCGAACCGCATTCGCAGTACTTTCGCTTCACGCGGCGACAATGAATCCAGCGCTTCGTCGATTGCGGCTCGCAGATTCGAGCGCGCGGCCGCATCCGCCGGGGATCCAGCCATTGGATCTTCGATCATATCGCCAAGCGTGGTGTCGGCATCTTCGTCCACTGGCGTCTCGAGCGATAAGGGTTGCCTCATGACCTTCAGTATGTCACGAATCTTGTCTTCTGATAATTCCATGCGCTGAGCCAACGCAGCAGGATTAGCCTTTTGCCCAGTCTCCTGCAAAATCTCCCGCGAAATCCGGTTTAGCTTGTTGATTGACTCCATCATATGCGAGGGGACTCGGATTGTGCGCGCCTGATCCGCAAGACAACGCGTGACTGACTGCCTGACCCACCATGTTGCGTAAGTTGAAAACTTCCAGCCGCGTCGATATTGAAATTTGTCGACGGCTTTCATCAGGCCGATGTTGCCTTCCTGGATCAGATCCAGAAGGGGCACGCCTCGGTTCGCGTACTTTCTCGCGATAGAGACCACGAGACGCAGATTCGCCTCGATCATCTTGCGCTTCGCCTGCCGCATCTTCGACTCGGCTGCCATCATCTGCCGGTTGATCTTCTTCAAGTGTTGCAAGGGCAGGCCGGCCTTAGCCTCAATATCGATAAGCTTCTGCTGTTCAGTCTGGATCTCCGGTAGACTGCGTGAAAGTGCCACACCGTACTTGCGGGACGCCGCCGAGTTTTCAGTCCACGCGAGATCAGTTTCGTATCCCAAAAACGACTCGACGAATCGCGCGCGCGGCATGCCGCACCGGTCAACGGCAATCTGCAGAATACGTCGCTCGACCGCACGTACCTGTGCGACTTGCTGCTGCACATCAGCGCATAGCGCATCGATAGTCCGTGCCGTGAAGCGAACAGCCGCAAGCTCCCGCTGGATCGCTTCAAAAAGGCGCTCGCGGGCGACCTGTCCGTTTTCTTGCGCGGCGCCGGCTTCTGAAATCTGTTCGTACAGGTCACGAACTCGCGCAAAGATAGCGAGGCCGTCTCTCGTGAGCTGTTTCATTCGCGGTTCGCTCCCCTTCACCATGTCCCGGTCTTCGACGACGCTGCCCTCACCGCCGTCGCTCCTCGCGTCGTCGCCCTTAGCGCTGTCGTGTTCAATGTCCGGGGTTTTAGCCGGCTCTGGCAACGACCGAAGGACCGCTTCAGAGTCTTCATTTAGGCCGTCGACCAGTTCATCGATGCGCAGTTCACCAGATTGAATCTGCTTTACCATTCGAAGGATCGTGAAGACAGTCGGCGGGCAGCGTGCGATCGCCAAGCCCATTTCGTGGAGTCCCTCTTCGATGCGTTTCGCAATCTCAGTCTCGCCCGCGCGAGTCAATAATTCGGTCGCACCCATTTCACGCATATACATCCGAACGGGATCCGTTGTGCACCCGAATTCAGGATCGACGGTTGAAAGCGCGCCTTCGGCCTCCAGATCTGCCTTGTCGTCCGACGTGGCTGCCGGCGCCGCGTCGTCCAAGAACGGCTTCTCCGTGTCAGGCGCCTGCTCGTAGACTGCAATGCCGATGTCGTTGAAAGTGCTGGCAATGATTTCAATGGCCGCGGTATGCACAAAATTGTCGGGGAGATGATCGTTGATTTCCGCATGAGTCAGGTAGCCGCGCTGGTTGCCGAGTCGGATGAGAGTGCGCATCCAGCGCTCCTGTTGCTCTTCGTCCTGCGATATCCCGTCGATCGACTGCAGGGGTGTTACGGGATCGACCTTCGACGCGCGCGGGACCGACGCGTTCAGAGCGGACGAAACTGTGCCTGGACGTGAATAGGGCCAATCGACCTTTGACATAGATTCTCCTGGACGTGATTGCCCGGCAATCGCGACCAGCGACTGTCCACACTCGGCCGACGAGCCGCGCACGTTTCGCTGTTACAGACGGACACAGGCTGTGGAATCGCAACGGGCAGTGAATGCGCGGCCCCTAGATACGGGCGGACGCAAGGGAACCGCAAGACTTGGCGAAAAGCATCAATGCGTTAGCAACGTAACACAAACTACCGCATTTCACCAGTTGGCGAATCTGGACCGTCCGCAACGTTAACGTGCTACGCCGCGGGCCACACTAAGAATTCGACATCTGGATGGATAGAATATGACGAAGCTTATCGAGATCTTTGCGTGGAATTGGAGCATCTATGAATACGGCTCGGAGTCGGAAGCGCATCAGGGCCGCTCCGGCCAAACGTCGTTGGGTTCGGTCGAGCTCCGACTTGGAGTCGTGCATCTTTCCATCGTTCAGTCGTCGGTTCTACGCCGAAAATGGCGGTTCATTGGCGAGTAGGCCTCGCATCGAGGTCCGTACGAGAACATCTCGGCTGGACCGCTAGCTTTCGCTGTTTGACGGATATCACGTCTACGGCGTGCAACTGCCCTAGAGTGTCGGCCGCCTTCAGTACCTTCTCCCGCTTGGGCTCTGGATTGACCCTCATTAGCAAAGCCGATATTCTCGCTCTTTTTGACAGAAATCCGGCATCCACCGGGTTTCGGTGAATGGCTGGGCGTTATGGCGCCTTGGGCGCGCGCATCGGCGCATTGGCGCAATCTCGAACGCTCCTGTGGGCATGGATTTCACATCCGCCCGCGGGCGGCGGTCCTACCGGGCGCGGCACGAACTAGCAGCCACGCCACAAGATGCACATTGGCGCCGGCGTACTCCAAAGCTGAATGAGAGAAGCTGACAGTGCGGAAGCACCTTCGTGCCGAAATCTGCCTATGCCGGCTCTTGACCATGTGCGGGCCTGAAAGGAGGAAATGAAATGAAGCCGCGGCTGATCCTGACAATATTGATCGCATATCTGCTGTGCGCTTGTGTTGGGGGGCACGGGTCGTCTTCTGCGCCAGCCCCCTCAGCAGAGACAGGCTTGCGGTCCAATTTCAATCAGACCGCAATTACCGCGCGTCTGCCGACGGACACCGGCGGTTTCGCAACGGCGACCGGATCAGACGATCCAGCCGTCACGGTCGACAGCCTCGCTGATCTGCTGGCTGCGTTCAGCGCGCGACAGCACCACATCCTAGTCAAGGGCGAAATCTACGGCGGACCGCGACTGACGACCATCACCTTCGCCAGCACGGACTGGAACAACACCACGATCGAAGGCGCCAGCGGTGGCAATGCGGTGCTGAAAAACGTCCAGCTTAAATTCGACGGCGAAATGCTGCCGGCAGACCAGAACATCCAGAATGTCGTGATCAGAAACATCACTTTTCATGGCGTCATCGGAGATCTACAGGCCCTACCCGCCCAAGTCTACGGCACATCCAACAACGCCGGCATCAACTATGAAGGCGTGTCGCTGCGACGGGTCACCAATGCATGGGTCGATCATTGTTCCTTCTACGATACGAGCGACAATCTGATGAGTGTGACGCTGTCATCGGATAATGTGACGGTCTCGTATAGCCGGTTTTATTTCACCAATGAATGGCTGGCGATGCGCCCCGATCCCCTGTGGGACTGGACGGGCAAGAACCAAGATCTGGCCAATGAACGCCTGGCGATGGTAGTGGGCGCATCTCGGCAGGATTCGTATGCATATGGTGGGCACAGGCTGCATGTCACCTTGCACCATAACCAGTTCGGCCCCAACCTAAAGGGGCGTCCGCTGCTGCGGGGCTGGGTCCACGTCTACGACGATTATTTCGATAACGACGCCACACCGACTGGCCTCACGGCCGTCGGGTCAGACGAGACCCAGTACAACGCGCTGCAGATCGGAAGCGGCAGCGTCGTCTATGTTGAAAGCAACTATTTTCTTAGAACTAACCAGAGCATTCAGGTCGGTCTGGATTTGCCGGACGATGTCTACTCTTTTCATGAAAACGCAAACCAGTACGTTCAGTCCACCGGCAGATCGGCAAAGGGCGAGGCTTTTTCAATCGCGCCGGTCGGTTACGCGTATCGAGTTGGGACGGCCTCGTCCGTTCTCAACGCCGCGTCGGCCTACGGTCCTCGCTAGTGCCAGCGATCAATCAGGACGACTTCCCGCTAGGTGTGGGGGTCGTCTCGCTGGCATTGACGCCAGTGCCCAGGGGCGGCCCTTTCACGATCCAACGACGCATCGCAGGCACTGCAATACCGCAGATCGGGAATCGCCCGCCGCGCAGCACGCATCGGTGATCGCATTAGTATGTGCTACCGGGAGCGAGTTTCACATGCTGCGCGACGGCGCCTTCTATCAAGCGAAATCCGCCCGTCACACTTGACGAGTGACATAGGGCGCCCCGCCCTTGTTGTGTCCGTAATCGGTAAGGATTCGATATCGGGTACCCTCAGTTCTTTGGAATGACCTAGTGATTCTACAAACTTACCCGATGGGTCGTATGTTGCGGATCGTCGGCTGCACAACGTCGCTGTCGGAATGGAGGTGTACGGCACGTCGAAAGTACGAGACGCATACTTAGGAAAGGTCTGGATAACCGGCATTTTGCGCGCTGACCTTCTATATTTTCGCAATGGCGGTGATGAGAATTTGTTGAGTCGTTACGGCGTCTGCGATTTGCGCCGCTCCGTGCAGCGCTACTGAGGCGCAAAACACGGCGTAGGTTATCAAGCCTTGCGCAAAGCTCTACGCGCCATCCATAGATTGCTCAGAGCAAACAACGTCGTGATCTGGCCTGTGTTCTTCATCAAACCGCGATATAGGGTCTTCAGCCGCTCGATCTGATCGTATATCGCGTCCAAACGATCACTCAGATTCAGCTTTTTGTGCTTGCCTGGTCTCATCGCGATGTGCCAACGCACCGCGCCAGTCTCGCGACGCTTTTCGATCCCCTGATATCCCGAGTCAGCGTACACTTCCGTTTCTTGACCGTGCAACAGCGCATGAGCCTCCGTAATGTCGTGGACGTTGCCCGCCGTGCCTACAACGGTATGGAGCAGACCGGACTTAGCGTCCACGCCGATGTCGGGTAGCAGTGACGCATTGCTGCGTCACCGCCCCCTAAGAACCGGACGTGCGAGTCGCCCCGCATCCGGCTCAAGCCATTCACCAGCACCAGCGTTGGTACCGGGCAATCGATCGTCAGTCGTGGTTCGACGGCGGGCAAAGTAAGACGACCACGCAGGGTCAAACGGATTGGCTTGGCCACGTATCTTCACGTGACGGACAATCGGAACCGCCGCAGCCCGAAACAGCCGGGTTACCCCGTGGGCTTGTGACCGGGCGGTAAACGCCCAGGTACGGTTCCCCTCTACGCGGAAGTATTTGTTTTTCACCCAACCCGCGCCTTTCGTGGGGTGCCGACGCATCGCCCATTTCCACAAGAGGCGCCAGATGTGAGCATCTACCGACGTAAAATGAGATTTTGAGACCACATGACGGTGATACATGGCCCAGCCCCGGATCACCGGGTTGAGCTGTACGATCAAATTCCGCTGTGTGGCGCTCATTTGCAGTCTCACGATTTTCCTTACCTTTTCCAGAAGTGCCTTCACACTTTTGTTGGCCGGTTTGATAAGCAGCTTGCCCGCGTACTTGCGGACATTCTGCCCAAGGAAATCGAACCCATCGGCGATGTGGGTGACTCTGGTTTTCTCTTCCGAGAGTTCCAGACCTCGAACAGCCAGGAACTGCTTGACCGCAGGAAGTACGTTCTGCTCCAGAATGTCTTTAGACACCCCGGTCACAACGAAGTCGTCCGCATACCGATTGACGTTGACCTTGAACTTTCGGTGTGCGCGTTCCGTCGGTCCCACGCTTGCATCTACTGCCGCCTCCAGTCCGTCCAGCGTCATATTCGCGATGACGGGTGAGATAATGTTCCCTTGCGGTGTCCCCGCCTCGGTCGCGAATAGGGTTCCTTCGTCAATGAATCCGGCCTTCAGCCATCGTCGCAGGACAACCTTGTCCATCGGAATGTGTTGAAGAATCCAGTCGTGGCTAAAATTATCGAAGCAACCACGAATGTCTCCTTCCAGAATCGACTCCGACGACTTACGCTTGGCTAGAGTGGTAAAGCAGCATTCGATAGCATCGGCAGTCGAACGTTCGGGCCGAAACCCGTACGAGTTTGGATCCGCCAAGGTCTCCGCAATGGGCTCCAACGCGAGCTTCCATAGTGCTTGCATTGCTCTGCATAGCATGCGGGGAATTCCGAGCGGACGCTTCTTGCCATTGCTCTTGGGGATGTAGATGCGTCGAAGCGGCAACGCACGGTAACCGTGATGTTGCATTGCTTCCATCCCTTTCCATCTGGCCGCCGGATTCGACCAGAGCTTGCCATCGATACCCGGCGTTCTCTTGCCACGATTCTCAGACACTCGTTTCACGGCTAGCATTTTGCCGCTGTACGAGCGGGTCAGCAGACGCTGCAAGGCACTGACCTTGCCCCCTCTGCCTTCCTTGGTTGCCTTGGCGATACGCGCCTGGAGTCGCTTCACCTCATCCTTGATGCGAGGCCAATCGGCCTGAAGCCACATGCGGGTGGGGCGCGAGGGCGCACCAGCCCCGACGGCCTCTGCTTGCGCAATGCCTCCGGTTGCCGTCATCTGCTTTCCCTCGTGTAACGATTAATCAAGTGCCGTGAATGACCACGCGGAAGTCTGCCCGCTTTCGCGTCGGACGATGTTTCAGTCCGTATCTCGACCATTACAGCCGGGCGTTCGCTTTTTCCGCAATCCTCTATCCGCAGCACTAACAGCGTTCCTTGCGGTTCGCCTGCCGTTGCCGGCAGCGCTACGGACTTACCCTGTTCCGCATGAATTTCAGAGTGGGGCGGACCCCTCCTATCCGCCGGCGGCGTTCTGTCCACGATGGCCCAGCACACAGAGGCCATACCTTGCCGCGCGCCATTTTGGCTCAAGCCTGTCAGCACATTTGGCTTGTACAATGATGACGACGTTTATTATTTAGTTTTACTAAATTCATGACAACCGATTCTCTGCTGGTGCGTTATACGGTCATCGCGTTGAAGGGAGACTCGGTTGATGGCCAAAATGGACGATGCTACGCGCAAGCGGGTGCGTGCCGGTCGCTTGATGTTGGCGGGAAAGACGCCCGTCGAAGCGGCAAAGATGGTCGGAGTGGCGCGGCAGACCGCATACACGTGGAAGGCCCGACTCGAAGAAGGTGGCATCGATGCGCTTCGCGTGATGGCCGAGGGTGTGTGAAAACGCACTCATCGCCTAAACTGAATCAACGCATTGAGATCGGGTGACTCATGAAGCGATTCGTTGAAGGCGATGACCGCAAGCAGGTCGCACTGCTTCCCGAATGCATCGATGACTACATCGGGCAGGACAATCCGGTGAGGATCATAGACGTGTTCGTCGACGAACTTGATCTGGCAGCACTCGGCTTCGACGGGGCTTCGCCAGCGCTCACGGGTCGCCCGTCCTATCATCCGGCAGTGATGCTCAAGGTCTATATCTACGGGTATCTGAACCGTGTGCCCTCCAGCCGACGTCTTGAGCGTGAATGCCAGCGGAATCTGGAGATGATGTGGCTGACAGGACGCCTGGCGCCTGACTTCAAAACGATCGCCGACTTCCGCCGCGACAATGGTGCCGCCATTCGCAACGTGTGCCGACGCTTCGTCGAACTGTGCCGCGGCCTGAAGCTTCTTTCGAGCGAAATGGTGGCCATCGACGGCAGCAAGTTCAAAGCGGTGAACAGCCGGGATCGCAACTATACCGCTGGCAAGATCGACAAGCGTCAGCAGCAGATCGAGGAGAGTATCCAGCGATACCTCGACGCGATCGAGACCGCGGATCGCGTCAGTCCAACCGGTTTCGATGTGAAGACCGTTCGCCTGTATGAGAAGGTCGCTTTGCTGCGGCGACGGATGCGCGAACTCGACCAGATCCGCAAGCAACTGAAGAGGCAACCGGACAGACAGCTGTCACTGACCGATTCTGATTCGCGTTCGATGACCAGCAGCGGCAAGAAGACCGGAACAGTCGGCTACAACGTACAGGCCGCGGTAGACACGAAACATCACCTGATCGTTGAACACGAGGTGACCAATGTTGGGGGTGATCACGGCCAGCTCAGCAAGATGGCGTTCGCGGCGAGAGAGGCGATGGGCAAGCCCGGACTGAAGGTGTTGGCCGACCGGGGCTACTTCAGTGGCCCTGATATCCGCACCTGCGAACTCTCGGGAATCAAGGCATATGTCCCGAAACCGTTGACGTCAGCATCGAGGAAGAAGGGCCTCTTTACCAAGCGCGACTTCATCTACATCGCTAAGGATGATGTCTATCGTTGTCCGGCCGGCGAGCGCGCCATTCATCGGTTCACGACTGTTGAGCATGACATGAATCTGAAAGTGTACTGGCCCAGCGCATGCCCGCATTGCCATCTCAAGGAACGATGTTCTCCAAGCGACTACCGGCGCATTCGACGCTGGGAACACGAACAGATACTGGAAGCCATGCAGCGACGGCTCGACCGGAATCCCGACGCAATGACGATCCGGCGCAGCACCGTTGAGCATGTGTTCGGTACGCTCAAACACTGGATGGGTGCCACGCACTTCCAGACTCGAACCCTCGCACGAGTGAGCACTGAGATGAGCCTTCAAGTGTTGGCTTACAACCTGAAGCGAGTCATGAGAATACTCGGCGTTGCGAAGACGGTGAAGGCGATGCGAATGGCTGGAAGCTGAGGTCCTGCGGGGCCTTCATGATGCTGCCGACCTTAGAGCTGTCGCAAAGCCACCAACTACGGTCGGCCTGTCCGGCAACCTTCCCCTCCATAGCCGTAAAACGGTTTCCACACGCCCTCGGCCACGGGGCGACCGGCCCAACTGGATGCGGCCCAACTCGAAGGTTTGCGCGCAGCGCTGCTGCAGAGCCCGTTGATACACGGATTCCGTACCGAACTGTGGACGCTCAAGCGCGTACGGGTGCTCATCGAGCGACTGTACGGCGTTACCTTCAGCGAGGTACATGTCTGGCGGTTGCTGGGCGCCTTGGGGTTCAGCTCGCAAAAGCCGGAGCGCCGGGCGATCGAGCGCAACGAGGACGCGGTACTGACCTGGAAGCGCAAGACCTGGCCCACGCTCAAAAAAAGTGTCCCGCCGAAGGACGACTGATCGTCTTCATTGACGAATCCGGCCTCTCGGAGCGCCCCACACGAGTGCGCACCTGGGCGCCCAAGGGCTGCACGCCGATCATTCAGTACCACTTCAACTGGAAGCACGTTTCGGCCATCGCCGGTCTTAACCGTACCAACTTCGTGTTCCGCCTGCACGACGGCGCGATCAAAAGCGCGCAAATCATCGAATTCCTCAAAGCGCTGCGCGCGCAACTCAGACGCAAGCTGATGATCGTGTGGGACGGCGCAGCGCAGCACAAGAGCCGTGTCGTGCGCGAATACCTTGACAGCACGGATGGCGCAATCCAGATGGCGCTGCTGCCCGGCTACGCCCCGGACCTGAATCCAGTCGAATACCTTTGGGCCTGGCTCAAGCGGCACGCATTGGCGAACTTCTGCCCTGATAACCTGGCCGAGCTGAAGCACACCGCTCGAAGCAAGCTCAAGAGCGGCCAGAAGCGCAAATCGATTATCGTTGCCTGCTGGAAGCAAGCCGAGCTTTGGTAATGTCATGATTTACGTAACTCTCAATAGAGGTTCACATATGTTGGTCGTTGCCACTCGTCCCTAGTCCCTCACCACCTTTGTGCTGGCAGATTCCGCTTCTCCTCGCGGGTCGGCGTACCGAAAACTGTCGGCGGTTACATTGTCCCCAGAGCTTCATACCACGCCGTTACCGGCGTCGCATGTCTGGGTAGGGAACGGTTGATGGAACAACCGGTTTAATCACGACGATCAGATCGTTGAGTTAGACAGAAATTCAAGCGACTTTCAGGTCGCACGTGCGCTTTCATCCCGAAGTACCATTGATTCCCTTTCTTCGTCTGATGCATCTCCGGATCCCGTTTGCCAGAGCCGTTCTTTGTCGAACTTGGTGCGCTAATCAAGGTCGCATCGACCGCTGACCCTGCCTTCAACATCAAGCCTTTTTCACTCAGGACCTCATTGACCACCGTGAGCATCTGCGCGACCAGTCCGTGCGTTTCGAGAAGGTGCGGAACCGAAGAATCGTGCTTTCGTCCGGCAAACGCGTCATACCTTCGTCCAGCCCCGCGAACTCACGGTACAGCGGCACGTCGTAAAGCGCCTCTTCCATCGCCGGGTCCGAAAGCCCAAACCACTGCTGCATGAAGTGAATCTGCAGCATCGTCGCAACCGGAAACGGCGACCTTCCAGTCTTACCTTTCGGATAGTGCGGTTCGATCAGCGCAATCAACCTCGACCATGGCACAACGCGCCTCATCTCATCGAGGAATTCCCGCTTGCACGTGCGTTTCGTTGAAAGATCCAGGCCAAGACCGAGCTGTGTCATCGAGGAACTCCTTTAGTTCGCGTTTTTCTAGGATAGGACAACCAGACTTCAACGCCAGGACTTTTGCAGACCTTCCCTAGCTGTCTATCGGCCGTCATCCGTGCAACCGGACCTTCAAGGATGTTGACGTTTTTTCCTTCGAGCAGGTCGAGCATTTCACTCACCGAGCCATTCCAGCGGAGGCATATGTCGGCCGCCCCTACCGTTGGGCGCTCGGCGACCAGATCGACCCCGTTGCCTTTTTGATGAATGCTCAGGACCGCGCCGCCGATTGCAAGTTGGCGCACGAGCACCCGGCCGCCTATGACATGCTCGGCGACGACTTCTGTCCCGAAAAGGTCATCGTAAAATGCTCAGCTTCCCACGAGGTCAGCTACGGTGATAGCAACATGATCGATTGCAAGGATTCGGGACATACGGACCTCCAAGAAAGGAACCATCCTATGCGCGAATAGTGAGCTGTGAATTAGAAGGCTACCATTTTGGCCAGCGTGATACCGATTTGGAAAAGCTGCCGCTCATTATCTAGTTGCGACTGACCGAAGAGGGTCGTGTGCAGCCGACTGCTGGCGGGATGGGTGTGGGCTCGGCGCCCGAATCCCATGAGTCAGGTGCCGGCCACAAGCTGACCGTCCGGTCGTCACACGCATACGCTCGGCGTCCTGAGACGGGACATGGGAGCAGTGTCCGCTAGCTGTCATTGCCCCAACCTTGAGCGGATCTCGGCGACGGACAGATCATGTTTATGTGTGGCAATTTGCCAGGTATTACCCCATTCATCTATCACCATGGCTCGCCGGTCGCCGTACGGCATGTCGGTTGGTTCCTCAATTGCGACCGCATTCGCCGCGATCGCGCGCCTGTAGGTTGAATCAGCGTCCTCGACATAGACGTAGAGAAATGCCGTGGCTGGGTCACGCAGGCCATCCCCACCGCTGACCATCAGCACGGAGTCGCCAATTCTGATCTCGGCAGGTAATCCGGCTCGAAATTCACCCCGTGCCTGAAAGACCTGCTTAAGGAACGCTACTAGGTTTTCGGGATCCCGTACGATGATTCGGGGTGTGACGGTATGCCAGCCGTCAGGCTGGAAGTTAGTCATAGCGTGCGCCTCGTAACAGATATCACCGAGAATTCTCCTTTGTGTGCCCCATGTCCGCAAAGGGGTCGCCTTCGGCACACGGCATCTGGCGCCAGCCGGCCATAAAAGCCACTAACGTGGCGCTGTTCGCGCCATCCAGATGACGGCTCAACACAACAGAACGGTCATAGAAGGACGTGGGCCGCAATTGAGAAGCGACCTTTCGCACTAGTACAACATCCCGTAAATAGCTTTAATAATTATCGGGCTGCAAATAAGGCTGTAGGAGCGTGACGACGACCTCGGCCATCTCGTCGAGTGAGCCTGTGCCCGGCAGAGGTTCCCATCGGCCGGTGTGGCTCCGAAAGGCGGCACTATAACGATTGCGGGCGAGCTCGGTAAGGCGCGCCACAACAGTCGGTTCCTCATCATCGAGACGTTTGATCAGCAGGTGCCGCCCATAGGCTTGTGTGACGATCTGCTCATGGCCGAGCAAGCTGCGCAGTTGACGCTGGAGTTCGGTCGCGTAATGTTTAGTGGGTATGGCTGGCATGTCTGTCTCTTGATTACGATGTGCCCGTTTGCAACGGGTAGCCCCGGAAAGTCCATTTGAAGGGGCGCGCTGCCTGATTATGCTCGCGTGCAGCGGGGTGAAGTGGAAGTGAAACCGCCGATCATGCCGCTCGTTGAACGCTTGCCAGACGGCCTGGGCGCGATGCGTATTGAGGTTGTCCCAAATCACGTGCACCTGTTTGCCCGGGTGCGCAGCCGCCACGCGCTCCATGAAGGCGACCAGGTCGTCCTGGGTGCGCCGCTCGCGGCAGTGCCAGCACCTGACCGGATGCACATCAAGCGCGGCAATCAGCGCCTGAGTGCCGTGCCGGATATATTCAAACTCCCGACGACGCAGCCGTCCCGGTGCCGGCGCGTGCCCCGGGTGCTTGCGCTCGATGGCTTGAATGCCCGTCTTCTCGTCGATGCTGAGCACCACCGCGTTTTTGGGCGCCTTGCGGTACAGCTTGCAAATCACATTGACCTTCTCGCGAAAGGCCGGGTCGGGACTGTGTAGCCATTGCTGGACCCGGTGCGGTCGAACGTCGCCAGCCTGCAGAATGCGCTGCACATGGCTGCGGCTGATCTGTTCGACAATGCCACGCTCGATCGCGCGCGCCACTATCTCGTCCAGTGTCGGCGTAGCCCGTCCCTCGGGTTCGTGTGCTTCACATGCCAACGCAATCAACTGCAGTCGCGTTTCTTGCGTGATGCGTGGCGGACGGCCGCTACGCTCACCCTCGCGCAGGCCCTGCGCACCGTTCTGTGCGATGCGCTTGCGCCACGTGCAGACCGTCTGCGCCGATACGCGCAGCTCTCGAGCAATCACCGTATTCGAGTGTCCTTCGTGCGCCCACAGCGCGATGCGTGCCCGCATCACATCTCGCTGAGTCGCGGTCTTCCGCTCGATCAGCGACAGGAGTTCTTCTCGTTCTTTCTTCGCCAACTTCACTGGCGTTGCATGACGACCTTGGCTCATCCCGAAATGATAGCCAAGACAATTATTTAATCAAGCTATTTAGGGGATGTTGTACTAGTCGCGACGAAGCCATCGCTCCGTTTTGCCGGTTTACATCTGCCGGAACATGTGTGCGTATTGTTTGCTGACGGCGATCGCGCCATCGTGGCCGCGCAGCTTGATTGACGTTTTCCCTAGCGCGCTGACCGATGCACTCTCTACCTTATCGACGTTCACCACGGTGCTTCGGTGCACCTGCCAGAAGCGAGCCGGGTCCAGTTGCGCAACTAACTCCTTCAGGCTCATCCGGATCAGCAGTTCGCCCGTTCGCGTCGCGACGACGACATACTTGTCGGCAGCCTCGAAGTACAGCACATCTTCCACCGGCACTATCCTGATGTCGCTGCCGCTGGATGCGCGCAGATAGCGAAGCGGCGGCCTCTGGTCGCTGGCCTGCCCGCGATTCTCCGGCGCGGTGCTGCGCGTGATCTGCTCCAGCTGGCAGAGCAGTCGCTGCAAATGAGCTTGCATCTGGGCGCCGGGCATCGCATCTGTTGGCGCGCGCGAAAGCCGAACGCACAACCTGTCGATCGTGCGCGCGAGCCGCGTGGCATCGACGGGCTTCAGAAGATAGTCGATCGCGGCGGCATCGAACGCGTCCAACGCGTATTGATCGTAGGCGGTCACGAACACGATCTGTGGCGGCGCCGCGAGCTTCGTGCACGCGCGCGCAACGTCGAGCCCGGTCGATCCCGGCATTGAAATGTCGAGGAAGGCAACGTCCGGCTGCAAGGCGACGATGCGCTCGATGGCATGCTGGCCGTTACCGACCGTCGCGAGAATCTGCAAATCCGGCCAGGCCGCCGTCAGCTCCCGCTGAAGCGCGGCTGCGATGAGCGGTTCGTCCTCGGCGATCAGCGCGGTCGGCGCGCGAGACACCTCCGGCGAAAAGGCCTTGCCGCTATCGTTCTGCGCCGCAGGGCGGGGCTGGCGGATCTTCATGGCCTCACACTCTCTTGCGGATGACGGGCATTGTCCACCGGAAGCAGGATTTTCGCGATGGTACCTTGCGGCACGTTCTCGACGAGCGTCAGTGAAGCGCGCTCGCCATAGAGTGCTGCAAGGCGCTCCCGCACGTTCGCCAGTCCGATGCCCGTGCCCTGCGTCGCCGGCGTCGCACCGAAGCCTGGCCCCGTGTCGGCGACAATGAGCTCGACGTGCTGTTCGCCGCGCTTTGCTCTCACCTCGATCCGCCCACCTGTCACCGTAACCTGAACACCATGCTTCAGTGCGTTTTCGACGAGCGGCTGAAGCAGCATCGGCGGCACCGCGAGGTTCCCGCAATCGGCAGGGAGATCGAGCGCATAGGCGAGTCTCGGGCCGAGGCGCATTGCGTGCACGGCAAGTATCGAATCCAGCACCGCAAACTGATCCGCGAGCGTCTCGCTTTCGGCCCGCGACGCTTCAAGCGTTGCCCGCAAAAAGCGGTTGAGGCTCCCGAGCAGTTCGCGTGCGCGCGGCGGATCGGACACGATCAGGCTATCCAGGGTCGCCAGCGTGTTGAAGAGAAAGTGTGGTTCGATCTGCGCCTGCAATGCCTGCAAGCGAGCGCGCAACGCGGTTTTTTCGGCGGCCTCCTGCAGCCATGCAGTTCGGGCCACCTGTTCGCGCAGCCCGGCGATCCGGGCTCGCGACCAGCCATACCAGGTGACCAGCAGCGTCGCGACCAGCGCGATCCAGCCCGTCGTGGCGAGGTCTTTGGAGGCGAACGTCTTGCCGATGTCGAGGCCCAGCAGCGCGCTCGCGATCACCCGTCCGATCGCGGCGCCAGCGATGATTGCGCCAACCATCACGATGGCAAGCCTTGGCGCAGTGAGTGCGTTCTTCCGCTGAAGACGAAAGCGGCCGACGTGGAGCAGCAGCATGATCGACAGCCCTATCGCCTCGCTGAAGACGAGGTTTTCGCCAAGGCCTTTCCCCATGCCGACCACGGTCAGGCCCGCCGCAATCAATGCGTTGCCGATGACGACGAGTACGGCCTCGCGCGCATATTCGTCCAGCAGTTGTTTTCCCGGGACGGGTAACCCGGCGGACGCATCGGAGAGTTTGGCGTTACTGCCACGAATCATGCGATCCATCCCGTCACAATGAGATTCAGCAGGCGGTGCGGTGTAGCCACTGCTGCGATACCGGCCATGACGAGACCGATGAGCGACCCGCGCATCGCAAGCTGGTGACCGCGGATGTTGCCTTGCCGAATCGCCCAGATCGCCCGCCCTAAGCTGACGATTGTGAGCAACGACAGCCCGTGCACCCAGGAAAAATGTCCCGGGCTCAGTTCCCGAATGTCGAACGAACTGAGGGAAGTAGCGAGCATAGCCACGGCCCAGAATCGACCGAGCCACTTGTGGCGCGGCGTCCCCTTTTTGGCCAGGAGAACAGCGGTTCCGAGTATGACAGAAAAGATGGCAGTGGCGATATGCGCGGCGATAATGGCAGGCATGCTAGCTCTCCCGGCAGGATGCGCGGACTGGATGCCTGCAGTTTGTGCGGCACATCGACCGTCTTCCAGGAGCATGCGACGAACTGTACGGATTGCGTCGCGAGCGGCACTTTTTGAAGCGAGAGACGAAGATCGGCCGGGCAACGCTTGCTGGGTGTTCGGGTGCGCTTGCGATAGATTGAGGGCGGGAGTGGCGAAGCAGTGTGGATAGGGCCGTCTTCCACATTAGATGTTCGAGGTGGATTGGGCAGCGCCCGTCCATAAGTCAGTCGGGGGTGGCGTGCGGATCGTCAACAATCGCGCGCTGTAGAACGGCAATACAGTGCTGGGACACCACGGCTCATCTAAAATCATTTTCAGTTTTAAACCACCCAACTCACCCAACTGACGGTACAGTGACTGAAGAATGTCGGCATCTGCGCTCTGCGCTGTTCGAATACAACTGGTTGCGGGTTTTCTGATGTGCGTAAATTTGTCTGCATGCCGCATGGGGACTGACTTTTAAGGTCCGCATGGTCAGATCGGTTAAAGTCCGGATTTGCGGATGTAGCGGATGACCGGAAGTCAATACAGGCAAGCGATTCCCACGAATTTGAGTCTTGAGCAGTTTGAGCAATTTGTCTTGCCGTATCTGAGCCGGGGCCGACGTGGGCCGGCTCCAACGTTGGCGTTGCATACAATCTTCAATTACGTCCTGCAACTGCTTTACACCGGGTGCCAGTGGAAAGCGCTGCCGATCAGGATGAACGGCAAAGGCCGCCCCGAGATTCATTACACGCGTATTTATTGGGCACTGCGGCGCTGGGAGGCCGATGGCTGCATCGACCGGATTTTTGCCGGCTCGGTGCACAAGCTTCGTCAGGACGGGCGGCTGGATCTCACGGTCATTCACGGCGACGGCACCACCACGGCGGCGAAGAAAGGCGGCGACAACCTCGGGTATAGCGGCCACAAGCATCTCAAGGGCTGCAAGATCGTCGCCTTCTGCGATCGCAAGTGCAACATCATCGCGCCGTTCGTGACGGCCCCGGGCAACCGCAATGAATCGCCGCTGTTGCGCGAGGCGCTGCTCGGACTCACCGCAATGGCCCGCGCCATTGGCATGGACCTGCACGGCTCAACCGTCAGTCTGGACGGCGTCTACGACTGCCGGGCCAACCGCAAGGCGATCTTCAATCGCGGCATGATCCCGAACATCCGGGAGAACCCGCGTGGGCGCAAAACACCGAAGCGCGGCCGCAAGCAGCGCTTTGATCCGGCCGTCTTCGAGGAGCGCTTCCGGACCATCGAGCGGCTCTTCGCGTGGGAAGACACCCATTAGCGGGCCGGTGTCAAGCGAGTAAGCAACGCCGTGGCCGCATAAGCGGCCGGTTTGGATTTCCTATGTGTTGTGTCCCGCTCGCAGTGGCTGAGCGCGCCCGGTTCTTCAAGTTGTGGCTGCGACGGATCGCGCCAGACACCCATGTGGATCAGGCGAGCGGCGAGAAGCAGCCGGTCGCCCTGGCGGCCATGCCGCCCCGGAAGAACGTTGGTACCGCAATGCGTCCAAGGGGCTTGTGCAAATTCGAGGGCTGCCTGTATTCTGGCGCCAATCCATCGGTGGCTCGCATGGCGAGCGGTCCGCTTTAACTGCGCATCGGCGACGACGGCACGGCATCCCATTCAAATTTGCAAGGCTGGAGCCCAATCTTCCCACGGGGCTTGCCGGTCGCCGTCGAAAGCTTCACATGAAGCAGCGTGTCACATCAAACGGTTTGTGCTCCTTCAGAATATGAAAGCACGCTCGCGCCAGTTTGTGCGCGAGCGCCTTGCGTGCGACGATCGGGTTCGTCCGGGCTTTCTTGCGTTCATAGAAACGCCTGGCTTCCGCGCAATAGCGCTGGGCGAAGTTGGCGGCTTCGATGAAGGCCCACGACAGATACTTGTTGCCGTTGCGGGCGTTGCCTTCGCCCTTTTTCTTTCCGTTGCTGATGCGCTGGCTGTCGACACAGCGCGCATAGGAGGCAAAGTTCCCGGCACTGGCGAAACGCTCGATCGGCCCGGTCTCAAGCAGAATGGTTGTCGCGAGTATCCGGCCGATTCCAGGCACACTGGTGAGGAGGGCATACTCCGCTTGTGCAGTCACCTTTTCCTGAAGACGCTTTTCAAGAATTTCGATCTGTGCAGAAAGGGTGGCAATGACCGCCGCGTTCGCCCTGATCGCCAGCGCCACGTCCTCTTGCAGCCGCATC
>NZ_JBFPKN010000040.1:0-37638 GCF_040948805.1 Paraburkholderia sp. BR13439 | reverse complement strand
TGACCGCATCGTCCACCGAGAAGACCGGCTTGCCGCGCGGTACCGCGACGCCGAATTTCCGCAGGATTTCCTTACCCTGGTACTCGTGAATCTTCATGCGTGATTCCCTTCAGTCTGAGAGTTGGATTGAGTTGTTTCGATCGAAAATTGCGAGAGGCGTTACCCTGTACAAGCCACAACGGAGGCGCGACAACCGATTGGTGCACCAAGAGCGAACCGCGTGAAGCCGGTGGTCGACAAAGCACCCATCTCGGCGCCAGCCCATTTTCATATGTCCGAGAACGGTAATGGAAATCTTATCGGGACGCCACGCGGATCATTACCTTGCCTTCATTAGCACCGCTGAAAAACAGCTTTAGAGATTCAGCCGCGTGCTCGAGCCCGTCCACCAGGTGCGCACGATGCTTCAGCTTGCCCTCGGTGAACAAATCGAGGAGCACTTCGTCGAACTCGGCGTAACGATGCTCGAATTGCGAAACTACGAATCCTTCCATCCGCGCTTGTTTGATGAGCATGAGCGGAAGATTCTTGATTCTGTATGCTTCGCTCTCGGTAGCCAGGTCATACTGCGAGATTGCGCCACAGACCACAATGCGGCAACCAACAGCCATATTTTCTAAGACAGCGTCAAGCGTCGCCCCCCCGACGTTATCGAAGTAAAGATCGATGCCGTCGGGACACTCGCGACGAAGCGCTGCATCGAGTGGCTCAGACTTGTAGTCAATCGCACCATCGAGTCCCAACTCATCGAGCAACCTGCGGCACTTAGCCTCACCGCCGGCAATGCCGATCACGCGGGCGCCAAATGCCTTGGCTATCTGCGCCGCCAGGGATCCCGTCGCCCCCGCTGCACCCGACACCACCACAGTGTCCGACGGACTGAGCGCGCCCACTTCGAGAAGACCCACCGCGGCCGCACGCCCGATGTGCGAAAAGATTGAAAGGTGCGTTTCCAGCGGAACGCCTGGTGGCAGCTCGATTTTCTCAAGCGCGTCGGAACGGGCAACCGAGAATTCTTCCCATCCCCATAGTCCCTGCACGAGGTCTCCTCGGGAGAAGCACCCCGACCCCGACTGAACGACCTCACCCACGGCCATGCCAACCATCACGCTGCCTACTCCGAGTGCCGAATGGGAAGATGCAGGAGCGAGCTTGAGCCAATTGCGACTACTCGGGTCCAGGCTCAGCAATAGAGTGCGCACGAGAACCTCTCCGCCCGCCTGACTCGGCCTCTCTCGCTCCTCAAGCTTCAGACAGCTAGGGTCATAGGCGCCTCGCGCCGGCTTGTGGACAATCCACGACTTTTGCTTCATACGTTCTCCATGCACCGCTCGGTTCCGCGATCGCTATTCCGAAATTCTCAACAAATAGGCGAACAAGGACCCCGCCTTATCGCGGTTTAATGGGTATGTCCGACGGGAGACCGCAGACATTCATCGTCGGTCCGGAGGCACCGCGTCACGTCCTCGTTCACCTTCGACCGTCTCACATCGCCCGATGCTTCGTGCAACAGCCCAAGGCCGCGATTTTCGGCGGCCCGTTTAGCCGCGCGTATGGCATCGTGAAAATTACTTTCGGCTGCGACTCGAACTCGATCAACGCTCACGACCCATTGATCGAACGCATAGCGCCACCGAACTCTGCGCTCTTCGAGAAGCACGCAAAACCAGCGCCAAATCGAAGCGTCCTCCGCATTGGCCGCGGCAGCCGCGTCAAGGCGGGCCTGCTGCATCGTATCCATCGTTCTGTTCGACCTTAGATAGTTCCGATGGCGATTTCGACGAACCTCAGTTGATACGCTCACTCAGTTCGGGCACGGCAACAAACAGGTCGCCGACGAGCCCGTAGTCGGCCACGCTGAAGATGGGCGCCTCGGGATCCTTGTTGATCGCCACGATCACCTTCGAATCCTTCATCCCGGCCAAGTGCTGAATCGCACCCGAGATGCCCACCGCCACATACAGTTGCGGTGCGACGATCTTGCCCGTCTGGCCCACTTGGTAGTCGTTCGGCACATAGCCCGCATCCACGGCCGCGCGCGAGGCGCCCAGCGACGCACCGAGCTTGTCGGCCAGCGGCTCGAGCACCTTGGTGTAGTTCTCGCCGCTGCCCAGGCCGCGGCCACCCGACACGATGATGTTCGCGCTCGTGAGTTCCGGGCGATCGAGCTTCGTCACTTCGCGGTTCACGAACTGCGAAATGCCACGGTCACCTGCGGCTTCGATCTTGTCCACCGATGCGCTGCCGCCTTCGGCCGCTACCGCATCGAAGCCCGTCGCACGCACCGTGATGACCTTGATCCCGTCGCCCGATTGCACCGTGGCGATGGCATTGCCCGCGTAAATCGGACGCTCGAACGTATCGGCGGACACCACAGCCGTGATTTCGCTGATCTGCGCTACATCCAGCTTGGCCGCCACGCGTGGTGCAATGTTCTTGCCATAGACCGTTGCCGCCGCCACGATGTGCGAGTAATCCTTCGCAATGTTCAGCACCGTCGCTTCGACGTTTTCCGCCAAGCCTTCGGCCAGATGCGGCGCATCGGCCAGGAGCACCTTCGCCACGCCCGCGATCTTGGCCGCTGCCTCGGCTGCGCCATGCGCATTGTGGCCGGCGACCAGCACGTGGACGTCGCCGCCAATCTTCTGTGCGGCAGCAACTGTGTTCAGCGTCGCGCCCTTGATCGACGCGTTGTCATGTTCCGCAATTACCAGAATCGTCATTTCGTCTCGCTCCGCGCGTAATCTCACAGCACCTTGGCTTCGGTCTTCAGCTTCTCGACCAGCGTCTGCACGTCCGGCACGATCACGCCGGCGCTGCGCTTGGGCGGCTCGGCCACCTTCAGCGTCTTCAAACGCGGTGCCACATTCACGCCGAGGTCCTCGGGTTTAATCGTTTCCAACGGCTTCTTCTTCGCCTTCATGATGTTGGGCAGCGTCACGTAGCGGGGCTCGTTGAGGCGCAAATCCGTCGTCACCACGGCAGGCAGCATCAACGTCAGCGTTTCCGCGCCGCCGTCCACTTCACGCGCAACCGTGGCCTTGCCGCCTTCGACCGTCACCTTCGAGGCAAACGTCGCTTGCGGCAGATTGGCCAGCGCGGCGAGCATCTGGCCCGTTTGATTCGAATCGTCGTCGATCGCCTGTTTACCCAGGATCACGAGCTGCGGTTGCTCCTTATCGACGAGCGCTTTGAGCAGCTTGGCCACAGCCAGTGGCTGCAGATCTTCGTTCGACTCGACCAGGATCGCGCGATCGGCACCGATCGCCAGTGCCGTGCGCAGCGTCTCCTGGCATTGCGCCACACCGGCCGACACCGCCACCACTTCCGTAGCCACACCCGCTTCCCTCAGACGCACCGCCTCTTCCACGGCGATTTCGTCGAACGGGTTCATCGACATCTTCACATTCGCAATGTCGACGCCCGTTCCGTCCGACTTGACCCGGACCTTGACGTTGTAGTCGACCACGCGTTTCACTGAAACCAATAATTTCATCTCAATCACCGCTCATTGAAAAATGCAAAACCCTCCGAGGGCTCGGAATTTCTTGCTAAACGACGGGAACTTCTAGCTGCTCCTCAACCTGGCGGCATTCGGATGCCACCGTTACTTCAGTGCTCTGCCTCAACACGAAGACCGATACCGCGCCGCCTAGAATCTTTGCTTGCTCCTGGAGTGACCGCGCGGCGGCAGCCGCCTGTTCGACAAGCGTCGCATTCTGTTGCGTCACCTCGTCCATCTGCGATATCGCTTGCCCGACCTGCTCGATCCCGCGGCTTTGCTCGTCGGATGCGCGTGCTATTTCGGCAACGATATCCGAGACGCTGCGGATGGCCTGCTTGACGTGTGTCATGGTTGCGCCCACGTCCGTAGCTTGCCGAGCACCCTCCTGGATCATCGCCACCGACGCGCCAATCAGTTCCTTGATTTCCTTAGCCGCAGCCGCAGACCGTTGGGCAAGGCTGCGCACCTCACTGGCAACGACTGCAAATCCGCGTCCCTGCCCGCCGGCGCGCGCCGCTTCAACTGCGGCGTTCAAGGCAAGAATGTTTGTTTGAAACGCGATGCCTTCGATCACGCCGGTGATATCTGAAATCTTGGACGAGCTGCTGGCGATTTCCTCAATAGTTCCAACCATGCCTTGTACGGCTTCGTTACCCGTGTCGGCTAGACCGGCTGCGCCAGTCGCGAGAACATTCGCCTGCATTGCATTGTCTGCATTCTGCTTCACGGTCTCTGTCAGCTGGGTCATGCTCGCCGCCGTTTCCTCCAGCGACGAAGCTTGTTCTTCAGTTCGTGAGGAGAGTTCCATATTGCCGCTTGCGATTTCGTGGGACGAACGCCCAACCGAGGCAGCGGACGCCAGTATGCGGCGAACCGTCGACGATAGCTGCTCATCCATCCTTTTCAGAGCCGCGAGCAACTGACCGAATTCACCTCCGCAGTCGACGATTAAATTGTTCTCCAGCTCGCCGACAGAGATGTTACCGGCGACACCTATTGATTTTTCGAGGGGGCGCGAGATCGAACGCAGGAGATAGATACTTATAGCGGTTGCTGTGAGTAGGCCCATACCCGACATCGTCAACGCGAGAATCAGCGTTGTATGATAGGTCGCATGCCCCTGGTCGGCCCATTTTCCCGCTTCAGAACGTGTAACATCGACGCCATCATCAATGGCAGCCGTCAGTGCTTTCCAGACCGCTTCATCGGCGACGATATACTTTTCCGCAGTATCTCGGTCGCCGGCCGCATAGGCCGAAGCAATCTTCGCGTCACCGTCCATGACCCGAGGAAGTAACGCCATAATGCGGTCGGCCACAGCGCGTCCTTCGCCACTCGCAGCCCCACTGGCGTAGTAGTCATTCCACGCCTTATGCAGGAGGTCCTCATCTTCGCGAATTGCATCCGTGAACGATGAGACAGTGGACGCATCGGTCGTTGCCTGTATGCGGCGCAACTGTAAGCGTATGTCCAACAGCGCCTTGCGCATGTCGCCGAGGTTCGCAACAGGAAGCGCGCCTTTGAGGTAAACCTCCGCGACACGTGTATTTAGCCTGGATAGTCCGATAGCGCTAAAGAAACTCATCGCAGCCAGCATAACAACGCAGACAGTCGCACCCACAATGACCGTGAAGCGCATCGTTCCTATCATGCCTTTCATAAGTTATCCACAGTTTCCTGCAAGGCCAAGGTTATGGCGCGCGCAAAGGCATATTCGTGCACGCCTGTGCGGTCGAAAGTCATACCCTTTCGTCGGTCTTCACCGGCTCCGGTCTAGTGACGAACGCATCGCTGAAGAAATTTCCCGCGGGAAGTCCGTTCGCTAGATTGAAGGTGTGCCGCGCTGCGTCGACCATCAGCGGGTTGCCACAGGCGTAAACTTCATGCTGCGAAAGATTCGGGAAATCCGCAGACACGGCCTCATGCACGAAGCCTTTGCGTCCGGTCCAACCAGGCTCGTCGCCCGACAGAACCGGAACGAAGCGGAACCCGGGATGGGCCTGCTCCCACGCGCATACCTCGTCGTATGCGTAGAGATCGCTAAGACGCACGCCTCCCCAATAGAGCACCGCGCCACGTTGCTGGATGACCGTCTCATGCGCCTTCAGCATCGCTGCAATCGGCGCGTAACCCGTTCCCGAGGCCAGGAAGATAACGGGCGCAGACGAATTTCGTAGCATGAACGTGCCAAATGGTCCCTCGATTCGCAGCATGTCACGCGGCTTCAGCGAGCGGTAGACGTGGTTCGAGAAGTGCCCGCTTGGCACCGCGCGGACATGCCACTCGATCGTTCCGCTCCCGTCGGGCGCGTTCGCCATTGAGTAGCTGCGCCGCGCCCCATCTCGCAAGACCACTTCCACATACTGCCCCGGCTGAAAAGCAAAACCCGTTTGCGTTGGCACTGCCAGCCGCACGCGGGCCACGTCCTCGCTCACGCGCTGGACTTCCAGCACCCGCGCGCCTGTCTGCAAAACACGCTGCCCCGGAGTGGACGCGACCTCTTGGGCCTCGATCGTGACATCCGTCGTGCAGCGAGCCTGACAGGTCAAGACGTAACCGTCGCGCACGCCTTCCGGCTCGAATCCGCTCGGATAGCGCGCGTCGCCGGACACGACGCGCGCCTCGCACGCGTTACATTGGCCACGCCGACAGCTATGACGCGGAAAGTAACCGGCAGCCAGCGCGGCATCGAGCAGGCTGCCCTCGGCGGAACACGGAATTTCGACACCCGCCGGCTCGATTCTCAGCTTGAATGCAGTCATGGCACTATCCGGTTACTCGTTCGGCCTCTTTTGCCTTGAGCAGATCAAGCGCAACGTCCACAATCATGTCCTCCTGGCCACCGACCATACGACGGCGGCCAAGTTCAACGAGGATGTCGACGGTCTTAAGTCCGTACTTTTTTGCGGCGACTTCGGTGTGACGCAGGAAGCTCGAATAAACACCGGCGTAACCGAGCGCTAGCGTTTCGCGGTCGACTCGCACCGGCCGATCTTGCAGCGGGCGGACGATATCGTCTGCAGCGTCCATCAGCTTGTAGAGATCACAGCCATGGTTCCATTCGAGTCGAGCGGCCGCCGCGATAAATACCTCGAGTGGCGCGTTGCCGGCACCCGCCCCCATCCCTGCAAGACTCGCATCAATGCGGTCACATCCTTCCTCTACCGCCGCGATGCTGTTCGCGACCCCAAGGCTCAGGTTGTGGTGCGCATGAATGCCGGTCTGCGTCCGGGGATCAAGTACGTCTTTGAATGCGCGGAAGCGTTCGCGGACGTCGTTCATGCCGAGGGCACCGCCCGAATCCACGACGTAGCAGCACGTCGCTCCATAGCTTTCCATGAGCTTTGCCTGCTGAGCCAGATGCTGCGGCGTCGTCATATGGCTCATCATCAAAAACCCCACTGCTTCCATCCCAAGCTTGCGCGCATGCTCGATATGCTGTCGCGAGACATCGGCTTCGGTGCAGTGGGTCGCGACGCGTACGATGCGTGCGCCGGCATCGTAGGCATTGCGCAAGTCGTGAATCGTGCCGATGCCAGGCAAAAGTAGCGTCGCGACCTTGGCATGCTTGACCGTCCCCGCCACTGCCGCTATCCATTCGAGGTCGGTGTGTGCGCCAAAGCCATAGTTGAAGCTCGATCCTTGCAAACCATCGCCATGCGCGACCTCGATCGAGTCAACTTTCGCCTCGTCGAGCGCCTTGGCAATGGCAACGGCCTGTTCCACGCTGTATTGGTGCCGAATCGCATGCGCACCATCGCGTAGCGTCACGTCGGAAATGTAGAGCTTTTTGTCAGATGTCATGCCGTCTCTCCCTTCAGGCAGTGGTACGGGCGACCATTTCGGCGGCCATGCGTTCAGCGCAGGCCATCGCCGCGGAGGTCATGATGTCGAGGTTGCCGGCATAAGACGGCAGATAATGCGCGGCCCCCTCCACTTCGAGGAATACCGAGGTCTTCAACCCGCTCATCCGCGCGCCAACCCCGGGGATATTCAGCGGTTGAGTGGCGTCAATGCGGTCGAATTGGACCGTCTGCTTGAGGCGATAGCCAGGTACGTAACGGTTGACGGCAGCCACCATTTCCTCGATCGACTGCGCCACGGCATCCTCATCGGCCGGCTCTGACAAGCAGTACACCGTATCGCGCATCATCAGTGGCGGCTCTGCTGGATTCAGGATGATGATCGCCTTTCCCTTCGTCGCTCCACCGATCTGCTCAATCGCCTTTGAGGTCGTTTCAGTAAATTCATCGATGTTCGCGCGCGTACCCGGGCCTGCCGATTTGCTCGAGATCGACGCGACGATTTCGCCGTAGTGCACTTTCGCGACACGAGATACGGCGGCGACCATCGGAATCGTCGCCTGTCCGCCGCACGTGACCATGTTGACGTTTAACGCATCGACATGCTCAGCGAGGTTCACAACAGGTACGCAATACGGACCGATCGCTGCTGGCGTCAAGTCGATCATTCGGACGCCAGGCTTGAGCCGACGTAAGAACGCGTCGTTCTTCACGTGCGCTGCGGCGCTTGTCGCATCGAATACGATATCGATTTCGTCAAACACCGGCAGACGGGTGAGCCCTTCGACGCCCTCGTATGTCGTGGCGACGCCCAAGCGCGAAGCACGTGCGAGGCCGTCAGACGCGGGGTCGATGCCGACCATCGCCCCCATCTCGAGATGCTCGCCATGTCGCATAATCTTGATCATCAAATCGGTGCCGATATTTCCGGACCCGATGATCGCGGCCTTCAGTTTCTTTGCCATTGCTCGTCCTTCGCTATTGCGTTCAATGAGTGTTGGTGGCGGGAAAGATGACCGAGGCGCCCCCGCCAAATAATCGCTCGACCTCGTGTGCGCGCAACGTCAACACTCTCCGTTGATTGATGTATCCCTTGTCCGTAATCTCGCCACTCTCCTGGTTCGGCGGACAGCCGATGATGATTGCGCGTGCGACTCGGCTAGCAGAGCCATGACCTTCGTTGAGCGAGGAGAGCGCGGTTGCAATCCTTCTTCGGACCTCTGCATTGGCCGCCAATTGCTCGCCCGTCATCTCACGCGCGTCGTCTCCGACCAGCGTGTGCAACGCCGGTGACGGAAAAACGAGCAGGCCGACCTCATCGCGATCATGTCCAGCCACAACAACGTCCTGCGCGTATGGCATCAGGGCGGCAACGGCACGCAAGCGCAACGGGCCGACCGATACCCGGCTCCCCGTGGTCAGCTTGAAATCTTCCGAGATGCGTCCATCAAACAGAACGCCAGCGTTCGGGTCTGTGGGATTGGCCAAGCGCCCTGCATCTCCTATCAAATAAAATCCTTCCTCATCGAATGCCTCGTCTGTTAGCTCCCGCGCATGGAGGTACCCGGGGAAGACGTGTTGGCCGCGCACTCGCATTTCGAGCTTGTCACCGTTCGGTACGAACTTGATTTCCGCGCCCGGAACCGGCACACCGAGATTGCCGGGCTCGGGATAATGGAAGTGCAGGCTGGTGATAACCGGTGAAGTTTCCGTCGAGCCCCACGCCGAAGTGAACAGTGGCGGCGGATCACGATGGCGTTCAGCGGCCGATTTCAGGCGATCCCATAGCGGCTTTGGCAACGCAGCGCCAGCGAAAAAGATCGCCCGCATATTCTTGAAAAAATGCCCGGCAAACGTCTCGTTTTGCTCGAGATGGGGCAGCAACACATCGAATCCGCGCGGCACGTTGAAATAGAGTGTCGGCGACAGTTCGATTAAATTACGCACCGATTTTTCGATCGACCCACGCACGGGCCGCCCATCATCGATATAGAGGGAGCCGCCATTGCGCAGGATCATGTTGAAGTTGTGGTTGCCGCCAAATGTATGGCTCCAAGGCAGCCAATCCACGATGATCGGTGCGGCGAAGTCAACAAACGGCCAAACCTGAGCGATCGCCTCCTGGTTTGCACAAAGCATTCCGTGCGTATTGATTACGGCTTTCGGGACACCAGTCGAGCCTGACGTCAGTAGGTATTTCGCGTGCGTATCCGGCGTGACGCGTGCGTGTGCCTCCATGACGGCTTCCGTTTCCCGCGTCTCGCGTAGGCAGCCGAGATCGATCCCGCCGTCCGCTACATTCCGCGAATACACGAGCGGGCATTGCCTGCCGCTAGCCTGCATTGCCTTGCCGTAAACTTCTCCGTCGTCGGCATACATCAGACCCGGGTCCAGCACGTTCAGGAGCGCGTTCAATTTGCTGCAATCGTGCGCTGCCCTCGAATAGGCGGCCGATATGAACGACACCGGCAAGCCGATATGCATCGCGGCCAGCGCCACAAGCGCAGCATCTATGCTGTTATCCGATAGAACTACAATGGGCCTCCCGGATGCCAGGCCGATATCGAGCAGGCCTTGGGCGATCGCGCCCACCTCTGCCCGCACTTGCGCATACGTCAAACGGCGCCAACCCGCACCGTCGTCATTACGCTCCGCCAGGAAGACCTGTCCAGGCGTGGTGCGGCTCCAGTATTCAAGCCATCTGCCGATGCGCCGAACGTGCGGCCTTGGCGGCATGCGCGAACGCAGAATGAAGCTGCCGTCAGGAGCGTCAATGCGTTCGATATCGGGCGTTGCCAAGGCAAGCCCCGCTGACGCCTGATGCCAGCTAAGCCCGTCGGGTACATCATGCGCCGAGTTCATCACGTCACTCCAGCGCGCAGCTCACGCGGCCCAGGCCGCTGATCTCCACGTCGACGCGATCGCCCCTCGTCACCGGCACCATCGGCCCGAGCGCGCCCGACATCACGACGTCACCGGCGCGCAGGGGTTGGCCGAGTTCAGCCATCTTTTTGGCAAGCCAGTACGTCGCGCTCAGCGGATTTCCGAGGCAAGCCACCCCTGACCCGACGGAGACAGTCGTCCCGTTCTTCCTAAAGTCCATCCCACATCCGGCCAGCGGGAGATCGCCTATACGGCGCGGCTCGAGGCCGAGAACGTAAAGCCCGCACGACGCATTGTCAGCGACGGTATCGACAAGCGTGATCTTCCAATCGTCGATCGCACTGTCAACAACCTCGATCGCCGGCAACGCATATTCCAAACCGATGAGAAAATGCCCCCAGCTCAAGTCTGGGGCATCGAGATCGCGACCAACAACGAACGCGATCTCCCCTTCGGCCTTTGGCTGAATCAGCTTTTGCGCCGGCAGTTCAGCACCGCTCAAATACTCCATGTCCGCGAACAGTACGCCGTAGTCGGGCTGATCGACCCCAAGCTGCTGTTGCACAGCTTTCGATGTCAAGCCAATCTTTTTTCCGCAGACTCGTGCGCCCGCCGCGAGGGCGCGGTTGACGTTGACCTCGGCGATCGCGTACGCATCCTGCACCGTTTGAATGTCGAAGGTCTCCGACACGCGAGCGATAGTCTTCCGTTCGGAGCGCGCCTGCCACAATGCTTCGGCTGCTCCCTCAATGCCTAGTTTCATGCCTCTCTCCTCGTATTTGACGGACCGACGCGTGTCACGCGGATGCCCCTCGCCAGCGGCCCAACATTGCACCGGTCTGTTCCCGTTCAGTTGTCAGCACTTCGAGGTATTCGCATTCGAGCTGCCTCACCAACTCAGCGACACTGCTCAAGCGCTCGATTGCGCCTAGCCCTTGTCCCGCCGACCACACGTCCTTCCACGCCTTTTTCTCGGCACTGATGTCGCCCGAAAAATCGATCCGTTTGCCTTCACTATCCAGAGACGCATCGATGCCGGCCGCATGCAGCGTGGGTTTGAGCCAATTGGCAAGAACACCCGACACGGCTTTCGACTCAACTAAATCCTCAATCCGGCTACTCACCACCAGATCGCGATATTCGGCCGACGCCATGCTTTCGCGAGTCGCGATGAAGCGTGTGCCGGCCACGACGAAGTCGGCACCTATCAATTGGGCGGCGCGGATATCGCGTCCGCTCGTAATGCATCCAGCGAGCCCAAGTGGTCCGCTCCAGAATTGACGGACCTCGGCGACGAACGCGAAAGGGTTGTAATAACCCGTGTGCCCGCCTGCGCCATGGGTAACAAGAATCAGCACATCGACGCCTGCATCGACAGCCTTGCGCGCCAGCGTGGGCGTGACAACATCCGCCATCACGATGCCGCCGTAGCTATGCACATGCTCGCGCACGCGCGCAGGGCTACCGAGCGCGGTAGAAACGATGCGGGGCCGATATTTCATGATCAGTGCCAGCTCACGCTCGAAGCGATCGTAGGTGCTATGCACGATCATATTGAGCGCCCAAGGGGAAGCGCCCGGCATATCGCGCAAAGCGGATGTCACCTGCGCGAGCCATACCTCCAGGAGATCGACATTGCGAGCATTCGGGGCGGGGAAGCTACCGACAATGCCGGCAGTTGCACAGGCGATCGCAAGCTCCGGTCCGGAAACCAGAAACATCGGCGCCGCCATTAACGGCAACCGACCGGCAGGGAACAGCTCGTCGAGGCAGCCGCGGTTTGTCGCACCGTCCATCTTCGTCACGCCTCCCATATCAGTCATGCTTTGCGCGGGGGACGCCCGCGCACCTCCCACCCGCCATCGCTTTGAATGATGTTCGCCGTCGTCGCGCATGAATTGGTGCGCGAGGCGAGCAGCACGTAATGTCCCGTGTGGTCTTCCGGTTGGGCCATAAAGCCGAGCGGTACGGCGTCCGCCACGGCATCCGAGAATCCTGGGATCTCGGATAGCCGCGCGTCATGCTTGCCTAGTGACTCCGGGCCTTTGAGAGGGGTCGCAGTGCCGCCCGGGGCCACGCCGTTCACGCGTACGTCTGGTGCTAGTTCATAGGCGAGTTGCCGAATCATCCCGACGCAAGCGTGCTTCGAAGCCACATAGACGGGTCCGCCACCACCCGCATAAAAACTCGAGTTGGAGAGCGTAAAGATCATGCTGCCCCTCGTCTCACGCAATGCTGGCGCCGCCGCGTACGCGGCAAGCAAATACCCCATTACGTTGACATCGAACACTTCGCGGAACGTGTCAGCGAGCTGGTCTCCGTCGGAAAACTTCCGCAGCGATGCGAAGTAGTCCCAAACTCCCGCATTGCCAACCAACGTATCGAGTTTGCCGAATGCGCTCAGCGTCGCAGCGACAGCCTCTTCGTTGGCTGTGGCGGAGCGAACATCACCAACAGTCACCGCAACGCGGTTGCCGAACTCCTGACGCAAGGCATCCGCGCCTTGAGCACTACGCACCAACGCCCCGACGCCCTTCGCGCCCTCCTGGAGGAAACGCCGCAGCACGGCGAGCCCGATCCCGGAATTGGCGCCCGTAATCAGCGCTACATCGTTGTCTAGCCAACCCATGGTCAAAGGAACGTATTAAGGTTCTTGGACATCAGCAGCGATTGCGTGATGACGATCTTGCGGCTCGCGATCTTGAAGCTGCCGTCGAGTTCGCGGAGTAGATCCTCGCGTCTGCCAAGTAGTAGGTCGTTGTCCGCCTCGCCGCGGCTGCGGTAATTGACAAAGACGGAATGGACGACATACTCGCCAGGCCGAGAACCGGGCAAAGCCTCCACATTGCTGATCGCATGCACATGCCGGGTTGGCGGATCCTCCGCCCATGCCGACGGTTGCTTGAACCTTGCAATGCGGCGCTCCAGATCGAAGTGCTTGTCGTCGAAGTAAGCGGCGCGACCCGGGGCATACGCGCCGAGTTTGTCTGCGCGCCTGCGGTTCTCGATGGCAGGCATCCAATAATGGATATCCTCTGTCATGAGCGAGAGCCAGTCGTCCCATGCCTCCGTATCGAGCAGCCGTGCCTCACGGAAGAGGAACTGCTCGATGCGATGGGCAACCTCCCGATCGACCGTGCCATCCGCCGGGCCGGCGGATACGAGCGTAGGTACCGCACTCATGCGACCTCCTTTGCTGCCTGCCCGTGGACAAAGGCATTCTCATCAAGCCTCGCCGAGTCGCGCTTCGGCACGTCACTCCACGAGCGGGCCTGCATCAGATCGAGCCAGCGCTGATAGAACGCTCGGTGGTTTGCCTCGTTGACCTGATTCCGGTAAACGTTGCCGGGCAAGTCGCTATCCTCGAGACGGCTGCCGCGACCAAGCCCCATGTACAAGTCCTGTTGCCGCGTGACGAAGCCCGCATTGGTACGCGTCGAAAACTCGAAATTTTCGCCGTCGTCCATCTCGAACACACCCGTCGGCGAGAACGTCATCATCGTCCCCTTGAGCCACTTGTCCTTGATCTCCTGCGGCGCGCTCTTGTTGACGATGGTCCACGTATGCAGTTCGATCTTGCCCGGTCCTCGCGGATGCCAAACGCGGAAAGTGTTCTGCCCCGGCAGGAACGACAGGTTCGGAAAGACGCTGACAGAAGAAATCGAACCGATCATCCTGGAGCGAAACTCGCCAAGTCGCTCTGCAACTTTCGGTTGAATGCCATACAGATATTTGCGAATTTCCTTTTCGCCCAACGTAGCCGCGTTGCCGATGATGTCGAGATTGAACTCCCAGCCGTGGCCGTTGAAGTTCACATGGTACGAGTCGGGATCCTTGTAAACTTCCGCAACCGGTCCGCCCAGCATTGCGCGTGCCGCCGAGTCGTGCGTCCAGAGCGCGTGGTAGATATCGCCGATGAAGTTTTCCGTCGGAATCTTCCAATTGCAGTTGATCACCGACTTGACGCAGCCGCCGACAAACTCGGTGCCCTCCCCGTCCATATCGAGGATCACATCGAGGTAATACCGGAAATCGCCAAGGTATTCGTTCAACGAGGGCGCATCCGGATCCATATTGCCGAATACCAAGCCCTTGTAGGTTGCGACCTGAGCGACGGGGTGCAGGCCGTGCTCGGCACGATTCATTCCACTTTCGTCGAACAATTCCTGGCCGGCCATACCGCGCAGCGCACCGTCGATGCCGAAAGCCCAGCCGTGATAGTTGCAGACAAAACTGCGTGCGTTACCAGCGTCCGTAAAGTTCAGCTTGTTGCCACGATGTGGACAGGTGTTGAGGAACGCTTTGATGGATCCGTCCTTCTGGCGAACGACGATGATGTTGTCTTCGGCCATATAGGTCGTTAGATAATCGCCGGCCTTGGGAATCTGTGACTCGTGCGCGAGAAACAGCCAACTCCGGGCAAAGATCTTCTCGAGTTCCTGCTCGTAGATGCGCTGATCCCAATAGACCCTGCGCGACAGACGCCCGGCGTCGAGATCGATCAGCCGGTCGAGGCCAGCAAGCGGCTCGCTAGCCGGATCCTTGCGCAGCCGCTCGCAGCTTCCGGTGCACTCATGTGTCATTTCTTCGCTCCTCAGATTGCCGACGCCGCCGCGTCCGCTTCCTGTTCAAGGTCGGCGTAAATATCGTCGCCTTCCTCGATCACCTTGTAAGTCCGCAGATCCACCGTGCATGGGAACGCCATCGCTTGCCCTGTCGGAATATGAAATTGCCCATCGTGGAGCGGACAGGCGATCAGATCGCCGTCTACAATTTCGCCTTCCGAAAGCGAAGCGGTCGCATGCGTGCACATATCGGACGTCGCATAGAAAATACCGTCGACGTTGTAGACCGCAAGCGGGCAGCTCGACTGCTCAACCTTGCACACCTGTCCTGGTTGCAGCTGGTCTCGTTTGATCAAGAAAATCTTGTTGCTCATCTCAGGAGTCCTTCTCGCTTCGCTGCGGATGCAGCTGTACGAAACCCAGCCCGGTCACCCACTCCGGCACTGCCTCGTAGGCAATCGTTTCTCCGCGGGAGCCTTCGAGCGCTCCCATGGCGCAGGCCCAATTGCGGATTTCCATTCCACCCTCACCGCCGTGCTCGAGGATGTACTCGTCCGACAACGCGCATAGCGCATCGAGATCGCCTGCCTCTGCGTACCCGATGATTTCGCGATCGAACACAGTGTTCACTCGTCCCATTTGGGCAGAGCCTACCCAGTGACTTATTCCACCGCTGCCGATCACGACGACGCGCTCATCGATGGGGAAAGCCTCGACTGCCCGCCTAATCTGTTCGCCCAGTTCCGCGGATCGCCGTAACGTGATGTACGGATCGACGCCGCACGCCAGATAGACCGGAATGGTTTTGACATCTACGCTCATCGTGCGCAACGGATCAACGATAAGCTGCTGAGGAATCGCCACCGAATGGTCCGCGGTGAACGCGCGCGCCACCGCCCAATCGAATCCGTTTTCACGTCCGTACGTAGCGATATGTGTCGCCAACGCCTCGTTATTGCTGAACGCAGCGCGTTTGAGTCCGGGTAGCTGATCGATGGGGCCGTCGACGTCTCCGGTCGCTATCAGGTAGCTCGGCAGACACTGCGGACCGAACAAGATGTAGTGATCGCAGCCGATGATGATCACGGTGGTCGGCTCTAGCTCTTGCAGGCGCTGCGCGCACGCCGCATAGGCCTGCCAGACCGCATCGCGCTGCTGCTTCGCCGGCGCCTCCGGCGCCACATACATGACGGGATCATGCGGAACCAGAAACGCTCCTACGATTTTTCCCATGGTTGATCTACCCCTTCAGTGCCGCCGCAAATACCGCTTCCCCGTCCTTCACATCACGCAGACGCGACAGATAGGCCCTCATGTCGCGATTCGGCGAGAGCTCCTGCCAAAAACCCATGGTCAACATGCTGTTCACGCCGTATCGCTGAAGGCCTTTCACGTCGAACGACAAGATCATCGCGCGCTCGTCATCAGTCAGCGGCAAGCGCTCGAGGAACTGCTCCGCGCCCTCTTTGAACCGCTGTTTGGCGCCGCGATCGATACACAGCTGATGCAGCACACGCTCCACGCTGTTGCGGCTCATGATGGCTGTCCAACGAAATCCGTGACGAGCCGGAGGAAATCGTCTCGGCGCTCCGTTTGCACCCAGTGGCCGCACTTGGCGAACTGGTGCAGATCGGCGTTGGGAATGTGCTGAGCGAGTAGCGCACCGCAAGCAGGCGGCACGACTCTGTCCTCCCGCCCGTGCAGCACGAGCGTCGGCGCTTCGATGCCCGCAACGGCGGACGCGGGAAATCCCTTGACGATCGTCGGCCCGTCGTTATTCGGCCTCGGAATCAGCTTGCGCAAGGCGTCTTGCGCACCAGGACGAGCGCTGGCCTCATAACGCGTCCGGACCATCTCGTCGGTGATGATGGTCTGGTCATAAGGGAACAAACGCATCGTCTGCTCCATGTTCTCGAGCGACGGTTCATACGTCCATGCAGACCGCAGGCCGGGGGTCTGTTCGAATTCGCCTGCAGGAGTGCCTAGCAACACCAGCCGGTCAACGCGTTGCTTGTCGAAAAGGGCGAGACCGATGGCGAGCGCGCCGCCGAACGAGTTTCCGACGAAGGACGCCTTCTCGATACCAAGTGCGTCCATGATGGCCGTGAGATGGCGCACCCAGAGCTTGATGTCGTACTTGCTGCCTTCCTTGAACTCGGTGAAACCAAAGCCGGCGATGTCTGGCACGATCACGCGAAACTGCTCACCAAGATCGCTCATCACGCCCTTCCAGTTGGTCCAGCCCGACACACCGGGACCGGATCCATGCAGCAGGAAAAGCGGCTTGCCCTGCCCGACCTCGTGATAGTTCGTTCGATGGTCCGCCGCCTGCAGCGTCTTTCCAACGCCTGCCAAATCGCCCATTCTCGCTCTCCTCGCGTTCTCGCCATACACATACGTATGTGTATGGAGCGCATCGTATGTCGTGGCAGAGATGAAGTCAATAACCCTCGTCAGTCAAATTTCCAGGTGTTAACGTGAATACACATGACCATACGGCTCTGCATGTGTCGATGAAGTAAAATATTTCTTTTGCCCCTACGGACACGCAATGTCACGATCTTCGGTAGCGCGTACTTCGGACGCGTCAAGCAAACCTCAACTCACGCCGGATGACTGGATTCGTGCAGCCGCAGAAGTTCTGGTCGACAAGAGTGTCGAAGCCGTGCGTGTAGAGGTTCTGTCGAAAAATCTTGGGGTCACACGGGGCAGCTTTTACTGGCACTTCAAAGACCGCGACGATCTCTTGAGTCATTTGCTGACGTGGTGGCGCGATACCGCCACAGAGCAAATCATTGAGCGTTTTGAGAAACGCAACGTCAAGGCGCGGGAACTGCTGCGCGAACTGCTGGCATTGCCGTTTCACGGCGAAGCAGCGCAGGTTGCCGCCGCGACGGAGTTAGCAATACGGGGATGGGCAAGGCGGGACGAGATGGCCCGTCAATTTGTGGATGAGGTGGATGCGAAGCGCCTTGCTTATATTGCCCAGTGCTTTAGTGCACTCGGCTTCGATATTTCGGAAGCACGGAAGCGCGCATTCGCCCTTTACAGTTACGAGTTGGCCGAATCCCTACTTTCAAACCAGGGTACCGATAAGCAGCGGGATGAGCGGCGCGTTTTCATGGAGCGCATGCTGCTGCGCGATGAACACTAACTCTGGCCTACGAAAGCAGGACCTCGCAGCAGCGCCCGTCCTGCCTTTCAGCTTCAGCAAGCCGTACCAGTAGGTCATGCTGCGACCGGCTGCTTGCGCATCCTGATGCCGTCAGGCGGGGCACAGGGCACAGGGCACAGGGCACAGCGACGAGCTTTTGTACGAAATCTTCGGCACAGTAAAACAACCCAGGTCTGGAACACTGGACTTAGTAATCGTCCAGGGCCGGTACCGCGCTGCCAATCCGCAAACTTCTTGGGGTTACGCCGAACGCCTGCTTGAACGTCCGACTGAAGTGGGCTGCGTCGTTGAATCCCCATTTGTAAGCCACGTCCGTCACCGTTTTCGTACTGGCAGCCGCACATAGTTCGCGATAGCAGACTTTCAGCCGACGATCACGGATCCAACGACTGACCGTTGTCCCAGTACCTGCGAAGGTAACGTGCAATGTCCGCACGGAAATATGATGAGCAGTTGCGATTGATGCAGCGCACATTTCCGGATTGTCCAGATTTTTGTCAATGTACTGCCGAATCGCATTCAGCAGTAAGGCCTTTGAAGATGGACGATCGGCGGTGACGGTGAGCGCCGCATCGAGCAAGTCGAAAAAGGACTGGCAGGCAATCGCCAACGCGCCGTCGGAAAGCTGGTCGAGCTCCTGGGAGATCGTCCGGAAATGCTCACCAGCAATGGCCGACAGCCCGGATCCTTGAACCGCCGGTAATGCGCCGCGCAAATGAGTGGCAGCGCTCGCAACCGCCAAGGGAACTCGCTCGCGGGGCAACAGCAGATAGAACTCGCGATGAGGCCCCTCAACGTCGAAGTCGAAACCGAGTTCACTATCCCAGATCAGCAGGTGATTGGGGGGAAGTACGACCTCGCGCCCATCTTCGTACCGGCACGCCAGCCGTCCGCTGAGGTTCATCAGAACACCCAGTAACGGTGCTCCTGACGCCGCTCGTTGGCCGGCAATCCGGCCACTTCGCAGCTCCCCGATTGTTAGCCGATCCACTTTCCGGTATCGCACCGATGCGTCAAAGCCGTCAGGCTCCGGGATCGAAAGCGTCCAATTTACATGCAGATCAGAGAGCTTGCTGCTGAATGCGTCCTGCAAGAGCTTCTGAGGCAACCCGCGGGTCGACCAGGTAACAGCTGCCATCGGGTCCCTTTCCATTGGCGAGTTGGCAAATACGACTACCACCGATCGTGTGGATCAGGAAGGCCGCCGTCAAGTGCGCAGAAACCCCAATTTCGCACACGCGATGCGCAAACCGACAAGTCGCATGCACTGATGTGCAAGCGCTGGATGCTGATCACCCAGTACAGTCGGTCATCCCAACAGCAACCCAACTATTAAATAGGAGGAGACGATGAGCAATCTGCGTCCTGTCGTCATCTATGGCGCCAGCGGTTATACCGGTCGGCTGGTGGCCGAGTACCTGCGCGAATACAGCATCCCGTTCGTCGCCGCAGGTCGAAACAAGGCGAAGCTTCAGGAAGTCATGGCTTCAGTGCCCGGTATCGAAACCGCGGACTACGAGATTGCCGAAGTCGACGGCTCTGTCGAGTCGCTGACAGCGCTTTTCAAAGGCAGAAAGGTCATCTGTAATATGGTCGGCCCCTTTTTGCGATATGCGCCCCCGGTACTCGAGGCCGCGCTGCGTGCTGGTTGCCACTATCTCGACACCGCCGGGGAGCAGCAACACCATCTTCAACTGCTTGACGAATGGGGGCCGAAATTCGCGGCCGCGGGACTGGTCGTATCGACTGCCGTGTCTATGCAGTATGCAGTTCACGACATTGCTGCCCGCATAGTTCTGGAGACGCCGGGAATCGACACACTCGAGCTTGGTGAATACGTCAGCGCAGTTCCGACGGTGGGTTCGAGCCAGTCGATGTTCGACGTGATTCGCACAGACTCATACTACCTTCAGGACAACATCCTCAAAAAGTACGACGGCATCGTCCAGCAGGACATGGTTGTGCCTGGCACCGCATATGTCGTTCCGGGACTTCAGTGGGGTGGCACGGCGCTTCCCGTGTTTTTCCGCGATGACCGTAGGGTGCGCAACTGTCGCATGTTCGTCGCGATGCGCAACGATAAGGGCGACATTCCCCAGCGGGTTCGTGCCGCGGAGCGCATGTTCAAGGTCATGTTCCAGTGGCTGCCTGAAGAGAAGCTGCACCCGGTGCTCGATCGGATCGCAGCCAGCATGACACCGGACACCCCGCCCCGTGAAAACCGGCAGGTGCACCGATCCATCGACTGGTGTATTGGTCGCGGGAACAACGTCACCGCACGCGCAGTTATTCACGGCACATCCGGCTACCAGATCACCGGCCTCTTGCAGGCTTATGCGGCCATGCGATTGCTCGGAAACACCTGCAACGGTGTCGGTTTCCGCTCGCCGGCGCAGTTCTTGGGCCATCGCGAACTCATGGGTGCTCTGGAGGCGTATGGACTTGCACGTGTAACCGAGGAGACGGTGGCATGACAACGATGCCCGTTTGGATCGCCGGTGTAGGCATGACCTCCTTCGGGGTTAGGCAAGACGCGTCGGTCAAGGATCTCACGAGGACGGCGGTGCTTGAGGCCATCTGCGACGCCGGAGGCGATCTGAGCACCATCGACGCAGCGTACTTTGGCAATACGTGTCAGGACGTCCTCGAAGGCCAGGTGGTAGTGGCCGGCCAGATGGCGCTGCGATCCATGGGCTTCGAACGCATCCCGATCGTGAACGTGGAGAATGCGTGCGCGACGGGGGCGACAGCCTTGCATCAGGCGATCATGCATGTGCGCTCTGGGGCAGCAGACGTCGTGCTGGCAGTCGGAGCCGAAAAACTGAGTATTGGCGACAAGAGCAAAGCACTTGGAGTCTTCGACGGCGGTGTCGACGTCAATGACAGGCAAGGAGTGCGAGCCGTTCTCGAGGAGCTGGGGGGCGTGATTCCAGACGATGGGCAACCTCACAGCCTGTTTATGGATATCTACGCTGCGCTCACCAGAGCACACATGAATGCGTTCGGAACCACGCAGCGACAGCTTGCCGTCATCTCCTCGAAGAATCATGCGCATGCTGTCCATAACCCTCTCGCACACTTTCGCAAGGAAATGTCAGTGGAGGACATCCTGGCGGCACGGCCGGTGTCGGGGCCGCTCACAGTCCCAATGTGCGCCCCACTAACAGATGGAGCGTCCGCAGTTGTCGTTTGCAATGCGGCCGGCCTGCGACGTCTCGGCAGCGCTCAGCCGATACGGGTACTTGTAAACGTTCTGCAGAGTGGGACCGTGCGTCCGCTCTCGGCTTGGGATCGATCAGTCACCCGCCTCGCTGCTCGGTCCGCCTATGAACAGGCGGGAGTCGGACCCGAGGACATTTCCGTGGCGGAGGTCCATGACGCATCTTCATTTGGTGAGCTTCTGCAATCCGAGTTGCTTGGATTCTGTGAGATCGGCGCCGGCGGCCCGTTCGCGGAATCTGGTGCAACGAAGCTCGGCGGCAGCTTGCCGATCAATCCGTCCGGTGGCCTCGAATCCAAAGGTCACCCAATGGGGGCCTCTGGCCTCGCCCAGATCTATGAGCTTGTGCACCAGCTTCGCGGTAACTGCGGAGCACGCCAGGTTCACGGCGCCCGTATAGCCCTCGCGGAGAACGGCGGCGGGCTCTACGCAGGTGAGGAGGCGGCCGCCGCAATCACCATTCTCGGCTCCTGAATCGTCCGCAAATCTTCTCGGAGGAGACAATGACCTACCAGACACTTAACATCCGGCGCGATGGCCGGACTCTTTTCGTTGATTTCAACAATCCCCCGCTGAACCTGATCAATGCTCAGATGATCGGCGAGCTGTTCGACCTTGCGGGATCGCTCGCGTTTGACCGTGAGACCGCGGTCGTAGTCTTCGGCAGCGCGAACCCGGAGTTCTTCGTTGCGCATTTTGACCTGAACGACCTCCTCCGGCTCTCTAGCGACCCGACCGCGCCCCGGAGCCGTTACGACGACATCAACGTGGTGCAAGCCCTCTCGACGGCATGGCAGACTCTGCCGCAGGTCACCATTGGCGTGGTCGATGGAATCTGCCGCGGCGCGGGGCTCGAATTCATACTCGCCCTCGATATGCGTTTCGCGACGCCAGGAAGCAGGTTCTGTCTGCCAGAGGCCAGTGGCGGCATCTTGCCTGCAGGCGGCGGTACCACACGTCTTGCGATGTTGATCGGGCCTGCCCGCGCTCGTGAGGTGATCTTGTCGGCACGCGATTTCAGCGGCGACGAAGCGGCAACCTACGGTTTTGTGAACCGGGCGCTGCCGCGCGAGGATCTCCATACATACGTAAGCACGCTTGCCCACGGTGTCGCGAAGCGACCGCCAAGCTCGATTGCCGCTGTGGACGAGGTCATCAAAAGCGTTTTTGGCTGGGCCGTCGACGCACAATTCGCTGGCTTCGCCAGTGAGAACGCGGCGTTCATGAAGCTTGTAGACGAGCCCCCTGTCCGGGAGGGCCTGGAAAAGATGGCGCAAATGCAGGACGTCGAGCATGAGCGTGACCTCCCAGCGCTTCTCGCCGCCGCCGAGTAGCCGAAACGACCGTCACAAACAGGAGACGCCGAAATGACACAACAGGTCGAACACGCTGCGCTGACTTCAGTGCGGCCGGATCTGCCGTACGTCGAACTCACGGGATTCGAAGTCCTCAGCGAGGAAGAACGCAACATCCAGCAAGCGATGCACAAGTTTGCACAAGATGTAATGCGGCCTACGGCGATTGCCATTGACAAGCTGAGCGCCGAAGATGCGATTGCACCAGGCTCTCCGTACTGGGACTTTATCAAGACCGCAGCTTCAGCCGGGATCAGTTTCGACACCGACGCTGATGATGTGCCGCCCCAAGCACTGGCCCGGCTACAGGCTATCGTAATCGAAGAATTCGGGTGGGGTGACGTGGGACTAACGGTATCGCTCGCCGCAGCCGCGTTCCCGAACATGATCGCCAAGCGGGCCGCCAACCAGGAACTCATCGATCTGACTGCAAACAAGCTCGGATGCTGGATCGCGACCCAGCCAGATCGCGGTTCCGACGGCACAATGCTCTACCCGGGCGAAAGGCACGCTACAGCACCGCAGGGCAACAAAGGCAATCTCACAGCGAAGGTCAGCGGTGGCGACATTGTGATCAATGGGCAGAGTTCTGCCTGGGTCTCAAACGGTTCTGTAGCGCAGGTTGCAATCTTGACGATCGTGGCCGACTACGGTAACGGGTTCTTCGACGAAGAAGGGCATCCGCACGGTATCGAGGTAATTGTTCCCTTGGACCTTCCAGGCGTGAGCCGCGGCAAGCCGCTTGAAAAGCTCGGCCAGCGGGCGTTACCGCAGGGCGAGATCTACTTCGACAACGTCAAGGTGCCCCTGCGCTACGCTGTGTCCTCACGGGAGCAATATTGGCGCGGTCATGCAAATACGTGGTCGACAGCGGGCGTTGGCATGGGCCAGATGGCAACCGGCATGGCGAGGGCTGCATTCGAAGTGGCGCTCGCCTATGTGCACGAGCGGCGCCAGGGCGGCGCACTTCTCAGCGACCATCAAATGGTCCAGTACCGGCTCGGTGCCATGGCCCGGAAAGTCGAAACCATTCGCGCGGTGGCCAGGCGTGCCACTGAGTACACCCTACTCTCACCGGCCAAACATCCGTACTTTACCGGTGCATCGAAGGTTACGTGTACCGACCTCGCGTTCGAAGTCGTAGACGAGGCCCTGCAGCTGTTCGGCGGTTATGGATTGACCCGTGAATACCCGCTAGAGAAGCTCTTCCGGGACGCAAGGGCTGCCCGGATCGAGGACGGCGAGAATCATCTTCTCAACATGAAATTTGGCTACCTGAATTCGCTGCTGTACCGCAGCGATCGAATCGGATTGTGAATTAGGAACTTGTATGGCTATCACTGATTTCTTCGACCGCGGGTGGAGGGCCAACCCGGATAAGATCGCCTTCATTGCTGGCGATCGCACCTTTACGTATCGGCACATCGGCGAGCTGTCCTGCCGCGTCGGCAATGCCCTACTCGGCCGCGGTATCGAGCGCGATGCCAAGGGCGCAGTGCTGGCAAGTAACGACCCTGAGGCGTGGGGTTGTGTGCTCGGACTGTGGCGCGCGGGGCTCGCCTGGGTCCCCGTCAATCCGGCGAATCCGCCAGAGGAGACCCAGCGGCTGCTGGACGGCTTTGACTGCGAAGTACTGTTCTGCCACGAGCAGTTCCTGCCGCTTGTGCATGAAATTCGTGCTGACCTGAAAAAACTGCACACCGTGATCTCTCTGGGTGACAACGTCGAAGCTGCATCTGCAGCGGGTGCCGTTACGCTCGAATCGTTCCTTGCAAACGCGCCAGCCTCCCTTCCGGACTTTGTCCCGGAACAGGGCTCCCTCGCCGGCGTGATGCCGACCGGGGGAACGACGGGGGCACCGAAAGGTGCGATGAACACTCACCGAAGTCTGTCCGTCAGCGCACTGCACCAGATGTTTGCGGCGCCATACTCTTCGGACGAGCCGATCGTGAATCTTGTCGCCGCTCCGATGACACACGCCGCCGGCACGCTTACCCTGCCATGTACCGCGCGCGCAGGGACGATTGTGGTGATGAATCGAATGGACCTGCATCACCTGCTTGACCTGATCGAAAAACACCGTGTTACGGAACTCTATCTGCCGCCCACGGTAATTTATCGACTTCTCGAAATTCCCGGAATCGAAAAACGCGACTTCTCATCGCTGAAATACTTCATCTACGGCGCAGCTCCGATGTCAACGGAGAAGTTGCGTCGCGCGATCGAAGTGTTCGGACCTGTAATGTTTCAGGGATACGGTCAAGCTGAAGCTCCCTCCGCGATTGCATTCATGCGTCCCGAAGACCACTTCCGCAACGGTGAAATTGCCGACGACGCGCGGCTCTCGGCGGCCGGGCGACCTGCTCCGCTCGTGCGGGTGGAGATCCTCGACGATAATGGAAAAATTCTTCCCACCGGCCAGGCAGGCGAGATCTGCGTTCGTGGCGATCTGCTGATGGCAGGTTACTACAAGGCCCCGGACAAGACCGCTGAAACTATCATTGATGGCTGGCTCCACACCGGCGACATCGGTTATCTCGACTCAGAAGGCTTCCTTCATATTACCGACCGCAAGAAGGACATGATCATAAGCGGCGGATTCAACGTCTACCCGAGCGAGGTTGAGCAGGTCATCTGGACCCACCCGGCGGTGCAGGATTGCGCCGTGATCGGCATTCCCCACGCAGACTGGGGCGAAGCAGTCACGGCTGTGATCGAACTGAACCAGGGCGAACAAGCGACCGAGGACGAGATCATTGCCTATTGTCGCCCCAAGCTCGGTGGAATCAAAACCCCAAAACGCGTCGTGTTCGTCGATGCCCTTCCCCGAAGCCCCAACGGCAAGGTCCTAAAAAAGGATGTGCGCGCGCCTTTCTGGCGGGACGAGCAGCGCAAAATCTGACAAGGACACGGGGACGTAGAAGTTCGGCCGGTCGGCATACTCCGACCGGTCTTTTCGAACTCAATAACGATTGTATTGGTTCGCATAACGAAATAAATAGTGCAGGCCTAGCCTACCTTTCGTTAGCGATGGCTAAGAGGAGACATTGAATGGACAAGAACCGTCCTTTGGTTACACCGACAGACGTCAGGTGGATGCCAAACTGCGTCAAAGTGTTGTCTCGTGCTGCAGCAATGCGTGGCAATGCGGAGGTGCACGGCCATGTTCAGTAATCTCGTCGTGGCCATCACTGGTGCGGGGTCGGGCATTGGCCGCGCGCTGGCTATCGAACTCGCTCGCAGGGGCGCTCGTCTCGCACTGTCAGATGTGAGCGAGCAGAGTCTGGCGAAAACCGTCGCGCTATTGCCGGTCGCCACCTCGTCACGCTCCTACGTACTCGACGTATCAAGTCGCGATGCAATGTTTCGGCATGCTGACGAAGTAGCCAGTGACTTCGGGCAGGTCGACTTTGTGATCAACAACGCCGGAACCTCAGTGCTGGCCTCAGTCGAACACGCCACGATAGAGGAGTTCGAGAAGGTAATCGGAATCAACCTGTGGGGTGTGATCTACGGCACCAAAGCCTTCTTGCCAAAAATGCTGGCCCGGCGCCAAGGCTGCATCGTAAATATATCGAGTGTTTTCGGGCTAGTGGCGACACCCTGCTCGGCTGCATACACAATCTCCAAGTTCGGCGTTCGAGGATTAACAGAAACACTGTGGCAGGAATTGGAGGGCACCGGCGTGCGAGCCGTACTCGTGCACCCGGGTGGCATCAACACCAACATCAGCAACGTTCCAAAAGCCGAACACGAGACGGATTTTGAGCGTCGTCTACTGGATGCCAACAAACGCCAGATGACGACAACACCCGAGCAGTGTGCACGCGAGATTGTGGCAGGACTGCTACGCGGCGACAAACGGCTGCTGGTTGGCAATGGCGCGCGCTCCCTGCAATGGATTGCTCGTCTGTTTCCCGACAGCTATGGCGCACTCGTGCGCAGAAAGTTGGGGGTTTAACCCGGCCCAACCCGGCGTTACGTCGCGGCAACGTCCTGGTCAACGGCCCGCAAGTCGCCACGCCAACCCGTACTAGCACGAGCGCGTCGCAGAGCACTGCGGCGCCCTTACTGTCCCACGGTTCCGCGAAGGCCGCCCCTCCCAATATGGCCTCGCTGAACTGTCGGAAGCTGTAGTTCGACCACAACGTATAGAAAAAAACGACAACGGAGACAATTATGTGGAAGTGGAAGTACGCAACAACGGCATGCCTGTCAGCCTTGTCGCTGATTGCTGGATCTGTCGACAGCGCACACGCGCAGGCGGCTGGCGACAACGTCGTCAGTCTTGGCTGGGCGCATGTGGCGCCACAGACCGGTAGCGGTCCGCTGACGGTAACAAGCGTCGGCGGTACGCCTGTCAACATGCCGATTGCGGGTTCAGGGTCTGGTGCCCGAAGCGCAGACTTACCCGCCTTCATCTTCGAACACTACATTACCAATCAAATTGGCGTTGCGTTTTTGGGTGGCTGGCCCGGTCGAATGCAGCTAGAGGGGCGGGGCGTGATGGATAGCTATGGCGTTCTGGGCGATACGCGGACGTGGGCTCCCGAGGTGGTATTGCGTTACCACTTTGGTCAGCCCGACAGTCGATTCAGGCCCTTCGTCGGCGTCGGCGTCAATTACACTTGGTTCACTGACACGCGTGTCACGAACTCCGATTTTGTCGAGCAATCCTTCGGTCCCGGTGGAACTGCGACTGCACATGCCTCCAGTTCATGGAATCCGGTGGTACAGGCTGGCCTTGACTATCAGATATCCAGGCGCTGGTCTGTGGACATGCTGGTGGCATATATCCCTACCGACACCAATGTGACGCTGACAGGGAAAACGGCAGGCGGAACAGAGATTGTCAGTCATGCGAAAGTCAGGCTTCATCCAATCGTGACTTTCCTCGGTATCTCGTACAAGTTTTAACGGTCGAAGGTGCTGCTAAGCTCCGAAGGTGTTCGGACGGAGCTTGACTGCATCATCTTTAGCTCCGGGTTCGATAGAACTGAATCGACGGCGAACGATTCCAAGGGGCAGAAGCAACAACGGTTCGGTAATAAAAGCGGTATAAATTTCGTCCCATTACGCCATCAACTACATGGCGTTCCTTTCGAGCTGAATTCATTCATATGAGGGGAAGATAACATGCGAATGGCGGGCAAAACGGTGCTGGTCACAGGTGGAAATAGTGGAATTGGATTCGCTGCGGCCAAACGGCTATCGGAAGAAGGCGCTACTGTGGTTATCACCGGACGCAACGAAGCTACACTTTCTGAAAGCAGGGCGGCACTTGGCGAGTCGGCTTTTGCCTTTCGCTTGGATGCTACTGACTTCGTCGGCCTGGAATCCGGGCTCGCATCCATCGTGAGAGACGTAGGCGATTTCGACGCTGTGTTTCTGAATGCTGGCGACGCAAGCTTGACGCCAGTGGGCGGCACGACTGTAGAACAGTTCGATCACTTGATCGCGACGAACCTGAAAAGTCCCTTCTTCTACGTTCAAGCGCTCCTACCCCACCTACGAAACAATGCTTCTATAGTACTGAATAGTTCGATCGGCAATGCGATCGGAATGCCGGGGATGGCAGCCTATGCTGCCAGCAAGGCTGGACTGGTCGGGATGGCCCGATGCATCGCCTCAGAGCTGTCTGGAAGAGCGATCCGAGTAAATGTCGTCTCTCCCGGTAATATTCGAACTCCGTTCTGGCGAACTGTAGCAGACGCCGCGCTCATTCCAGCCGTACATGAGTTCGCGACGCGATCCGTCCCACTGGGCCGCCTGGGGGAGGCAGAAGAGGTCGCAGAGGTCGTGCTCTTTCTCTGCTCTAGTGAGTCATCGTATGTGCAAGCTATCGAAATCTATGTTGACGGTGGGGTCACTGGCGCGATGATGGGGGCTCCCGCCTATCGCCAGGGTTAGCGTATCTGCATGCGGCAAGGTGCGACATCGCTTTGGTCGACATCACTCCGATGTGCTTAATCGATAACCCGCAGTTCTGTCGAATCCCTGAAGACGGTTCGCAGCAGGCATTCCCCCGTCCGCTCGTCGCGAAACACATCGGTAACCTGTCGGGATGCCAGCACTCTTAGCGAAGTGAAGCAGGCGATATCAGCTGGGTCGACAGGTGTAGATCGTCTCTCGAATCAGGCGCAGTTCTATGGAAAGTCTGGCAATCAGCGTCAGGAGCGTTTCACCCTACTGCGGGGCGGCGCTGAGCGCTCTCCATACGACCTTTGTCGCTGCACGAAGTGCTTCAACGTCGGCCGAGCCCCCACGTACAGGGCGAACGAGGACAATTAGTCCCGCCATATGCGAATAAAGCAGACGACCGCGGAGCGCGCATTCTTGAGGCGTAAGCGACGGGTTGATCTTCCCTACCAGGCTCGCAAATGTTTCCTGAAATTGGCGGTTAAATCTGGCCACCAAGCTCCGGGCAAACTCTTCACGCTCTCCCATGCTCCATCCTTCGAGACAAAACGGCGCAATGTGGGTACCGGGTTTGGTCAACTCATCAAAGGCGACGTCCACGATAGCGTCGAGCCGAACCTCTGGTGACCGTTCATCGTCCTTGACCAAACTTTGATACAGCGTCAGGTATCGCGTCGCGACCTCTTCCATCGCCGCACGCAACAAGTCTTCCCTGCTCGGGAAGTAGTGCTGCAAAGTAGCCAGGTGAATACCTACCTCACTGGCAACGCGCCGGAGAGCAAAACCGACGTTACCGTACTTTGCGAGCACATCGATCGCCGCCTCGAGGATCTCGGGAGTTCGCGTTGTCCTGTTACCGCGACGCTTCGGCTCGTCGGGTTCCTCTTTCCTGCCAGCCAGGTTGATCGCGACCTGTTTCACTTATGAACCCTCCTAGCTGATTGCCAATTGTCCGGGGTATGGCGGTCGACGTAGCTGCACCGCCGAGCGACGACTGCCTTGATGGGGCACGACCACGGCGTACCACGGTTGACTACCGCCCTCAACAGGATATCCGTCACTGCTCCGCGCCCAGATAATACGTCAAACGACCAATAATTACCAGACAACCGACCAATTCCTGGTTTACACGTCCGAATTTCTACCAATATTTATACAAATCCGTAGTTTCCCGGTTGCTGAGAATCTTGATTTATTGGTCGCATGACTGTATAAATCAGTCATGCGACCAATATTAGAGATTGCCTGACGCCGACCTTCCATCGGCCACGCATTTCTCCGTCGCGCACGTTGGTGACGCAGCCAACCCCGTTCCACGTTGGATAAGACACAGTCGAGGACGGGCGACGTTGGTAGCCGCGCCTGTGAATGCTTGATGTATCCATGGAGGTCGCGATGAGCCTCAGCGAGAAATCCTTGCGCAACCTGATCGACAAGTGGCTTGCGCCAACTCCAGCATCACCGGTACATCTAACGCGGTCGCGTTTGAGCAATACGGCTTCGGGAGAAGCGCGTTGCGTCTTCGCGAGGTCTTCCAGACTGACTGGGACTGTGCCGCTCGAAATTATGTTCTTCAGGCACGATGACGGCCGTTGGTATGTATATCCTCCTGCGACGAAACGGCCGTCAATGCGCCCCGGCTGATTTTGCTCCAGAGGCAATTGCGACCGCCCGGTGCGTCTCACGTTCGCTAACATTCCTAGGTATGCGCTTCACTTCTGCATCGCCGGATCTTCGCGTTGCATTGGCGTAGACCGCATTAAAATGTCACCGTTGCGACATCAAATGTGTAACTTCGCGCGGTACAACCGATCCGGTGACAACTGGAGGGCGCAGAGGCGCGGCTGCGGCAAGCACATGCCGCGCGAACTTCCGGTGTCGACCCTCAAGAGATGGTGGCAGCTTTCCGAAACGGCCATTCGAGACTGAACGAACAGGCAAGCAGCGGGCAACCGTGACGGCGGCATCAACTCCCAGGTCCAGAAAATATGTTGACGAGATTCCCATCCGGGTCACGCAGCAGGAGCGAGCGGTTGCCCCAAGGCATCAATGTCGTTGGCATCACAATGTTTGTTCCGGACGCATTCATCCGTTCGAACACCGCGTCAACGTCTTCGACCTCGAACTCCAGGATTGCCGATTGATCGGCAGCGGCAGTGGCAGCACCGGCATTGAAGAGCTTGGTCAGGTGCTCTGATGAAATTGCAAGCGTCGAGCCCTCAAATCGCATTGCGGCAAATCCATCGGCCAGGCGTATAGCCTCGATGCCGGAAAGCCTCTGATAAAACTCGACCAGCCGTTCGAGATCCGGGGTACCAACGCGAACCGATGCGAACTTCATTTTGCGCTCCTCGCCAAGAAAGGAGCTTCAGTCTAGCGATCGATACTGTCAGATTCTGGCAGTGTCGAACCCGGTATAGCGTGCGAATGCTCACGCCGAGCTCGTCAGCGAGGGCCTGGCCGCTCACGGGACGTCGATAACGACGTAACACTTGCAGGAGCTGAAGGAGACGTTCGGCGCGAGACATACGTGAATCCTGATATCGGCGCTGAAGCAAAACAACGACGCGATCCGTTGCTTCAGGCCGAATGAAATAGCTGCATTCGAGCAGGCACCGGGCCACGTGCCTCGTTCAATCCCGTCCCGGTCACCAAGCCGCGGCACAGCCATACCCCACTGTCTATTTCGGTATTGCGATCAACCACATCGCCGCGCGTCCCTGCGCCAAACCCTGCCCGGTCAACCCGAGGCACGGCATGCACCCGGCTCACAGCTCCCCGCCCTTGACCCGCGACCGTAGCCGATAGCGGCCACGCATCAAGGGGCGAGGGACCGTGTTGCCCGCACCCCTCCCTCGCCTTTTTCCTTGACGCCTGCCCGCTATCGGCTCCTCGAGTCGCACGGGCGGGAATCCGGGAGCCAGGCGGCAGCAAAGCCAACCCCGAGTTCCACCGGAAAGTGTCCGGCCGCAAGGGCAAACCACATTCCATCGCCCGGTTCAGGTCCTCAACCTTGACTGTGGAGACTGCCATGCAACTCGCTTCCTCTTTCCATTACGGCTCCCCGATGCTGCGCGCTGACTCGCCGCTTTCAGACGATCAGATTCGGCGCGTCGCCCCGTCCATCTTCGCTGTTGGCAAGCACGAAAGCCGTTCGGAACGTTATACCTATATTCCGACCATCGACGTCCTGCGCGGTCTTCGGAACGAAGGCTTCCAGCCGTTCATGATCTGCCAGACCCGCGTGCGCGATGAGGGCAAGCGCGAATTCACGAAGCACATGCTGCGGCTTCGCCATGCTGATCAGATCACCGGCGAGGAAGCCGACGAAATCGTGCTGCTGAACTCGCACGACGGCACCAGCAGTTACCAGATGCTGGCAGGCACATTCCGGTTTGTCTGCCAGAACGGCATGGTCGCTGGCGAGAACATCGCCGATATCCGCGTGCTACACAAAGGCAACGTCATCCAGAACGTAATCAATGGCGCTTTCGACGTGCTCGACGGCTTCGACCTGATCCGCGAGCAGAAGGACAGCATGCGCGCCGTCGATCTGAGCCGCGACGAGCAGCATGCATTCGCCCGTTCCGCCCTTGCGCTGCGCTACGACCCGACCGACGCCGAGGCACTGGCCCCCGTCACCGAAAGCCAGCTACTGGTACCGCGCCGTTTCGAGGATCGCCGCGACGACCTCTGGACCGTATTCAACCGCGTGCAGGAAAACCTCACGAAGGGCGGGCTGCATGGACGCTCGCGCAGCGGACGCGCCATGTCGACTCGCCCCATCACCGGCATCGACCAGAACATGAAGCTCAACCGCGCGCTGTGGATGCTTGCTGACGCCATGCGCCAGATGAAAGCATAAGCGCCGCAGGGACGGCAACGTCCCCCGCCTCGTTCCATCAGGACTCCTAGCCAGGTTACGTCCTGATGGAATCCGGCAGGACCCGTGTTGGAATCTTCTTTTTAATTATCTGGAGTCAGTCATGCAATCTCAAGTCGAAACCCCTGCGGCAACCACTGACGAAACCGTTTCGCCGCTCGAAACCAACTTCGGCAACGAACAGCTGGTCGCCACCGTGGCGTATTCCAGCCTGCGGCCCTCGCCGCTCAACGCCCGCACGAAACCGCTCTCGAACATTCCGGCGCTTGCCGCGAGCATCCGGGCAAAGGGTCTGCTGCAAAACCTCGTCGTCCATGAGATCAAGGGATCGCGGGGCAAACAGCGCCGGTATGGGGTCTGCGCGGGCCAGCGTCGCAAAGCCGCGCTCGACCTGCTTTACGAGCAGAACCATATCGCGGCGGACTACCCGGTGCCGGTGCGGATCGTCAGCGAAGGCGAAGCCCTCGCCATTTCGCTGATCGAGAACAGCGAACGCGAAGGACTCGACCCGTTCGACGTGCTGCGCGCGTACCGGATGCTCGCTGAGGAAGGCCGCAGTGTCGATTACATCGCGGCGCTGTTCTCTGCCTCGCCACTCACGGTCAAGCGTCGCATGAGGCCCGCTAACGTGTCGCCCAAACTGCTCACGCTGCTGCGCGACGACGCAATCACGCTTGATCAGCTTGGTGCGCTCGCCCTCGCAGACGATCACGAAACGCAGGAAAAAATATGGTTCGACGCAAACGAGTGGCAACGTCAGCTGAACTACCTGCGGCAGTCGATCACGCGCGCCGAGATCGACGCGAGCCGTAGCCGTCTCGTACGCTTTGTTGGCCTCGCCGCCTATGAAGCAGCGGGCGGCTACGTGCGTCGCGACGTGTTCAGCGACGACGAGAACGCCGGTTATATCGCCGATGCGGAACTTCTGCAGAAGCTCGTCGCGCAAAAGCCCGACGCTGCTGCAGCCGAAGTCCAGGCCGAGGGATGGGGCTGGACGGAAACGCGAGTCGAACGCGATTTTGCCGAACTGAACCGCCACGGCAGGCTGCGCCCGGTGCAGCGCCAATACTCCGACGACGAACAGCGCGAAATGGACGCCTTTACCGCGCAGCAGGACGAAATGGCTGAAAAGATCGAAGCACTGTCGGAGGGCGACGAAGATGCCTACGAGGAAGCCGACCGACTCAACGATGAAATGGAGCAGGTCAATGCCGCGATCATCGCACTCGAAAGCCGCACGCTCGTATGGGACGCGCAGCAAATGGCCGAAGCGGGTGCATTCGTGATCGTCGGGCCGCAGGGAGAACTCGTCATCGAACGCGGCTTCGTGCGACGCGAGAATAGCGCCGCGCTCGACGCGGCAGGTGCGACCGTAACTGGAATCGCCACAGCCGAAGGCCCAGATACCGTATGCGCGAAGGCTCCGAAGGTCAAACCCGTCCACAGCGCGAAACTTTGCCAGCGGCTCACAGCACACCGCACCGCTGCCGTCCACGCGGAACTGGTCGCGCAGCCCACTGTAGCGCTCGCCGCCCTGCTGCACTATTTGGTCCCGAAGGCGCTGCCCGAGCACTACGGGCATGCGTCCTCACGCAGCTATTTCGCACTGTCCGGCGAGAACAACCACGACAGCCTGCTGCGCGCTGCCGACGACCTGTCCGCCAGCCCCGCATGGAATGCCATCGAAACGCAGCGGGCGCGCTGGATCGCGGAACTGCCCGCAAAGCGGGGCGACCTCCTGCCGTGGCTGATCGAACAGGATCCCGGCACGACGCTGCTCGACCTGCTCGCATTTTGCACGGGCACCCTGCTCGACGGAATCGTGGCCGAGGAAAAGCCGCTTGCGATCAACACGCTCGCAAGTGCGCTGAACCTCGACATGACCCGGTACTGGACAGCGACGCGTGCGACGTATTTCGATCATGTCAGCAAGGCGCGTATCGCGGAAGTCGTGTCCGCCGCCGTGTCACCCAAGGCCGCAATCGACCTCGAAAAGATGAAGAAAGCAGACGCGGCAGCAGCAGCGGAACTTCGGCTCGCAAAGGCAGCATGACTCCCGGAAATCCTCACCGATCGTGAAGTACCGGGCACGCCGTCATGGGAAAACTGTGACGACGAGGATGAGGACGACAGCGACGACGCGGATACCGAGAACGGCGCGGACGACACGCCGGAAGGCGAGAACGCCGACGCGGAGCAGGATGCTGGCAACGGCACGGAACACATCAACGACACGCCCACCGGCGCAGGAGCTGCGCCCGCCGCCGGTAGCCCGCTGACGTCGTGGCCCTTCCCGACTTCGGACAGCATGAACGGCACGCAATCCGGCCCGCTTGCCGCGTGACCCCACCCCTCGCCCCGGCAACGGGGCGAAGCAGGCGGCAAGCCCGTATCTGCCGCCTGCCAGACTGAATCGGAGGAACACATCATGACCAACTGCATCCGCATGGCCGTGCTCGCCACCAATGCCGAAGGCTCGCTCGACCTCTACCTGACTTTCGTTGAAGCCACCGATTTGCAATACAGCGAGGGCCAGCACTACGACATGGCCTTGCCCATGCCGAAGATCAAGGCTACCGGGCACCGATGATCGCGTTCGCCTAGAACGACGCCGCAGCAGACGCGCTCCGCCACGCCGCCGAATTCATGTGGGGCGACACCGACAAGGTGTAACCCGTGCGGGCAGACGGCGAGCCGTCTGCCCGCACCCAATGGATTCCCGCCCACCAGCCGGCCAGCCCGCCCGCGCCCGCTGCCAGCAGCATCACAATCAGTCCGCCAACGTACGCCCGCACGAGTCGCCGCATCGCGACGTGCCCGAATGACGTGAGCGCGACATCGATCCGTTTCTGCTGCTCACGTACGGCGACAGTCGTCGCCCCCACGAGCCGGTTACCAGCAACGCGGGCAATGTGGTTCGCTGCCCGCTGCGTGAGTGTAGCCAGCGCCTCGTCGTTCAGCGACGCGATCGCGGCCCGGTAGCGCGCTTCGTGCTCGGCGGTCATTTGCTCCGCCAGTTCGATCGTGGCCTTGCAGCGCGCGAGCGCGTCACGATGCTGCGTCAGCAACGCATCCGTCGCTGCCCGCGCCTCCGTCCGCACGAGATCCATACTGCCCGCGCCCGCCTGCCGGATACGCTCCGGCATGGCTTCGTAGAGTCGCCCGTAATGTTCGAGCATGACCAGCACAGACCACAACGCATCGTTGTCGCGGAGGTTGAGCGCACTCGATACCCGCCGCATTCGCAGCACACTGGCGTTGTCAGGCAATTCACCCGTGACGTCGAGAAACAGACAGGCAAGCGTATCGACCGGCCTGCCCTCCCTGTTATCCATCGACCGTTACCTTCGCGAACATGGCATCGCACAACGAACGCCAGCGCAATAGCTCGACCCGTTCACCGATATGCATCGTCGCCGCCGCCTTGCGGATTGACATGCGCTGACTGCGAAGCTCGTCCGCAACCCGATCTGCAAGATCGGGAAAGTCCAGTGAGTGACCGCGCGATTCGACGGAACGGCGAAGCTGCGATCCCTGATACAGCGTGAACTTGTCCGCCGGACCGAAGTAGCCATTACGCACAACATTCGTTACCGCGTCCGGGAACGTCTCGCTGAAAGCGCTCAGCAGTTCGAGGCTGTCGCGTTGCCGGTTAATCACCCACAGGACAACAAGCCGGCGCCGAAGCTCGCCAAGCGCACCGGCAAGTGTCGCGCCGAACTGCTCAACTCCGGTCTGGCTCCGCGCCGCAGTGTTCACAACGATCGCCGCGTCCCGTTGCTCATCGCAGAAATTGACGAGGCCGATCCAGCCGTCTGCATCGTCCAGGTTATAGGCGATGCAACGCATCTCATCCTGGACTGCTTTCATCACGTCCGGGTTGGCGGTATCCGTTTCCACCAGCGCCGCATGAATATCCCGCCGGAGCAGATAATCGGCCAGCGCGAGCGCAACAAAGCTCTTGCCCACGCCGCCCTTGCTACCACCGACGAGATAGATGGGGTAAGTCGTCATGTCCATTTGAATCCTCTAAAGGTTCTCGGTGTCAGGCCTGATCTCGAATGAGAACGCGTCACGCATCACCATGCTTCCCGGCCTACTGACAATCTCTCCCCCATCCTGCTTCTGATTTTCTCTGACAGCCTCCGCGCGCGGTACATCGTCCTTGCTTGCCTTCTTCGTACGAGGCGATGGCGCGGCATTGTCTGGTGCCGATTCCTTTGCAGAATGTCGAGCTGGTTTGTCTTTCTTCGATGGGTATAAGGCGTACTTGACGGAGCCAACGCTAAAATCAACGCCCTTCTTCCGTGCATGTTCAACGATCTCTTCCAGCGTATATCCCTTCTTCCTCACCGCACCGATTATCAGACGCATCTCTTTCATCGCATCGGTAATAGAGACGCGCTGCTCGGCCTCTGGCTTGACCGGCAGTGATTCCAAAGTGCGGACAAGCTCATCCCATTGCGCCCGGGTATAGCTTTTCGCAACTGGCATGGCTCGCTCCGTCTTGCTCTCTTTATCCCATCTTGTTCACTCAGGAAGATCTCGTCAAACCTGCTTTTGGCCGGATTTTCGCTATCGGAACGTCAAGGAATCAGACGGATCGCGTTGGAATAAAAGAAATATTTTGGACACGTCTGGCACGAGCAACGGACCGGACCGATGTCCGGAAAGACGTAGCGAAGGGATTCCGGGCAAACTTCACGACGGCGCAGGCGCAGAACGATCACAGGAAACGGGCTGAATCATTCTGGCCGTCAGGATTCACACAATGGAACTGCGAGCCGACAGAGACACGATAGTCTCGCAGACCATATCCCTTACTCTACGAACTCACGATAGCCCTGCCTGCATACCTTTGGGAAAGACCCGGGAGATTTTAGGAGATCAACAGCGGCCCGAAGCTGAATCGACGTTGCCGATTCAGCGCGTGCGATTACCGACTCAAGCTGCAGCCCTCGCAGACATCTGACCGTCAGGTAGCGGCAGTGGACCGGATCACTACGCAGAAATCGTCCTGCCCGGTTGCGGACTCGTTCAATCGACATCCCGCACCAAGAGATACGGTGTGCGGTCAAGCAAAGGACGACCAGCGGATTCGTGAGGTGCATCCCGCGGACGCATCTGGCCACCTTACGGAAATTCCCGGCCGACCTCACTGAAAGCGCTTAGCCGGGCGATAAAAAACGAGATTGAAACAAGGGATGGAATATCAGGGACTTTCGAGTCGGTAGTGGCACGCGCAAACTGGCGCGCACAGCGGCGCGCGAAGCGGCGTGCTGTTTTCTTCCGAACGACGAGGTGAACCATGAACAGTCCCATCACGATCG